>DASVVO010000060.1:0-74565 GCA_036386515.1 Pyrinomonadaceae bacterium
AGGGCACACGTTCAAGAGCGCGTCGGATACGGAGGTGGTGCCGCATCTCTACGAAGAATACGGCACGGGGATGCTCGCGCATTTGAACGGCATGTTCGCCTTCGCTCTGTGGGATGCGCGGCGGCGGAAACTTTTCATCGCGCGCGATCCGTTCGGCGAGAAGCCTCTGTACTGGGGCGTCTTCGAGGGGCGTCTGTTGTTCGCGTCTGAGCCGAAAGTTCTGCTCGCGCACCCGAGCGTGCGTGTGCGTCTGAACATGGACGCGCTCCGGCAATATCTCTCTTTCGATTACGTGCCCGCGCCGCTCTCGATCTACGAGGGCATCCAAAAACTTCCCGCCGCGCACGCGCTCACGCTCGAAGACGGCGAGGTCAGCGTCCGGCCCTACTGGCGGCTGAGCTACCGCAAGCCAGAGCGCACGCCCTCGGAGGGCGAGGCGGCGGAACGTTTGCGCGAGCTGCTGGCCGACTCGGTCAGGATGCGCCTCGTCTCGGACGTGCCGCTCGGCGTGCTCCTGAGCGGCGGCGTGGACTCGTCGGCCGTCGCCGCGCTCGCCGTGCGCGCCTCCCACGCGACCGTCAAGACCTTTTCGATCTCGTTCGCCGAAAAGTCTTTCGACGAGTCCCCCTACGCGCGCGCCGTCGCCGACTTCCTCGGAACCGATCACCACGAGGAGCGCCTGAGCGCGAACCTCGGGGCCGACCTCGTCGGCGAGATCGGGTCGTGGATGGACGAACCCCTGAGCGACCCGTCGGTCGTCCCGACCTACCTGCTCTCGCGCTTCACGCGCCAGCACGTGACGGTCGCGCTCGGCGGCGACGGCGGCGACGAAATCTTCGCCGGCTACCCGATGTATCCGGCGCACCGCGTCGCGCGGCTCTACGAGCGCGTGCCGCCGTGGGCGCGCCGCTTCTTCGTCGAGTCGATCGTCAAACGCCTGCCGGTCAAGACGAAAAACCTCTCGCTCGACTACAAGGCGCGCAAGTTCATCGAAGGCATGCGCTACGACGACGTGGTGACGCGGCATCACATCTGGTTCGGCTCGTTCACGCCCGACGAGCAAGCGTTGCTGCTCACGCCCGCCGCGCGCGGCGCGACCGGCGCGGACATCTACGCGGGCGCGCGCGCCCTCTTAGACGAGTGCGACGCCGAGGAGACCATCGAGCGGATGCAGTATCTCGACACGAAGCTCTATCTCGCCGAAGACATTCTGACCAAGGTTGACCGCACGAGCATGGCCGTCTCGCTCGAAGTGCGCGCCCCGTTCCTCGACCGCCGACTCGTCGAATACGTCGCCTCGCTGCCGTTGAGTTACAAACTGCACGGCAACACGACGAAGTACATTTTGAAGCGCGCCGTCGCACCGCACCTGCCCGCGTTCGTCACGCGCCGCGGCAAGAAGGGCTTCGGCGTGCCCGTCGCCGAATGGCTCAAAGGACGCCTGCGCCCGCTCGCGCGCGATCTGCTGTCGCCCGCCCGCCTCAGCCGCCACGGCCTCTTCGACCCGGCCTACGTTGCGCGCCTGCAAGACGAACACGAGCGCGGCGCGGCCAACCACCGCAAACTCCTCTGGACGCTTCTCATCTTTGAACTCTGGCACGAGAGCTTCATCGAGACGCCGCGCCGCATAAATTCAGAGGTCAGAGGTCAGAGGTTAGAGGTCAGTTAAGAAAAAGCAGAAGGTCAGTTAAGAAAAAGCAGAGGCCGGGGGGCAGACCGGGACGCGCAGAGGTCAGAGGCTGGAGATAAAGAGTCAGTTAAGTCAGCTTCGTCTTTAACTGACCTCTGACCTCTAACCTCTGACCTCTCTTATTATGATTGAGCTTGAGCAGGCATATGAAAGTCTCGCGGCGTGGTGTCGGGCGCGCGGCTGGGCGGGGCATGATCCGTTCGACGGGTTGAACAGCCGTCTGTTTCAGGCGACGCCGTTGAAAGGGTCGCGCCTCGCGCGGCTCGCGTGGACGCAGGCGTTCAAACGCGCGCCCGTCAGTTTGCGTCGTCCCGCGCGCGTGCCCGTGGGGCTGAACGCGAAGGGCACGGCGCTCTTTGCGCTCGCCGCCCTCTCGCGTTTTCGCGCGACGGGCGAAGGCGAGAGGGAAGCGCGCGAGCTTTTGGACGCGCTGCTCGCGGCGCGACTCGCGGGCGGGAGCGGCGCGGCGTGGGGCTACAATTTCGACTGGCAGGGGCGCGCTTTTTTCGCGCCGCAGGGGACGCCGACCATCGTGCCGACGGCCTTCGCCGCGCGTGCGCTCGTGGAGGCGCACGGCGTCTTCGGCGATGAGAAATACCTGCGCGCGGCGCGCGGCGCGTGCGACTTTATCCTGCGCGACTTGAAACGAAGCGAAGAGGGCGCGGACGAAATTTGTTTCAGCTACACGCCGCTCGACGCGACGCGCGTCTTCAACGCGAGCCTGCTGGCCGGGGAGACGCTGGCCTCCGTCGGCGCGGAGACGGGCGAGGCGGAGTTGTTGGAGACAGCAGTGCGCGCGGCGCGCTACGTCGTCCGGCGACAGCGCGCCGACGGTTCGTGGGCTTATGGCGCGGCCGAATTCCAGGGATGGGCTGACAATTTTCACACGGCGTTCATCCTGACATCGCTCGCGCGTATCTCGGAGGCGGACGGCGGCGGCGCGGCGCGGGCGGAGTTTGCGGAGTCGCTCAGGCGCGGCTGCGAGTTCTGGCGGGAGAACTTCTTCCTTGCCGACGGTTGGCCGAAATACTACCATGACAACCCATACCCGGCGGACGCACATGCCAGCGGCGCGGCCGTCGTCGCCCTCTGCGAACTGAAAGACTCGATGCCCGACGCGCTCGCGCTCGCCGACCGCATCATCCGTTGGACGCTCGAAAATTTGCGCGACCACCGGCGCGGCTTCTTCTATTACCAGCGACGACGCTTCTACACCATCCGCACGCCCTACATGCGCTGGACGCAGGCGTGGATGCTGTACGCGCTGGCGAGACGGATCGAAGGGATGAAGGATGAGGGATGAGGGATGAACAGAACGGGAAGAAGTTGAATGCTTTGCTTCATCCCTCATCCCTCCGCCCTCATCCCTTTTTATGTTGCGTATCTGGATCGATCTGGCAAACTCGCCGCACGTGCCGTTCTTCGCCGCCCTCGCGGCGGAATTCCGGGCGCGTGGACACGAGTTGGAAGTGACGGCGCGTGAGTTCGCGCAGACGGTCGAGTTGGCCGAGCAGGCGGGCTTTGCGCCCACGGTCATCGGCGGCCACGGCGGGCGCGAGTTGAAGGGAAAAGCGGGCAACCTGTTCGGGCGCGCGCGCGCGCTCAGGAGTTGGGCGCGCGGCCGCCCGCGCTTCGAGTTGGCCGTCAGTCACAACTCTTACTCGCAGATCGTCGCGGCGCGCGCACTCGGTGTGCGGAGCGTGACGCTGATGGACTACGAACACCAGCCCGCGAATCATCTGGCCTTCCGGTTGGCCTCGCGCATCGTCGTGCCGCGCGCGTTTCCCCGCGCCGCGCTCAGGCGTTTCGGCGCGTCCGCACGCAAGGTGCGGCACTACGACGGTTTCAAAGAGGACGTGTATCTCGCCGGTTGGCAACCGCGCGCGGGCGCAATCGAAGAGATGTTCGAGTCGCTCGGCGTGGGCGCGCGCGACGTGCTCGTCGTCGTGCGTCCGCCCGCGCGCGATGCGCTCTATCACCGTTTTGACAACGAACTGTTCGACGCGCTGCTCGAACATCTCTGCGCGCAGGACGACGCGCGCATCGTCCTCCTGGCGCGCACAGACGCGCAGCGCGAGGAGTTTGACGCGCGACACCGCAGCGAGAACGTCATCATGCCGCGCGCCGCGCTCGACGGGGCGACGCTCATCGCCGCCGCCGATCTCGTGGTCAGCGCGGGCGGCACGATGAACCGCGAGGCGGCCGCGCTCGGCGTGCCCGCCGCCACCGTCTATGCGGGGCAGTGGGCGGCCGTGGATGAAGAACTCGTGCGCGAAGGCCGCCTCACACGCATCCGCACGCCGGCCGACATTCGCGCCCTGCCGGTCGTCAAGAAAGAGGCCGCCCACGCCCGCCGCGCCACCGCCGTGCGCGCGCAGGTGGCGGACATGATTTTAGAAGGAATGAGGGCGGAGGGATGAGGGATGAAGGATGAGGGATGAAGGATGAGGGATGAAGGATGAAAATTAAAACCGTACCGGAGGTTGAATGCTTTTCTGATTCATCCCTCATCCCTCATCCCTCATCCCTTAACTACTATGCGCGCTGAACGGTTCGACAAGTTGAGGGTGACGGCCGGTGCGGTGCGCGCTGAGGGGCGCGCGCCGCAGTGGGTGTTGCCGTCGGTGAAAGCCGCGCTCGTGGCGGCCGACGCCGTGGTCGCGGCCGTCTCGTTTCTGGCGGCGTTCTATTTGCGCGAGGGCGAGCACGTCATCGCGGAAATGAGCGCAGGGCGCGTCGTCTGGAGCGAGGAGTTTGCGCCTTACGCGGCCGTGCTGCTGTTCGTCGTGCCGGTGCGCGTGCTCGCTCACGCTTATTACGATCTGTACAAACTGCGCGGCGAGTTTTCCTACGTGGACGACACTTTGCGCGTCTTCAAGGCGACGGCCGTGGCCTCGCTCCTGATCGTCGCGGTGGCCTTCCTCTATCGCGGCGGGACGGCGTTCCGCGCCTTCTCCTATTCGCGCGCCGTCTTCATGCTCGATTTCGCGTTCGCGCTCGCGGCGTTCGGCGCGCTGCGTTTGGCGATCCGCGGGGCGCAGGCCGCGGTGCGGCGCGGCGGCGTGAACCTGATCCCGACCCTTGTCGTCGGGCGCGGCGCGGAGGCGAGCCTGTGTATCCGGGAGATGCGCGAGCGGCCGGAGTTGGGCTATCGCGTGATCGGCGTGGTGGAGAACGGCGCGATTGACAAGAGCGTGCCGGAGTCGTTCGAGGGCGTGCCGGTGATCGGCAGCATCAAGGACTTGGCCGAGACGATCCGCGAGACGGCGGCCAACGAAGTGATCGTCGCCGACGCGCGCGTCTCCGGCGACCTGTTGTTCGACGTGATGATGCGCGTCGGCCGCATTCGCGGCGTCGAGTTTCGCATCGCGCCGAGTTTGTTCAACTGCCTGCCGCGCAAGACCGAGATCGATCAGATCGGCGCGCTGCCGATGATCCAACTGTTCCGCGAGCCTTTGTCGAGCACGGCGCGCCTCGTCAAACGCGGGCTGGACATCCTGCTGGCCTCGTCCGCGCTGGCCGTGCTCGCGCCGCTCTGGCTCGTCATCGCCGCGCTGATCAGGCTCGACTCGCCGGGCGGAGTGTTCTACAAGCAGGAGCGCGTCGGGATGGACGGGCGCATCTTCCTCTTTCTCAAATTTCGCACGATGCAGACGAACTCCGACGATGCCGCCCACCGCGATTACCAGCGCAAGTACATCGCCGGGCAATCCGAGACGAACCTGGGCGACGACGCGCGACCGATCTACAAACTGCGCGCCGACCCGCGCGTGACGCGCGTCGGGCGCGTCCTGCGTCGCCTGAGCCTCGACGAGTTGCCGCAGTTGTTGAACGTGCTGAGGGGCGACATGAGCGTCGTCGGGCCGCGCCCGCCCATCCCTTACGAAGTCGAGGCGTATGAGTTGTGGCATCGCAAGCGGCTCGACATGAAGCCGGGGCTGACGGGCTTGTGGCAGGTTTCCGGGCGCAACCGCCTCTCGTTCGAGGAGATGGTGCGGCTCGATCTCTTCTACATCGAAAACTGGTCGCTCCTGCTCGACCTCAAGATCATCCTCCGCACGCTGCCCGTGATGCTGCGCGGCGACAACGCTTATTGAAACGACGACGGCGGCGGGGCGATTGAAGTCCACGCATGACAAAGGAGACGCCCGATTTGGAAATATACGGAATCCGGTTCGTCGCGACCGCATCGTTTGTCGTCTGTCTCGCGTTCGTCCTGCTCGCTTGCAATAGCTCGACCGCCCCATATGAAAAGACGGTAGTCGAAGCGCGCGAATCCGTCCTGCGGGATGATCTGTCTCAGATGCGTAAGTTGATCGACCAATACGCGTTCGATAGGGGCGAGTTGCCGCAATCGCTCGAAGACCTGAAGCGTGCCGGTTACTTGCTCGAAATCCCCGACGACCCGATGACGGGCAAAAAAGACTGGCGCGTGATCATCGGCGACCCGCCCGCGGGTAAAGGCGCGAAGGGCATTATCAATATCCGCAGCGCATCAAACGCTAAAGCTACGGACGGCAAACCCTACAGCGAATGGTGAGCGTGGAAAGTATGAAAAGCAGTTCCGGCCGAATTGTCGCCCGTCGCGCGGTGCGCCGTGGCGCGCGTGAGTTTCCGGTCAGCGGTCAGACGCTAAAGCGGGTGAGTTGCAATTGAGCGCATTTATCGGTTGGCTCGAACGCGCGCTCGTCGCGTTGCTGTTCCTGCTGGCGTTCTGCGCCCCGCATTCGATTGCGGGAACGCAGATCGCCTGGGGTGTGGGGCTGCTGGCGTGGCTCGTGCGTTTGACCCTGCGCCCGCGCCCGCGCCCGTTTCGCACGCCCGTCGATTACGCGCTGCTCGGCTTCTTCATCCTCACCTTCATCTCCGCGCTCGCCTCCTACGACCCCGACGTGAGCATCGGCAAATTGCGCGCGGCGAGCCTGTTCACCATCGTCTATCTCGTCGCGGAGAACGTCGCGACGCGGCGCACGCTCCGCCTGCTGGTCTTCACCCTGATCGCTTCGTGCATGATCAACGTCGTCTACACGTTCGGGCAGCGCGCCGTGGGGCGCGGCGTGAAGGTGTCCGCCCTCACGGCTGACAGTCCGTTGCGCGCGGCCGGGGTCAACGAGGGCGACACGCTGCTCAGAGTTGACGGCGCGCCGGTCAATTCGCCGGACGCGCTCGCCCGCGAGCTGGACGACGACGCCGCTGCTACTGCGCCCGCGGCGCGCTTGCTCGTGTACCGCCTCGAATGGCGTTTCGAGACGGAAGTGCCGCGCGCCGGGTTGCTCGCGGGCGCGACGCCGGAAGCGCGCCTCGGCGTCACGCGTTGGACGCGCGGGCGCGACGAGCGCGCGACGGGTTTTTACGGGCACTACACGACCTACGCCGAAGTGTTGCAACTGATCGGATCGCTCGCCGCCGGGTTGCTCCTCGCGCTCAAACGAAGACGCTCGTGGCCGGGCGCGTTGCTCGCGGCGGCGGTGGCGGGTGTGAGCGTCGCGCTGCTGCTGACGGTGACGCGCGCTTCGTGGCTATCGTTTCTGCTCTCGCTCATAGTGATGTCGGTGGTGGGCGTGGGCGGCAAGCGCGCCGCGCTGGCGGTCGCGCTCGGCGCGCTGCTCGTCGTCCCGCTCGGGCTGTACGTGTTGCAGCAGAAGCGCGGGGTGGGCTTCTTCGACCGCAAGGACGGTTCGATCTCCTGGCGCGCAACCGTCTACCGAGAGGGCTTCGAGTTGTTCGCGCGCGAGCCGCGACACGTGCTCGTCGGCGTCGGGATGGATTCGCTCAAGCGACACTGGCGCGAGTGGGGCTTGTTCGACAAAGGGCGTCTGCCCGTCGGGCACATGCACTCCACGCCTCTGCAACTGGCTTTGGAGAGAGGTCTGCCCGCGCTCCTGCTCTGGCTCACGGTCGTCTTTCTTTATGCGCGGATGCTGTGGCGTCTGTTGCGGCGCGCCCAAGCGCAGGCCGATTGGCGGGAACGCGGACTCGCGCTCGGCGCGCTCGGCGGCCTCGTCGGGTTCTTCACGAGCGGCCTGGTTCATTACAATCTCGGCGACTCGGAAGTGGCGATGGTCTTTTATCTCATCATGGGACTCGCGCTCGCGTCGGAGAGGTTCGCGCGGCAGGACGCGCGCGCCGGGGCGTCGGAATGAAAAAGCGGGCGCGATGTCGTTCATCACGCCCGCCCCTCGATTGATCTCTGTGCCGCCCGTTAGTTGGCCGATGCCGACAGCGGTTTCTGTTGCAGCTTTTCCTGTTCCATCAGCGTGCCGAGTTCTTCCAGTTGCTCCCGGCTCAACACCGTGCGCGCTTTCTTGAACATGTCGTCTTCCTCTTCCTCGACGTGGTGCTCGACGTTCTCCTTGAGCACTTTCAACTTCGCCGTCCACGTCTCGCTGCCGACCCCCATCGCGTCCAACTCGCGCAAAAGCACTTTGACGACGTGGTGCTCCTGGATGCCCTCCATCGTGATGTCGCGCGTCTCCTCCGATTTCTTGAGCACGGGGTAGAAGATCGTCTCTTCGATGTGCGCGTGCAGGTCTAACTCCTGTTTCAGTTGCGCGAACAACTCTTCGCGCGTCTTTTCGGCGCTCTCGGTCGTCTCTTCGAGTTTCTCAAAAATACCGGACACCTTCTCGTGGTCGGTTTTCAACAGTGTGATTGCGTCCATCTTTCGTCCTCCCTGTGTGGTTAAGCCGGGATGTTTGCACGGTTACAGTACGCGTGGCGGCTCATCAGGATGATCAGTCAAGCAGAGTGCCAGAAGAAGCGACGGAAGGGCGACGCGCTGGCGATGGCTCTGCGACCGCCGCCGGAGGCGCGAAACGCCTATCCCCCTTCCTTGACTCTCTTTGCCCCCGCCTTTATGATGTCAGTTTTCGGCTACAGCCCGTGGCCGCGTCTGAGGCATCATGTTCGAGTCTTTATCCGATAAACTAAAGCGCACGCTCAAGAATTTGCGCGGCGAGGGCGTGTTGACGCCGGAACACGTGGACGCCGCGCTGCGCGAAATCCGCCTCGCCCTGCTCGAAGCCGACGTTAATTACAAGGTCGCGAAAGAGTTCATCGCGTCGGTCAAGGAGAAGGCCGAGGGGCAGCACGTCTGGCAGGAGTTGAAACCGTCGGAGCAGGTCGTCAAGATCGTCTACGAGGAACTCGTCGAACTGATGGGCGGCCAATCGTCGCGGCTCGTCTTTACGAAGACCGTGCCGAACGTGGTGATGATCGTCGGCCTCCAGGGTTCGGGCAAGACCACCTCGACGGGCAAGATCGCCCTCTGGCTCGCGAAGAATCAGGAGCGCAAGCCCCTGCTGGTTTCGACGGACGTGAACCGCCCGGCGGCGCGCGAACAGTTGAGGGTGATCGCGAAGGCGACGGGACAGTCGATCTTTGAAATGCCGGAGTCGAACAACCCCGTGGAACTGGCGCGCGAGGCTTACCGGCACGCGCGCGAGGTCGGCTACGACACGCTGCTGATCGACACGGCCGGACGACTCCACATCGACGAAGAGTTGATGAACGAGTTGAAGCAGATCAAGGCGGACACGCACCCGGTCGAAGTTTTGTTCGTCGCCGATGCGATGACGGGTCAGGATGCGGTTAAGTCGGGCGAGCAGTTTCACGCGCAGGTCGGCATTACGGGCGTCGTGTTGACGAAGATGGACGGCGATGCGCGCGGCGGCGCGGCGCTCTCGATCAAGCAGGTGACGGGGCAGCCCGTGAAGTTTGTCGGCGTCGGCGAGAAGTACGATGCGCTCGAACCTTTCTACCCCGACCGCATCGCGCAGCGCATCCTCGGCATGGGCGACGTGCTCTCGCTCATCGAGCAGGTGCAGACGCAGGTTGACCAGTCGGAAGCCGAAGCGCAACTGAAGAAACTGCAAAAGAACGAGTTTACGCTCGACGATTTTCGCAGCCAACTCAGGCAGGTGAAAAAGCTCGGCTCGTTCTCGAAGATCATGAAACTCCTGCCCGACCAACTGCTCGGCGGCATGGGCATGCCCGACCTGGACGAAGAACAATCGGCGCAGATGGAGCGTGAACTCAAGCGCACCGAGGCGATCATCGACTCGATGACGCGCGAGGAGCGGGGCGATCATCGCATCCTGAATGCGAGCCGCCGGCGTCGCATCGCGCGCGGTTCGGGCGTCAACGTCTCGGAAGTGAACGCGCTCATCAAGCAGTACGTCGAAATGCGCGGGATGATGAAGCAGCTTTCGGGCGCGGGTTTATTCGGCGGCGGCGCGAGCGGCGGCGGAGGCGGCGGCATGAAAGGCCGCATGATGCGCAAACTCGGTGGCATGATGGGCATGCCCGACATGAGCGCGCTGATGGGTGGCGGCGGAGGTGAAGGCGAAGGCGGCTTGAACCTGCCCGCGCTTCCCCCCGGCGGCGGCGCGGCGGGCGGCAACGGGCGCAGGAAACTGCGCAAGAAACCGCGACACAAGAAAAGGAAGTGATAGGTGATAAGTGATGGGTGATAAGTAAAAACAGCTTGTTCCTATCACCCATCACTCATCACCCATTACCAATTTGGAGGATACAGAGAGTGTTAGCAATCAGATTGATGCGCATGGGCGCGAAGAAAAGCCCCGCGTATCGCGTGGTCGTCAAAGAGAAGTTGTCGAAGCGCGACGGCGCGTACCTCGAAAATGTCGGCACTTATAACCCGACGCGCAATCCGGCCGAAGTGAAACTCAACCTTGAGCGCATCACCTACTGGATCGAGCGCGGCGCGCAGCCGACCGACACCGTGCGCCAGTTGATCAAGAGCCAGACGAAGGCACAGGCAGCGCAAGCGGAAGTTTAGTCTCAGGTTTCAGGTTTCAGGTTCGAGACAAAGAGCCTCAGACCTCAGACTTGAAACTTGACACCTGAAACTTGAAACCGATGAGAGAGACCGTCGAAATGCTCGTGAAGGCTCTCGTGGACGACGCCGAGGCGGTGGACGTGCGCGAGGAGCTGGGGCGCGATCAGCGGAGCGTGATCATCGAGGTGCGCGTTGCGCCTGACGACATGGGCAAGCTGATCGGGCGGCAGGGGCGGACGGTGCGCGCGCTGCGCTCGCTGTTTCATGCGGTGAGTTTGAAGCAGGGTCGCCGCTACATCTTAGAGATCATGGAATGAGCGAGGCGGGGAACAGGCGCGGCGCGGCGGGCGGCGGTGGTGGCAGCGAGAGCGGCGGCGACGAAGAAGAGTTGATCGCCGTTGCACGCATCGTGCGGGTGAGGGGCGTGCGCGGCGAAGTGGCGGCACACCTGTTGACCGATTTTCCCGAACGCTTCGAAGGGCTGGTCGAACTCTTCTCGATAGATGCCGCGGGCGCGCGCCGGAAGCTCGCCCTTGAAAAAAGCTGGCTGCACGGCGGGCGCGTCATCCTGAAATTTGCCGGGTACGATTCGCCGGAGGCCGCGCAGGCTCTGGTCGGTCTCGAACTGGCCGTGCCGGAAACCGAAGCGGTCGAACTCGCGGAGGATGAGTTCTACGATTGGCAGTTGATCGACTGTCGCGTCGAGACGATTGACGAAAGGGAAGTGGGGCGCGTCGCCGAAGTGCTCCACACGGGCGCGGCTCCCGTGCTGGTCGTCAGAGAGGGAACGCGCGAAAATCTGATCCCGCTCGCCGCGAGCATCTGCGTCGAGATCGATACGGAAGCGAAACTGATTCGCGTTGACCCGCCGGAAGGGCTGTTGGAAATTTAGAGGCCGGAGAACAGGGGTTGGAGGTCAGTAAAACGTCGCGACTAACCTCTGAACTTTTGCCCTCTGGCCTCTGTCATGCTGCTGATTGACATCATCACGATCTTCCCGGACTACTTCCGCACGGTGTTCGATTACGGGATCGTGCGACGCGCGGGCGCGGCCGGTCTCGTCGAGATCAAGGCGCACGATTTGCGCGGGTGGACGACGGATAAGCACCGCATGGTGGACGACCGCCCGTTCGGCGGCGGCGACGGGATGGTCTTGAAGCCCGACCCGATCTTTGCAGCGGTGGAATCCCTGACGGGCGCGCAGAGCGCGGCGGAACCGGCGGGCACGGGCGCGCGCGTCGTGTTGCTTTCGCCGCAGGGTCGCGTCTTCGACCAAGGGGTCGCGGCAGAGTTGGCGGGCGCGCCACACGTCGTGCTCATCTGCGGCCGTTACGAGGGCGTGGACGAGCGCGTCGTGGAGATGCTCGTGACGGACGAACTCTCCATCGGCGATTACGTTCTGTCGGGCGGCGAACCGGCGGCGGCCGTCGTGGTGGACGCGATGGTTCGTCTGATCCCCGGCGCGCTGGGGAGCGAGACTTCCGCCGCAAACGATTCCTTCTCCGAAGGGCTGCTGGACTTTCCGCATTACACGCGTCCGCCGGAGTTTCGCGGGCGGCGCGTCCCGGATGTTTTACTCGGCGGCAATCACGCCGAGATCGCGCGCTGGCGCAAGGAAAGCGCGCTCCTGAAGACGCGGCGCAACCGCCCCGATCTGTTGGAACGCGCCGCGCTCTCGGAAGCCGAACGCGCGTGGCTCGCCGCCGCCGGTGAGCCGGAAAATTTTAGTGAGGAGTAGCGAGCCGATAGACACCGGATCGAAATCCCGTGTTGACTTGTTACCCGTCACCCGTCACTTGTCACCTTTCATAGTTTGGAGTGTTAGTCATGAACCGTTTAGATGCTGTCGAACAAACTCAGATGAATAAGACCATCCCGGACTTTCAGCCGGGAGACACGGTGCGCGTCCACGTGCGCGTGAAAGAGTCGGAGACGAAAGAGCGTTTGCAGGTCTTCGAAGGACTCGTCATCGCGCGCAAAGGCGGCGGCGTGCGCGAGACGATCACGGTGCGCAAGATCAGCTTCGGCATCGGCGTCGAGCGCATCTTCCCGCTCTACGCGACCATCGTCAAAGACATCGAAGTGATCAAACGCGGCCGGGTGCGCCGCGCCAAGCTCTACTACCTGCGCAACCTGCGCGGCAAGGCCGCCCGCATCCGCGAGCGCGACACGCGCCCCACGAGCAGCAGCCAGGTGCAAGCCGCCGCCGCGGCCGCCGCCCGCAAGAGCAAAGCTTAAGAGAGTGACAGGCGACGGGTGACCGGTGACAGGTTAAAAAGGCTCGCTGTTTTAACCTGTCACCCGTCACCCGTCGCCTGTCACTGTCCTTCTTATGGTTCGTCAAAAACGCGTCTCCGAGATTTGCACGGCGTTTGAGGACGCGGCGCGGGCGAACGGGCATCGCATGGTCGCGGGCGTTGACGAGGTGGGGCGCGGTGCCTTGGCGGGGCCGGTCGTCGCCGCGGCCGTCATCCTCAACCCGGATGCGCCCCTGCCGGAAGGTCTGGACGACTCGAAGAAGTTGACGGCGGCCGCGCGCGAACGCATCGCGGAAGAACTCAAAGCCACCGCGCTCTGCTACGGCATCGGCCTCGTCCCGCCCGAAGAGATTGACCGCACCAACATCCTCATCGCCACGCGCCGCGCCATGTCCAACGCGCTCGGCGAACTCCAGCCTTGCGCCGACTTCCTGCTCATCGACGCCCTGCAACTAAGAGAAGTGGAACTGCCGCAACGCGCCATCATTCGCGGCGACTCGATCTCCGCCTCCATCGCCGCCGCCTCCGTCATCGCCAAAACCTTCCGCGACGCGCTGATGCGCGACTACGAACACATCTACCCGCAATACGGTTTCGCCGCGCACGTCGGCTACGGCACGCGCGCACACCTCGCGGCCTTGCGCGCGCACGGGGCTTGCCCCATTCATCGTCGCAGCTTTCGCGGCGTCCTGCCGCCGGAGGCGGACGAACGGGAAGCGCGCGGCGGGCGCGTGAGTTGATGGCCGCAGGCGGCGTGCTTTCCGCGCGGCGAGCGCGTGGGTTACACTCGTTTGATACTCTCCACGAAACTTCGCGCAGCGTGAACGGGAGCGGCGGACGGCCTTGCACATCGCGATTGACGCGCACTCGGTCGGCACGGGTCTGGCCGGCGTCGAGACTTACATCACAAATCTGGTCGAGGCGTTGGCCGCCTCCGGCGAGGCCAACCGTTACACGCTCTACGTGACGAGAGGACGCGCCGGCGACCGCTTCGCGGGACGCTGGCCGCACGTCTCCGTGCGCCGGACTCTGCCGCACACGCCTTTCATCCGCATCCCCGTCACCTTCCCGGTCGAGTTGCGTCGCCACCGCGCCGACGTGCTCCACGTGCAGTTCACCGCGCCGCCCTTCGCGCCGTGCCCGGTCGTCGCCACCATCCACGATCTCTCGTTCGAGCATTTGCCGGAGACCTTCAATCGCCGCAGTTGGATGCAACTGCGGCTCACGGTGCGGCGCACGGCGCGGACGGCGGCGCACATCATCACGCCTTCCGAGTTTTCCCGGCGCGACCTGATCGAGACTTACAACGTCGCGCCCGCGCGCATCAGCGTGACGCGGGCGGCCGCCGCGCCGCACTTTCGCCCCGCCACGACGGAGGCCGTGGCCGAAGTGAAGCGACGCTACGGCATCGTCGGCGACTACGTGCTGGCCGTCGGTTCGATCCAGCCGCGCAAGAATCTCGTGCGGCTGGTGCGCGCCTACTCGGACTTGCGCCGTCGCCGTTCCCACGATAAGCTGCCTCAGCTTGTCTTAGTTGGCAAACGCGCATGGCTGTACGGCGAAACGCTGCGTGCCGTGGAACAGTCCGGCGTCGCCTCGAACGTGATCTTTACAGGCTACATTCCCGAACTCGACTTGCCCGCGCTCTACACGGGCGCGCTCTGCTTCGTCTACCCATCATATTTCGAGGGATTCGGGCTGCCGCCGCTCGAAGCCATGCAATGCGGCGCGGCGGTCGTCGCGGGCGACCGGACGAGCCTGCCCGAAGTGGTCGGCGACGCCGGTCTGCTGGTCAACCCGTTCGACGAGGATGCCATCGGCGCGGCCATCGCCAGCCTCATCGACGACCGCGAGTTGCGCGCGCAACTCGGCGCACGCGGCCTGGCGCGCGCCGCGTTGTTCGACTGGACGGAGACCGCGCGGCAAACTTTGCGGGTCTATGAAGAAGCGACGAAGGAGAAAGGATGAGGGATGATACGGAGGGATGAGGGATGAGGGATGAGGGATGAACTAAGAGAAGCATTCAACCGCTTGAGTGCTTTCCTGATTCATCCCTCATCCCTCATCCCTCATCCCTTTGCCCTCCCTCATCCCTCAAAAGATGCGAATAGCGATTCTAGGAACACGGGGCGTGCCTGCGAGCTACGGGGGCTTTGAGACTTTCGCCGAACAACTCTCGACGCGGCTCGTCGCGCGCGGCCATCACGTCACGGTCTACTGCCGCTCGCACTACGTCTCCCCGCGCCAGCTCGAATACAAGGGCGTTCACCTGAAAGTTCTCCCCACCTTCCGGCACAAATATTTCGACACCATCCTCCACACCTTTCTCTCCGCCCTGCATTCCACCGCCGGACGCTACGATGTCGCGCTCATCTGCAACGCCGCCAACGCGCCCTTCGCGCCCATCCTGCGCGCCGCGGGCGCGTCCGTCGCCATCAACGTGGACGGGCTGGAACACAAACGCCGCAAGTGGAACTGGCTCGCGCGCCGCTACTACCTGATCGCCGAACGGCTCGCCACCATCCTGCCGAACGAGACCGTGACGGACGCGCGCGTCATCCAGGACTATTACATGGCGCATTACAACCACCCGACGACCATGATCGCTTACGGCGCGGAGGTCGAGCGCATCCCCGACCGCATGGCCGTGCGCCAGTGGGGCATCGAGCCGAACCGCTACGTGCTCTACGTCTCGCGCCTGGAGCCGGAGAACAACGCGCGCCTCGTCATCGAAGCCTTCAAGCGCGTGCGTACCTCGCACAAGCTCGTCATCGTCGGCGACGCGCCCTACGCGCACGAGTACATAGAGGGTTTGCGCGCCTCCGCCCGCCGCGACCGCCGTATCGTCTTCACCAGTTTCGTCTTCGGCGACGCCTACCGCGCGCTGCAACAGAACGCCTATTGCTACGTCCACGCCACGGAGGTCGGCGGCACGCACCCCGCGCTCCTCGAAGCGATGGGCTACGGCAACTGCGTGCTCACGCTCGCCACGCCCGAAAACATCGAGGCTGTGGGCGATGCGGGCATCCCCTACACGGATGAGAAAGACCTCGCCGAGAAACTCCAGCGCGTCCTGCGCGACGGCGCGCTCGTCAATTCCTACCGGCAACGCGCGCAGAAGCGCGTGCGCGAACACTACGACTGGGAACGCATCGTTGACCGTTACGAAAATCTCTTCGCGCGGATGGCCGGGCAGCCGCCCGTCAACGAAACGGGGTTCGCCCCGGAAGAACTGGAAGACGTGACGGAGGCGAGCGTCAGGAAAAGTTAGCCCGCGGTGCCGCACGCTCGCGCCCTCCGGCGTCTTCGCGGCGAACGCTTGATAGTTGCCGCCAGCATTCACTGTTATTGTTACTTCTCCGCCCGCGCCATGAAGTTCCGCCTGCCGCAAGTTGCCTTCTTCGCGTTAGCGTGTGCGTTCAGCTTGAGCGCGGCGGGCGGCGCGCGCGCCCAAACCGGCGCGCCCCCTGAGCGCGCGACTGTGGCCGTCCTCGACCTCGGCGAGACGGAGGCGGCCGGGCGCGCGGCCGTCGAACTCTCCGCCGCGCTCGCCAAACAGACGCACTTCGATCTCGTCAACCGCGCGCAGAGTCGCGCCGCCGCGCGCGGCGTGGGCTACGCGGGTTCGCTCAACCTGACGCTCGCCGAAGCGCGCGACCTCGGCGCGGCCATCGGCTGCGATTTTTTCTTCACGGGCGAGGCGCAGACCTTGCGCCGCACGTCTATCGCGCGTCCGGATTATTTCGAGTCCTACGCCTCGCTCTTTCTCGTCAGCGCGCGGACGGGGCGGCTCATCCTCTGGGAGCATGTCACCTTTGAATCGGCCGCGCCCGACGAGGCGGAAAAGCGCCTGCTCGCGGAACTGCGCGCGCGCGCCGCGCGCTACGCCGACGCGATTGCGGAAGCGCGTGCGGGGGAGAGAAGCGAGCGTTTAACGGCGCGCGCACGCGGGGCGGAGGATGCGTTTGAAGAGTTGCCGGAGGAAGGCAGCCCCGCCGCGATAAACTTCCGCGCGCCGCAACCCTACCGGAGCCTGCGTCCCGCGTATCCGGCGGCGGCGGCGCGGGCGGCCGTCGAGGCGACCGTGGATGCCCTCGTCGAGGTTGACGCGGCGGGCGAAGTCAAAGATATTGAGATCGTGCGTTGGGCTGGTTACGGTCTGAACGAGGCGGTGACGACAACCGTGCGCCAACTGCATTTCCGTCCCGCCACGCGCGGAGGGCGAGCCGTCCCCGTTCGCGTCCTGCTGCGCTACAACTTCCGCCGACCCAATGAGGAAGGCAAAAGATAAAGGGTAAGGGGTAAAGGGGAAGGGGGAAAGGGTGATGCGAAAGTTCCGACTTGTTAGTTATCGTGCGCTACCGTGCGCGTTGTTCCTCGTCCTTTTCCTTTCCCCCTTTCCCTTTACCCCTTACCCGTCCGCTTCCGCTCACAGCCGCGTGACGACGGCGACGCGCGAGGGGCGGCTCATCGTTTTCGATGAAGCGTGGCAGACGATCCGCGAGCGTTATTACGACCCCGAGTTGCACGGCGTTGACTGGGAGGGCTTGCGCACGAGGCTGCGCCCGCTCGCCGCAGAGGCCGCGAGCGAGACG
This sequence comes from Pyrinomonadaceae bacterium, assembly GCA_036386515.1. Taxonomy (GTDB): domain Bacteria; phylum Acidobacteriota; class Blastocatellia; order Pyrinomonadales; family Pyrinomonadaceae; genus JAIVJZ01. The sequence goes on from DASVVO010000060.1 coordinate 17,344, forward strand.
GAGTTCTATTCCGTGCTGCGCCGCCTCACGAGCCGCCTGCGCGATGCACACACGCGCGTCTTTTCTCCGGAGGAACGCTTCGACTGGCAACGCCCCACCTACATCAGCGTCGGCGTGACGCTGCGCGAGATCGGCGGCGAGATCATCGTCGCGGGAGTGGAGCGCGGGGGCGAGGCCGAACGCGCCGGGGTGCGCGCGGGCGACGCTTTGTTGAGCATCGAGGGCGAACCCGTCGCAACCGCCTTCGCCCGTCGGCTGACGGAAGAGGTCGGGGCGTCAACCGACCTGGCCGCGCGGCAACAGGCCGCCGCGCGCCTCTTCAAAGGCGCGCGCGACACGTTCGTCACGGCCGTCTTCTCGCGAGGCGACACGCGCGCCGGAACGAGAAGCGTCCGCCTGCGGCGCGTGTTGCAAAGCCGCCCGCCCACGTTCAGCGTGCAGAAGAGCGAAGGCTTCGCGGTCGTCAATTTCAACATGTTCGTGCCGGAGATCGCGAGCGAATTGATGCGCGCCCTGCGCAAGGGCGAACTGCGCGGGGCGCGCGGCCTCGTCATGGATTTACGCGACAACGGCGGCGGCCACGCCGAGACGATGACCGACATCGCCTCCGCCTTTTTGCCGCAGGGCACAAACCTCGGCGAATTTACAGACCGCGAGGGGCGCGTCAGTTCCGCGCCGCAGACGCGCGCCGCGATGCTGTTCGCGGCCGACACGGTGGCGGAGTTTCGCGGCGCGGTCGTCGTTCTGACGAGCACGCGCACGGCGAGCGCGGCCGAAATACTCGCCGCCGCCTTGCAGGAGACGCACCGGGCGCAGGTCATCGGCGAGCACACGTGCGGCTGCGTCCTCGCCATCCGCCGCCGCCACACGCTGCCCGACGGCGGCCTCCTCGACATCAGCGAGATGGACTTTCGCACCGCCCTGCGCACCCGGCTCGAAGGCGCGGGCGTGACGCCCGACGAACTCGTCCAGCCCACCCGCCGCGACATCAGCGACGGCCGCGACCCCGCCCTCGAACGCGCGATCAGAATCTTGAAGGGAAAAGCGGAACAGGCGAAAGGCGCGGCCAACTAGTTCGCAACTTGGGGGGCGAGGTGAAGGCTTCGGAAGTTTCTGAACTAATCGAGCGCGAGATAAACGGCGACTGGTCGCTTTCAAACGCGCACGGAGTTGACCTGCGCCGGTGCTTGGTCGCCCCGACCGTCCGAGTTTACGAGGACTGTTTGAGAGACGGCGAGACGCTGGAATTGTGGCTCGTGCTGGAAGAAACGCCGGAGGATGAATCGGGATACAAAATCGTCTTTAACGAAAAGTCGGGCGCGTTCGGGCTGGCGATGAGAGATGTTCACGACCGCGATATCTACTTAGGCCCCCACGGAACGTTTCTCGCCACGCTTGCAGGTATGTGACGCTCTGCGGGCAGCCGTGTCCTTCTTTAATTCTTAATCGCCCCCGATCCGCCCCCTCCGCTTTCCCTTTTTCCGTTCCCCTTTTAATATCCGTTCATGCTCTACCTGTCGCAAGTTTTGCGTCGCCCCGTGCGCGACGTGGAAGGCCGCCCCGTGGCCTCGATCAAGGATGTCATCGTGCGGCTCGGCGAAGACCACCCGCCGGTGACGGGGCTGGTCGCGCGCCACATGCGGCGCGACATCTTTCTGCCGCGCACGCGCGTCGCACGCTTCGGCGAGGCGGGCGCGCAACTCAACTTCGACCTCCTCGACCTGCGCGACTTCAAACGGCGCGAGAACGAAGTCCTGCTCGCGCGCGACGTGCTCGACAAGCAGTTGATCGACGTGGACGGCAAACGCGTCGTGCGCGTCAACGACGTGCAGTTGATCGAAGTGGCGGGCGAGTGGCGCGTGACGGGCGCGGACGTGAGTTTGCAGGGACTCTGGCGCAGGCTCGCGCCCGCGGGATTTTTCGGCAGCCGCCGCCCCGTCGAAGTGATCGACTGGGCGGACGTAGGATACCTGGCGACGGACGCGGCCGAGGTGCGTTTGAAGTCGTCGGGCGATAAGTTGTCGCGCCTGCATCCGGTCGAGATCGCGCGGCTCGCGGAGTCTCTGTCATACCGGCAGGGCGCGGAGGTGGTCGCCGCGCTCGACGACGAGACGGCCGCCGAAACTTTGGAAGAGATGCCCGACCAGAGTCAGGCGCGCATCATCGGCGACATGGACAAGGAGCGCGCCGCCGACATCCTCGAATGGATGTCGCCCGACGAGGCGGCCGACGTGCTCGGCGATCTGCCCGAAGCCACCGCCGAGGATTTGCTCAACCGCATGGAGGGCGAGGAGAAGACCGACGTGGCCGAACTTCTCCACTACGAAGACGACACGGCGGGCGGCCTCATGACCAACGAGTTCATCACGCTCCCGCAAGGCCTGACCGTCGGCGAAGCCCTCGCCACCCTGCGCGAGATGGCCGAGACGCCGAACATGATCTATTACCTCTACGTCGTCGAACGCGAAGGCTCCTGGAAACTCTCCGGCGTGATCGCCCTGCGCAGCCTCATCCTCGCAGACCCCGCCGCCCCGCTCGAACACGTCATGCGCGACGAGTTTCAACACGCACACCCCGACGATTCCGCGAAGGACGTGGCGCACAAGATCGCCGAATACAACCTGCTCGCCCTGCCCGTCGTGGACGACCTCGGCGAGATCGCGGGGATAGTCACCGTTGACGACGCGATGGAGTTGTTATTGCCGAAAGGCTGGCGGCAACGCCTGCCCCGACTGTTCGGCTGAGGGAGAAGCGTTAAAGTGAAATTCAATTGTTCAGAGGATCAAGACTATTTTCGGACATTACTGTGTGAAGACGACGAAGACTTTGATAGATACGAATCTTTGTTTGATGTCGGGCGAGAGCCTAAAGTGAAGCGTGATGAGTTTAACCGAATCAGAGGACGTATTTTGAATCAGTTAAAAGAACAATATGGGCTTACCTGTCAATTAGGATATGCGGATATATGTGACATCAATAGTGGAGTGGAGGTGGATCATATTATTCCTCTTTCTTCTAACAAATTGAATAAAGAACTAAGAAACTTGCCCCCACTTGAGAAAGGTAAAAAAGTTCCGAGTCAAAGTCTAGGCTCAAACCATTTGAATAACCTTGCCATAGCATGTAAGAAATGTAACGCGCATAAGAAACATCGCTTGCTCAGTAAATCCGAGATTAAAAGGATACTTGCCACCAAAGGCGTTTGAGTTTCCATTAGCTATCGACCCAAAGAGTTCTTATGAACGACGGAGAACCTCCTAGTGGCCGTGTCGCGTACAGATGTGCGGGAGATGAGTCGTCGCCTGTGGCGCGACGGGTCGCGGCGTGTGCGGCGCGCGGTGGAGCGGCGCACCGGCTTTCTCGCCTATCTCGCCGTGATCGGGCCGGGGATGATCGCCGCCAACGCGGGCAACGACGCGGGCGGCATCGCCACCTATTCGACCTCGGGCGCGGAGTTCGGCTACACGCTGCTCTGGACGTTTCTGCCCATCCTCATCGCGCTCGGCCTCGTGCAGGAGATGTGCGCGCGGATGGGCGTGGTGACGGGCAAGGGGTTGGCCGACTTGATCCGCGAGCGTTTCGGCGTGCGCTGGACGATGGTCGTGATGATGGCTCTGCTCGTGGCGAACGCGGGCGTAACCGTCTCGGAGTTCGTCGGCATCGCGGCGGCGACGGAGTTGTTCGGCGTGCCGCGACAAATATCGGTGCCGCTCGCCGCGCTCTCGGTGTGGTGGCTCGTCGTGAAGGGATCGTACCGGCGGGTCGAGCGCGTCTTCCTCGTCATGTCGCTCGTCTTCCTCGGCTACATCGTCTCGGCCTTCCTGGCGCGCCCGGAATGGAGCGAGGTGGCGCGGCAGATGGCGCGCCCGTCGTTTCGTTACGATAACCACTACCTGTTCACGCTCATCGCCCTGATCGGCACGACCATCTCGCCCTACATGCAGGTCTTCGTGCAGTCGTCGGTGGTGGAGAAGGGCGTCGGGCGCGAGAGCTACAAACTGGTGCGCGCGGACGTGTGGGTCGGGACGCTCTTTGCCATGTCCATCGCGTTCTTCATCGTCATCTCGACGGCGGCGACGCTCGGCTCGCAGGGCGGCTACGCGGGCAGCATCGAGACGGCGGCCGACGCCGCGCGCGCCCTCGTCCCGCTCGCGGGCGAATACGCCGGTCTGCTTTTCGCCGTCGGACTCTTCGGCGCGTCCATGCTCGCGGCGGGCGTGCTGCCGCTCGCCACCGCCTATTCGATCAGCGAGGCGTTGGGGTTCGAGAAAGGCGTCTCGCGCAGTTTTCGCGAAGCCCCGATCTTTATCGGCATCTTCACCTTCCTGATCGCCGTGGGCGCGCTCATCGCGATCATTCCGGGGCTGCCCCTGATGCGCGTGCTCGTCGTCACGCAGTTTATCAACGGCCTCCTGCTGCCCGTCATGCTCGTCGCTATCCTGCGCCTGGCGGGCGACCGTCAATTGATGGGTGAATACGCCAACGGCGCGGTCTATAATGTGCTGGCGTGGCTGACGGTGTTGATCGTCTCCGCGCTCTCGCTCGTGTTGGTCGCCAAGACCGTGTTCGGCGAACCGTAAGAGCGTCGCCGCCGCACGCTGCCGGCGAATCTTCCCTGAACGATACGCGGTTGACCTTCGGACGCTTCAAGATGAGTAGCTCCCGTCTCAAAAAACAACTCGCACTCCCCCTCGCCGCGACCGCGACGTTTGCCGTCCTGCTCTATCTCGTCCTGCCTTCCTTCGCACCGCCTTCACCAATCGAGAACTGGAGGGCGAACGCGCCCGGCTTCTACTGGGTGCAGTTGCTCGCCAAGATCGCCCTGTGGCTCAGCCTCATGTTCGTCGGCGTGCGGCTCGCCGGTGCGTTTCTCTTCGACGTGGTTTTCCGCCTCCGCAAAGGCCGCGAAGCGCCGAGCCTCATACGCGACCTGTTCTCCATCATCGCCTACATACTGATCGCCGCGTTCATCCTGAAACATTTTTTCGACCTCTCGCTCGGCGCGCTCCTGTCGGGGTCTGCCCTGCTCGGCGTCATCCTCGGCCTCGCGCTGCAAGACACGCTCGGCAACCTCTTCTCCGGCATCTCGCTCCATGCCGACAAGCCTTTCGAGGTGGGCGACGTGATCACGGTCGGCAAGTGGGTCGGCGTCGTCGAGAGCGTCACGTGGAGGGCGGCGAAGATCAGGACGTTCACCAACCACTTCGTGCTGCTCAGCAACAGCCAGATCGCCAAGGAGGCCATCGAGGTCTGCCCGCGCGACAACCCGAACGCCCGCCTCGTCTTCTTCAACGCCCTCTACGCGCACTCGCCCGACCAGGTGATCCGCGTCGTGCGCGCCGCCATCCGCGAGACAGAGAACGTGCGTCGCCAGCCCGCGCCCATCGTCCGCATACGCAACCTCGGCGACTTTGCCGTGGACTACGAAATCAAGTACTGGCTGGAGGATTACGTCCTGCACAACGACACGGACGCGCTCCTGCGCCAGCGCGTCTGGTACGCCTTCAAACGCGCGGGGCTGCAATTCGCCTACCCCACGCAGACGCTCTACCTGGAGCGTCCGAAAATTGCCTCCACCCCGGCGGCGAATGCCGAAACGCTGACGGGTCGCCTCTCCGCCACGGACATCTTCGCCCCGCTCAACGCGGACGAGCTTTCCCAACTCGTCTGCGCCTCCCGCAGCCACACCTACGCGCCCGGCGAAACCATCATCCGCGCGGGCGAAGAGGGCGATTCGATGTTCGTCGTGCATCACGGCAACGTCGCCGTGCAGATTGACGACAACGGCCGGCCGCGCACCGTCGCCACGCTCGGCGAGGGCGACTTTTTCGGGGAGATGGCGCTGTTCACGGGCGAACCGCGCTCGGCTCACGTCGTCGCCGCCGCGGAGACCGAAGTGCTCGAAATCGGCCACGAGGCGATGAAATCCGTCTTCGAGTCCAACCCGCTCCTCGCCGAAACGCTCGGCCAGACCATCGCGCACCGCCGCGCCGGACTCACCGCCTCCGCCGGAAGTGAAGACCGGGAGAAGGTTTCGGCGGGTCTCATCTCGTCCATTAAACGATTCTTTAGATTAGACTAAGCGCATTTCACGCGCGCCCTCCAAGCCTCTCCGGGGCGAACTCCGGGGGTGAAAATTTTTTGCTTTCGATACTTGACAAGAGCGGACTCAGATATTATTATTTCGACACGCTCAAAGGTTGACGGCCTGCGGTTCAGTCGCGCCGGAGACTCGTTTGGGCGTCCAGCAAATAACTTTTTGTTGAGTTAAGAGGAGGAATTACGTCATGTCTATTACCCGTTACGACCCGTTCCGCGACCTGCGGATGCTGCAAGACGAAGTGAATCGCCTGTTTTCGAGCAACCTGTTGTCGTCCCGTTCCTTCGGCGACGAGGGCATCGCGCGCGGCGCGTGGGCGCCGACCGTGGACATCTACGAGAACAAAGACCAGATCGTGCTCGAAGCCGAACTGCCGGGCATGAATCGAGAGGACTTTGAACTCTCCATCGAGAACAACGTGCTCACGCTGCGCGGCGAGCGTCGGTTCGAGAAGCGGGACGAATCGGACAATTATCACCGCGTCGAACGCTCTTACGGCTCGTTCACGCGCTCCTTCACGCTGCCGCAGACGGTCTCGCCGGAGAACGTGGCGGCCGAGTACAGGAACGGCGTGCTGCGCGTCGTGATGCAGAAGCGCGAAGAGGTGAAGGCGCGCCGCATCGAGATCGCGGGCGAGGGCGCGGCCGCGCCGAAGACGATCGAAGCGAAGGCCGGGGAGTCCGGCACGGCGGAGAACAAAGGTAAGAGTGCGACCGCCGGGAAGTAAGACGGAACAAGCATCGGTGATAGACGCGCGGAACGATGAGCGGTGAACTCATTCATCGTTCCGCGCGCGTCGGTTGTAAGGGTTCGGTAAATTATGCGTCTAGAACGTTTCACACTGCGCGGGCAGGAAGCCATCCAGACGGCCATCGAGCAGGCCGAGCGCAACCAGCATCAACAGGTCGAGCCGGAACACCTGCTCGTCGCCATGCTCGAACAGCCCGAGGGCATCGTGCGCCCGCTGCTCGGCAAACTCGGCGCGAACCTGCAAGTCGTCTTAAACGATGCCAACGCCGCGATCAATCGCCTGCCGAAGGTGCAGGGCGGGCAGCAGTATTTCAGCCCGCGCCTGACGCAGATTTTCACGGCCGCGCAGAAGCAGGCCGAGCGGATGCAGGACGAGTACATCTCGACCGAGCACCTGCTGCTCGCCATCCTGGAGGAAAAGGACGGCACGGCCGGACGCATCCTGCGCCAGCACGGCGTCAACCGCGAAGACCTGACGAAGGTGGTCGGCGAGATGCGCGGCGATTCGCGCATCACGGATCAGAACGCCGAGGCCAACTATCAAGCCCTCTCGAAATATGCGAAAGACCTGACCGACCTCGCCCGCCAGGGCAAGCTCGACCCCGTCATCGGCCGCGACGACGAGATACGCCGCACGATCCAAGTCCTGTCCCGGCGCACGAAGAACAATCCGGTCTTGATCGGCGAACCGGGCGTCGGCAAGACGGCCATCGTCGAAGGACTCGCGCAGCGCATCATCTCCGGCGACGTGCCGGAGACTTTGCGCAACAAGCGGCTCGTCGGATTAGACCTCGGCTCGATGCTCGCGGGCGCGAAATATCGCGGCGAGTTCGAGGATCGTTTGAAGGCGGTCTTGAAGGAGATCGAGAACGCGAAGGGGCAGATCGTCCTCTTCATCGACGAACTGCACACGCTCGTCGGGGCGGGCGCAGCCGAGGGCGCGATCGACGCGTCGAACATGTTGAAGCCCGCGCTGGCGCGCGGCGAGTTGCGCTGCGTCGGCGCGACGACTCTCAACGAGTACAAGAAGCACATCGAAAAAGACGCCGCGCTCGAACGCCGTTTCCAGCAGGTCTACGTCGGCGAGCCGACCGTGGAGGACACGATCGCCATCCTGCGCGGTTTGAAGGAGCGTTACGAAGTTCACCACGGCGTGCGGATCAAAGACTCGGCCATCGTCGCGGCGGCCACGCTCTCGAACCGCTACATCACGGATCGCTTCCTGCCCGACAAGGCCATCGACCTGATCGACGAATCCGCCTCGCGCCTCCGCATCGAGATCGACAGTTTGCCCGTCGAGATCGACGAACTGGAGCGCGAGACGACGCAGCTTGAGATCGAGAAACAGGCGTTGCAGCGCGAGACGGACGAGCGTTCGCAGGCGCGCCTGCGCGAGATCGAAGTCAAGATCGCGGACTTGCGCGAGCGCGCTTCGGGGATGAAGGCGCAGTGGCGTTCGGAGAAAGACATCATCGAGCGCATCCGCAAGGCCAAGGAAGACCTCGAACAGATCAAGGTGCAGGCCGAGCAGTTCGAGCGCGCCGGCGACTACGGCAAGGTGGCCGAACTGCGCTACGGCACGGCCGTCGAACTGCAAAAGCAACTCGCGGAGGAGCACGCGAAACTCGCGGAGATACAGAAAGAGGGCGTCTATCTCAAGGAAGAGGTTGACGAGGAAGACATCGCGCTCGTCGTGGCGAAGTGGACGGGCGTGCCCGTCGCCAAGATGCTCGAAGGCGAGATGCAGAAACTCGTGACGATGGAGGAACGCCTGCGCCTGCGCGTGATCGGGCAGGACGAGGCTCTGACGGCGGTCGCCAACGCCGTGCGCCGCGCGCGCGCCGGGCTGCAAGACCCGAACCGCCCCGTCGGCTCGTTCATCTTCCTCGGCCCGACGGGCGTCGGCAAGACCGAGACGGCGCGCGCCCTCGCCGAGTTTCTCTTCGACGACGAACGCTCGATGATCCGGCTCGACATGAGCGAGTACATGGAGAAGCACGCCGTGGCGCGCATGATCGGAGCGCCGCCCGGCTACATCGGCTACGAGGAAGGCGGGCAGTTGACCGAAGCCGTCAGGCGCAGACCCTACAGCGTCGTCCTCTTCGACGAGATCGAGAAGGCGCACCCGGACGTGTTCAACGTGCTCCTGCAAATCCTCGACGACGGCCGTTTGACCGATTCCAAGGGGCGCACCGTGGACTTCAAAAACACGGTCTTGATCATGACCTCGAACCTCGGCAGCCGGGAGATACAGGCGGCGGGCGGCGACGAGCGGCAGGTGCGCGAGGCGGTCTTGGAGGAATTGCGCGGCCACTTCAAGCCGGAGTTTCTCAACCGCATCGACGACGTGGTGATCTTCCACCAACTCTCGCGCGCCGAGATCGTCCAAATCATCGAGGTGCAACTCGAACGCCTGCGGCACATGCTCGCGGAACGCAACATCACGCTCGCGCTCGACGATTCGGCGCGCGAACTGCTGGCGCGCGAGGGCTACGACCCGATGTACGGCGCGCGGCCGCTGAAACGCGCCATTCAGACGTTGCTCCAAAACCCGCTGGCCTCGCAACTCCTGCGCGGCGAGATCGCGCCCGGCCAAACCATACGCGTCTCCGCCGACGGCGACGCGCTCAGGTTCGCGAGCGAGTTGGCGGCGGCGACAGCGTAACAAAGAGATGAGGGGTGAGGGACGAGGGAAAACAAATCCGGCCGGTTGGCCTGAGCGCGTTTCCTGATTCATCCCGCATCCTTTCAAACAACCGGAGGTTTTATACCGTGGGACACAAGTGGGACGGCTGGCGTGATTATGTGACGTTGCAGGAGCGTATGAATCGTCTGTTCGAGGATACGGCGCGACGGCACGATCATCTGAACGAGGAGCGGGAGGCGGAACTTGAGCGCGCGGATTGGACGCCGGCGGCCGATGTCTATGAGACCGAGACGGAGTTCATCGTCGCCCTTGATTTGCCGGGCATCGCGCGCAACGCGCTCGAAGTGAGCGTGGACGAGAATCGCCTGACGGTGCGCGGCGAACGCGCCCCCCACGCCGGCGGGACGCGGCGCGGCGGCAGCGGTGGCGGCGATGGCGGCGGTGGTGGTCGCCCGTTCGGACGTTTCCTGAGTCGCTTCGGGCCGCTCCCGCCCACGGTCGATCAGAAAAACATCGCGGCCGAATACAAGGACGGCGTCCTCAGCCTGCGCCTGCCCAAACGCACGGAGCCGAAAGCGGGGCGCGTCAAAATAGCAGTTCAGTGACGAGTGACAAGTCGGAAAACTTGTTCTAACTTGTTACCTATCACCTGTCACTCGTCACTAAAGTTTATATGGTATCTTTTCGCAGGGAGAAAAAGAGTAAGGATATGGGAGAGAGAACGGCGGCTGAAGAAGCGCGCACGCGCGGCGAGTCGGCGACGGCGGATGCCACGGGAGGCGAGGGCGTTCGCGTGACGGACAGGCGGCGCATCAGCCTCGACGATTCGGAGGAAGGCGTGCGCGTGCAGGAAGCGGCGGACGCGCCGAGTTTGAAACCGAAGTACGTGGAAGAACTCGAAGCGCGCACGCGCGCCGCCGAGGGCGTGGCGAAGGATGTGCAGGCGCGTTTTGAACAGGTGCGCGCGGAACTCAAGCGCGAGACGGACGAGGTCAGGCAGCGACTCGCGCGCACGGCGGATGAACGCGCGGCGCGCGAGAAGGCCGCGTTCGTCGGCGCGCTGCTGCCCGTGATGGAGAATCTGCGGCGCGCGATGGAGGCGGCCGAGGGCGGCGGCTCGCTCGACGCGCTGCTCGAAGGACTTCGCGGCACTCTCAGCGGTTTCGAGAGCGCGCTCGCCTCCGGCGGCATCGAAGCGATCACGGCCGTCGGCGAATTGTTCGACCCGGAGCTGCACGAAGCGGTTGACGTGTGCGAGGTCGAACCGGCGCGCGACGGATTAGTGACGGCCGAATACTCTCGCGGCTATCGCATGAACGGCCAACTGCTCAGACCGGCGCGCGTGCAGGTCGGGCGGGCGCGAGGCGAAGGACAAGCGACGACGGAATAAATTTTTGTCAGTTGTCCGTCGTTTGTGGCTCTGTCAGCGACGGTCTGAAGATGAGGGTTTGAGATCGATTGAGAGTAAAACAACTGACGACTGACAACTGACGACGGACAATCTTATAACAACGAACAATCTTATCGAGGAGAACAAACGAAGTGGCGGCAAAAGATTTGAAGTTTAGCGAAGAGGCGCGCTCGGCGATGTTGAAGGGCGTGAACACGCTGGCGAACGCGGTGCGCGTGACGCTGGGGCCGAAGGGTCGCAACGTCGTGATCGGCAAAAAATTCGGCTCGCCCGTGATCACGAAAGACGGCGTGACGGTGGCGAAAGAGATCGACCTCACGGACAACTACGAGAACATGGGCGCGCAGATGGTGCGCGAGGTCGCCACGCGCACGAACGACACGGCGGGCGACGGCACGACGACGGCGACCGTGCTCGCACAGGCCATCTTCCGCGAGGGCGTCAAGAACGTGACGGCGGGCGCGAACCCGATGGCCTTGCAGCGCGGCATCCAGCGCGCCACGGAAGCGGCCGTCGCGGACTTGGAGCGGCAGTCGAAAAAGGTCAAGGGCAAGGACGAACTCGCCAACGTCGCCAGCGTGTCGGCCAACAACGACCGCGAGATCGGCGAGTTGATCGCCGAGGCGATGGACAAGGTCGGCAAAGACGGCGTGGTCACGGTCGAAGAATCGCGGACGCTCGAAACCGAGTTGGACATCGTCGAGGGCATGCAGTTCGATCGCGGGTATCTCTCGCCTTACTTCGTCACCAACCCGGATCGCATGGAGGCGGTCTTGGAAGAACCGCTGATTCTCATACACGAAAAGAAGATCGCGGCGATGCGCGAACTGCTGCCCGTGCTCGAACTGGCCGCGAATCAGGGTCGGCCGCTGTTCATCATCTCGGAAGACATCGAGGGCGACGCGCTGCCCACGCTCGTCGTCAACAAACTGCGCGGCACGATCAAAGTCTGCGCCGTCAAAGCTCCGGCCTTCGGCGACCGCCGCAAGGCCATCCTCGAAGACATCGCGGCCTTGACGGGCGCGCGCGTCATCACGGAAGACCTCGGCGTCAAATTGGAGAGCGTGACGACGGACGACCTCGGCACGGCCAAGCGCGTTATCGTTGACAAGGACAGCACGACGCTCGTGGAAGGCGCGGGCGCGGCCGCCGACATCCAGGGACGCGTCGGCGCGATCCGCCGTCAAATCGAGGACAGCACCTCGGATTACGACCGCGAGAAGTTGCAGGAGCGGCTGGCGAAACTCGCGGGCGGCGTGGCGGTGATTCGCGTCGGGGCATCCACCGAAACGGAGATGAAAGAGAAGAAGATGCGCGTGGACGATGCCGTGAACGCGACGCGCGCGGCGGCGCAGGAGGGCATCGTGCCCGGCGGCGGCATCGCTTTGCTGCGCGCGGCGCGCGCGCTCGACAAGTTGGAACTCAAGGACGTGGACGAGCAGACGGGCGTGCGCATCCTTCGTCGCGCGCTCGAAGAACCCGTGCGGCGCATCGCCGAGAACGCGGGCATTGACGGCGCGATCGTCATCGGCAAGGTCGAGGAGTCGAAGGGCAAAAAAGGTTACAACGCGGCTACGGGCAAGTACGAAGACCTCGTCGAGTCCGGCATCATCGACCCGACGAAGGTCGTCCGCACGGCGTTGCAAAACGCCTCGTCGGTCGCCGCGCTGCTGTTGACCACTGGCGCGGCCATCACCGACGCGCCGGAGCCGAAGAAAGCCGCCGGCGCGCCGCCGATGGGAGGCGGGGAAGACTACGGCGACTATTAAAAGCAGGCGCGCGGGTGCGCTTCGAGTTCGAGGGAGCCGAAAGAAGCGTTCGTTTTGACTCCGGCGCGTGCGCGGCGGAGTCGGGGCGGACGCTCTTTCAGTCTGCGCCCGACGCGCGTTCTCTTTCGTGCGCGGCGCGCGAGAATTTCGGCAAATAATGGCAGCAAAATTGCATCCCCGAATGTGCTATGCTCGCGTTGTCCCTAAACGCAACGGGACACTGGCGCGTGGCATCTAAAAATAGCCGCACGAACGGAGAGAAAGCGGCCTTCATTTTCTCCGCGAAGAACCGGAACGGATCGTCGAGAGCGTAAATTATTCGGGCGGAAGCTGGCGATCGACAAACTCGCTGCCCCCACGGGCGCGACCACCAGGATTGAAGGAATACAATGGTTGATCTCGGAACATATAAAGATCGTTTCGCGGAGAGCGGGCAGCGCGTTTTTGAGTATGCGATGCAGGAGTCGAAGCGTCGTGACCAAAATTACATCGCCGTCGAACACATTCTCCATGCTTTCATCTCGGAAGAGGCCGAGTTGTTCAATTCGGCCATCCGCGATCTCTCGCTCGACCCGTTTCACATCAAAATGCAGATCGAGCGACGACTGGACAACAATCGTTTCCAGCACGTCGGCAAGGGCTTGCGCATCGCGCCGGAAACCATCGACCTCTTCAAGCGGGCGATGGAGCGTTCGCGCGCGCAGGGGCGCAAGACCATCGAATCCACCGACCTCTTCATGGCGCTCGCACAGGACGGCGGCATCCTGAGCGGCATGCTCCGCACGCTCGGCGCGGATTCGGAAGCGTTGACGGAAAACGTCCGGGCGCGCGTGCGCCTGCGCGAGCAGGACGAGGAACAGTATCGCAAGAAGTTTGAACTGCCGCCCTACCTGAAACACTTCGGCACTTCGATGAATCGTCTGGCGCGGATGGACAAGCTGCCGCCGACCATCGGACGCGAGCGCGAGATTCAGCAGATGGTGGAAATCCTCTGCCACCGCGAGCGCGCGAATTCGCCGATGCTCGTGGGCGAACCCGGCGTCGGCAAGACGGCGGTCGTCGAGGGCTTGGCGCGTCTCATCGAACTCGAACCGGAGAAAGTTCCGGCTCGCCTCAGGAACGCGCACGTCGTGCAGTTGCAGATGGGCGGACTCGTCGCGGGCACGATGCTGCGCGGCATGTTCGAGGAACGCATCAAGGGCATCATCGACGAAGTCAAAGAACGCCCCGAGCTGATCCTGTTCATCGACGAAGCGCACACCATCATCGGCGCGGGCGCAGCCCTCGGCACTTCGTCCGACGCGGCCAACATGTTCAAGGCCTCGCTCGCGCGCGGCGACCTGCGCATCATCGGCGCGACGACCATCACCGAGTACAAGGAATACATCGGCGAGGACGAGGCGCTCGCGCGTCGCTTCCGCATGGTCAAGGTTGACGAGCCGACGATCTCGGAGACACGCGAGATACTTCTCGGCCTGCGCCCGCGTTTGGAGCGCAATTACTCGGTGACGATCTCGGACGACGCCATCAACATGGCTCTGGAGATGGCTCCGAAATATATCCGCAATCTACACCTGCCCGACAAGGCTATCGGCTGGCTCGACACGGCTTCGGTCAAAGTCGAGATCAACGAGCCGGAGGCTATGGTCGTGCGCCCGGAGCACATCATCGAAGTCATCTCGCAGGAATCGCACATTCCGCGCGACATGATCTCGCGCGACACCACCGACCGCTTCCAGCAAATGGAGTTGGAGTTGGCGAACCGCGTGATCGGGCAGAAGGAGGCGGTGCAGTCCGTCGCCCAACGCCTGCGCCTGAACAAGGGGCCGCTCAAGGATTCGCACTATAAGCCCGACGGCGTGCTGCTCTTTTTAGGGCCGACGGGCGTCGGCAAGACCGAACTGGCGAAGGCCGTGGCCGAGTTCATGTTCGGCGACGAAGAGAAGATGGTGCGCATCGACATGTCGGAATACGGCGACGGCACGGTGGGCGTCGAGAAACTGATCGGCATGCCGCGCGGCATCGTCGGCTCGGAGCGCGGCGGCATCCTGACGGAACGCCTGCGCGAGAACCCTTACACGGTCTTGCTGCTCGACGAAGTCGAGAAGGCTTCGCCGACGTTGATGAACCTCTTCTTGCAGGGCTTCGACGAAGGTTGGCTGACGGACGGGCGCGGCAAGAAAGTTTATCTTTCGGACGCCATCGTCATTATGACCTCGAACCTCGGTTCGGAGAGCTTCAAGAAGTATGAGAAGCCGCTCGGCTTCGGCACGAAGACGCTGGGCGACGTGCGCGCGGTGAAAAATGAGGTGATGAAGGCGGCGGAGCAGCGTTTCTCGCCGGAGTTTCGCAACCGCATAGACGAGATCGTCGTCTTCTCGCCGCTCACGATGGACGAGGTGAGGCAGATCGCCGTGATCTATCTCGACAAGCTGCGTCGGCAGATGGAGCGGCAGGCCAAGACC
Source organism: Pyrinomonadaceae bacterium (assembly GCA_036386515.1). Classification (GTDB taxonomy): domain Bacteria; phylum Acidobacteriota; class Blastocatellia; order Pyrinomonadales; family Pyrinomonadaceae; genus JAIVJZ01. The sequence continues at coordinate 32,486 of DASVVO010000060.1, forward strand.
GTGCAGGTGACGGAACGCGCCATCGACAGTCTCACGGAGAAGGGCTACAGCCCGGCCTACGGCGCGCGCTTCCTCAAGCGGCACATCGACGAGAAGGTGAAACTGCCCTTGACGGCGATGTGGAAGGGCGCATCGCAGTTCGTCGTCGATTACGAGGACGGCGAGATCACGATCAAGGCTTTGGACGCGCCGAGCGTCAACTAAATCGCCGGAGCGCGAGCCGGGCGAGACGATGTGCGCCCCGTGTTTGAACCGGAGGGTTTCAGCGATTGAATTTATAAATCGTCTGAAACCCTCTTTCACTTGCGCCCCGGATTTCTTTCAAAGGACATCATAAATTTTATGAGTTCTCAGGCACACTCAACCCGCACGCGCGCGCGGCGGCTCGCGTTGTCGCTCGTCATACTGTTCTCGGCGGTCGTCTCCGGCTTCGCGCAAACGACGCCGGCCAACTCGCCGCCGCAGGTCGAATTAGCGGCGACGCCGACGCCGCCGCAGCAGGCGGCCAATGACGAGAAGGCGGAACAGATCGTTCGTCGCGCCCTGGAGGCGCAGGGCGGGAGCGCGTTCCTCGCCGTCAAGACGATCATCGGGCGCGGCTACTATTCGCAATTCGACAGGGGCGTCTCGCTCGCGCCGCAAACGTTTCTCGATTACCTCGTTCTCCCCGACCGCGAGCGGACGGAGTTTCGCGGCGCACGCGGCCGCCTGATCCAGACGAACGACGGCGACCGCGGCTGGCTGTTCGAGAGTTCGACGCGCTCGCTCACGGATATGAAGCCGGAGCAGGTGGCGGATTTCCGCCTCGCCATGCGCACGAGCACAGACAATTTGCTGCGCGGCTGGTGGCGCAAGGAAGGCGCGCGGCTCACCTATCTCGGACGCCGCGAGGCCGGTCTCGCCAAACGCAACGAAGCCGTGCGGGTGACTTACCCCGACGGCTTCACCGTGGACTACGAGATCGGCGCGAAAGACTCGCTGCCCGCCAAAACTTTTTACAAGCGGAAGAATGCCGAGGGCGTCGAGGTGACGGAAGAAGACCGCTTCGCCAGTTATAAACTTATCAACGGCCTGACCGTGCCCTTCGTCATCGACCACTATCGCGCGGGCGCACAGTCGAGCCGCATCAACTACGACTCGGTCGAGTTCAACCCGCCCATCCCCGACACCCTCTTCGCCAAACCGGCGAGCATCAAAGCGATCAAATAAACTTTCGGCCGGTGCCGACACACACAAAACGCGCGCCCCGACGGAGTTTCCGCCGGGGCGCGCGCGTTTTGTGTGCGTGTAGATTCAGAGGCCGACCGGCACAGGCCGACTAGCAGAGGCCGAACCACTGGAAGATTTTGCGGAGCGGCCGGGCGGCGGCGAATTCGTCGTTGCTGCGTCGTCGTGCGCCCTGAGCCTCGTTTCGTCGCGCGTCCTGGATGAGCGAGCGGAAGGTGTAAAACTCCTCGTCCGACATCGCGTTGAAGGTGTGCTCGTCGAGATTCTCGACGGCCTTGCCGCCGCCGTGGAGGGTGGCGTAGACGGTTGCGCCCGAAGGGACGCGATCCTGTCGCGTGGTGACGGCGAATTTCATGTTGCGCGGCTGGCCGGTGGCGTAAACGAATTGCATCCCTGTCTCCTCGGTGTATCTCGGTCGTCGGTCTATCTGCTTAAAGCTTCGGTGGTGAGTTTCCAATCAATGTCCTACCTGCTAACGCGAGATACGGACTGAAAAAGGATCACCCGAAACATTGCGAATTAAAATTTCAATTTCGTACCCGGTGGCGCGTCGCCCGGTGTGAAGTGAGAATAGAGGCGGCGCGCGCCGCTGTCACCACGCATGTAGGTGGTAAGTTTTCGGCCTTCGAGGCGAGACTTTTGAGCAGGAAAGACGGATTCGGCGCGGGCGGGCTACTTGATCAGGTGGTCGCGAAGGGCTTTGGCGACGGCTTCGGACTTGGAATGCACTTGTAGTTTTTCGTAGATGTGGCGCAGGTGAAAGGAGACGGTATTGACGGTGACGCCGAGTTCGACGGCGGCCGTTTTGTAGCTGTGGCCTTCGACGAGAAGTTTCAGGAGGCGCGTCTCGTGGGGCGTCAGTTGGTAGTCGGCGCGTTCGGGCGGGCGGAAGTCGCGGAAGAGGGTGACGACCTTGCGCGCGATCTCGGGCGACATCGGCGCGCCGCCCGCCGAAGCCTCCTTGAGACTCTCGATCAAGCGCGCGGGCGGCGTTTTCTTGAGCAAATAGCCGCACGCCCCGGCGCAGAGCGCGTCGAAGATGCGTTCGTTATCGTCGTAGACGGAGAGCATGAGGACGAGCAGCGCGGGGTGTCGCTCTTTGAGGATGCGGATGCCTTCGATGCCGTCCATGCCGGGCAGGCCGATGTCGGAGAGCAGCACGTCGGGCAGGTTCGCGCCGATCTTTGCGAAGGCTTCTTCCATCGAGCCGTAGCTGCCGGTGCAGCGATAGCCTTCCGTGCCGTTGATGAGCATCGCCAGCCCTTCGCGTATCTCGCGGCGGTCTTCGACAATGGCGACCTTGATGACGCCTGACGCCGCGCCGCTCGTTCCGACGGTGTCCATCGTGGGTAAACTCCTCAGTTGATCGAGCATGAAAGTCGTGTGTCTCTCTCTCCCGCGGCCTCGCGCGTGGTGGGGAGTAGAGAGTACGCCTGCGCGCACAGGCGCGTCACTACCTATTTACGTAGTAACTTTCGCCAGGCGTCGGCGAGGCTGAACCCGTGTGGGCGTCGCGCCGGCACTTTGAGCGTCGAGGTGGTGCCGCGCCCGCGCTCCGATTCGACTTCGAAGGTGCCTCCGAGTGCGGCGGCGCGGCGACGCATGCTCAGGAGGCCGTGGCCGCCGAGACTCGCGCCGTCGCCGTTCGAGGGCTGCGCAGTTTGGGCGGCGTCGAAACCGCGCCCGTCGTCGCCGACGCGCAGCACGATCCAGTGGTTGACGATGCGCAGTTCGAGTTCGGCCTCGCGGCACCCGGAATGTTTGACGAGATTGTTGACGCACTCCTTGAAGATCAGGTAGACCTCGCGGCGGAGGTCTGCGCCGAGCCGTATGTCCTGTTCGGCATCGGGGGCGCGGAAGCGGAAAGCGATGTCGCGCGCGCTCAGGATGTCGCTGGAGAAGCGGCGCATGCGCTGCGTGAGGTCGCTCAGGTGGTCGCGCTGCGGGTTGATCGCCCAGACGATGTCGCTCATCGAATCGACCATCTCGCGCGACGTTCCGGCGATCACCGAGAGCGGTTCGATGACGGGCGCGTTGTCCGGCGGCACGCGCTGGCTGACGACCTCGCTGAGGATGGCGATCTGCGACAGGCTCGATCCGATGTCGTCGTGCAAGTCCGTGGCGATGCGCGTGCGCACGCGTTCCAACTCGACGAGGCGCGCGATGCGATAGCGATAGACGGCGAAGACGAGACCGGCGACGAGGAGCGCGGCCAGAGTCAAAAACCAGGGACGTTGCCACACGGGGCGCAGGATCACGAAGGCGACGCTCGCCGCCTCCGCGCTCTCGACGCCGTCCGTGTTGACGGCGCGCACGAGAAAGCGGTAAGAGCCGGGCGCGAGATTGGCGTAGGTGACGCTGCGTTGATCGTTCGGCGCGCTCCACTCGCCGCCCGCCCCGGCCGCGCCCTCCAGTTTGTACCGGTAGCGCAAGACCTCGCCCGTTGCGAAGCCGAGGCCGAGAAAGTCTATCTGCACCTGATTCTGATCGCTACTGAGGCGCAGGTTTTCGATCCGGGATTCGCCGAGGTCGGAGACGAGGCGGCGCACGCCCGCAACCTGTAGGCCGTCGATCATCACGGGCGGCGGCGGCGAGAGAATTTCCGGTTCGGGGACGAGGCGCGAGATGCCGTTCCAGGTGCCGAACCAGAGCGCGCCGTCGCGGGCGCGGTAGGCCGCTTGCGATTCGTTGGCGGCCAGCCCGTCGGCGACGGTGTAACGCTTGATGCGTCCGGTGGCGAGGTCGAAGCGATCCACGCTGCGCGACGTGCCGAGGTAGAGACGATGCAGGCCGTCTTCGGCGATGCTGCGGATGATGCCGCTCGTGAGTCCTTCGGCGGTCGTGTAGAGACGAAAGGCCGGATGCTCGGCCGCCGGGTCGTCGATCCGCACGAGGCCGTAAGAGTTGCTGCCGAGCCAGAGCCGCCCCGCCGCGTCAAAGTACATTTTCAGAATCTCGTCGGCGGTGAGTCCGGCCGCGCTGCCGAACAGACGGAAGCGCCCGTCGCGGTAGCGCGCCGCGCCGCCCTCGCGGAAGCCGATCCACACGTTGCCCGAAGCGTCTTCCGCGAACGACAACGCCTCGCTGCGACGCGGCAAGCCTTCCGCATAGCTGTGAAACTTGTCGGCCGCGCGTTCCCAACGAACGAGCACCGCATCGCTATCCATGCCGATCCAGATGTCGCCGCGCGAGTCTTCAAAAATGCGCCTCACGGTGTTGCTCGTGAGGCCGTTCTGCGACGTGTAGACGCGCGGGCGGGCGCGCGCCAGTTCCGCGATGTGGCGGACGCCGGAGAAGCGATACAGGCCGTCGTTCGTGCCGACCCACCAATCGCCCGCGCGGTCTTCGACGACGCCGGTCAGGCGTGTGACCGCGGGTGGCACGTTCGGGCGCAGGGCGTTGAACTTGTGCCCGTCGAAATAACTGATGTAGCCGTTGACGGAGACGGCGCAGAGCGCGCCCGCGCGCGACTCGAAGATGTCCAGAACGTAGCGGCCGCCGAGTCCGTCGGCCTCGCGGTAAGTGACGAGGCCGTGGCGCGCCAGTTTGATCGCGCCGCCGGTCTCGGTGCCGATCCACAGGTTGCCCGCGCGGTCTTCGGCGAGCGCGCGGATGTTGTCGTCGTTCAGGCCGTGGGCGGTGGTGTAGTTGGAGAAGGCGGGCGGGGCGAAAAGGCTCAGGCCGCGCGCCGTGCCGAGCCAGACGCGCCCGTCGCGGGCGACGTGTATCTCGCGCACGGAGTTGCTGGCGAGGCCGTCGGCGTTCGTGTAGTTGTAGGCCGCGCCCGTTTCGTCCGGCGGCGGAGGCGGCGACGCGGCGTGCGCGCTCGCTCCCGCCGTCCCCGAACGAGTCGGGCGCAAGAAGTTTGTCAGTTGACCCGTTGCGCCGCCGTTCGACGACGCGGGGAAGGGCTTGAAGATGAGCAGGCCGTTTTCGTGCGCCGCCCAGATGCGCCCCGCTTGATCGATGAACAAGTCCCAGACGATTCCCTTGATGTGCGCGGGCACGGGGAAGGCCGACATGCGCCCGTCCGGCTCGCGCCGCCAGAGTCCCTTCGAGGTGGCGATCCAGAGACGCCGCTCGTCGTCTTCGACGAACGCCCAGACGCCGCCCACGTCTTCGGGTCGCGCGCCCATCTCGACGCGCCGGAACTCGCTGCTCGTGCCCGCCGCTTCGTCCAACATGAAGAGGCCATCGTCCGTGCCCGCCCAGATGCGCCCCAAGGTGTCTTCAAACAGGCGGTTCGGGCGATTCGTGCGCGGCGTGTCGCCGGTTTTGTAGACGGTGAAACGTTCGCGCGCTTGAGCGTTCGTCGCGTTCGTTGTCGCCGTGGCCGCGCCGCGCGCCGCCACACCGCCGGTCGTCGCGGCGACCGCGCCCGCGCCAGGCGAGAGATTGAAGCGGAAGACGCCGCCGCCGTTGCTGGCGATCCAGTAGACGCCCCGGCGCGTTTCGAGCAGGTCGTTGATTGAAGGATAGGGGATGCCCTGGGCGGTGTCGTAGGTGGTGAAGCGGTAGCCGTCGAAGCGCGAGAGGCCGTCGGCGGTGCAGAACCAGAGGAAGCCGCGCGAGTCGCGCACGATGCGCTTGACGCGATTCTGCCCCAGCCCGTCGGCCGACGTGTAGACGCGCACGGGCAACTGCTCGGCGCGCGTCGCCGTCAGCAGGCAGCACAGCAGGACGAGCATGAGCGCGCCGCGATTCGGATTTTTGCTGGCTCGTGACAGAGACACGGCGGAGGGCGTCCTTCAGTCGCCGGCTTCGGCCGCGCGCGACGGCGCGACGGGCGAGGCCGCATGATAGAGCGCGTAGATTTCTTCTTTCACTTCGGGCGGGAAGCAGACGCGGTCGAGTTGATAACGACGGAGGCCGCGCACCGCGCCGCTCACTTCGCTGATCTCGCGTATCTGCGGGCGCGCGTAGCCGTCTTCGACGTAGATGCGGGCTTTGGGTTCCGCGCCCTCGGCCGTGTAGTAGTTGTAGTAGGGCACGTCGCCCGCGTGGTCTTCGATGAAGTAGAAGCGCGGGTCGAAACCGGCGCGCGCCACGCAGGCGCGCGCCGCCGTGAGAAACTGCGCGCGCTCGCCGGCGGGCATGTCGAGATCAATGGCTTTGAAGAGGCGGCGGCCGATGAAGCGGTGGCTGAGATCGTGCAGGATCGTATCCTTCGCGCGCCGCCACTGCTTGAGATGAAAGAGCACGTCGGAATCGTCCATCTCAAGATGATCCTGGAGGGTGAGCGTTTGGCGGTGCAGCACCTTCTCGAAGGCCGTGCCGGGCGCGCACCACACCTCCTCGCCCGCCGCCACGAGTTCGAGCGCGCGTTTGAGGGTTGAGCGCAAGACCGCTTCCGCCGAACGCAGCGTGCGGTGGAAATAGACCTGGCGAAACATGTAATAGCGCGCCTGCAAATATTCCTCGACGGCGTAGAGGCCGCGCGCGGCCACGTAGATGCGGTCGTGCTCGGTGTCCACGGCGAGCGCGTTGATGATCCATTCGAGATCGTAGACGCCGTACTTCGCGCCCGTCATCAGAGAGTCGCGCAGGAGGTAGTCCATGCGATCCACGTCCAACTGCGACGAGACGAGTTGGCCGAGGAAGGCCGGTTGAAACTTGCCCTCGATGATGGCGGCGACGCGCTGCGGGAGCGCGGGCGAATAGTCGCGGAGCACCTGATTGATCTCCGTCTCTTCCGCGAGCACGGCGCGCACCGTCCAATCCTCGTGGTGGAAGCCGAGCACGTGTTCCATGACGTGCGAAAACGAGCCGTGCCCCACGTCGTGCAGAAGGGCGGCGGCGCGCGCGGCCGCGCGATCCTCTTCGCTGATCGAGTGGTTTTCGCCGAGACGGTCGAGCACGCGCGTGATGAGATGGAGCACGCCGAGAGAGTGTGCGAAGCGCGAGTGTTCCGCGCCCTGGTAGGTGTAGAGCGCGAGGCCGAGTTGCTTGATGCGGCGCAGGCGTTGAAATTCCGGCGCGTCAACGAGGCGCACGAGCAGTTGGCCTTCGCGCGTGTCGGTGCGCAGGCGGATGATGTTATGCACGGGGTCGCGGTAGATGCGTTCGCTCATTGGTGGGGAATGGTACAAGGGTAAACGGCAAATGGTAAATGGCCGGAGCGAGTTTCCTTGCGCTCCGGCTCCCGGCACAAAAAAAGTGGGCTGAAGCCGAAGCCCCAGCCCACAGGCGAAACGCGTCGTTAAATAGGCGCGCGGTTAGAAGGTGTAACGCAGGGCGAACTGTATCACGCGACCGGCGCGCGGCTCGTTGAGCGGCGTTTGCGTGGCCGTGTACTTGCCGAAGTCGGACGGAGCGGTGAGCGGGTCGCCCGAATCCACGTCGGGCAGGAACGGGTCGGGCGGAAGCCCGAAGCCCTGCAAACTGGCGTTGGCGAAACGCTGCGTGTTGGTGAGGTTGAAGACCTCCGCGCGGAACTGGAGGTTGTGACCCTCCCACGGCATCTTGAAGTTCTTCGACAGCCCGACATCGAGCGAGATGTAGCCCTGGCCGCGCAGGATGTTGCGGTCGCCCACTTCGCCCGCGCGCGGCTCGCGGAAGCAGCGGAACACCGCATCCGGGTTGCTGAAGAGGTTCGCCGAGCCGACGCTCGTCGGCGACGACTGGGCGTCGCACACGCGCACCATGTTCGATTGCACGTTCCAGTTCGTCGCCCAGCGGTCGGCCTGGAAAGGCTCGCCCGTGGGCAGCCCGGAGTTCCAGCGGAAGATGCCGGTGGTTTGCCAGCCGCCGATGATGGCGTCGAGGAAGCTGTTCATGTCGCCGCCGAGCAGGCGGCCGCGCCCCAAGGGGAGCGAGACGAGCCAGTTGGCGTTGATGACATGGCGCACGTCGAAGTCGGAGTTGGCGTAGTTCGAGTCGGGGTCGAGGGCGTTGACGATGAAGCCCCCGCCGTATGCGCCCGCGCTCTGAAGGCCGGAGGCGTTGTCGTGCGAGTGCGAGAGCGTGTAGTTGAAGTCGAAGGCCGCGTCGTTGCGGAAGCGATGCCGCAGGGAGAACTGCCCGGAATGGAAGTTCGAGCGCGCGATGGTCGAGAAGGCCGAGAGCGCGGCATACTGCGGGTGGAAGAAGGTGTTGTTGAAGCGCGACACCGGCTGGTCGTCGAGAAACGACTGAAGGAAGGTGTAGTCGGTGATGTCCGCTCCGCCCACTTCGGGACGCGCCAGCAGGAGATAGAGCGCCTGCGTGTTGTTGAGGCTGGGGTCGCCGACGAGATTTTCGTTGAGGCCCGGGAAGAGGTTCTCGAAGAAGGGGATGGCCTGAACCTGATTGATGGGCGTGAACTTGTAGCGATGATCGATCAACTGGTTGATGGCCTGATACCACGTCACACCGGATTGCGGGTCGCGGATGTTGTTGAGGTGCATGATGTCGCGCGAGGCGAGCAGGTTGCGCGCCATGCGCCCGACGTAAGAGGTCTCGAACGACAGCCCCTTGCCCAACTCGCGCCCGTAGGAGACGTTGATGCTGTAGTTGTGCGGCGTCGTGATCGTGTCGTCGAGCGACTGTTCGATGCGCTGCGACTCGTCGGAGGGCAGCGTCAGCGGAAACTGGAGGCTCGGCGTGATCGTTCCCGGTGCGATGGGGAAGGCGCGGACGTTCGCCCCGAAGCCGTTGAAGAGGGGCGGGAGAGAGTCGCTGACGTTGAAGGTGTTCGCGCCGATGGTCTGGGCGGAAGTGAAGCCGAGCGATGAGTTGAGATCGAAGTTGGCGGCGATCTGGCTGCCGATGCGGTCATACGTCACGCGGAAGCCGCCGCGGATGACGGAGCGGCCGTTGCGGCCGATCAAACGCCCGAAGAAGTTGTCGCCGAAGTCGGGCGAGTAGGCGACGGCGATGGACGGGGCGAAGTTGTTCCAGTCCTGTTTGTAGTAGCCGGGGCGGTCGTTCTCGGGGCCGGCGAGGTCAACCGTGAGCGGGTCGTTCAAGGGCGTGCCGTTGAAGGCGGCCTGCTGGCGGCGTTCGAAGTAGTCGCCGAGGCTCTGGGTGGGTCGCACCTGCACGCCGTTGCGTTCGTAGACGGGCGTGGAGGTAGACCAGCGCAGGCCATAGCTGAGCGTCAGGTTCGTGCGCATGCGCCAAGAGTCCTGAACGTAGAGTTCATACTCTTCGGTGGCGAAGGAGCGGGTGGTCGGCGTGCCGGCCGCGGCCAACTCGCCCGTCGGGTTGTAAGTGAGATTGGCGGTGTACTGCGAGTAGCGGCCGATGACCGCCGCGAGGGCATCGCGCAGGTCGGCGCGCACGGCGACGCTCGGGAACAGCGACGCGTTCGTGTCGTAGGAGTCTCTGGTCAGGACGCCGCCGGAGAAATCGTACCAGGAGGGATTGATGACGGCCTCGTCGAACGCGCTGCCGAACGAGGTGCGGTTATTGCGGACGAAGCGCACGTTGCCGCCCATCTGCACGGTGTGCGCGCCCTTGATCCACGATAGGTCTTCGACGAAGTTGTTGACGGGCGTGGTGCGGAACAGCGTGCTGCGGAAACCGGTCGGGCGGTAGATGAAGCGGAAGGTGGTGAAGTTTCCGTTGCCGCCGGGAAGGGTCGAGTCGCCGAAGTCGCTGAAGGCCGTGCGCGTCAGGCCGTAGGTGAAACGGTTGATCAGGTTGGGGCTGATCGTCCACGTGTGGCCGGCGGCGATGCCGTAAGGGTGATTCCAGATCGTCAGCGGCTCGGTGTCGGGGAAGCACTGCACGCCGTCCGAGCAGTCGGTGGCGAAGTAGTTGTTCTTCGTCACCTGGTCGTGCTGGTAATTGCCGCGCATGAAGAGGGTCTGGCGGTCGGTTAGGTTGAAGTCCATCCTCGTGATGTAGGTGTTGAGCGAGGAGGGCGTGCGGGCGTTGAAGCGGAAGCCGGCGGTGTTGAGTCCATCGCCGACGCTGAGGTCGTTGGCCGGATAGCGCTGAGCGGCATTGGCGAGCACGGCCAGCGCGGCCGGGTTGAGGCCGGGCGACGTGCCGTAGATGCCCGTGTACGCGCCGTTGATCTCGGCCGGGGTCAGGCAGTTGACGCCGGCGGGCGTGCCCGCGGGACAGCCGGGATCGCTCGACCCGTTGGCCGTGAAGTAGCGAACGATGCCCTGCCCGAGCGTGGGCAGCGGCACCTCGCGCACGGCGGGCGTCTCAGAAGCTTCGCGGAAGCCCTCGTAGGTGAAAAAGAAGTAAGCCCTGTCTTTCTTGATGGGGCCGCCGAGCGAGCCGCCGAAGACGTTACGCAGCAGTTGCGGGCGCGGGGCGCGGGGGTCGCCCGCTCTGACCGAGCCGGTCTGCACGGCGAAATCGTCGGCGGTATACCTGCCGGCGGCGTTGTTGAAGAAGTCGTTGGCGGTCGTCACCGTGTTGCGGTGAAACTCGTAGAGCGAGCCGTGGAATTCGTTCGTGCCGCTCTTGGTGACGAGCGACACTTGCGCGCCGGACGAGCGACCCTGTTCGGCGTTCGGGTTGGTGGTGATCACGCGAAACTCTTGCAGCGAGTCGGGCGTCGAGCGCAGGACGGAGGCGAACGCCTCGTCGGTCACGACATCGAGGCCGCGCTGCTGCTCGTTATTGTCCACGCCGTCGAGCGTGATGTTGGCCTGATCGGCGCGGCCGCCGTTGACGTAGCCGCCGCGCGTGACGCCGGGCTGGAGCGAGAGCAGGCCGACGACGTTGCGCGCGTTCAGGGGCAACTCCGAGATGCGTCGCGACTCGAACGCATTGCCGAGCGTGGCATCGGCGGTGTTGAGCGGGGCGTCGGTGGACGCCGTCACCGTCACGGTCTCGGTGGCGAGACCCGCCTCGACCTGCACGTCAACATCGACGGGCGTGTCCACGAGGGCGCGCACGTCGGAGACGGAACTCTTTTTGAACCCGCCCGATTCCACATCGACGCGGTAGGTATCCGGCGGGATGGCGGTGAAGGTGTAGGTGCCTTCTTCGTTGGTGGTTTGCGTGCGGGAGAAGTTCTTGCTTTCGTTGACGAGCGAGACGGTCGCGCCGGCCACGACGTTGCCCTGCTGGTCTCGCACCGTGCCGCGCACGGTAGACCGGCCGCTCTGTGCGAAGACGCTGCCTGCCAGCAGCAGGGAGAAGAGAACTCCGTACACCGTGAAAGCGGTACGGCTGCGGGTAAAGTTACGCATGTTAATCGAGCCTCCGAAGATTCAACCCGAAGCGCGTGAGTCAAGGCTGCACGCTCCGGTCTGAGGAAGGTTAATAATTTTCACCGGCGACGACGATCCATCGGCTGTCGTGCCCGTGCGGGACGGTCGAGGTTCCTGCAAACCCCCCGGTACGTGTGGTGAAATTTCGACGACTTTACGTGTTGTTTGAAGAACTCTTAAGAGCAGGCCGTGACGCCCGTCGGCTACAGAGTTAATGCGGCGGCGCGAACGGCTCGCTTGCAGGAATACTCAGTCGAAATTATGGAGGCAACGGGCGTTCCACTGGGGCGTCGGGGCTGGTGGTTGAACCGAAGGCGCAAAGTTGCGAAGGAACAAGGGCAAGACGATGGTGTGTGAATCCAAAAATTAAAAGAAAATTCAGATTTTTGAATTAGCCCGCGCGGCGGCGCAAATCAAAAGGCCGGCGCGAATCCCAATATCCGCTCCGGCCTCACCCGTTCAACCCGCGCGCTCCAAGGCTCATCCGAGCTTGTCCAACAGGTGTCCCATCTTCTCTTTCTTCGTGCGCATGTAGAGGCGTGCAGACTCCGTGTGGGGCACCTCGATCGCCACGCGCTCGACGACCTGCAAGCCCGCCTCGTCCAACGCGCGCAGCTTCAGCGGGTTGTTCGACATGATACGCACGTGACACAACCCGAGGTCGAAAAGTATCTCGGCGCACTGCCGGTATTCGCGCAGGTCGACGGCGAGGCCGAGTTGCTCGTTGGCCTCGACCGTGTCCGCGCCTTCGTCCTGCAAAGCGTAGGCGCGTATCTTGTTGATGATGCCGATGCCGCGCCCCTCCTGCATCTGGTAGACGATCGCGCCGCGCCCCTCGGCCTCGATCATCTGCATGGCGAGGTGCAGTTGCGCGCCGCAGTCGCACTTGAGCGAGCCGAACACGTCGCCCGTCAGGCATTGCGAATGGATGCGCGCCAGCGTCGGCGTCTCGCGCTTGATCTCTCCTTTGAAGATGGCGACGAACTCCTCGCCCGATACGCGCGCGCGGTAGCCAGCGATCTTGAACTCGCCGTACTCGGTCGGCAAATTCGCCACCGACACGCGTTCGACGGAGAGTTCGGTCTTCTCCCACTGGCAAGTCGCGCTGGTCTGCGGTGCTTCTTCCAAATTCTTACTCCTCGCACAACCGGCAACCTGTCTCAAGCGGCTTTCCCCAGCCTGAGGTCGCCGGTCGCGTGCGTCTCGATGTAACGATTAAACTGTGCGAATTATAGGTTCCCGCGCGGGCGGCGACAAGGAAGCGGGCGCATAGAGGGGCGCGCCGCAATCGCCGCCGCGCGAGTTCGACGTTGATCTTTTTCCGCTCATCCAGCATCCTTTCCCCGTCGCCGTCGCCGCTCTGGAGTTATGGAACGAGAAGATTTAGAAATCACGATCCCGGCCGAACCGCCCGCGTCGCACGAACGCCGCCCCGCGCTCGTCTTCATGCGCGGCGAACAACTGGCCGCGCCCATCCCGCTCGAACGCGACGAGGTGATTCTCGGCCGCGCGCTCGAAGCCGACGTGCGCGTCAACGATGCCCGCGCCTCGCGCCTGCACGCGCGCATTCGCACCGAACACGACCCGGAGACGAACGCCCCCCGCTATCGTCTCACCGACCTCGGCTCGACCAACGGCACGCTCCTGAACGGTCAACCCGTCACCGCCGACGCCTTCCTCCAACACGGCGACAAACTCAACATCGGCGAACATCTCATCCGCTTCGACCTGCTCGACGATTTCGACCGCGAGTTTCAACGCCAACTCTACCGCCTCATCGCTCACGACGAGTTGACCGGACTCCTGACCAGCAAGTCTTTCTTCTCCGAACTGCGCCGCGAGGCCGCGCGCGCCGAGAGCGAGGGTCGCCCCTTCTGCGTGCTGATGATGGACTTGGATCATTTCAAGCGCGTCAACGACACCTGCGGCCACCTCGTCGGCAGCCAGACGCTCGAAGAGATCGGCGGCCTCATCACGCGCGCCCTGCGGGCGGGCGACGTGGCCGCGCGCTTCGGCGGCGAAGAGTTTGCCGCCTTTCTCCTCGACGCCGATTGCAACCAGGCGCTCGTTGCCGCCGAGCGCGTCCGCAGCGCGGTCGAGGAACACGCCTTCTCGGCCACCCGGCGCGGCGCCGCGACCGCCGAAGAGAATCGCACGCTCCGTATCACGATCAGCATCGGCGTCGCGGCCTTCCCGGACGACGCGCGCGACCCCATCGAACTGATCGAACTGGCCGACACCGCGCTCTACCACGCCAAGCAGACCGGCCGTAATCGCGTCAGCGCGTTCTGCCTCGCGCCCGCCGACGAGGCGACGCCGCGCGAACTGCGCCCACGCTCCGCGTCGCCGCGCGGCGGGGAATAAAATTTGTAGCAGCGGCCAGGGGCATCTGTTATGATGCCGCCACTTCAGCAATCCCTTAGTTCCCCTTAGCCCCCGCCGCCGGTCTTAAACGTCCGCGACGTATTTTGTCGCACGCTGCTTGAAGGAGCCTGTGCGTGTCGAAGTCAGCCACATCTCTGCGCGTCGCCAACCGCTGCGTCGTACTCTGTTTCTGCGCCTGCGCCGCCGTAGCGACCATGCAGGCGCAAACGTCGCCGGAGAGACGCGCACCACAGCCCGCCGCGCCGACGCCTTCTCCATCCGCGCCCGCGGCCGCGCCCGTCGATCCCGACCTCTCGATCACGGCGAACGTCACGGCGCGCGAGTTGCGCTTTGAAACGGTGCCGACGCCGAAGGTCGAGTTTCCGGGGCGGCCGCGCCGCGACACCGTGTGGGAGGCGGAGCGCACGAACCTCCCGCCGCAAGTGCAACCCGGCGTCACCTATCGCGACCTCGGCATCCGCCTCAAGATCACGAGCGTCTTCGCCGACATCGAACGCATCGTCGCCGAAGCCCTCGGCGAAATTCCCGCGAGCGAAGACGCCCCGCCGCCAACAGATTCAAACGACCAGGCGCAACCGTCGTCCGGCGCGCGGCGGCCGACGACGAACGAGACGCCGCCACCCGCCGCCGCACCGCCGCCGCCCGCATCTTCCACGCAAACTCCGGCCGCGTCGCCCGCGCGGGCGACGACGCGGCCGGGCGTTCGCACCGGGGTCGCGCCGCGGGGGAGATCGTGATGGGTCGAGTTATGCGTCGCCACGTCGCGGCCGCTTTCATCGTCGCCGCGTTCTGCTTCGGCGCGGCCGCGCAGCAGCAACCGCAGCAGCCGCGCGAGACGACGGAGAGCCGCACGCCCCGCGTCGCGCCCGCGAGTTCGCCCGCCGCCGACACGCAGTCGAACGTGGACGAAAATTTTGAACTGAACATCGCCGAGCGGCGCATCACCGAGCGCGACTTCTTCGCCTCAACCGCGATCGAAGCGGGAGAGGAGAGCGCGCACGGATTGTTGCTGCGCGTCGGCGTCGCCGTCGGCGCAAGCCGCATCGACGTACTGTTGCGCAACGTGCAAGGCCGCGTGCGCTTTCGCGGCTCGCTCGAAGCCCTGCGGCGCATGCTCGATGCGCGTCGCCCCCCGGCGGCCGCGCCGCCGACGGCGGAACCGGATGCGCCTTGAAGTTTTTTTTACTCTCCCAAACGCTGTAGTGAGATGGACGGAGTCTATCCCGACCTTTCGCCTGAAAGCCGACGTTCGTATTCATCAAACTTTTTCTGAGGAGAACAGCCCATGAACAAGCTCTCGTCTCTCGGAGTCGCGCTCCTGGTGGCCTGCGCCGCCGGCGTCGCGCACGCACAGACGCCGACCCCGGCCGGCACGGACGCCAACACGACCTCGCGCGGCACGGACAATGCCTCGATCTTCGCCCGCACCGCCGCACAACAACCACAGCCGCGCCCGACGCCCGCGCCCGTCTCGAACGTGCGCCCGCTCTCGCAGGAAGACCAGCAACGGCAACAGGCGGCCAGCGAGCGTCGCCGCCAATCGGCCGCCACGGGCGACCCGGACGTTCTGCTCGACGTGCCCAACCTCTCGGTCGAAGAGATCACTCTGGAAGTGGAAAACCTGCGCGCCCGCGTCTCGCTCGATGCGCGTCTCGCGAACCTCTTACAGTTGACCGCCGGGGCGGACGCCGGGATCGATAAAGTGAAACTCACGATCAAAGGCGTGCGCGCCGAACTGCTCCTCAAGGTGCGGCTCGACAACGTGGCCGCCATCATCGACCGCACGCTCACGACCATCGATCGCAACCCGCAAATTCTCGAACGCCTCTTGCAGAGCGTGGACACGACGGTCGGCACGGTGGGCGGCGTCGCCAATACCGCGCTGCAACCGGGCGGCGTCGTCGATCGCACGGTCGGCACGGTCGGGCAAACTCTGAACAACGTCACGCAGCCGGGCGGCCTGCTCAGTTCGACGGTCAACACGCTCGGCCAGACGTTGCAACGCACCGTGGATCGTTCGGGCAACATCCTCGAACGCACGCTCGACACGGCGGGCACCGTCGTCAACCAGCGCACGGTCGGGAACGTCCTGAATCTCTCGACGGTCAGGGAGACGACCGGCGCGGGCGGCCAAATCCTGCGCCAGGTGCGCGACGCTTCGGGCGCGGTCATCGAACTCACGCTCGATGCTGCCGGGAAGGTCACGAACTCACGCGTCATCAGCCAGGCGACGGGCGCGACCCGGCAATAAAAAGGCGCACAGGTCGAAGTTGGCGAGGGCGGCGCGCGGTCGGGAATAACCGCGCGCCGCCCCTTCGTTTGATAGTTTTGCAACTTGGCGGGCGCGGTCGCGTGTAACCCGTGCATCGCTCGCGGCGCGCGGCGTGACGTTGCGTGGCTGCGCGCCCCGCGTTATGCTTTCCGTACCCGATTTCGAGTGCAGACAAACCCGGCCTCGCTTGATGATTTAGCATGTGTCAGAGACGTTAAAAGCAGTGATCGAAAATCTCAACCTCGCTTCCAACCCCTTTCGCAATCGCACGCTGCCGTGGACGGTGGCGGCCATCGTCGCCTGCGTCTCGGTGGCGGCCTTAATCTTTACCGTCGCCGGTTTCAGACAGACGCGCGACCGCGCGCTCACAGTCGAGCGAGACGTGCGGGGCTTGCGCACCGAGGAGGCGTCGCTGCGCGCGAAGGCCACGGCCGTCACCCAGTCGCTATCGAGCGATCAACTGCGCTCGCTCGAAGCCGCGCACGGTATTATCGACCGCCGCAACTTCTCCTGGTCGCGCCTCTTCGCCGACCTCGAAGCCGCTCTGCCGCAGGGCGTGCGGGTGTCGCGCATCGCCGTGAGAGACGTGGCGCACAGCGGCGGCGCGGAACTCGAACTGGCCGTCGTCGCGCGCAACCCCACGGACATCACGGGCATGCTCGGCACGATGGCGCAAGGCCGCATCTTCTCCGCCGACCTGCTCACGGAAAACAAGAGCGACAAGGGCATCGAATCAACTCTGCGCGTGCGCTACACGCCGGGCGCGCGCCCCGCCACGGTCACGAACCCGGTCGAGAGCGCGTCGCGCGCCGCCGATCGGGATGGCGACGCAACTTCCGGCGCGCCCGGAAGTTCGACGCCGGGAGGGGCGCAATGAAGGAACCACGCCCGGCCGCCGGAGAAGCGAAACGCCAACGCCGCAGCATCGTGCCCGCGCCACTGCGCGCGCGCTTCGCCCCGTCGCGCGGAGGCGGCGCGCGACCCGCCGGCACGATTCGTCTCCCGGAGATCATCGCACTCACCGCCGCCGCGCTGCTCCTGCTCCTCGCCGCGGGCGCGTACTTCTCCCTGCTCGTGCCGGAACGCGCGCGCCTCAAGGCTTTGGAAACCGAGCGCGCGCAGTTGCAAGCGAAGCTGCGCGCATCGAGCGAAGGCGTCGAGCGCAACGAGAGCACGCAGGCGAGCGTGGAGAAGATCGTCACGAGCCTCAGCGAGTTTGAGACGACCGTGCTGGCTTCGCGCGATCCGCAAACCACCACGGCCGTCATCGGCGAGTTGAACGAGAAGACGCGGCGGCACAATCTCGCGCGCGCGCAGTTCTCCTTCAGCCATCTCGACGAAGCCGCGCCCGGCCAGACGGCCTCGCAACAACTGGCCGCACGCGCGGGAAACGCCTCGAAGCGTGAAAGCGTCTTCCCGGCCATCGACATCAGCCTGACCATCGAAGGGGCTTACGGCAATTTGCGCCGCTTCATCCGCGACATCGAACAGAGCCGCCGCTTCATCGTCATCAACGGCATCCAACTCGAAGGCGTCTCCGAGACGGGCGACAGCGCGCGCGCCGCGCTCGTCAGCCTCCGCCTCGACATGTCCGCGCACTTCCGTCGCAGCGGCGCGATGCTCTCGGGCGGCGCAACCGGCGCGCCCGCCTCGACATCTCAGTGATGCTCGAAGCTGAAAATTTTTATGGCACTCCTTGAAGGCAAAACTCCTGCGGAACGCAACAAGCTGATCGCGGCCATCGCGTTCGGCGCGCTCGCGCTCATCCTCGTCGGGCGCATGTTCTTCGGCGGCGACGACACGCCGCCGCGCCGCGCCGCGAACGCCAACAACAGAAACTCGAACGCCACGGCGACCGGCGGCGCGGTGGCCGCGAACGGCGTCAACGGAAGCTCGCAGCCCGGCGACCCGACGCTGCAAATTCCGCGCGAAGTCGTCTACACGCCCATCAGCTACAGCGTGCCCGACGCCGGGCGCAACATCTTCGCCTTCTACGTCGCGCCGACGCCGCAACCGAGAGCGTCCGTCGTAGTCGATGCGCCGACTCCGACGCCGATTCCGCCGCCGCCGCTCATGCTGAGCGGCATCTCGCCTTCGAGCGTCACGGCGCGCACGGGCGACTTCAAGCTGCAACTCTCCGGCGACAAGTTCACGCCGCAGTCGCGCGTCTACATTGACGGGCAGGAACTCCCGACCGCCTTCACGAGCGCGCAGCAACTCTCGACCACCGTCCCCGCCGCGCTCATCGCCGCGCCCGGCGCGCGCCAGATCGTCGTCCGCACGCCCGATAATTCGCTCTATTCCAACGAGACCGCGCTCAATGTCTCAGCCCCGCCGACGCCGCCCTTCACCTACGTCGGCATCCTCGGCGGCCCGCGCTACAACGATAAGGCGATCCTGAAAAACCAGGGCAACGAACTCATCACCGTGCAACGCGGCGACCTCGTCGCCGGTCGCTTCAAAGTGACGAGCATCTCCACGCGCGCCGTCGAGTTCACCGATGCGCAGTTGCAGATCAAACACACGCTGCCTTTCGTCGAAAACCGCGCCTCGGGCGCGAATAATTCGAGCGGCGCGTCGCCCCGCTTCCAACCGCCCAAACCGCCCGATGACGACGGCGATGACGATGAGCCTCAAGACTAACAGCCACGCACACGACTCTGCCGCGCGCACGCCTCGCCCGCGCGCGGGCGAACGCGGCTACACGCTCGTCGCCCTGCTCGCCGTGATGACGATTCTCGCGCTCGCGCTCACCGCCGTCGCGCCGCGCCTGCGCCAACAATCGCTGCGCAACCTCGAACGCGAAGCTATCGCGCGCGGCGAGGAAGTTGCCGAAGCCATCGCCCTCTACCAACTCGCGAAGGGGACTCCGCCGAAAAGCATGAACGACCTGCTCGAAGGCGTCGAGCCGTTCCCCGGCGCGTTCAAGAAAATTCAGATTCTGCGCAAAGCCGCCGCGCGCGACCCGCTCAACAACGACGGCGAGTGGCGACTCGTCCGCGCCGACGACCGCACCTTCCTCGATTTCAAACAGAGCGTGTTGAAGTACAACGGCGGCATCCCGCCCGTCACGAGCGCGCGCTATAAAGCCTTCGAGCAGGCGGGCATGGTGGCGGGCGGCGCGATCCTCGGCCTCGACAATGACAGGGACGAGCGGCGAGACGAAGAGGATGCGCGTTGCGATCTGGACACCTCGCCGAACGAAACCGCCACGCCCTTCATCGGCGTCGCCAGCCGCAGCCGTTGCCCCTCCGTGATCGCCTACTACGGCATCGAACGACACGACCGCTGGGTCTTCACTCCCGTCTATCGCTAATCACGTTTTCAACTCCGCCCCACGCGCGCGTTGATGATCATCAACGCGCGCTTCATGCTTGCCCTTCGTCTTCTTTGACATGCACACGCACATGACACGCGAAAAAAAGTAACGATTAAGCATTAAGTTATTGACAAGTGATCGCTTTATGTTTATAAGTCCAATATGTTGTGCGCTGTTTAGTCTAGGCCACAAGATCAAAATTGACACAGTATCTTGTGGTCGCAACCAATCAAGAGAAAAAGGAGCAACGAAGACTTATGGCAACTAAGAAAGCTGGCGGTTCCAAAGGCGGCGGTTCAAAGAGTGGTGGCGGTTCGTCGAAGGGCGGTTCGTCGAAGGGCGGCTCGAAAGGCGGCTCGAAGGGCGGCTCCAAAGGCGGCGGCTCCAAAGGCAGCAGCGGCGGCGGCTCCAAAGGCGGCTCGAAGAAGGGCGGCTCGAAAGCCGGTTCGAAGAAGCGGTAGCAATCAGTTCAACCCGAGTAACTCAACAACCTTCACCAGCGCACACAATGCATTCGGTCTCAAACGGAGACCATTAAAGGGACGGCGAACGCTACTACAGCACGCCGTCCTAATTCTTTTCTGCTAGAAGTCAGAGGTCGGAGATTAGTTAAAACAAAAACCGTCTTCCCTAACCTCTAACCTCTAACCTCTCTCGTTATGATTAACGTCGCACTGGTCGAACCGGAGATACCGCCGAACACCGGCAACGTCGCGCGCCTGTGCGCGGCGACGCGGACGCCTCTGCACATCGTGGGCGTGGCCGGGTTTCGTTTGGATGATCGAGCGGTGCGGCGCGCGGGGTTGGACTACTGGCCGGAAGTGTCACTCTCAAGGCATCGAGACCTCGACGCGCTGCGCGCCGCGCTCCCCCAGGCGCGCTTCGTTTACCTCACGACGAAAGCTCACAGACCCTATACCGATTGGCGTTACGCGGACGGCGATTGTTTGATTTTTGGCCGGGAAACGCGCGGTTTGCCGGAAGAATTGCTCCGCGCCAACCCCTCGCACTGCATCACGATCCCGATGCTCAACCCGCAGGTGCGCAGCCTCAATCTCGCCACCTCCGTCGCCATCGTCCTCTATGAAGCGTTGCGCCAGACGGGCGCGTTCGTGTCGTAAAAACAAGCCCCGCGTCGCTCCCCGCCTCCTCGCGATTCACCGCCACCTTAATCAGCCGCACGGGTCGCCCGCCCGCCTGGCGTCTCCTGCGCGCAAGGATAATCAGGCGGCGCGTGATATGATATGCGGTTTGATGTGGCGCATCGGAATGCGCCGTTTTAATCTATAGGGGACTTATGACAGAAGAAAGAAAAGACATCCGCAATATCGCCATCATCGCGCACGTCGATCATGGCAAGACCACGCTCGTCGACGCGATGCTCAAGCAGGCCGGGACGTATCGTGAGAACGAACACATTATTGACCGCGTGATGGACTCGATGGACTTGGAGCGTGAGCGCGGCATCACGATCATGGCGAAGAACACGGCGGTGCGCTACGGCGACGTGAAGATCAACATCCTCGATACGCCGGGGCACGCCGACTTCGGCGGCGAAGTCGAACGCGTGTTGAAAATGGTGGACGGCGTGATGCTGCTCGTTGACGCGGCGGAAGGTTGTCTGCCGCAGACGCGCTTCGTGTTGCGCAAGGCGTTGGAGTTGCGCCTGCCGGTGATCGCCGTCGTCAACAAGATCGACCGGCAAGACGCGCGGCCGGCCGAGGTGGTGGACGAAATTTACGAACTCTTCCTCGACCTCGATGCGACCGACGCGCAGATCGAGTTTCCGATCCTCTACGCCGTCTCGCGCGACGGCATCGCGAAGAAGAATCTCGCCGACGAGTCGGGTGATCTCCGGCCGCTCTTCAATCAGATCATCGAAACGATTCCCGCGCCGCGCGCCCTACGCGACGACTCGCTGCAACTGCTCGTCGCGAATCTGGATTACAACGAGTACGTCGGGCGGCTCGCCATCGGGCGCATCTTCTCCGGCGAGATCGCGCAGAACGAGACGGTCGCCATCGTCAAGCGCGACGGCTCGGTGCAGAAGACGCGCGTCTCGAAGCTCTACGCCTTCGAGGGGTTGAAGCGCGAACCCGTCGAGCGCGCGGGCGTCGGCGACATCGTCGCGCTCGCCGGGATGGAAGGCATCGAGATCGGCGAGACGATTTCGAGCGCGGACAATCCGAAGGCGTTGCCCGTGATCGCGGTGGACGAGCCGACCATCTCGATGATCTTCAGCGTCAACAACTCGCCGTTCGCCGGGCGCGAAGGAAAGTACGTCACGTCGAGACAACTGCGCGAGCGGCTCGACCGCGAACTCCTGAGCAACGTCGCGATCCGCGTGGAAGAGACGGAGACGCCGGATCAATTCAAAGTTTCGGGACGCGGCGAACTACAACTCGCCATCCTGATCGAGATGATGCGGCGCGAGGGCTACGAATTGCAGGTGTCGAAGCCCCAGGTCATCACGCACCAGCAGGATGGCAAAACTCTGGAGCCAATCGAGCAGGTCGTCGTCGATTGCCCGGATGAGTTCATCGGCGTCGTGACGGAAGCGATGGGGCGGCGCAAGGGGCAGATGACGAAGATGGTCAATCACGGCACGGGGCGCGTGCGGCTGGAATTCGAGACGCCGTCGCGCGGCCTGATCGGTTTTCGCAACGAGTTTTTGACGGAGACGAAGGGCACGGGCTTGCTCAACACTCTGTTCCTGCGTTGGGGCGAGTGGCAGGGCACGATGCGCGGGCGGGCTACGGGTTCGCTCGTCTCCGACCGGATAGGCGAGACGACGACCTTCGCCCTCTTCAATTTGCAGGAGCGCGGGACGATGTTCGCGCGCCCCGGCCAGAAGGTTTACGAGGGCATGATCGTGGGCGAGAACGCGCGCGCCGTCGACCTCGACGTGAACGTCATCAAGGAGAAGAAACTGACGAACATGCGCGCCGCCTCCGCCGACGAAGCGATGCGCCTCGTGCCCGTCAAGGAACTCTCGCTCGAACAGGCTCTGGAGTTCATCGCCGACGACGAACTCGTGGAAGTGACGCCGGAGACGATCCGCCTGCGCAAGCGCGTGCTCGCCGCAAACCTGCGGCCGAAGAAGAAAGAGTCGGAAGCGAAGCTGGCGTAGAAGCTTTGCGAATTGGAATATCAGAGGCCGCGACACGTTAAGTGTCGCGGCCTCTGCTCGTCGGTTTCGGGATATTACTTGGGTTGAGTGGAGTGGTTGTAGCCACGGAATGGTTGCAGGCGTTTCACGAAGCCGTGAGCGATCTGCTCTTCGACCGTGCCGCCGAGCGAGCCGATTTTGCCGCTGAGCAACACACGGTTCGAGCGCGGGTCGAGCACGCTGTAGACGAACCTGTTGGTGAACAGCTTGCGGTCAACCTCGATGATCAAGTCGGCGTCGGTCTCGTCGCGCGAGATCACGATGCCCCACTGTTGAACTTCGCTGCGGTCGAGCAACTCCTGTTCGAGGGCGGCGGGTTTGAAGTAAACGGACTTGGTGCGGATGAAGATGGTTTGCGCGGAACGCAGCGTCTCGGCGGGGGTTGGCCTGGGGGCGGCGGCTTCGGGGTTTTGTCCCGCGCTCGCGGCGGGAAGGCTCGCGATGAGCGCGCAGAAACTCAGGATGAGCAGCGCGCAGAAACGTCTAAGCGGCGGCGGCATAAATTGTTTGCTCCCGGTCGGCGGATGAAAGTTGGCTGACACCGTGACAGGGTAACGCCCGCTGGCGCATCCGCTTGGCCGCCGCTATGACACTTAGAAAATTGTCACACGATATTCCTTAAAGGATGGACACGGCTCGCGGGCTTCGGAGGGCGTTCAACCGCGCGTCGGAAGTTCGTCGCCGCCGATCTCGGCATCTTCGCTCTCGTCCGGTTCGTCCTCGTCCGTCGCCGGGTCGTAAACTTCGTAGCCCGTGCCGTCGTCGTAGTAATAACTGTGCGGGGCGGGCGAGCGCGTCGGGGGCGCGTCGCGTTCGCAGGGTTCTGTTGTATTATCGCGCGGTTCGCTCATTTCGTTCTCCGGTCAGGCTTAAAATTATGTGTCGCTTTCTCGCGTATGCGGGCGCGCCGCTGTTGCTGGCGGACTTATTATACCGCCCCGTGAACTCGCTGATCATGCAGAGCTACAAGGCGCGCGAGCGCGCCGAGCCTTTGAACGGCGACGGCTTCGGCGTCGGTTGGTACGTGCCCGAGGTTGACCCCGCGCCGTGCGTGCAGCGGACGGTGATGCCCGCGTGGTCGAACCGCAACTTGCAGAACCTCGCGGTGAAGGTGCGCGCTTCGTGCCTGTTCGCACACGTGCGCGCGGCGTCGCCGGGGATGGCCGTGATGGAGTCGAACGTTCACCCGTTCGCTTACGACCGTTTCATGTGGATGCACAACGGCGGGGTCGCCGGGTTTGAACGCATCAAGCGACGTTTACGCGAGAGTTTGAAGGACGAATTTTACAGCATGGTGATGGGCACGACCGATTCGGAGCACGCCTTCGCGCTGTTTCTCAACTCCCTGCGCGTGCCCTTTGGCGAAGCGAGCGGCGACGAGATGCGCGCCGCCATGCTCGAAACCATCGCGCGCCTGAACGAGTGGACGCGCGCGGAGGGCGTGGTCGAGCCTTCGCATTACAACTTCGCCGTGACGGACGGCGCATCCATCGTCATCTCGCGCTACTGTTCGGCCGAAGGCATGTCGGGAAACTCGCTGCACATCTCGCGCGGTCGGCGTTTCGAGTGCCTGCCCGACGGGCTGTGCGACATGCACACGGTGCATGGGCAGGAAGCGGCCGCGGCCGTGATCGTCTCCAGCGAGCGGTTGACCGATGACCCTGACGACTGGCTCGACGTGCCGGACAATCACACCGTGACGGTGACGCCGGATTTGAACGTGCGGGTCGAGCCAATTACTCTGTAAGCACCGGAATAACGGGATATGAAAATCAGCCTTAACCGCCGCGCGCTGGCCGCGCTCTCAGTCGCCCTCCTGCTCCTACAACAATCCATCATCGCGCAACAAACGCCGTCGCCATCGTCGCCGTCGTCATCGCCGAAGCGGTTCGAGTTGACGGTTGACAGCATCATGCGCGGGGCTGCGCTCGTGGGCTACGAGCCGACGAGCGTGCGCTGGTCGCAGGATGGCGCGCGCGTCTATTTCCGTTGGAAGCAGGCGACGGAGGCGCGCCTGAAAGACATGGACACTTACGTCGTCAATCGAGACGGCACGAATTTGCGCAAGCTCTCGGAGGAGGAGGCGAAGGATGCGCCGCCCGCGTCGGGCGAGTTGTCGAAGGATAAGCGTTGGACGGTCTTCACCGAAGAGGGCGACGTTTATCTCTACGAGCACGCGCGCAGCGCGCGGCGAGCCTTGACCCGCACGACCGAGGCGGAGACCAACCCGCGCTTCACACGCGACGGGCGGCGCATCTATTTCACGCGCCAAAACAATCTCTACGCGCTCTCGCTCGACGGCGGCCTGCTCGAACAGTTGACCGACATCCGCGTCGGTGGCGGTGGCGGCGGCGGTGGCGGGCAGCAGGCGCGCGGGACGGAGAGCCAGGAAGTGTTGAAGAAGGAGGAGCGCGGGTTGCTCGAAGCCGTGCGCGAGCGCGCGGAACGGCGCGAGGAGCAGGAGGCGAAGCGCAAGGCGCGCGAGCAGCGCAAACCTTACAACGTACCCACGGGGCAGAACGTCGCGAATCTCACGCTCTCGCCGGACGGCCGTTTCGTCGTCGCCGTCATCTCCGAACCGGCGACGGCGGCCAGGCAGACCATCGTGCCGAACTACGTCACGGAGTCGGCCTACACGGAAGACATTCCGGGACGCACGAAGGTGGGCGACGCGCAAGGGCGCACGCGCATGGTGATCATCTCGGTCGAGACGGGCGACGCGAAAAACGTCGAGCACGCGCAGCGCGCCGAAGCCGCGCCCATCGTGCGCACGCGCACCGAACAGAACGCCACCGAACAGGCCGGGCGCGAGCGCGGCGCGGACACGCAGCAACAAGCCCAACAGGCGCAGGGGCAGGGGCAGCAGGCGCAAACACAGCAACAATCTCAAGGCCAGACGCCGCCCCCGCGCACGCAAACCGAAACGACCGCGCAAACAAACGCCCAGGCGCGCGAACGCGACGTGCAGTTTTTCCAGTTGCAATGGTCGGAGGACGGCCGCCACGCGGCGACGCTCGCCCGTTCGGCCGACAACAAAGATCGTTGGGTGCTTTTGCTCGACCCGGCGACGGGCAAAACGAAAACGCTCGCCGCGCTGCACGACGATGCCTGGACGAACGGCCCCGGCACGTTCACGCTCGGCTGGCTCGCGGACAACCGGCGCGTCTATTTCGAGTCGGAGCAGGACGGCTTCGCGCACCTCTACACGGTTTCGATAGACGGCGGCCAGCCGGTGCAGTTGACGCGCGGCGCGTTTGAAGTCTCCGACGTGCGGCTCTCCGACGACAAGACGAAGTTCTACTTCACCTCAAGCGAGGTCAGCTTCGCCGAGCGACACCTCTACTCGATGCCGGTAACGGGCGGCGCACGCACGCGCCTCACCTTCATGCCCGGCAATAACGCGGCCGACATCTCGCCCGACGAACAGCGGCTCGCCCTCGTTCGTTCTTACAGCAACAAGCCGCCCGAACTCTACCTCGATGCGAACCAGCCCGCGCCGCCGCCCGCCGAAATTCGCGCCTCAGGAAAACTTCCCCCACGCAGCGCAACGCAGGTGACGACTTCGCCCATCCCCGAGTTCTTCACGCACAACTGGATCGAGCCGCCCATCGTCGGCTTCAAAGCGCGCGACGGTCAGACCGTGCAGGCGCGTCTCTACAAACCGGCGCGGCCGAACGGCGCGGCCGTCCTGTTCGTTCACGGCGCGGGCTACTTGCAGAACGTCCACAACTGGTGGAGCAGCTATTACCGCGAGTACATGTTTCATCATCTGCTGATGGAGCGCGGCTACACCGTGCTCGATATAGACTATCGCGGCTCCGCCGGGTACGGGCGCGATTGGCGCACCGGCATCTATCGCCACATGGGCGGCAAGGATTTGACCGACCACGTTGACGCCGCGCGCTACCTCTCCGCCGAGCACGGCATCGACCCGAAGCGCATCGGCCTCTACGGCGGCAGCTACGGCGGCTTCATCACGCTGATGGCGATGTTCACCACGCCCGACGTGTTCGCGGCGGGCGCGGCCTTGCGTCCCGTCACCGATTGGGCGCACTACAACCACCCTTACACCGCGAACATCCTCAACCTGCCGCAGACAGACCTCGAAGCCTACAAGCGCAGTTCGCCCATCTACTTCGCGGAGGGCTTGCGCGGCGCGCTGCTCATCTGCCACGGCATGGTTGACGTGAACGTCCACTTTCAAGATTCCGTGCGCCTCGCCCAACGACTCATCGAACTGAGAAAAGAGAACTGGGAACTCGCGCCCTACCCGGTCGAAGACCACGCCTTCGAGCGCGAAACGAGTTGGGCGGACGAGTACAAGCGAATCCTGAAATTGTTCGAGACGAATTTGCGCGCCGACGCCAACGCCGCGCCCGCCGCGCGTTAGCCGCGCGCGAATCTTCGCACAGCGCGCGCCCCGCGCGAACGCCGGGAGGCGCGCGCCGTGTTCCTTGACACGCTCGTGGGGCGCGCCTAAAGTCGTGGCCTCTCATCTTTCGGGAAAGTCCCAATGGCGCAATGGCCGTTGAGGTTCCTTCCCCCGTCCCCAACTTCAAGTCCATAGTTCGGAGGAATTTTTTGATGACCAGAAAGTTGTTCGCATCCCTCTCGCTTCTGTGCCTGGCGCTCGTCGTCGCCGTCGCCAGTCCCTCGCTCTTTAAACGCGCTCACGCCGAGAACGCCCGCGGCGGCGAGAGGGCAATCGTCCAGACCGCTGAATCCTTCAACGCGCAAAAGACCGCCAAAGGCGAGACGCGTTCGCAGCGGAGCCGTTGCGCCACGCGCGACCTCGACGAGACGACCGCCTCCACCTACGAAGCCGCGCTCAACGACTTCAATCACAAGCGCAGCCCCGGCCAGATCAGGAAGTCGGGCGCGGTGACGATCCCCGTCTACTTTCACGTCGTCAACAAGGGCGCGGGCGTCTCGAACGGCGATATCACGGATAAGATGATCCGCGCGCAGATCGACGTGCTCAACGCCGCCTACGCGGGCGCGACGGGAGCGGGCGCGGCCAACACGCCCTTCCGCTTCGCCCTCGTCGGCGTGACGCGCACGACGAACCTCGCGTGGTTTAACGCCGCGCCCGACACGGCCGCCGAGCGCGAGATGAAGACCGCCCTGCACACGGGCGGCGCGGACACGCTCAACTTCTACACCAATAACGGCGGCGGTTATCTCGGTTGGGCGACCTTCCCCTTCTGGTACGCGGGCGACCCCGCCATGGACGGCATCGTCTGCCTCTATTCGAGCCTGCCCGGCGGCACGGAAGCCCCCTACAACGAGGGCGACACGGGCACGCACGAAGTCGGCCACTGGCTCGGCCTCTTCCACACCTTCCAGGGCGGCTGCGCGGCTGTCTATAACGACTTCGTCGCCGACACCCCCTCCGAACGCTCGCCCGCTTTTAACTGCCCCGCCGGGCGCGACTCCTGCCCCAAGACCGGCCTCGACCCCATTGAAAACTTCATGGACTACACCGACGACCCCTGCATGTATCGCTTCACCGGCGGCCAATCCGCGCGCATGGAAGCCCTCTCGCTCCAATATCGCGGGCTGTAAAGTTTTCGCCGGTTAAGTTAGTTTCGGGAAGAGGGGCGACTGCGTCGCCCCTCTCTTATTTTGTGGAGTTGAGGGTGAAGTTCTTCGGGGGAGCGAGACCGGGGGCGGCGGGCGTTGCCCCGCACGCGCCGCCGTGCAAGCATCCGCGACCCGCGGATGTTTGCACGGCGGGTTATTCCGATCCGGTTTGGTAGAAACGCGTGATGAACTTGTTCGGCCGTTGGGCGCGAAGCGTGGGAGGTTAGGGCAGGAGGCGGCCGAGGAGGTCTATGAGCCAGTCGAAGTCTACGGGTTTGGTGAGGTAGGCGTCGCAGCCGGCGGCGAGGGCTTGGGCGCGGTATTCGGTCTCGTGGTGCGCGGTGAGGGCGACGATGAGCACGTCGCGCAGGGTGTGGTCGCTGCGGATGCGGCGCGTGGCCTCGATGCCGTCAACGTGCGGGAGGCCGATGTCCATGATGATGATGTCGGGGCGTTCGCGCGCGGCGAACTCGATGGCCTGCTCGCCGTCCGTGGCTTCGACGACGCGGAAACCGCGCCTCTCCAGTTCGAGCCGCATGAGGAAGCGCGTGTCGTCGAAGTCTTCTACGACGAGCACCTTGAGCGGCGCGGCCATTTCCCGACTGTTCGACCCGGTGCGTGAAGTTTCCTGACCCACGAATAGCCCCTCGCTCTGCCGACGTGCCGGTCGCATGATGCTCCCGGCTGCGCACGCGCCAAGCGGCGCGGCCGATGAAATCGCGCGGGTAGTTTTCAACATTTCAACCGCTCCGGTCAACGCGCGAAACGCCGCGCGGCGAAAAAACTCGCGCCCCACCGTCTCTCCCGCCGGCAATTCTCACGCGGCGACTTAAGAACCTCCCGGCGGCGCGCGCGAGCCGCGACGGGGTAGGACGCGTGGTAGTCGCCCCGACACTAAGTACGAAAGTTTTCGTTGACATTACGAAACGCTTCGTAGTATGGTGTCGCCCGTCAGATTCGGGGGTGGTGAAAGGGAGCCTGGAAGATGCCCAAACGAGACGCGCCGCGGCCGACCGACGCGGAGTTGGAAATCCTGAACGTGCTCTGGCAGCGCGGGGCGTGTACGGTGCGCGACGTTCAACAGGCGATCAGCCGGGCGAAGCCCGCCGTCGGCTACACGACCGTCTTGAAGTTGATGCAGATCATGGCGGAGAAAGGGTTGGTGGAGCGCGACGAGACCGAGCGCGCGCACGTCTACGAGGCGCGGCTCGCGCGCGAACAGACGCAGCGGCAACTCATCGGCGACCTGCTCGAACGCGCCTTCGAGGGTTCGGCGACGAAGCTCGTGATGCAGGCTCTCTCCGCGAAGAAGGCTTCGGCGGAAGAATTGACCACCATCCGCGAGATGCTGGACGAGTTCGAGCGAGGTGAGTCATGAGAAACGCGAGCGCGCTCATGGCGCACCCCGTCTGGCAAACCCTGGGCTGGACGCTCCTGCATTTCATCTGGCAGGGCGCGCTCGTCGCGCTGCTCTACGCGGGCGTCGCGCTCTGGCTCCGGCGCGCGACGGCAAACTTGCGCTACGCGGTCGCCTGCGCCTGCATGCTCCTGATGCTCACGCTGCCCGCCGCGACGTTCTTCCGGCTCAACTCGAATGCGACCGCCGCCGCCGGCCTCGACGAACGCGCTGCGGGAGTCGTTCCCGCCGAGCCGTCGGGCGGGACGAGTGCGCCCGCCGGGTCAGACGGCGCGCAGGCGCGACCCGACGCGAACTTTTCGATTCTGCCCGACGACGAAGGAGCGCGCGCTCCTTTGCAGCGTTGGGCGGAACACCGTTTTACGTCCGCTCTGCCGTGGCTCGCGCTGGCCTGGCTGGCGGGCGCGTTCGGGCTGACGCTGCGGCTGCTCGGCGGCTGGGTGTTGACCGAACGACTCAGGCGTGAACCCGCAACTCCGCTCGCGTGCGCCTGGCGGGAGACACTGGCGCGTCTCGCGCGGCAGTTGCGGGTTTCACGGCACGTTCGTCTCTGCGCCTCCGCGCTCGTCGAAGTGCCGACCGTGATCGGGTGCCTGCGCCCGGTCATCCTCTTGCCCGTGTCGGCGTTGACGGGTTTGAGCGCGCCGCAACTCGAAGCTCTCCTCGCGCACGAACTGGCGCACATCCGCCGCCACGATTATCTCGTCAATCTCTTGCAGAGCGTGGCCGAGACCGTGCTCTTTTATCACCCGGCGGTGTGGTGGCTCTCGGGGCGCGTGCGCATCGAGCGCGAGCACGCCTGCGACGACCTCGCCGTGCGCGCCACGGGCGACGTGCTCGTCTACGCGCGCGCCCTCGCCACGCTCGAAACTTTACGCGGCCAACAGGTCAACGCACGCACGCTGGCCGTCGCCGCCGACGGAGGTATCCTGATGCAACGCATTCAACGTCTGATCAAAGCGCAGCCCGCGCACGAGGCGGGGCGTCCGCCGCTGTTGGCGGGCGCGGCGGTCGTCCTCGTCGCGCTGGCGTGTGTCATCGCGTGCGCGCAAACTTTCACTCTCGCCCACCGTCAGGAGCCGCGCGCGGCGGCGGCGGCGCGAAGCGTCCCGGCGCAGGCGGCGCAGGCCAAGCGGCAAGTGGCCGTTACCTTCGTCGCCCTGCCCGCCGTCCACACCTACTACAACCCGCGCGCCGAGAAAGACACGCGCCGCTTGCTCTCGACGCTGGCCGCCGAACACATTCGCGCCGTCGGCTTCGTCAACGAAAACCAACTCTACGACGAAGAGGCGGGCGGCCGTCTCGACGCGGAACGCGTGCGCCTGCTCAACCTCTGGCTCGACGCCGGGCACGAACTCGGCACGCAAACCCGCGCCCACTCGAACCTCTACAAAACGCCGCTCGCCGAGTTTCAACAAGACGTGATTCGCGGCGAAGAGATCACGGGCAAGTTGATGTCGGAGCGCGGCCTCCGCCCGCGTTACTTCAGTTATCCCTTCCTCAACACGGGGGCAAACCGCGAGACGAAAGAGGCGGCCGAAGCCTTTCTCGCCGCGCGCGGCTACCGGATTCACCAGGTGACGATCGACAACTCGGACTGGCTCTACGGCCGCGTCTACGCGCAGGCGCGCCGCGCCGAAGACGAAGCGACGATGAAGCGCGTCGCCGACGAATACCTGCCTTACATGGAACGCATGTTCGAGTATTACGAAGAACTCTCGCGCACCACGCTCGGCTACGAGTTGCCGCAAGTCCTGCTGCTCACCGCGAACTCGCTCAACGCGCACAAGATGGGCGAACTCGCCGCGATGATGAAGCGACGCGGCTACGAGTTCGTCACGCTCGAAGCGGCGTTGGAGGACAAAGCCTACCGGCAGCAGGCCGCCAACTACACCGGCGCGTGGGGCATCTCGTGGCTCGAACGCTGGGCTTTGGAGCAAGGGCGGCAACCGCTCGGCAACGAACCCGACATCTCGCCCTACATGCGGCAGTTCGACATCAACCGCGGCGGAACCGATTACGGCAAACTGTCCAAAGTGAAGAACTGACAGCCCATCGCACGGAGCAATCCGCGCCCAGCGTCGAGGCCGGTTTCGAGTAAAACAAATCAACGGGCGCACCGCCCGCGCTAAGGAGTTCGACATGAAGACAGGTCAGCCGGGGTTAATTTTCATCTTGCTCGTCGCGCTGCTCGCCTCGCCGTGCTTCGGCCAGGGCGCGCAGGCGAACGGCGCGAAGGTCAACGCGGAGACTTACGCATACACGCCGCTCGTCTCGCCCGACGGCGGCGGATACCTCTTCTTCAGCCGTGGCTGGGGCAATATTTATCGATTGGACGTGCGCGCGCTGCCCTTGCGGCGCGAGGCCGCCGACCGCCAAAGCGCGCCGAACGAAGCTCCGCGCCGCCGTCAGGTCGCCGTCACGTTCGACGATCTGCCCTTCACGGGCGACGAGGGGAAGACGAGCCTCGGCGAACTCCGCGCGTTCACGTCGAAACTTCTCTCGACGTTTGCGGCGCACAAAATTCCGGTGATCGGCTTCGTCAACGAGGGGAAGTTGCAACGCGTGGAGGGCGAGCGGGAGGCGCGCGTCGCCGTCCTCAAAATGTGGACGGACGCCGGGCACGAACTCGGCAACCACACCTTCGGGCACGCCGGTTTCTACCGCACGCCGCTCCCGGCCTTCCGGCAGCAAGTGATCGACGGCGAACCCGTCACGCGCGCGCTGCTCGCCGCGCGCGGCCTGAAGTTGCGCTACTTCCGTCACCCGTTCCTCAACACGGGGCCTGACCTCGAAACCAAAGAGGCGTTCGAGAAGTTTCTGGCCGCGCGCGGCTACCGCGTCGCGCCCGTCACGATTGACAACGCCGAGTGGATTTTCGCCGCGGCTTACGCGCAAGCCTTGCAGCGCGGCGACCGCGAGACGGCCGCGCGCATCGCCGACGAGTACGTGCCTTACCTGGAGCGCATGTTCGAGTTCTACGAGCGCATGTCCGTCGAACTCTTCGGGCGCGAGATCGCCCAGACCCTTCTCGTCCACGCCAACGCGCTCAACGCAGACCACTTCGGCCGCGTCGCCGCCATGTTGCAGCGGCGCGGCTACGAGTTCGTCACGCTCGACGAAGCCTTGAAGGATAAAGCCTACGAGCACCGCGATACTTACACGGGCGCGGTGGGCATCTCTTGGCTGCAACGCTGGGCGATCACGCGCGGCGGCAAGTTCAAAAAAGAACCCGCGCTGCCGCCCTACATGCAACAGTTCGACCCGGCCGGGAGCGGCTCCGATTTCAAGACCGCGAAATAGAAAGGGATGAGGGCGGAGGGATGAGGGATGAAAGAAAGCATTCAAGCAAGTGAGTGCTTCTCTTATTCATCCCTCATCCCTCCGCCCTCATCCCTTTCCCCTACGCTCGCCCCGCCACCTCGCCCGTCTGCGTGTTGACGCGCACCGTCTCGCCTTCTTTGATAAAGAGCGGGAGGTTGACGCTCAGGCCGGTTTCGAGTTTGGCCTTTTTGCTCGCGCCGCCGGCGGCCGTGTCGCCGCGCATGCCGGGTTCGGTTTCGGTCACGACGAGTTCGACGTATTGCGGGAGTTGCAGCGAGACGGGCGCGCCGTTGTACTTGAGGATTTGCAGCGAGACGCCTTCTTTCAAATAGCCGCGGTCGTCGCCCACCTGCTCCTCCGTGAACATGAACTGCTCGTAGCTCGACTCGTCCATGAAATGAAAGCCCTCGCCGTCTGAATAAAGAAACGAGGCGGGCACGTACTGCACGTCCGGCTCGGCAAACTTCTCCGTCGCTTTGAAACTTTTTTCCAGCACCGCGCCCGTCAGCAGTTGGCGCAGGCGCGTGCGCACCATCGTCGCCGCCCCGCGCGCCGTGGGCGACGCGAAGAAGACTTCCAAGACCGTGTAGGGCTGCCCCTCCACCGAGATCAACATTTTCCGTTTCAGTTCGTTCGCTCCGACGAGTGCCATAAGGTTATCCTTCTCGCTTGAAGTTGGTTGAGATATTCTGAACTTAGCAAATTTTACCGTTCACAGGCAAAGAGCCGACCCGATGAATCTCCCGAAATTTTACCCCATCACCGACACACGTCTCACGGGTCTCTCGCACGCCGAGCAGGTCGCACGCCTGCGCGACGGCGGCGCGCGCTTCATCCAACTCCGCGAAAAACATCTCTCGCCCCGCGAGTTCTACGACGCCGCACAAGCCGCGCTCGACCTCGCACGCGAACGCGGCGTGCGCCTCATCATCAACGACCGCGCCGACATCGCCCTCGCCCTCGGCGCGGACGGCGTGCATCTCGGCCAGGACGATCTCGACCCGGCCGTCGCCCGCCGCCTCCTCGGCGACCGCTTCATCATCGGCTACTCCACGCACAGCGTCGCCCAGGCCATCGAAGCCGCGCGCCAGCCCGTAGACTACATCGCCCTCGGCCCCATCTTCCCCACCCGCACCAAAGAGAACCCCTCCCCCACCGTCGGCCTCGAAGCCCTCCGCCGCGTCCGCGACACGATTGACCCCTCGGTCGCCCTCGTCGCCATCGGCGGCATCACCCGCGCCACCGCCCCCGCCGCCCTCGCCGCCGGAGCCGACTCCGTCGCCGTCATCAGCGCAGTCCTCGCCGCCCCGGAGTCGATCACCGAGCGGACGAAAGAGTTCCGGCGGAGTTTAACGTGAGTTCGATATAAAGATATAAGGAAGGACGGATTCACGGCCACAGCCATCTCAGAGATGGTAGATCGTAGCCCGCGGTGCGGGGCGTGAGAATCGCCACAAATTTTAGCTAAAACAGGCTTCCATCTTTATGAGGTTTAACTTTCCTCTCGCTGCGCTTGGACACATAGTCAACCAGCCCGACCCAATCTATCTGATTATCTTGGGTCATAAAGTCTTTTGTAAACTCTACCGTCATTTCATTGATTTTAGCTGCATATGCTTTCTTGAAGGCTTCGTCTTTCCGGCGAGCTTCTTTATCAATTGGTTTAATGATTTCCTGATATAGTTGGTCGTCGCCGGAGATGAAATACCAGAACTCTTGTCCGGCATATTTGTAATACTGCTTGTCGGCGTCCTCGTGCTTCTTGAAAGGCACATTATCTTTGCCATAGATACAGCCGTTGACGGCAGCGATTTCATTAGTTATGCCGCGCCCGCGCAGTGTCTCTCTCGCCGCTTTGAAGTTATCGCGCATCTTATTAACCTGATCACTGTTGCCCCAATTAACACCTGACTTGATGCCGACAATGTGATACACGCCGTCGCGCACGAATTCCAAATCCACACTCTTCAATTCAGACTTAAAACCACCATCGAGGCTCTTTGAGACATAAATCGCAAAGCCCTCCAGCAGGTTCCCAAAGATGGTCTCTTCTTGTGAAGAGAGAAAAGCATCAACAATTGATTTCACCAACTCGCCGGCAATTTCAATGTTTTTGGCTTTGAAGAGGTATGGGTTCTTGCGCTTCAACACGCCGTGAAGATTCAACTGCTTGAGGTTGTTTAATCTGTTTTCGTAAAACGGTGTAATAACGTGTTCCGCCAGATAAGCGTAATAGTCTTGATAAGGTGAGAATGCCATGTTCGGTTGAGGCGGACAGGAGACTTAAATAGCGGACTAAACCTTTGACAACGCTAATCGATAATATTCTTCGTTAAGTTCAATGCCGACGAAACTCCGGTTTAGCTCTTTAGCTGTCACGCAAGTTGTACCTGACCCGGCGAACGGGTCGAGTACGCGGTCGCCCTCTTTAGTAAAAAGCTTGATAAACCAGGTGGGCAAGTCTTTCGGAAATACGGCGCTATGATTTTTATTGCCGCACTCAGTAGCAAGATGCAAGACGTTGGCCGGATAAGCCATATCTCGACCAACCCAGTTTGAAATTTTCTTGCCGAAGCCGCTACCTACTTTGGACGTATCTCGAATTTTGTCAGTTTCGCTTAAGTTTTTAAGTCGCGTCTTAGCCCAATCTCCGGTTGGAACCATTACTGCATCCTGATACATATTAAATCTTTTTTGCTTATTGAACTGTAAGCATCGTTCCCACGCATCACGAAAGCGGTTAGGCCATTTTCCGGGAGGGCTATTCTTCTTATGCCAGATATATTCCTCCGTCCACATCCAGCCCTGCTTCCTGAGTTCCAGTATCAATTCGAGTACGTAAGTGTGCCGCTCTCCGTTAACGACTTTTTCCTTGATGTTCAAGATAAAAGAGCCTTCATCTTTTAGAACCCGTTTAAGTTCAGCGGCGATAGGCAAAAACCACTCGACATATGTATCCGGATGAACGCCGCCATACGTATTTCTCCTGCTGTCGGCGTAGGGTGGAGAGGTAACAATCAGGTCAATAACATTATCGGGCATGTCCTTGAGAATCTCTAGACAGTCACCGTGAATAATCTTATCGCGCCATATATCGGGGTCGGACGCTGTCTGTGCTTTTAATGCTCGACTCACTTTGTCTCCTTCTTTGGGCGTCCCGGTTTGCGGTCTTCAACGAGCTTTAGATCAGCTTCCTTGATGAAATAGTCCCGCCCCATCTTCTCGGCTGGCAAACGACCGTCCCAAATTAACTGCTGTACCCTCATTACAGATATTCCAAGCCTAGCGGCAGCTTCTTTTGTAGTTAGCAACTTCATACATCGTATTTTAAGTTCATAAAAATCCAAGTCAAGACAAAAGGTTTTCGTTGACTTGCGTTTTGTCTTGGCTTATAGTTTTTCTCGCTAGTCTAGAGAGCACAAATAGGCGAGGACTTACCGAAGATAGCCGTCTTGGTAAGCCCTCTACACCAGTACCTGATGCTTAAGGAGATACTGATGCGAAAAGATAATAGCACGCGCACGCCACCCGTCCGCGCGCAGAGAGAGCCGAGTTTTGATGAGCCGATCCGGCGTTGGTCAACCTTGCCTGTCACGCAGGAGAGGGCGTGCGAGTTGGTTGATTTGATCACGCGGCGCGAGGACAGCGAGGGTCGGGACGCGTTGATCGAGTTGCTCTGCGGGCTGACGCCGCACACGCCGTCGGACGACAAGTTTGTGTTGGACGAGAGGTTCCTGGCGGGGCAGGCTGCGCTCATGCACGCCTTCACGGATACGAGGCGGGCGGGGAACGCGCTCGGCGCGTATGTCGTGGGGTTGAAGTGCGCGGAGTGGGAGTAGGCGCGGGGGGGCGCGCGTTTTAAGAAGCTGTTTGAACGAGTCCCGTGAGGGACGATTGTTAATAGCCCGGCACTTTGAGTGCCGGGAATAAGTTGAAACATAGGGCTTGAGTCCCGTAGGGACGGTTGAATGATTGGACAGATTCAATCGTCCATACGGTACTCCAGGTCAAAGAGACGCTGACGATCCCTGCGATAAATCGACGGGCTATTCTCAATTGTCCCTGCGGGACTAGGGAA
This sequence comes from Pyrinomonadaceae bacterium, assembly GCA_036386515.1. Lineage (GTDB taxonomy): Bacteria > Acidobacteriota > Blastocatellia > Pyrinomonadales > Pyrinomonadaceae > JAIVJZ01. The sequence goes on from DASVVO010000060.1 coordinate 69,417, forward strand.
TTACTCTTCTAGGGACAGCGGAATTACTCTTCAAACAGCTTCCAGGTGTCGCCATAACTTTTAGCTTGCGTTTGCGCGCTTGATTTGCGAGTATGAAAGTGGTGCAGGCGGTGACTAATTGATCCGCTTGTCGCATCCCGAAATCCCGCCACCCGTCGGTTCTCTCGACAAATTTCCCGTAGCCTCATATGGAGCATTCAAGGGCATGAGTTTCTTCGATCTGCCTCCGGTTATCGAGCGCATGTTGCTCGTCTCGGACAAAATCAGCGATCTCAACTTCTCGGTCGGCCAGCAGCCGCAGGTGGAGATCAACGGCAAGCTGACCAGCGTGCAGCCGCTCGGCCTGCAAAAACTCTCGCCCTACCAGACCGAGATCATCGCCATGTCGCTGATGGAGGGCAACCCGGATGCCGCCCTCCGCCTCGCGCGGACGGGTTCGGTTGACCTGAGTTATTCGCTGCCCGCCAAGATTCGTTTCCGCGTCAACATCTTCCAGCAGCGCGGCACCTACTCCATCGTGATGCGCGTGATCCCGACCGAGATACCCTCGCTCGCCTCGCTCGACCTCCCCGCGCAACTCTCCGAGATCAGCGGCCTGCGCAACGGCATCGTCCTCGTCACGGGGCCGACCGGCGCCGGCAAAACCTCCACGCTCGCCGCCCTCATCGATCAGATCAACGAGGAGCACCACTATCACATCGTCACCATCGAAGACCCCATCGAATATCTCCACCAGCACCGCCGCTCCACCATCAACCAGCGCGAGATCGGGACGGATACGAAGGATTTCCCGTCGGCCTTGCGCGCCGCGCTCAGGCAGGCTCCGAAGGTGATCCTGATCGGCGAGATGCGCGACTACGAGACGACCGAGATCGCGCTCGAAGCGGCCGAGACCGGCCACCTCGTACTCTCCACCCTGCACACGATCGACGCCTCCAAAACCGTCGATCGCATCATCGGCCTCTATCCGAAAAACGAGGAGCAGGTGATCCGCACGCGCCTCGCGCAAACCTTCCGCTACATTCTCTCGCAGCGGCTCATCCCGCGCGCCGACGGCAAGGGGCGCGTCGCGGCGGTCGAGATCATGAAGTCAACGCCGCGCACGCGCGAGTATTTGCAGAACGGCGAGACCGAAGGCAAGACCCTGCTCGACGCCATGCGCGACGGCAAGTTCGACGGCATGCAACATTTCGACGGCGTGATCAAAGAGATGATCGAACGCAAGACGGTCGCGCTCGAAGACGGCCTCGCCTTCGCCACCAATCAAAACAACCTGCTGCTGGAACTCAAAGGCGTCAGCGGCAAAGAAGACTTCATGCACGGGGGCGAGAGCGCGTCGCCTCTTCCTCCCGCGGCCGCCCGCAATAGCAACCCCCAACGCAGCTCGCCCATGGTGTTCGACCTATCGTAAGAAGGGATGAAGGATGAGGGATGAGGGATGAACAAAACGGGATGAGAGTTTTCTTATTCATCCCTCATTCCTCATCCCTCATCCCTTAATTGTTATGGTTATCATCTGCCAGCAATGTTCCGCGCGGCTTCAGCTCGACGACACGAAAGTTCCGGCGCGCTCGTTTACGGTTCGCTGCCCGAAGTGCCAGCACATGATCAGCGCGCAGCCGCCCGCCCCGACGACGGGCGAGCAGGGCGCGACGGCCTTGAGCGGCAGCACCTCGGCGAGCAATTCGCGCTTCGAGCGTCCGCGCCCCGCGCCCGCTTATAAACCCGACGAGGAAGCCGCCGCTGCGCCTCAGGACGCGGCGACAGCCGATAGGGAAGAGGCGGCGCAGTTGCTCGCCTCCCTGTTTCAGCGCGCGATGGGCGCGGCCACGGGAGCGTCGCCGAAGTCTATGCAGCGCGGCGAAGGACACCGGCGCGCGCTCATCTGCGCCAGCGACGAGCACCGCTTCGCCGTGGCGCGCGCGCTCGTCGAAAACGGTTATGAAGCCTACGTGGCGGAAGACACGACGCAGGCCATCGAACGCATGCGCGAGGATCAGATGGATGTCGTCCTGCTCGACCCGCTGTTCGACCAACAGGAGCAGGGCGCGGCCTTCATCAAACGCGAGGTCTCCGCGCTCAGACCCGCCGCGCGGCGGCGTCTCTTCTTCGTCCACCTCCTGCCCGACGCGCGCAACGGCGACCAGCACGCCGCCTTCGTCAATCATGCGAACCTGACCATTAACCCCGCGGACATCGAGGAGATGCCCGACGTTCTGGAGCGCGCCATCCGCAACTTCAACGAACTCTACCGGGACTTCAACCGGGCGTTGCAAGTCGGCGAATTTTAAAGCGCGGCGGTGCGACCAGGGCGCGCGCCGACTCCACCCGCTGACGTTGTTGACCATTGCCGGATGCGCTTGTAATCTTACAGGCGCATCCGGCTTTGATTTTATGTTCAGCGGATGCGACTAGCGAAAGATGAACGCCCTTTCAGCCCAACACCACCAGCACGAACCCCACGGCGGGCACGCGCCTCACCAATCCCTGTCGGCGCGCGCCGAGCGCAGCCGGCGGCGGTTGCTGATCGTGCTCGGGCTGACCGCCTGCTACATGTTGGCCGAAGCCTTCGGCGGTTGGTGGACTGGCTCGCTCGCGCTCCTCGCCGACGCCGGGCACATGCTGACGGACGTGGCCGCGCTCGCGCTCGCGCTCACGGCCGTCTGGTTCGGGGCGCGCCCCGCCACGCCGCGTAAAACTTTCGGCTATCATCGTCTGGAAATACTCGCCGCGCTCGTCAACGGCGTCGCGCTCGTCGTGATGGCGATTTTGATCTTCTACCAGGCATACGAACGCTGGCACGACCCGCGCGCGGTTGAAAGCAACGTGATGATCGTTGTCGCCGTCGGCGGCTTAGTCGTCAATCTGGCCTGCGCCTGGTTGCTCCACGGCGACCATCACGACGACCTCAACGTCCACGGCGCGTGGCTGCACATCATGGGCGACGCGCTCGGCTCGGTCGGCGCGATCATCGCGGGCGTGCTGATGTCGGCCTACGGGTGGTATCGCGCCGACGCGCTGTTCAGCGCGGGGATCGCGCTCCTCATCGTCTGGAGTTCGTGGCATCTCATCAAGGAATCGACGAACGTGCTGCTGGAGGGCACGCCCGCGCACATCAACCTCGCGTCCGTCGAGGAGGCCATCCGCACGACCGCGGGCGTCCACGGCGTACACGACCTGCACGTCTGGACGATCACGTCGGGGCGCGAAGCCCTGAGCGCGCACGTCGTCCACGCGGACACGGTCGTGCAGCCCGAACTGCTCAAAGAGTTGCGCGTCAAACTCCACGACCGCTTCGGCGTCGATCACCTGACGCTGCAAATGGAGACCGAGGATTTCGAGGACGAAACCTTCCACTTCTGCCACGCGGGCACGGCCTGTTTCAGTTCGGAGAAAGAATAGGTAGTTTCAAGTTTCAGGTTTCAAGTTAAAGAACGGAAGAACCTCAGTCTTGAAACTTGAAACTTGAAACCTGAAGCTCGCTCCTTATGGAAATCAATCTTCTGCTCACACTCGACCTGCGGGAGCAGGCGGCTTTGCAGGCCGCGCTCGTGACGCACGGCGCGCCGGATCATCTGGTGACGCTCGCCCTGACGGGCGCGTGCCGCATCCCGTCGCTCGACGACGCGCGCCGCCTGCGCCGCTGGCTCGCCGAAACGCGCGCGGCGGGCGACGCGGACTTCGCCTCGCTCAACGTGATCGAACGCACGCTCATTCGCTTCGGAATCTAAAACTATGGGGAACAGGGAAAAGGGGAAGGGGTAAGGGCGAAAGGCGTAGACGGGAGCAGGAGAGGGAAGCAAGTGATCTTCTCTTTCACCTTTACCCCTTCCCCCTTCCCCTTTTCCCATGAATTTTATGTCGAGTATCGAACTAGGTTACGGGCGCGAGCGGATTTCCGTGGTTGACGAGGGCGGACGCTTTCGCGTGCTCGCGCCGGAAGACGAGACGGCGGAACGTCCGCTGTCGGATGCGGAGATGGGCGCGCTCATCGACGACCCGCTCGATTCGCAGCCGCTCGAAGACATCATCTCGCCGAACGAGAGCGTGCTCATCGTCGTCTCGGACGCGACGCGCGCGACCGCGAGCGGGCAGGTGGTCAACCTGCTCGTCCGGCGTCTCGTCCAACTCGGCGTCGCGCCCTCGGACTTGCGCGTCATCTTCGCCACCGGCATCCATCGTCCCGTCACCGCGGCGGAGAAGCGCGAACTGCTCACGCCTTTCGTCCTGCAACGCATCCGCACGCTCGACCACGACGCCGACGATCCGACGCAGCACGTCCAACTCGGCACGACCGAGCGCGGCACGCCCATCGAACTCAACCGCGCGCTCACGGAACACGACCACGTGATCCTGACCGGCGCGATCAACTTTCACTACTTCGCGGGCTTTACGGGCGGGCGCAAAAGCATCTGCCCCGGCCTCGCCTCCGCGCGCACCGTCGCCGCCACTCACCTGCACGCCCTCGATTTCGAGACGGGCGCGCGGCGCGCGGGCGTCGGCACGGGCAGGCTCGACGGCAACGCCGTCCACGAAGAATGCGAACGCATCGCGGCCGAGATCGCGCCCTCGTTTCTCGTCAACGCCTGGACGGACGAGCGCGGCCAGGCCGTGCGGCTCTACACGGGCGATTGGCGCGCCGCGCATCGCCGCGCCTGCGCCGAATACGCCGCCGCGCACGCCATCGAGATCGCGGAGAAGCGTCCGCTCGTCGTCGCGTCGTGCGGCGGGTGGCCGCACGACATCAACCTGATTCAGGCGCACAAGACGCTCGACATGGCCGCGCACGCCTGCACCGAAGGCGGCACGATCATCCTCGTCGCCGAGTGTGCCGATGGATTGGGGCGCGCCGATTTCCTCCAATGGTTCGACGCCGAAAACTCGCACGCGCTCGCCGCGCGCCTGCGCTCGGACTATGCCGTCAACGGCCAAACCGCGTGGGCGCTTTTAACGAAAGTCGAACGCTTCAACGTCCAACTCGTCTCCCGGCTCGACGCGGACGAAGTGCGCCGCATGCGTATGACCCCGGCGGCCACGATCGAAGACGCGCTCGCGCGGGTCGGCGGCGACTTGCACGGTTACGTGATGCCCTATGGCGCACGCTTCATGCCCGTCGTCGCTTAAACCAAAAAAAGAGCGGGGCGGGGGG
>DASVVO010000061.1:0-5183 GCA_036386515.1 Pyrinomonadaceae bacterium
TGGCAACCGTCCGACAGCAGTTATGGCGCGAAGTGGGTTTTCACACATCACGTTCCGCAACCGACAGCGTAAAAGTAAATCGTGCATTGCTGGAACGCCTGACAGAGGCTCTCTGCTACGCTGCTTGAATGGATAAAGTCGCGCTAAGAAGCTGTGTGAAAAATAAAGCTGTGTTTGTCCCGGAGGGGCGATTGATCATAGCCCGGCCATTGATGGCTGGGGAGAGTGAACGTGCCCTTTACAAAGAGTCCCGGAGGGACGATTGAATAGTGCGAAACATTCAATCGTCCCTCCGGGACTCCATACTTGATCCTGCCGCCTGATCCCGGCGATAAATCGCCGGGCTATTAGCAATCGTCCCTCACGGGACTCGTTCATACAGCTTCTAAGCCGCGAACGACACCCGGCGCGGTCGCTCTCCACTCATCTACGTTGACGGCTTGCCGCTATGCAGGGTCATTCCGCGAGCGACGCACGCGCCGCCGCCAACGCTTCCGCGACGCGCGCGGGGGACGTGCCGCCCGCCTGCGACTTCGTGGCGAGCGTCTGTTGGAGCGAGAGCGCGGCGTACACGTCCGCTTCGATGAGCGGCGAGAGGGCGCGCATCTCTTCGAGCGGGAGTTCGTGAAGTTCGAGGCCGCGCCCGATGGCCGAGAGCACGATGCGCCCGACCGTCTCGTGAGCTTCGCGGAAGGGCAGCCCGCGGCGCGCGAGGTAATCGGCGAGTTCGGTCGCGTTCATGTAACCGCGCGCCGCCGCCTCGCGCGCGCGCGTTTCGCGCAGGCGCACGTTGCCGAGCACGGTCGTCATCACGTCGAGCGAAGCGCGCACCGTATCGGCCGTGTCGAAGACGGCTTCCTTGTCCTCCTGCATGTCCTTGTTGTAGGCGAGCGGCAAGCCCTTGAGCAGCGTCAGGAGCGACAGGGTGTGGCCGAAGACGCGCGCCGATTTGCCGCGCACGAGTTCCAGCGCGTCCGGGTTCTTCTTCTGCGGCATCAAACTCGACCCCGTGGAGATCGCATCGCCCAACTCAAGGAAGCCGAACTCCGTCGTCGCGTACACGATGATGTCCTCGGCGAGACGCGACAGGTGAACCATGACGAGACTCGCCGCCGCCGCGAACTCGACGCAGAAATCGCGGTCGCTCACCGCGTCCAGGCTGTTGCGCGAAACCGCGTCGAAGCCGAGCGAGCGGGCGACCGCCGCGCGGTCGATAGGGTAGCTCGTCCCGGCGAGCGCGGCCGAACCGAGCGGCATCACGTTCGTGCGCCGCCGCGCGACCGCGAGCCGTTCGCGGTCGCGCGCGAGCATCTCGAAATAGGCGAGACACCAGTGCGCCCACATCACCGGCTGCGCGCGTTGCAGGTGCGTGTAACCGGGAATCACCGCCTCTCGGTGCGCTTCCGCCAGCGCGACGAGCGCGCCCTGCGCCGCACGCACCGACGCTTCCATCGCATCCATCTCATCGCGCAACCAGAGACGCAAGGCCGTCGCCACCTGATCGTTGCGGCTGCGCCCCGCGTGGAGTTTACGCCCCGCGTCGCCGACGAGCGCCACGAGCCGCGACTCGATGAAGGAATGAACGTCCTCCGCCGTCTCGTCCGCGAAAAAATCGCTCTCCTGTTCGCTTCGCGCGAGCAGCGTTTCGAGTCCCGTCCTGATCTGTTCGGCCTCGCCTGCGGTCAATGCGCCCGCCGCGCGCAATCCTTCGGCGTGGGCGAGGCTGCCGCGCACATCCGCCGCGAACAGCCTGCGGTCGAAATCGAACGAACGGTTGAAGGCCGCGAATCCCGCATCCGGCCGCCCCGTGAACCGGCCGCCCCATAGTTTTTTCTCGTCGCTCATCTTCACCTCATAACTTCCGTAACGGATTCCCGCGAAAGTTGTACCCGCGCATTTGATTTGATGCAACTATGATGCTATTTTATTCATCTATGCAACAGTTATGCAAATCTTTTGCATAGATAATGAAAATGGACAAGGAAAAACGGCAGCAGAAATTGTTGGGCTTGATTCGCGCGAAACCCGTGAGCACGCAGGGCGAACTGGCGTCGCACCTCGAACGCGCGGGCTTCACGGCCACGCAGTCGAGCATTTCGCGCGACCTGGAAGAGTTGGGGGTGGTCAAACGGCGCGGGCGTTACGTCGTGCCGGGCGTGGGGAACGGAGCGGCGGCGGCGCGCGGTCTCGTGAGTTTGGAGGTGGCGGGCGATGCGCTCGTCGTCGCGCGGTGCGAGCCGGGGCTGGCGTCGGCGGTGGCGGTGGAGATTGACGGCGCGGCCATCAAAGAGATCGTCGGGACGCTGGCGGGCGAAGACACGATCTTCATCGCCGTGGCCGAGCGCAAGGCGCAGCGCGTCGTGATTAAAAAAATCTGGGAACTGTTCGGATGAGGAAGTTTCAAGTTTCAGGTTTCAGGTTTCAAGTTGAAACCGAGGAACCTCAGACCTTAAACCTGAAATCCATTCAGTCCTGAAACTTGAAACCTGCAACTTGAAACTGATCGTGAGGGGTGAGGCGTGGCGGAGAAGATTAAAAAAATCGTGTTGGCTTATTCGGGCGGGTTGGATACGTCCGTGATGTTGCATTGGTTGAAGGAGCGTTACGGGTGCGAGGTCGTCTGCTATTGCGCGGACGTGGGGCAGGGCGAGGAACTCGAAGGCCTGGAAGAGAAGGCGCGCGCGACGGGAGCGTCGAAACTCTACGTGGAAGATTTGCGGCAGGAGTTCGTGAGCGATTACGTGTGGGCGGCGGTGCGCGCGAACGCGGTTTACGAAGGCGTGTATCTGCTCGGCACGTCGCTGGCGCGACCCGTGATCGCGAAGCGGCAGATCGAGATCGCGCGCCGGGAGGGGGCGGATGCGGTCGCCCACGGCGCGACGGGCAAGGGCAACGATCAAGTGCGTTTCGAGTTGACCTACTACGCGCTGGAGCCGGACATCAAGGTCGTCGCGCCGTGGCGCGAGTGGGAGTTCAAAGGGCGCAGCGATCTCATCGCTTATGCCGAACAGCACAGCATCCCCGTGACGGCGACGCACGCCAAGCCCTATTCGACCGACCGCAACCTGATGCACGTCTCCTACGAGGGCGGCATCCTCGAAGACCCCTGGGCCGAGCCGCCGCCCGATATTTTTCAAATGACGAAAGCGCCGGAAGAGGCGCGCGCCGAAGCCGAGTACGTCGTCGTCGGTTTCGAGGCGGGCGTGCCGGTGAGCGTGGACGGCGCGCGGATGGGCGCGGTCGCGTTGCTCGAAGAGTTGAACCGCGTGGGCGGCGCGCACGGCATCGGGCGCGTCGATCTGGTGGAGAACCGTTTTGTCGGGATGAAGTCGCGCGGCGTGTACGAGACGCCGGGCGTGACGATCCTGCAAGCGGCGCACCGCGCGCTCGAATCCATCACGATGGACAGGGAAGTTCTGAGGATGCGCGATGCGTTGAGTTTGAAGTTTGCGGAGAGCGTCTATTACGGGTTCTGGTTCGCGCCGGAGACGGAGTTGATGCGGCGAACGATCGACGAGACGCAACGGGGCGTGACGGGCGACGTGCGCCTCAAACTTTATCGCGGCAACGTCATCGTCGCCGGACGGCGCGCGCCGCGCTCGCTCTACAACGAACGGCTCGCGACCTTCGAGGCCGACACCGTTTACAACCAGCGCGACGCCGAGGGCTTCATCAAACTCAACGCGCTGCGCCTGCGCTCGCTGGCGCAAGTTAATAAGTAAGGCGGAATGAAAGAGATTGATTCATTGGTTCAATGAAGAAATAGATCGATTGAATCAATGAACTAATGAACCAATGAATCAATCTCAAAAGGGGTGGAAGCATGACGAACATCACGGAACACATCGGGGGCGTACAGGTGAAGGTGGTCGAGGCGGACAAGATCGGGTCGGCGACTTCGCCGCTCGACCTGTCGCGGACGCTGGCGGTCGCCACCGAGCGGACGAGCGTGCGCGCGGGCGACGTGGTGGTCGTGCGCGCGCTGACGGAGAGCGCGACGTATAACCAGTTGGAACTCGTGACGGGGCGGCTGGCGAAGATCAATCCGGGCGACGTGGTGGCGGGCGTGCTCGGCAGCCGCCGCGCGCTCAAGGGGTTCGTGGGCGACGTGCCGGAGACGGTGGCGGCGGGCGACGAGCTGCACTTGCTGAACATGGGCGGCGTCATCGGTTTCTGCACGGGACACCATTCCAGTTTGAGCGACGCGATCCGCGTGGAGGTCGTCGGCCTCGTGTACGACGAGGCGGAGCGGGTGCGAAACATCGGCGATGCCGCGTTGCCTCTGCGTGAGAGTTTGGGCGTGAGCGCGCCGCTCGTCGTCATCGCGGGCGCGTGCATGAACAGCGGGAAGACTTATGCGGCGACGGAATTGATCCGGCAGGCGACGGCGGCGGGGATGCGCGTGGCGGCGGGCAAGCTCTCCGGCGTCGCGGCCTTGCGCGACACGCTCAACATGGCCGACCACGGTGCGGTCGCGACGGCGAGTTTTCTCGACTGCGGGCTGCCCTCGACGGTGGGCGTGGGCGACCTCGCGCCGGTGGCGAAAGCGATCGTCGCGAAGTTGAACGAGAGCGCGCCCGACATGATCGTGATCGAACTCGGCGACGGCATCCTCGGCGGCTACTCGGTCGAGTCCGTCTTCGACGACGCGGAATTGCGCGGGGCGATGGCGGCGTTGATTTATTGCGCGTCGGATTACGTGGGCGCGTGGGGCGGCGTCGAGTTGCTCAAGCGGCGCGGGCTGACGGTTGACCTCGTGGCGGGTTCGGTGACGGATTCGCAGATGGGCGAGGACTACATCGAAGGCGAGTTCCGCGTGGCCGCAGGCAACGCGCGCCGGGACGGGGCGCGTATGTTCCGCATCATCAAGGATAAGGTTTCAAGTCTCAAGTTGCAGGTTTCAGGCTCGCCCGGCGCGGAGAAGATTGAGCCGGTGTTGGTCGAGGCTTAAAACCGCAGGGGCGAAACGAAGGGCGTCCGGTCTTTGACTCGAACCCTGAAATCTGAAATCTGAAATCTGAGATTTCAAATCTGAAAGTTGAACGACGTTGTTGCATAAAAGGCTACGGAGACGGGAGTGCTGGTAATCTTGAGGTGTGAAACGCAAGAATACGAAAAGCACGTACCGTCTCCGTAACTGGAGTGAATATAACAAAGCTCTGGTCAGGCGTGGAAGTCTCACG
>DASVVO010000062.1:0-40738 GCA_036386515.1 Pyrinomonadaceae bacterium
GGGCGAACGATACAATCAGGCTCGTCAGTTCGGAAGGCAGTGTCAGCATCGAAAGACCTCTCTTGGCGGAGTTGGTCAATCAGCTTACGCTGCCTTTCGTTTATTCTTCAAAGAGCAGAAATGGATAAAGTCGAGCTTAGAAGCGGTTTGAGAAGTCCCGTCAGGGACGATTGCTAATAGCCCGGCACTTTAGTGCCGGGGATCAGTTGAAAGATAATGTGTGAGTCCCGTAGGGACGATTGAATAGTGATGAACATTCAACCGTCCCTACGGGACTCCAAGTAAAAAACACGTTGACGATCCCGGCCATAAATGACCGGGCTATTTTCAAATGTCCCTACGGGACAAGCACGAAATTACTTGTCAGACAACTTCTTACTTCTGTCTCCTGTGTATTTCGTATGATGGACACATTGAAATTTCTGAAACTGCACCCGGCGGCGCGCCTGCCGGTGAGGGCGAGCCTTGAAGCGGCGGGACTCGATCTCTTCTCGGTCGAAGAGTTGACGCTTGAGCCGGGCGCGCGCGCCATGGTGCGGACGGGTTTGTCGGTCGCCATCCCGCGCGGCTTTTACGGTCGCGTCGCGCCGCGTTCGGGTCTCGCCGCGAGGCACGGTCTCGACGTGCTGGCCGGCGTGATCGATAGCGATTACCGGGGCGAGATCATGTGCGCGCTCGTCAACCACGGGCGGGAAAGCTTGACGCTCGAAGCGGGGCAGCGCGTCGCGCAGTTGATCGTCGAAGCCATCATCACGCCCACGCCTGCGTGGGCTGACGCGTTCGACGAGACGGCGCGCGGCGAAGGCGGCTTCGGCAGCACCGGCGTCGGCTAGGTTGAAACGACGGGGGTATTACGTCTTTAGAACACAAGCACCAAGCGGGAGGACGGAGGTTGCGGGAGGAAGAGAGGGTTGCGGCGGGTCGGGTCTGTCTCTGATTCATCGCTCATTTTTCGTCCCTTCGCCTTCAATTAATCATGCCCCACTCAATCAATGAAAACATGAAAGCCCTCGTCATCGACGACGAGCACGTGATCCGCGACAACGTGGCCGAAGTGCTGCGCCTGAACGGTTGGACGGTGAGCGAGGCCGAAACGGCGGAAGACGCCTTCGAGTTGCTCAACCGCGAGACGTGGGCGCTCGTCTTCTGCGACGTGAAACTGAGCGGCGACGGCGGCCACGACGGCTTCGCCGTGCTGCGCCGCTTCACAGAGGAGCAGCCGCAGGCGCAGATCGTCTTGATGACCGGGCACGGGTCGGCTGTCGGCGCGCTCGACGCCGTCTCCTCCGGCGCATACGACTACTTGATGAAGCCCTTCGACAACGACGAGGTGCTCGCCATCTCGCAGGCGGTCAAGGGCGGCATCGAGAAGCGCGCGCGCCAGCAGACGACCGGCGACCTCGTGCCGCCCGTCTACACTTCGGACATCGATCTGGTGGGGCAGAGCGCGGCCTTCGTCGAGACGATGAAACTCGTCGGGCGCGTGGCCGGAACGAACCTGCCGGTGCTCGTGACGGGCGAGTCGGGCACGGGCAAAGAGGTGGTGGCGCGCGCCATCCATCGTCGCAGCCAGCGCGCCGAGCAGGCCTTCGTCGCCGTCAACTGCGGCGCGATCCCTTCGGAGTTGATCGAGTCGGAACTGTTCGGCCACGTGCGCGGGTCGTTCACGGGCGCGACCATCGACCGGCGCGGCCTATGGCAGGAGGCGCACCTCGGCACGATCTTCCTCGACGAGATCACGGAGACGACGCCCGCCTTTCAGGTGAAGCTGCTGCGCGCCTTGCAGGAAGGCGAGATCAGGCGCGTCGGCTCGAACCACACGCTGCAAGTTGACGTGCGCGTGATCGCCGCTACCAACCGCGATGTCGAACGCGAGATGCGCGAGGGAACTTTCCGGCAGGACTTGCTCTACCGGCTGAACGCCGTGACGCTGCACCTGCCCCCCTTGCGCGCCCGCAGCGAGGACATCATGCCGCTGGCGCGTCGCTTCGCCGAGCGGTCGAAGCGCGCCGGGCAGCGCGCCGTCAGTTTCTCGCCCGATGCCGTTCGCATTCTGGAAAATTACAATTGGCCGGGGAACATCCGCGAACTGGAGAACGCCATCGTGCGCGCCACCGCGCTCTGCGACGAGATCGTCCGCCCCGAAGACCTGCCGGAACGCATCAGCAATGCGGCCGTCGCGGCGCGGCCGTCAACGTCGTCGCCGCCGGGAGGAGAAGCGGCGGCAAACGCGCCTGCGGAAGAACCTTGCGCGGGCGAAGGCGATGCCGAGCTGTTCTCGCTCTCCGAACTCGAATGCCGCCACATCCAGCGCGTGCTCGCGCGCACGCACGGCAACAAGCAGGCCGCCGCGCGCATCCTCGGCATCGACCGCAGCACGCTGCAACGAATGATCAAGCGGCACAATCTGGAAGAAGTTAAGGCCGACGCGGACATCGGCGCGTAACGCGCGCGCCGCGCGGGAGCGCGCGACGCACAAGAGAGCAGCCCCGTCAGGGGCGGGAGGCGTTCAGAGTTGAAACCCTCCCGCCCCTGACGGGGCTGCTCTCTTGTGTCAATTCGCTCGCGCCGCGGCCTCTCGCCGCGCGGCAATCGGCCTCAACGCAGCGAGCGGACGTATTCGACCACCCGCACCCATTCGTCGTCGGTCATCTCCGTGATGCGGACGCCGATGAGATAGCCGCGCTCCGGGTCGGAGGGCGGGAGTTGTTCGTAGCGGACGGGCGTGGCGCGAATCTCGACGTGGCCGGACGGAAGGTAGAGCGTGATGCGCAGGCGGCGGCCGAGGACGTGTGCGAACTGCCGGCCGATGCGCAGGGTGGGGACGATGAAGGCGAGTCCGGTTTCGCTGAGGTTGCGCGTGTGGCCGACGAGCCTCAGCGTGCCGTCGCCGTCCGGCGCGACGCCGCCAGTGGCGGCCGCCGCCGCGTCGTCGCGCGCGACCGACATTTGAAAGAGCAGGCGGGCGTCGAGTTGCGCGGCGTAACGGGTTGCGCTGCGCCGCTCACCGCCGCCCCACCCGTCAGGCGGCGACGATGGTTGCGACGCGTTCAAAGCCCCCCTCCTGCCTGTGGGAAGCCTCCCTCGCGATACCCGTAATCTGTTCGACCGTGAACGGCTTCGCCACCACCCAGTCAACTCCGGCCGCCTTCTGCGCGTTCGAGCCGACGGCCTCGCCCCAGCCCGTGATGATCGCCAGCGGCATCTTCTCGTTGCGCTCGCGGATGGCGCGCGCCAGTTCCCAACCGCTCATGCCCGGCAGCCCGACATCCATGAGGACGGCGGCGAAACGCGTCTCGTCGTAGAGCGTGAGAGCTTCGCGGCCGCTCGCCGCCGTCGTCACCTCGTGGCCTTCGCGTTCCAGGATGTCGCGCAGCAATTCGCGCACAGACTCCTCGTCGTCCACTACCAGAAACTTCGTGCCGGACGACCCGGCGGAAGGCGCGGCGGCCGGGACTTGCGCCGCGCTCGGCTGCGGCTTCGCGGCGTTCTTGCCCGAGGGCAGCGTGATGCGGAAGGTGGTGCCGCGCCCCGTCTCCGATTCGACTTCGACCGTGCCCTCGTGGCGGCGGATGATGCCGTAGGAGACGGCCAGCCCGAGACCCATCCCGGCCTTGCCCTTCGTCGTAAAGAACGGGTCGAAGATGCGCGAGCGCACATCGTCGCTCATGCCCGAACCCGTATCGGCGACCGAAATCTCGACCGCGCCGCCCGCCTCGCGCGTGGCGAGCGTGAGCGTGCCGCCTTCGGGCATGGCGTCCACGGCGTTGAAGACCATGTTGACCAGCACCTCGCGCAACTCCGACTCGTCGCCGAGCACCAGGACGTTGGAGCTGATCCTGAGTTCGAGGTTGATGTGGACGTTGGCGGCCTCGGCGTGATCCTTCCAGCGCGGGCGCGTGATCTCGCTCACGTCGAGGAGCAGTTGATCGACGGCGACGGGCGTGAAGGCGTGGTCGCGGCGTTGGCGGGCGAAGTCTTGAATGCGCTTGATGGTCTTCGCGCCGTCCTTCGCCGTCTTGATGATGATGTTCAAACCGCTCTCGATTTTCGCGGGGTCGTTGGTGTTCAGGAGCAACTGCGCGCGGCCGAGGATGCCGGCCAGCGTGTTGTTGAAATCGTGCGCGACGCCGGAGGCGAGTTCGCCGAGCGCGGAGAGTTTCTCGATCTGCGAATACTGCTCGCGGATGCGCTCCTGCTCGGCGATGTAATGCGAGAGTTCTTCGACGTGCCGCTCGGCCTGCTCGGCCTGCGCCTTGGCCGCTTCGGCGCGCGTCGCCGATTCGGCCTCGGCCTTGGCCGCCGCCGCCATCATCTGGATGTTCTTGAGATAGGTGCGGTAGGTCAGGTAGATGCTGCCGACGATGGGCGTGGTGGCGATGAGGGCGTAGGGGCCGAGCACGCCGATCAGCTTCACGGTGATGACGGCGATGCTCGCGCCCGCGAAGTAGGTGGTGGAAGGCCACAGGAGGTCGCGCCGCCAGACCTGCCAGAACGATTGGTCGCGCTTCAACGCCTGCGCGGCGGCGGCGAGCACGGAATTGCAGAGGTGCTGCACGAGTCCCATGATGCAGACGGCGATGATGAAGTTGAAACTGAAGTTGCCGTGCGCCAGGTTGACCACGTCGCCGAAGACCGACCGCAGCACGAGCACTGTGACGACGGTCGAGAGCGAGACCTGCGCGGCGTTGAAGGCGAGCGTCAGGGGCTTGCGGCTGATCAGCCGCGACGAGCAGAAGCCGTCGATGGCCGCCAGCAGGACGGCCGCCTCGCCGCCGTAGAGCAGCATGGTGAGGAAGATGTAGGTTTCGGAGACGGTGACGCGGCCGTTGACGCCGGGCACGGGCACGCTGATGTGCGAGGTGATGACGGTGGCGACGACGAGCACCAAAAACAGCATGTCGAAGCGCGCCAGCGGCAGGGTGTAGGCGGCGTAGAGGCACGCCGCGGCTCCCGCGACGATGATCAATGACATGAACGGGAAGGAGAAACGCTGTCGGTTCATCGGGCTGCCCTCTCTCGGGAAGGTGTCAGTGGTTCCGGCTCGCCGGAGGCAGGAGGAAGATGGTGTCGTAGCAGGCGCGCAGCTTGTAGCCCGCCTTGAAGAAGAAGACCTGCGCGTCCTTGTTCTGCTCGTTGACGAGCAGGCAGAGCACCTCGGTGCGCGCGAGCAGGATTCTTCCGAGTTGCGCGAGCGCGCGCCGCCCGTAGCCCTTGCGCCGCTCTTCCGGGTGGACGTAGACGCCTTCGAGGTAAACACAGCCGGGCACGTCCGCCATCACGTCAACTTTGAAGATCATCCGCCCGCCCTCAGTCCAGACCCAGACGCGCCCCATCTCGATGCGCCGCAGCAAGCGTTGGCGAAAGCCTTCCGGGTCAACTTCCAGCGGGTTGACGCCGCTCTCGTCGCAGCACATGCGCGAGTTGATCGCCACGAGCGCGTCGAGGTCGGCGGGCGTGGCCGCGCGCAAGGCGTCCGCCGCGGGTAAGGTTTCGATCGGCCAGCGCATCTCCATGAGGAGTTCGCGGCAGATGCGGCGTGGTTCCTGGCCGCCGCGCCCGTAGTGCTTCCAGAAGTTTTCGATCTTGTCCTGATCGCCGACGATGACGTGGGCGCGGGCGTCGCGGGCGAGCCGCGCGAAGGCCACGTAGGCGTCTTCGGTGCGCGCTTCGACGACCATCGCGTGGCCGATAAGGGCGACGCCTTCGAGCCGTCCTTCGGCGTCGCGGCAGCCGTAGAGCGTGCCGCGGTTGAACGCGCTCTCCATGCCGTTGTCGAGAATCAGGCCGCGCATGAAAATGGTGTCCACCGAGCACGGGGCGAGAAAGGCGAGGACTTCCTGCCGGTGCGCTTCCGTGAGAGGCCGAACTTTGAAGGCAGGCGCGTAGACCGTCGAGACGATTGGGGGCGTCTCGGCGGGGGCTGCCTTTTTCAAACTCGCTGAGTGGGGCATAAGGTCTCCTTTGAGGCTTTTATCCTTTTACGGCTCAAACGAAGTGTGAGGCGATCCCGTTCGGGATCGCCTTAGTAATCGACACAATCAACGCCCGTGTCGACTTCCGCGTCCATTGCGGAGGTCAGGTCGCCGTTGGTTCTGGCGGACTGCGCTTGCGTCACGGCGTCCGTGCGCAACGTGCTGCTTCCGGCGTAGAGCGTGCTGTCGCCGTAGATCAATCCGTCGCCGTAGATGAGGCCGTCGCCGTAGATCAATCCGTCGCTGTAGAGCGTCTTGACGCTCGTAAAGGCCGTGCCGCTGCCGAGGATGCCGCCGTCGCTGGTCAGCACGCTGTCGCCGTAGATGAGGCCGTCGCCATAGATCAGGCCATCGCCGTAGATCAGTCCGTCGCCGTAGATGAGGCCGTCGCCGTAGATCAGGCCGGAGCCGTAAATCTTCTGATACCTGGCGAAGAGGTTCGTTCCGGTCACGTAGGTGCGTCCCACGATCAACCCTTGCGCCCAGGTGAAGGTGTGGCCGTCGATGGTCGTCCGCGGCGCGGGCGGCACGGATGACGTGAGGAGCGGCGCGCCGACCGGCGTGAGCGCGTTGAGGTCTGTGCGGACAACTTTCGCCAGCCTGATCGCGCCTTCGATGTTGAGTTGACCCGCGCCCTGCTCGAACATGTTGAAGCCCGCGAGCGGCTGCGACGTGTACATGAGGATCGCTTTGATCATGTTGGGCGTGAGCGTCGGGTTGACTTGCAGGAGCAGGGCGGCCGCCCCGGCGGCGACGGGCGTCGCCATCGAAGAACCGTTCAAATACATCATCCGGCGGTTGTCGGCCGGGCTGACGCCCGCGTCGAGTTGCGGGTTCTGCCGGACGAGATAATTGTCGTCCGCCTCGGCGTAGATCAACTTGTTGCCGGGCGCGACCACGTCGGGCTTGATCAGATTGTCGTAATTTCTCGCGCCGAGCAGACCCGCTTGGAAACTGCGCGTCGGGCCGCGCGAACTGAAGCTGGCGACCCCGTCGTCCGAGCGCGTGTCGGTGCCGAGGGTGTTCGACGCGCCGACGGTGAGCGCGGACGGCTCGTTGCCCGGCGAATGAATCGAGCCGTAAATTTTCTGGCCGGAACTGTTCTTCCCGTTGTTGCCTGCCGCCGCGACGACGACGACGCCGAGATCGGTCAGTCGTTTGACGGCGCGGCACACCGGGTCGTCGCGGTAAGACTCGATGGCGGGCGCGCCCAGACTCATGTTGACGACGCGGATGTTGTAGAGCGTGCGGTTCGTCACCACCCAGTCGAGCGCGGCGAGCACGCCCGAGACGGTGCCTTGCCCCTTCGCGTTGAGCACGCGCAGGTTGATGAGGTTCGCGTTCGGGGCGATGCCGAGATACTCGGCGTTGGAGACGCGCCCGTTGCCGCCGGCGATGGAGGCGACGTGCGTGCCGTGCCCGTAAGGATCGTCCACGCGCCCCTCGCCGGTGAAGTCGCGGTTGGCGACGATGCGCAGCTTCGATCCGCGATCCAGAAACGATTTGTGCCCCGCGTCGATCCCCGAATCGAGGATGGCGATGCCGATGCCCGTGCCGTCAAGCCCCGCCACCTGCGTGCCCATCGTATTGCGCACGGAGTCTGCGCCGCTCGTCGTCGAGATGTGACCCGTCGGGATGCTCTCGCGATCCGGCGAGATGAAAGTCAGTTCACGGTGCGCGGCCAACGCCTCGACGGCTCGCGCCGGCATTTCGACGACGCGCGTGTTGAGCTTCATGAAGCGGTGCAGCGTGCGCCCGCCGTAGCGTTGCAGCAGCAACTCGACGGCGGCGTCGGCCTTCCCGTTCAGTTGCAGTATCAACCTCACGCGCGATTCTTTGGCGCGCCCCTTGCGCGTCGTGCCGAGCAGGTCGGGCGACACTTTATCCGCCGCGGCGCGCCCCTCGTCGCCCGCCGCCCCCGGCGCGGGCTTCTCGGCGCGCGCAGTAGTCTTAATGGCGGGGGGCGCGGGCAAGAAGAGGCCGACGAGCAAAATGAGCAGCAACAGCAGGGGGGTGGCGAGCCGCCGGGCGGCAAGGTAGTGGTGCGAGTATCTCACCTGACTCCTCCTTATGCGGCGGGCGCGGGCGGCGTCGAGTTTAGCGGGCGACGCGGCCCTGCGCTGCACGCAATCCGGTAATGTTCTTGAATCTTCCCGCATTGATAAAGATACGTCGAATAAAGGGACATGTCCGCGCCTCTTCGGGGGAAGAGGCGGCTACAGTAAATTGCGAGGTGGCGGTGACAAGTTACGGGAGAGGCGGGCGGCACGGAGTATTTCAAGTTCTCGCCCGGCCGTCAACCTCTAAGGCGACCTTCAACGCATCCCCGCGGTGTCGTCGCCGCCCGCTTTGAACGATTGCGCCTCAAGGCGCGAGTCACCGACGACGATGCCGTCGCCGATGACGATGCCGTCGCCGATCACGATGCCGTCGCCGATGACGATCCCGTCGCCGATCACGATGCCGTCGCCGAGCAGCAAGCTCGTGCTCATGAACAGCGCGCCCTGGCCGAGCGGCGCGCCGCCGCTCGTCAGAATATGCCGGCCGAGCGCGACGGCGGCCGTCATCCTCGACTCGTCAACGGCCTGTTCATCCGCGCCCGCAATCACGCCGTCGCCGAGCAGCGTCCCGGCGGCGTAAACCTTCTGATACCTGGTGATGAGATCGAGACCGGCGGCGTAAGTATGGTGGAGCACGATGCCCTGCGACCAGCCGCAGGTTTCTCCGGCGATCAGGCTCTCAGGCGCGGGCGGCGCGCTCACGGTCAGCAGAGGATAACCGAGGGGCGTGGCCGCCGACAAATCGGCGCGGATGAGCCGGGCGAGTTTAACCGCGCCCTCGACGTTGACCTGCCCCGCGCCCTGCTCGAACATGTTGAAGCCCGCGAGCGGCTGCGACGTGTACATGAGGAGCATTTTGACGAGGTTCGGCGTCAGGCGCGGGTTGGCTTGCAGGAGCAGGGCGGCCGCGCCGGCGGCGACGGGCGTCGCCATCGAAGAACCGCTCATGTACATCATCCTGCGCGTGGCGTAGCCGCTCACCCCGGCGTCGAGTTCCGGGTGCGCCGTCACGATGCTGTTGTTCGGGGCTTCGGCGTAGATCAACTTGTTGCCGGGCGCGACCACGTCGGGCTTGACGAGGTTGTCGTAATGTTTGACGCCGGCGGCGTCCGTCCGGTAGCTGCGCGTCGGGCCGCGCGAACTGAAGGTCGTCACCGTGTCGTCCGAGCGCGCGTCGGTGCCGTAGGTGTTCGACGCGCCGACGGTGAGCGCGGACGGTTCGTTGCCCGGCGAATGAATGCGCCCGTAGATTTTCTGGCCGGAACTGCTCTTGCCGTCGTTGCCCGCCGCCGCGACGACGACGACGCCCGCGTCCGTCAGACGCCTGACGGCCTGACACACCGGGTCGTTCGCGTATGAGTCCACCGCCGTCATGCCGAGGCTCAAGTTGACGACGCGAATGTTGTAGAGCGTGCGATAGGCGAGCACCCAATCGAGCGCGGCGAGCAATCCGGAGGTGGTGCCGGTTCCATCCGCGCCGAGCACGCGCAGATTGACGAGGTCGGCGTTCGGGGCGATGCCCGTGTACGCGCCCTGTCCCACCTGCCCGTTGCCGGCGGCGGTGGAAGCGACGTGCGTGCCGTGCCCGTAAGCGTCGTCGGTGCGGCCTTCGCCCGTGAAATCGCGGCTCGCGGCGATGCGGCTGAAGCCGAGCGCGTCCCTGAAGGAGACGTGGTTCGGGTCGATGCCGGAATCGAGGACGGCGATGCCGATGTTCGAGCCGTCGAGAGTGGTCGTCGTCGTGACCAGGCCGAGCAGCCCGGCCGAGGTCTGCACGCGCACGCTCTCCGCCCCGGTCGTCGTCGTGACGTGGCCGGCGGGCGCGACCTGCCGGTCGAGCGAGACGTAGCGCACTTCGTCGCGCGCGGCCAGAGCTTCCACCGCGCTCACGGGCAGGCGGAGCGCGCGCAGGTTCAACTTCTGAAACTGTCTGAGCGAGACGCCGCCCAGGAGCGACAGCAGCCGCTCGGGCAGGCGGTTGCCCGTGTCCTTTAACTGGACGATGATTTTGGCTTGCGCCCGTTCGGGCGAGGCGTTGAGCAGGTCGCGCAGGTCGGGCGACATCTTCTCGGCGGGCACGGAAAAAGTGCGTGCGCCGGCTCTCGCGGGCGAGAGTCCGGCGCACGGCGCAAACAGGAGCGCGCAGAGCGTGAGCCATGCGGAAACCGTGCGG
Source organism: Pyrinomonadaceae bacterium (assembly GCA_036386515.1). Lineage (GTDB taxonomy): Bacteria > Acidobacteriota > Blastocatellia > Pyrinomonadales > Pyrinomonadaceae > JAIVJZ01. The sequence continues at coordinate 10,209 of DASVVO010000062.1, forward strand.
AAATGCTTAACGATTGTCACCTAGCTCGACCTCCCGGCGTATCCTGATCAATTGTTCTGAATTCGACTTGCTCCGGAACGGAGTGTTCGTCTGTACTTGCCTTGGCTCTATGGCAATAGTCATTCCTCGCGCCGCGCGGCTTAATAATGTTTCGGGCGGCACACCCGCTTTATTTAAAGTGATTTATGAGGTCGGCTCCGGCGCGTGCGGCGGCCGCGCTCGTATGTCGCTGATGGCTAAGAGGAAGGACGGCAGCGCTTGGGACGGCCGCCCGGCGACACGCGCGCGCGCCGCTGCGACGAGAGCCGAAGTCCTTGAATCAATTCGCTACAAGGCGAGAGAACTCCGGGCGAAAATCCAGTCGCAAAATGCGGCGACGCCGCGGATCGTGCCGCGGTGTTATGCAGCGCGCCGCCGTGATTCACTGTTCGCACATGTCCGCGGCGGGCTTGCGACGACGCAGCGTCGCCGGTTAGCGAGGGCGATTATTAAAGAAGTTTAGAGACGATGATTTGCGTCGCGCGAGTTATGACGGAGCATTAACTTTATCCGCCCCCGGCGGTTTCTCCGAACGCTGTGAGAATCGGCGGCGCGCGCGTCCTTCCAACCTCCGCGCGCACTTGGCACGACTCTTGCGAACGGGTAGTTTGCGACCCTCCCCGCTTGAATAGATTTAGTTCAACCCGAACACTTTTTGCCAGTTGAATGTTTTTGGCCGGAAGGCGTCGCGGCTTGCGAGCGGCGCAACTCCGGGGGGCGGTAGTTTCTCTCAAAGGGCGGCTCATATGTCCACACAACCGAATGCCAAAGGGCGACTGCTCATCGCGGACGACGAACCGGAAATCAGGAACATCCTGCAAGAATTTCTGTGCGACCACTACGAATGCCGTGCGGTCGGTTCGGCCGAGGACGCGCTCGCGCTGCTCGGCACGGCGAAGTACGACATTATTATCAGCGACATCAACATGGAGGGGATGAGCGGCCTGGAGATGATCCCGCACGTGCGCCGGATCGCGCCCGAGACCGTGATCATCATGATCAGCGGCGCGCAGACCATCGAGTATGCCATCGAAGCCCTGCGCGCCGGGGCGTTCGACTACGTGACGAAGCCTTTCGACCTGCGCCACGTCGAGATGGCCGTCGAACGCGCGCGCGAGCACCACGAACTGCTGCGCAGCAAACGCCGTTACGAAACCTTCCTCGAAGAGTCCATCAAACTGCGGACGAAGGAACTGGCGCAAGCCCTCGCCTCGCTCGAAGACGCCTACCGCACGACTTTGAAAGCCCTCGCCGCCGCGTTGGAGACGCGCGACACGGACACGCACGGCCACTCGGAGCGCGTCGTCAGTTTCAGCCTGCGGCTGGGGCGCGAGTTGAATTTGAACGAGGAAGAGCTGCGCTCGCTGGAGTTCGGCGCGCTCCTGCACGACATTGGCAAGATCGGTATTCCCGACATGATCCTGCGCAAGCCCGCCGCGCTCTCCGACGACGAGTGGGCGACCATGCGGCGGCATCCCGCGCTCGGCCAGCAGATTTTGCGCGGCATCGAATTTCTGGAAGGCGCGGCGCGGGTGGTGGGGCAGCATCACGAGAAATGGGACGGGACGGGCTACCCGCAGGGCTTGCGCGCCGAGGAGATCGACCTCAACGCGCGCATCTTCGCCGTCGCCGATGCCTTCGATGCGATGGTCAGCAACCGCGTCTATCGCGCAGGGAAACCTTACGCGGCGGCGGCGGCGGAGTTGGATCGGCACGCGGGGCGGCAATTCGACCCGTTGGTGGTCGCGGCCTTCCTGCGCATCCCGCCGTCCGACTGGGAGGAACTGCGCGTGCGTTCGCTCCAGCGTCAACACCGGCCGGAGCGCGTCGCGGCCGTCGCGGCGGCGGAAAAATTCGCGGCCGCCGCAACCTCCGCGCCCTCCGGCAAACTCAACGCGCCGCCCGCTCCCATCGTGAACCGCGTCGCGCGCCGCCGCAACGAAGTGCGGGCTTTGCGCCGCAGCCACCGGCACGCTTAGGCGCATCACCCGGCGATTAAATTCGACCCGCCTCTACCGACGTGGCTGCCGGAGACCCGCCGTGTCGCCCGTAGCTGTTTGTGTAACCTCCCGCCAGTCCGGTTTGCTGTTGACAATAAAAGGTGTTGACAGGAGAACGCGCCGGGGAGTATATATTACCGCCGCACCGCTCAGGCGCGACGCGGGTGACGCGCGCAGAGGGAGAGACGACGAGAGCAATGATCAGGATTCGGAAACAGGGAGAAACATCGGGCGACTTTAAAGCGGCGTTCGTCGCCCGATACGGTGTGCGTGAATCATCGCCACGCCCGGCGGCCGTTGCCGCGTTCGCGTGCGACCCGTTTAATTTGCGCGCGGGGTCGTCGTCCCTGTCTGACACGGCCGGTGTTGGTCGCGGTATGATCGCGCGACGGGTGTCGAAGGCTTCGTCAGAATCCGACCACCGCGCGCCGGTGTGATGTTGCGGGAGCGGCCTCCCGCTCTCGAAATTCTCGAACTGAAATTTTTCAGCGAATTGAAGGAGCGGGACGGTTGCCTTAAAAGCAGCCCGACACCCGCTCCTTTTGTTTGTTAATGGCGAGTATTTGTATCGGAGAAGGCACGACGGCGCAGCGCGCGCATGGGATTGAAGTGTTTGACAACGGCGCGGCGCGGCAGTTATTGAAGGAATAGACGAAGGGCGCGCGTCGCGGCCGGACGATCACGTGCGCGCGGTTTCGCGGTCGGACTCTACCTGTCAAAATAATCGTCGGGGGCGTTCATACGATAAATTGTTCGGGACGGCTTTATGGATTACAAATTTAACATCAACCTCGGCGGGATCATTGATCTGCTGTCTAACCATATCTACAGCAGCCCGCAAATCTACGTGCGCGAGTTGCTGCAAAACGGCGTGGACGCCATCCTCGCGCGCCGCTACGTCGAGCCTGAGCACGAGGGCGCGCTCCGCATCGACGTGATCGGCGAGGGCGAGCGCGGACAGCCCGCGCTCATCTTCGAGGACGACGGCATCGGTCTGGACGAGGAGGAGATTCATCGCTTCCTCGCCACCATCGGCCAGACCTCTAAGCGCGGCCACATTCCCGCCGAACGCACCGACTACATCGGGCAGTTCGGCATCGGTCTCTTGTCCTGCTTCGTCGTGAGCGATGAGATCGTCGTCGTCACGCGTTCGGCGAAGGGCGAATCGCGGACGATCGAGTGGCGCGGCCGCGCCGACGGAACTTATTCCATCAACACGCCCGACGAGCAGATCGAGCCGGGCACGCGGGTGCATCTGCGTTGCAAGGCCGGGAGCGAACAGTATTTCACGCGGGCATCGGTGCGCCGCATGGCGCATCATTACGGGAGCCTGTTGCCCTACCCGATCACGCTCGCGGCGGGCGACGGCGCGCCCGCCGTGCGCATCAACGAAGAACCGCCGCCATGGAACCAAACTTTCACGGACTCGCGCGACGAGCGTCGGGCTTATCTCGACTACGGGCGCGAGACGTTCGAGATGGAGTTCTTCGACTACATCCCGCTGCGCTCGCATGTGGGCGACGTGCGGGGCGCGGCTTACGTCCTGCCTTTCTCGCCGAGCCTCGCGATGAAAAAGACGCACAAGGTTTATCTCAAGAGCATGCTCGTCTCCGAAACGGCCGAGGGCTTGCTGCCCGACTGGGCTTTTTTCGTCAAGTGCGTCGTCAACGCCAACGAACTCAGGCCCACCGCCTCGCGCGAGAGTTTCTACGAAGACGAGGCGTTGACTTTAACGCGCGCCGCGCTCGGCCGCTCGCTCCGCGAATACCTCGTCGAACTGGCGAACGAGCAGCCGCAGCGGCTGCAAAAATTGATCTCCCTGCACTACCTCTCGATCAAGGCTCTGGCCGTGGACGACGAAGAGTTTTACCGTCTCTTCATCGACTGGCTGCCCTTCGAGACGAGCGCGGGGCAGATGACGCTCGGCGAGTACAAGCGGCAGAACGGCACGCTGCGCTACGTGCCCGACCTCGATCAGTTTCGGCAGATCGCGCGCGTCGCCGCCTCGCAATCGCTGACGGTGATCAACGCGGGCTACGTCCACGACGCGCAGTTGCTCTCGAAGCACGCCGACGTGTTCCCGGCGACGCCGGTCGAGTTGATCGATTCGACGCGCCTCATGCACAGCTTCGAATACCTGACGCTCGACGAGCAGGAAGGGACGGCGGACTTCGTGCGCTTCGCCGATAGCGTGCTCCACCCGTTCAACTGCGCCGCGGAGGTGCGCAGGTTTCTGCCGCGCGAACTGCCCGCGCTCTACAACGCGTCGAGCGAGGTCAACTTCGTGCGCTCGGTCGAGCAGGCGCGCGAGGTCTCGAACACGCTCTGGTCGGGCGTGCTCGGCAACCTCGCCGGCGGCCTGCACGCGGACGCCTTCGCCTCGCTCTGCTTCAACTATGACAACCCGCTCGTCTACAGGTTGAGCCGGATGCGCGACGAGTCGCTCTTGCGTCTCTCGCTCCAGATGCTCTACGTGCAGTCGCTCCTGCTCAGCCACCGCCCGCTCAACGCCAGGGAGATGTCGCTCCTGAACGACGGCCTGCTCGGTCTGCTCGAATGGGGCGTGGAGGCGGAAGGAGGGTGGGTGCAGTGACGGCCGCGACACAGGAACAGGTCTGGGAACTGATCCTACAGGCTTACCGCATGGGCGACGGCGACACGAAGATCGCGCTGCTGGAAGAGGCCGCGCGCCTCGCCGACATCTGCGGCGAGTTCAAACTCGCCTTCGACGCGCGCGAAAATCTGATCCAGGCGGCCACCTTCGGCGGCGCGCCTGAGAAGGCGCTCGTCGCCTTCTCGTGGATGCTCGCGCACTATGACCGTGGGGGGCAGGGTGAAGTCGTCGAGTTGACCGTGCTCTGGGAGTACAAGTGGATTCTGGACAGCATCGCGAACTTCCCGCAGATCGGCAAGGCGCAAATTCTGGGGATGCTCGACGACATGGCCGCGCGCTACCGCCGCGCCGGGTATTCTCTGCGCCCGAACCATCTCATGCGCTATCGCCTCTACAGATTCTGGGACGAGGACGAGGCCACGCGCTATTTCCACAAAGGCCATGAGACGCCGCGCGATGACATGAGCGATTGCCGGACGTGCGAACTCAACGATGAAGTCGGCTTCGCCCTGCGCGCGGGCGACGACGCGCGGGCGGTCGAACTGGCCGCCCCGATCATGGAGGGTCGGATGCGCTGCGCCTCGATCCCGAAGATCACGTATGCGAATCTGCTGTTGCCGCTCGTGCGTCTCGGCCGGATGGACGAGGCCGTCAGTCTGCACCTGGAGGGCTATCGCCTCGTCGCGCTCGCCGCGAAGGGTTCTCTCTCCAGCGCGGCCGAACATCTCGAATTTCTCGCCGTGACGGAGAACTTCCACCGCGCCGTCAGGATTTTCGAGAAGCACCTCGCGGACGCCTCGACGCTCGCCGACGCCGCGACGAAGTTCGACTATTATCTCGCGTCCTGGTTCCTGCTCGAACGGCTGGGCGAGCGCGGGCGTGCGACTTTGAAGCTGCCGCACGTGCCGCGCGCGCTCCCCGTCTACGAAGAGAGCGCGACGTACAGGACGGCGCGCCTCGCCGCGTGGTTTCTCGAACAATGCGAAACTCTGGCCGCGCGCTTCGACGCGCGCAACGAAAGCGACTATTACGCGCGCAGCATCCGCGAGGCCGCCGCGCTCAAAGACCTGACGACGCCCCACCCGATCAGGGACACGGAAGAATACGCGGAGCCTTGAGCGGAGACGCGGAGCCTTGAGCGGAGACTGTGAAGCCTTGAGCGGAGAAAGTGAGCGCGGAGAAGTGAGCGCGGAGAAGTGAGCGCGGCCTTGTGACGGCGACGTTCCGTTAAGGTGAGTTCGACTAATGTGAGTTCGACGCAAGCGACGCCGACCGTGAGGGTGAGGGGCGAGACTATCCATCGCCCCTGTCGCCGCTTCGCGGCCTGTGCCCGTGCGGTGTGGCGGCTCTTGAAATACTCAACCGGCGGCGCGGCTCTCGGTGCGTTCCTCGGCGGCGGCGAAGCGCGTGAGCAGGCGGCGCAGTTCGTGCGGGTTGGAGAGGCAGTATTTGGCGCGCGTGTGGCGGTCGCCGATGTGGATCGTCCAGGCGTTTTCGGGGAGGCGCGCGAAGAGGTCTTCGTCGGTGCGGTCGTCGCCGGCGGCGAGACAAAATTCGGCGCGCGGGGCAGACTCCGAAAGTCGTTCCAGCACCTCGCCCTTGTTCGCCCAGCCCGGTTTCACTTCCACGATCTTCTGGCCGCGATAGGCGCGCAGTTCGGTCTCGGCGAGCATCTGTTCGAGGTTCGAGACGAGTTCGTTGGCGAGCCATTCACCAAACTCCGGGTCGGCCATGCGGTAGTGCCAGACGAGGGAAAACTCTTTCTCTTCGATGAGGCTGCCGGGCGTGCGATCCATGAAATGTTCGAGGACGGGGAAGACCTGTTCCTTCCAATCGCTCGTGTAGTTGGGGCGATAAAGCTCCCAGCGCATCGTCTCCGGCGAGCGCATGATCGCGCCGTGCTCGGCGGCGAGCCACAAGCCTTTCACCTCCCCGAACCAACTTTCGAGATCGTGGCGCGAGCGGCCGGAGACGACCGCGATCGCCGTCGCCGGGTCGGCGGCGAGCGTCGTGAGCAGCGCGACCAACTCGGCGGGCGGCACGGCGTCTTGCGGGCGATTGACGTAAGGCACGAGCGTCCCGTCGTAGTCGAGCAGGAGACGACGCCCGGCGGCCTGGTGAAACGCCGCGACCGCTTCCGACGTGGGCAAGGCTTGCGGCTTCTCCGAGAAATTACCGGCGCGCGCACCGGCCGCCTCGCGCAGGTTGGCGAGGAAGCGGTCGCCCCAGGCGAAGACGTTGTTGCGCACCACGCGCTTGTGGAGCGCGGCCATGCGTTCGCGGCGTTGGTCGGCGGGCAAAGAGAGGGCGCGTTCGATGGTTTCGGCCGTGCGCTCCTCGTCGTAAGGATTGACGAGAAACGCCTCGCCCATCTCGGAGGCCGCGCCCGCAAACTCGCTCAACACCAGCACGCCCGCGCCCTCTTGCTGGCACGCGACATACTCCTTGGCGACGAGGTTCAGCCCGTCGCGCAAGGGGGTGACCCATGCCAGGTCTGCGAGGGCGTAGAGCGCGGCGAGTTCGGTGGGCGGGATGCCGCGCCGGATGTAGGTGATGGGCGTCCAGTCGGGCGTCGAAAATTCGCCGTTGATCTGGCCGACGAGTTCGTCCACCTCTTGCCGCAATTCCTTGTACATCGGGATCACTTCGCGCGAAGGCACGGCCACCTGGATCAGGACTAACCGGCCGCGCAAGTCCGGCGACTGCCGGAGCAGGCGGCGGAAGGTGCGTAAGCGTTCGGGTATGCCCTTCGTGTAGTCGAGGCGATCGACGCCGAGCAGGACGCGCCGCCCGTCGAAGCGCGCGCGCAGTTCGTCGCGGCGTTTGATCGTCTCGGCGTCGCGCTCCAGGAGGTCTGTGAACTCGCCGGGCGCGATGCCGATGGGCAAGGCGTCGAGACGCACGGAGCGGCCGCCCACTTCCAACCTATCCATCCGACTGTCGAGGCCGAGGATGCGCAGCGTCGAAGCGCGGAAGTGTTGCAGGTAGCTGTAGGTGTGGAAGGCTAGATAGTCCGCGCCGAGCAAGCCCTGCAAGAGTTCCTCGCGGCGCGGGAGCAGGCGAAAGATCGGGGAAGAGGGAAAGGGGATGTGCAGGAAGAAGCCGATGCGCGCGTCGGGCACGGCCTCGCGCAGGAGTTGCGGCAGCAGCATCAACTGGTAGTCGTGTACCCAGACGATGTCGTCGGGGCGCAGGTGTTCGAGCACCACGTCGCGGAAGCGGCGGTTGGCTTCGATGTAAGCCTGCCAGTGTTCCGGCTTGAAATTGAGGAGCGAAGGGAACTGGTGAAAGAGCGGCCAGAGCGTCTGGTTGGAGTAGCCTTCGTAGAAGCCCTCGGCGACTTCGGCGGGGATGTCCACGGCGTAGTAATGCTCGCGTTCAGCCCAACGCTTGAGGGTCTTTTGCCGCCGCTCGTCCTGCGGGTCGGAGGAGTCGCCCGGCCAGCCGATCCAGATGCCGCCCGTGCGCTTGAGAATCGGCCCCATCGCCGTCGCCAGTCCGCCCGTGCTCCGGTCGGTGCGCCAGGAGGAGTCGCCCGCGCGCTTCAGCGTGAACGGCAGGCGGTTGGAGACGACGACGAGACGGCCGTCCGTGTTTTCATTTGCTGACATGTGTGCCCCTTGTTCGTGTGCGACTAATTCAATTCCAATCTTCTTCGTCTTCTTTGCGCCTTTGCGCCTTTGCGTGAGGTTATTCTTCGGCAACTATAACTCTCACGCAAAGGCGCAAAGGCGCAAAGAAATCACGTTGCCGGTTGCCCCTTCGAGTCCTCTTCGAGCATGAACCAGTAGAAGCCGAAGGGCGCGAGCGCGAGTTGGTAAGCGCCCTCCGTGATGCGCGGAAACGGGGTGCGCCCCAACATCTCGACGGGCGTGCGCCCCGTGTAAGCGGCCAGATCGAGTTCGGCGGGCTGCGCCACCTGCGAGAGGTTGAAGACGCACAGCGCGATCTCGCCTTCGTACTCGCGCGTGAAAGCGAAAATCTTCCGGTTCTCCGGCCGGACGATCTCCATCCGCCCGCGCCCGAACAGCCGGTGCTCCTTGCGCAGCCTGATCATCAGGCGCATCCAGTTCAACAGAGACGTATCGTAACGCTGCTGCGCTTCGACGTTCACCGATTGATAACCGTAGACGGGATTGCTGATGACCGGGAAATAAAGCCGCTCGAAATCGGCGCGCGAGAAACCGGCGTTGCGATCCGCAGACCACTGCATCGGCGTACGCACGCCGTCGCGGTCGCCGAGGTAGATGTTGTCGCCCATCCCGATCTCGTCTCCGTAGTAGAGGAAAGGCGAGCCGGGCAGACTCAACAGGAGCGCGTGCAGTAATTCGATCCGGCGGCGGCTGTTGTCCATGAGCGGCGCGAGGCGGCGACGGATGCCGACGTTCAGACGCATCCGCCTGTCCTTCGCGTATTCGTTATAGAGATAATCGCGCTCCTCGTCCGTCACCATCTCCAGCGTCAGTTCGTCGTGATTGCGCAGAAACATCCCCCACTGGCAGTTCTCCGGGATGTCGGGCGTGCGCTCCAGAATTTCCACGATGGGGCGGCGGTCTTCCTGCCTGAGCGCCATGAAGAGACGCGGCATGATCGGGAAGTGGTAATTCATGTGAAACTCGTCGCCGTCGCCGAAATACTCCACCACATCCTCCGGCCACTGGTTCGCCTCGCCGAGCAACAGCACGTTCGGGTAGTTCGCCTCGACGTGCGCGCGCAACTCTTTCAGCACCTCATGCGTCTCCGCCAGGTTCTCGCAGTTCGTCCCCTCGCGCTCGATGAGATAAGGGACGGCGTCCACGCGGAAGCCGTCGATGCCGAGGTCGAGCCAGAAGGAGACCACGTCGAGCAACGCCCGGCGCACTTCCGGGTTGTCATAGTTGAGGTCGGGCTGGTGGCTGAAAAAGCGATGCCAGTAGAACGCCTGCGCCTCTTCGTCCCAAGTCCAGTTGGAATGCTCCGTGTCCGTGAAGATGATGCGCGCTTCCCGGTACTTGTGCGGGTCGTCGCTCCACACGTACCAATCGCGCTTGGGCGACGCGGGAGACCGCCGCGCCTCTTGAAACCACGCGTGGCTGTCCGAGGTGTGATTGACGACGAGGTCTGTGATGACGCGGATGCCGCGCGCGTGCGATTCTCCGAGAAACGTTTTGAAGTCTTCGAGCGTGCCGTATTCGGGAAGCATCGCGTAGAAGTCGGCGATGTCGTAGCCGCCGTCGCGCAGAGGCGAAGCGTACATCGGGAGCAGCCAGATGCAATCGACGCCGAGCCATTGGAGGTAGTCGAGTTTCTCCGTCAGCCCGCGAAAGTCGCCGATGCCGTCCGCGTTCGAGTCGTAAAAGCCGCGCACGTAGATTTCATAAAAGACGGCATCCTTGAACCACAGCGGATCATTGCGCAGTTTCACTTCGCCCGACATCCCTTTCGCCTGCCTTCCCCCGCGAACCCAATTTTTAACCACTCGATGTGTACTGTGACGAGAAAGATAGCCGCTCCCCCACATTCAATGCAAGAGACGCTAACCGGCCGCACCCTCGTTTAGATCAACGAAGGCGCGGCACTTATGCTTTAGATTTTAATCTCGAAAGGTCAAACGAAGAGATATGGAAGAAATATCGAACGCCCTAATTTGTGAAGCCTTTGTCTTCTTCTAGGAGCGGATTAGTCTCCCAGCCTTTTAGTTCCTTGAATCTTTGCGTTTTATCAAAATACATGTTGATTACATCTTTAGCACTGAAATCCCCATTTAATGCTGCCGCGCTTGTAGCCTTCCCAATTGCGACTAAAATAAATCTATCAACATAATCATTCTGTTCTGCGGTCAATCTAAAAGGTACATCGAGGTCAAGCGAGGTAACGTATTCTTCGCCGCCTGCCATATCCAGAGCATCGCGCAAGCGCAATTCACTCACTATGTTCTGTTTTGAGATTGCCGCCTGTCGTTTATAAAGCTCACTCATTGCCGCAAAAATATGGTGATGCTCGAAGATGTTAAAACTCGCGGGTGATAAGTGTTCAGCAGCGTATTTCATTAAACCATTATCCTGAATAACCGCACCGATAATCGCCCTCTCCCCGTGCAAAGTCTCTTTGATAAATTGCTTTTCATCATTTTGCGAGTATAAGTCTTCCTTTGGATCAGCCATGATTAATCCTTTGTGACTGTAAAGATACCGCTGCGGCGGGCAATATCGGACTTTTAAGATAATTCAGAGGTTGCTTGAGAAAGATTAGTGCCGGAGGTCGGACTCGAACCGACATGAGGTTGCCCTCGCTAGATTTTGAGTCTAGTGCGTATACCGATTTCGCCACTCCGGCGGGAGAAGAGTTTGCATGATAGAGGTTCGCCCGAGGCGGCGTCAACTGCGGTTGCGGGCGTGTTTGGATTTCCGCCGCGGGCGGGTGGCCGGGGCGCGGGCGGGGGGAAATATTAGTTGTGCGGAGAGGCGCGAATCTGTAAGATGGTTGCGTCCAGTGGGAAACGCGCGTGCCGAAGGGAATGGCGCGCGTGCAGCCCGAATCCCAACCTTAACTTTAAGTAATCTGTCAGACGAAGGCGGAAGTGTCTCTATGTTTCCAGCGAGCGACGAGCGCGCCTGCATTTTGATCGCGGACGATGAACAGGAGATTCGCAACGTCCTCTATGAACTGCTGTGCGGAGATTACGATTGCCAGTTGGTGGCTTCGGCGGAGGCCGCGCTGGCGCGTCTGCGCACGATGCATTTCGATGTCGTCGTCAGCGACATCAACATGGAGGGGATGAGCGGCCTGGAGATGATCCCGCACGTGCGCCAGATCGCGCCGGACGCCGTCGTCGTGATGGTGAGCGGCGCGCAGACGGTCGAGAGCGCGATCGAGGCTCTGCGCGCCGGGGCGTTCGACTACGTGACGAAGCCTTTCGACCTGCGCCACGTCGAAGCGGCCGTCAGGCGCGCGCTCGAACACAAGCGTTTGCGAGATGCGAAACGTCGTTACGAAAATTACCTGGAAGAGTTGGTGGCCGAGCGCACGGCGGAACTCGACCGCACGCTGGCGACGCTCGAAGAATCTTACCGGATGACTTTGAAAGCCCTCGCCGCCACGCTGGAGACGCGCGACCGCGAGACGCACGGCCACTCGGAGCGCGTCGTGAGTTTCAGCCTGCGGCTGGGGCGCGAGTTGAATTTGAACGAGGAGGAGTTGCGCTCGCTGGAGTTCGGCGCGCTCCTGCACGACATCGGCAAGATCGGCGTGCCGGACGCGATCCTGCACAAGCCCGCGCAACTCTGCGCGGAGGAATGGGTGAACATGCGACGGCACCCCGTCCACGGGCAGCAGATTCTACAGGGCATCGAATTTCTGGAAGGAGCGGCGCGGGTGGTGGGGCAGCATCACGAGAAGTGGGACGGGACGGGCTACCCGCAGGGCTTGCGCGCCGAGGAGATCGACCTCAACGCGCGCATCTTCGCCGTCGCCGATGCCTTCGATGCGATCACGAGCGACCGCGTCTATCGCGTGGGACGCGCTTACGAGGTGGCGGTCGCCGAGTTGGAAGAGTTCGCGGGGCGGCAATTCGACCCGTTGGTGGTCGCGGCCTTCCGGCGCATCCCGCGCGCGCAGTGGGACGAGTTGCGGGCGGTCTCCTTCCGCAAGTGGCAGGAGCGGCAGGACAACCTGCGGGCGAAACTCCCGGCCGACGCGGACATGGACGCCCTCCTCGGCGCGCTCGTCAACTGAGCGACCAGAACATTTTATAAACGGCCTGCCAGGCAAGAACATTCACCGCCATCGCGGACGCCGGAGCGCACAGAGCGCGCGCGAGCGCACGGCGGAAGCGAAGCCGGGCTGAGAACTTCACCTCCGCGTCTCAAACAGTTTTCTCCGCGCCTCACCTTCTCTCCCATGCCTCGGCGGCTAACGGTTCGGTTTCACCCCCAAGCGCGTCTCCCGCCTCCAACTCGCCGAAACTCTCGACGCCGCGCCCGCGTATTGCCTTTACATGCTCGCCCGCCCGTCGCGGGTTTTGCTCACTTATCGGCCACGGTCTGGAACATCAATTTTGAGGAGAACGAGAGATGAAGAGAGTCGCAGGGGTCGCACGCCCGAGAGGCGTCTGGCTGTTCGTCGTGTTGGTCGCACTGGCCTTGCAGCCCGCGGCGTTGGCGCAAGGCGGCGATAAGGCCGCGCGCATCGAAGAGTATCTGGCGCGCGCCAATCGGATCGGCCAGTTCAACGGCGCGGCGCTCGTCGCGGAGAACGGCAAGGTCATTTACAAAAAGGGGGTGGGGCTGGCGAACATGGAGTGGAACGTGCCGAACGAGGCCGACACCAAGTTTCGGCTCGGCTCGATCACCAAGCAGTTCACCGCCGCGCTCATCCTCCAACTCGTCGAACAGGGCAAGCTCAAACTCGACGGCAAACTCTCAGAGTACCTGCCCGACTATCGCAAGGACGTGGGCGACAAGGTGACCATCCACCACCTCCTGACGCACACCTCCGGCATCCCCAGTTACACGTCGCTGCCGAAGTTCCTGGAGGATGCGAGCCGCAATCCTTACGCGGTCGCGGAGTTCGTCAAAAAGTATGCGAGCGGCGATCTCGAATTCGAGCCGGGCGCGAGGTTTCGCTACAACAACTCCGGCTATTTTCTGCTCGGCGCGATCATCGAGAAGCTCCACGGCAAGTCTTACGAGCAGGTCGTCAAGGAGCACATCTTCGACCCGCTCGGCATGAAGAACAGCGGCTACGATCACCACGGCACCCTTCTCAGCAAACGCGCCTCCGGCTACCAGAAGACCCCGACGGGCTACATCAACGCGCCCTACCTCGATATGTCTATCCCCTACGCCGCCGGTTCGCTCTATTCGACCGTGGAAGATTTATACCTGTGGGATCAGGCGCTCTACGCGGATAAGGTCGTCTCGGCCAAAAGCAAGGAAGTCATGTACAAGCCGTTCCTAGACAATTACGCTTACGGCTGGAACATCTCGAAAGTGACCCTGGCGCAGTCGAAAGAGGTCGTCAACTCCGTCGCGCACAGCGGCGGCATCCACGGCTTCAGCACGCTCCTGACTCGTTACCCCGAGCAAAAACATCTCATCGTCCTTTTGGACAACACCTCGCAGGGCGGCAACCTCGGCCGCATCAACCGCGACCTCACGAACATCCTCTACAACCAGCCCTTCGAGATGCCGAAACAGTCCATCGCCGAAGTGCTGATGAAGACCTTCACGGAGCGCAACGACGTGGCGGCGGCCGTCAAGCAGTACCGCGAGCTGAAGGCGACGCAAGGCGCGGCCTATGATTTCGGCGAGGGCGAATTGAACACGCTCGGCTATCAACTGCTCGCCGCGAGGAAACTGAAAGAGGCGATCGAGATTTTCAAACTCAACGTCGAAGCCCACCCGCAGGCGGCCAACCCTTATGACAGTCTCGGCGAGGCGTATCTCGTGGCGGGCGAGCGCGAACTCGCGTTGCAAAATTACCGGAAGGCCGTCGCGCTCAACCCGCAGAACACGAACGCCGCCGCGATCATCAAAAACCTGGAGAGTCCGGCGGTGAAAGTTGACCCCGCCGCGCTCGACGCTTACGCCGGGCAGTACGACGTGCCCGCGCTCGGCCTGCTCGACGTGGCGAGAGACGGCGACAAACTCTTCGCCGCGCCGGTGGGACAGGCGAAGATCGAGTTGATGGCGCAGGGCGACCAACGCTTCTTCGCCGCCGCCGTCAATTTCCATCTCACCTTCGTCAAAGACGACAAAGGGCAGGTGACGCACGCGCTCGTGCGCCCGCCCAACGGACAGGAAGTGCAGGCGAAAAAGGTCAAGTAAAGCAGGATTGTCTCCGTCCGCCTGCGAGTCCTTCGGGTATAGGAAGGGAGAGGGCGGCGCGCACGAGAAAAAAGTTGAAGCCCCGCCAGGGACGAGAGAGGTTCGCGTGTGAACTCTTTCGTCCCCCGGCGGGGCTTCCCCGTCTTATTCGCGGCCGTTTATTTCGACTCGGCGTTCGCTTCCGGCGATTGCGGCAAGGCCGCGGCGGCGACGTAGATGCGGCGCGTGCGCACTTGCAGGCCGCCCCGGCGCGGCAGCACCGTGACGCGGCGCGACTCGGTCGGCGGGCTGGAGGCAAGCGGGCGCGTCGGCGTGTAGGTGACGACGTACTGTGTGCCGATCTCGCGCGCCACTTCGCTGCCTTGCAGCGCGAGGTCTTCCATCGAGAGCGGTATCCAGAGGCGGCCGCCCGTGTCGGCCGCGAGCGTCTTCATGGTCTCCTCGCCGCGCTTCATGGCGCGCTCGTAAGCCTTGCGCATGCGCCGCATCGCCGGGTCGAAAGTGATGACCGCGCCCGTCGAAGGGCCGATCGCGCCGCCGCGATTCATCGTCGAAGGCATCGTCGGGTCGATGCCGGCGGTCTGGATGCCGGAGGCTTTGACGCTGCCGGGCGGCGCGCCGAGCGGGGCGGTTTTCTGTTTCTCTTTCGACTCCGCAAAGCCGAAAGTCGAGTAGCTGATGACGTGTACGGAAACCTGCGCGGCCATCAAGCGTTTGACCGCTTCGGCGTAAGCCCCGCGCCCGCCGATCCCGGCGTTGCCTTCCAGAACTCTCGTCACCTGCGCGGGACTCGCGCCCCCGCCCGGCGTCTCCACGCCGTCCGTGACGAGCACGAGATGACGATTGCCGACCGGCTGACCCTCGAACAGCATGGCCGCCTGCTGCAACGCTTCGGCGGGGCGCGCGCCGCTCCCGCCCCAGAGTTTCGTGCGCAGCGTGTGCGAGGCGGCGTCGCGGTCAATCGTCCACGGTTGGATCAGTTGGATGCGGCGGTCGAACTGCATGACGGCGACCGCATCGCCCGCGCGCAACTGTGAGACGAGACTGAGCGCGGCCTCGCGCGTCGTGCGCGTGCGTTGCGCCGGGTTCAACTCGCCGCCGGTGGCGAGCAGCAGCACGACGCTCGCGGGAATCCGGCGGATGCTGCGCACGCGCTGCTTCACGTTGTCTTCGAGCACCACGATGTCGTCCAACTCAAGCGTCGGGTCGAACCGCCCGAACTCGTCGCGCGCGAAGACGGGCAGGCGCACCTCTTCCGTATAGACGCGGATTTGCTCGTCGGCGGGCGTCGGCTTCGGGACGATGCGCCCGGACTGCGCCTGCGCGCGAATTGCGCCGCCGAAGACGAAAAGAGCGATGAGTGAGAGCGGAAACGCGCGACGTAGCTGCATAAATAAAATCCTGACCGCGGAATTAGATGAAACCTACTTACTCTCTGATGCGTGCGGAGCACGGTGCGCGTTGCCCAAACTGCCGCCGCCGGGGCTTTCTAATTTATGCGAAGTTTGAACTCAGGAGCAAAAAGCAGAGCGCAACGGCCAGCGCGTGCATCATTATGATCCCGAGGCCGACCATCCACCTTCGCCCTTTCGCGGCGGCGAGGCCGCACAACGCGCCGTAGAGTGGAAATTGGGGAACCGCCAACAGGAGGGACGGGATCACGAGCGAGTCGAAGACGAGAGCAGAGATCATCGCGTAAGGGTAGAGAAGTTTGGCGTAAAAGTAATCGCCATGACCCGCGCCGCCCGAACCGATGGCGAGCAGCAGGCCAACGGGCGTGAGCAAAACCCCTATGATGATCGGTTTCCTGATAAGCCACACTCCACACGCCTCATTTTCCAGACTGCGCCTGCACGGCCGTGATGGCGACGGCGTCGGCGATGTCTTCGGCCTTGCAGCCGCGCGAGAGGTCGTTGCAGGGCTTGTCGAGTCCTTGCAGGATGGGGCCGATGGCGGTTGCGCCCGCGAGCCGCTCGGTCAGTTTGTAGGCGATGTTGCCCGCCTGGAGGTCTGGGAAGATGAGGACGTTGGCGCGCCCGGCGACCGACGACCCCGGCGCTTTCGAGTCGCCGACCGAGGGGATGAGCGCGGCGTCGGCCTGCAACTCGCCGTCGATGTCGAGTTCGGGCAGGCGCGCGCGCACCGTGCGCGTCGCCTCCACCACCTTGTCGATCAACTTGTGCTGCGCGCTGCCCTTCGTCGAGAACGAGAGCATCGCCACGCGCGGTTCGACTTCGAGCAGCGCGCGGCACGAATCGGCGGAGGCGATGGCGATCTCGGCGAGTTCGGCCGACGAAGGATCGATGACGACGCCGCAATCGGCATAGATCATCGCGCCGTTTGCGCCGAACCGCGCATCGGGGTGCGCCATCACGAAGAAACTTGAGACGAGTTTGAACCCCGCGCGCACGCCGACGCAATGGAGCGCGGCGCGCACGGTGTGCGCCGTCGTGTTGGTCGTACCCGCGACCGAACCGTCGGCCGCGCCGAGCCGCACCATGAGGTTGCCGTAGTAGAGCGGGTCTTTGACGGCGATACGCGCCTCGTCCGGCATCATGCCTTTGGCCTTGCGTAGTTCGTGATAGAAGGCGGCCATCTTGTTGAAGTCGGCGGCGCGCGTGTGGTCTATCACCTCGACCATGCCGCCGAGGTCAACCCCGGCCTCGCGCTGCGCGGCGCGCACGCGCTCCTCGTTGCCGAGCACGATGATGTGCGCGAGGCGTTCGCGCGCGCAGATGGCGGCGGCGACGATGGTGCGCGGGTCTTCGCCTTCCGGCAACACGATGCGTTGCGGGTCGGCGGCGGCGCGTTCCCGGATGCGTTGAAGAATGGACATAAGGAGTTGTCAGCGGTCAGTAGTCAGTTGTGGTTGAGCGGCTGACAGTATAGAGCATCTTCGTTTCCGCCGGTAACCGCTTACAGATGGCTTCGACCGAGAGCGAACAACTGACCACTGACCACTGACCACTGACCACCGACAACTCTTTATTGACGACAATGTTACTTCTCGGAAACAACTCCCTCTTGTGATGAAGTGGCCGGTCGGCTAGACTTCGCTCACCCCGTCGAAGCGTGTCGCCGTCTTTCACCTCCCCCGGCGATACGAGTGTCAGTACGCCTCGTTTCATCTGTCTACCGTCAAACGCGAAAGGGAGAAATTGATGGAAAGCAAGTTCAAAATTCTGGGGCACGGGGCGCACCCGATCCTCATCGTCTTCCCGCTCGGCCTCTTGGCGACCGCCGCCATCTTCGACATCATCTACCTCTTGACGAACAATCAACAGATCGCCAACGCCGCTTACTGGATGATCGCGGCGGGCGTCGTCGGCGGCATCGTCGTGGCCGTGCCGGGGTTTGTGGATTGGTGGGCGATCCCGCAGGGCACGCGCGCCAAGCGCGTCGGGCTGGTTCATGGTCTCGGCAACGACGTGGTGCTTATTCTCTTCGGCCTCAGTTGGTGGCTCCGGCGCGGCACGGCCTACCACGCGCCGGAGGCCGTCGCCTTCATCCTCTCGATGCTCGGCGTGGGACTGTCGTTGTTTACGGGCTGGCTCGGCGGCGAACTCGTCGAACGCCTCGGCGTGGCCGTTCACGAAGGCGCGCACCTCGACGCGCCCAACACGCTCTCAGGCCGACCGGCGCGCGACCGTGATTGAGTAGTCAGTAGTCCGTGGTCAGTTGTCAGTTGCATGTGACTATCACGCGAGTTGCTAAAGATCGTCTCGAACAACTGACCACTGACGACTGACGACTGACCACGGACTACTGACCACTGACAACTGACGAGGGAGATTTATGTTGCGATCACTGGGCGAGCAGGTCGTGGTTTTGACGGGCGCGTCGAGCGGCATCGGGCGGGCGACGGCGATTGAGTTCGGGCGGCGCGGCGCGTCGGTTGTGCTGGCCGCGCGCAACGAGGAGGCGTTGCTGACGGCGGCGCGGGCGGTGGAAGCGGCGGGCGGGCGCGCCCTCGCCGTCGTGACGGACGTGGCCGACGCGGCGCAGGTCTTCCGGCTCGCGGAGGAGGCCGCCCGCCGCTTCGGGCGCATCGACACGTGGGTCAACAACGCGGCGGTGAGCGAGTACGGCACGGTTGAAGAGATCAGCCTCGAAGAGATCGAGCGCATCGTGGCGGTGAACCTGCTCGGGACGATCTACGGTGTCAAGGCCGCGCTGCCGCACCTGCGTCGCGCCGGTGGCGGCGCGATCATCAACGTCGGCTCGGTGCTCTCGGAGCGCGCCGTGCCTTTACAGTCAACTTACTGCGCGACGAAACACGCCGTCAAAGGTTTCACCGAAGCCGTGCGCCTGGAACTCGAACACGAGCGCGCCGGCGTTCACCTCACGCTCATCAAGCCCGCCGTCATCAACACGCCCTACTACAACCACGCGCGCACGCGCATGACGGTTGAGCCGCGCGCGATGTTTCCCGTCTACGAGCCTATCCTCGTGGCGAAGGCGATCCTCCACGCCGCCGCGCACCCGGTGCGCGACATGGTTGTCGGCGACGGCGGCAAAGTCCTGACCGTCTTGCAGCGCATCAGCCCTGCGCTCTTAGACCGTCTCATGCTCGCGGGCGGCGCGGCCTTCAAACTCCAGCAGCGAGACGAACCCGCGCGCCCCGGCGACAACCTGTTCACGCCCATGAACGAAACGGGCGCGACGACGGGCGAGTACGCACATCGCTCGACCGCCTTCAGCCCCTTCACGAGCCACCTCGAACCCTACCCGAACCGCAAGCGGCTGCTGCTGGCCGCCGCCGCCGTCGGCGCGTTCGCCCTGCTCCGGCACGGTGGCGGTGGCGCGCGGAACAATTTCGGTGGCGCGCGGGCGCGAATTGAAAAAGAGGCGTCCGCGCCCGCACGACGCGCGCGCCGCTCTTTACCTCCGCGCCATTAACTCGCGCTCACCGCCGATTGATCGATTAAAGCTTCGGCGGCGTCGGCGAGCCGGGCGACGATGGCCGGGTCGGTGGATGTGAACGAGCGGAAGTTGCGTTCGTCGAGGACGGGCGTGTCGAAGCCGTCTTCGTCAACGGCGACGAGCGCGGCGTTGTATTTGTTGGAATGAGCGATGACGAACCACTCGCGCGCGAGGTTCGCGCCGGGCTGCAACTTGACGACGCCCATGTTCGGATGGCGCGGCGGCTTCCAATCGGGCACGCCGAAGACGTAGACGCGCTCCGAGAGATCGGAGATACGCAGGAAACGATCCGCCACGTAGACCATCCGCGATAGCTTCTCGAAGCCCGCGTAGACGCGCCCCTCGCGGTGCGTGCGCAGCAGCAGCGCATTCTCGATCAACAGGCTCACGTATTCCAGACACGGAACTTTCGCGCGGAAGCTGAACGTCGGGCATTCGTCAAAAGTTTTTCGTGAGACGATTGAGACGTTGCCAAGCTCTTCGAGTCGGGAACCTTTCGCGGCCTGCAAGGCAAACTCGAACATCGAAAACTCTTTCAAAGTGTGACCATCCCCCCGGCTCGTCCGCACACGGCCAGCCCTCTTCTACTCCCGCCGCACTTCAATGTCGTTACGAATGTTTATTGAAAGTGTGAAGGGGAGAGGAATACTGAGCCGTGAGCAGCAGGGAGTGAACAGCCGGAAAACTGTTTTTACCGGCTACTCCATGCTGCTTACGGCTCGCGGCTGAGGGCTGACCGCTCACTTTCCTTTCAGCGCGTCGAGCAGCTTGTCGTGGATGCCGCCGAAGCCGCCGTTGGACATGATGGCGACGGTGTCGCCCGCGCGGAGTTCGGGCGCGAGGCGGCGCACGATCTCATCCGCGCCTTCGATGGCGTCGGCGGGCGTCCCGGCCGCCGCGACCTCGGCCGCCAACTCGCCCGTGTCGAGCAGCGCGCCGAACTGCGTGAGCGTGTCGGGGTTGAAGACCGAGGCGACGACGACGCGGTCGGCCTGCCTGAGCGCGGCCACGTAATCCTGCTGGAAGACGGCGAGGCGCGAAGAGGTCGAGCGCGGCTCGAAGACCGCGACGAGCCGCCCCGCGCGATACTTCTGGCGCAAGGCCAGCAAGGTTTCGCGCACGGCCGTCGGGTGGTGCGCGAAGTCGTCGATGACCGTCACGCCCGCCACGACGCCGCGCACCTGCATGCGCCGCCGCACGCTCTTGAACGTGGCGAGGGCTTCCGCGATGGCCGCGCGCTCCACGCCCCACGCATCCGCCGCGATGATCACGGCCAGACAGTTGCGCACGTTGAAGTCGCCGATGAGCGTCGTCTGGAATTCGCCCCACTCGCGCCCCTCGCGGAAGACGCGGAAGCGCGTCAGTTCGCCCGACGGGTCGATGTCGCGCGCCTGCCAGCGGGCGTCCGCGCAGGTGCCGAAAGTTTCGAGTTGCGTGTAGAGCTTCGCGCCGAATTCGGCGACCACTTCGCGCACGTGCGCGCTGTCCCAACCGGCGATGAGCCGCCCCGTCGCGGGCACGAGATTCATCAAGCGACGGAAGGCCAGCTTGACGTGCGCGAGGTCTTGGTAGATGTCCGCGTGGTCGAACTCGATGTTGCCCACCACGGCGAGTTCCGGCAGGTAGTGCATGAACTTCGGCCCCTTGTCGAAATAGGCCGTGTCGTACTCGTCGCCCTCGATGACGAAATAGTCGCTCTCCGGGGCGACGCGAAAGCTCGCGCCGAAATTCTGCACCACGCCGCCGACGAGGAACGAAGGATTCAAGCCGCCCACTTCCAGCACCCACGTCGCGATGCTCGTCGTCGTCGTCTTCCCGTGCGTGCCCGCCACGACGAGAGAACGCCGCCCGCGAATAAACTCCTCTTTGACCACCTCGGCCTGCGAACGATAGAGCAGGCGGCGCGCGAGCGTCTCTTCCACTTCAGGGTTCCCGCGCGAGAGCGCGTTGCCGACGACGACGCAATCCGGCGCGTCGTCGAGATGCGCGGGCGCGTAGCCCTGCATCACCTCGATCCCGAGTTCGGCGAGCATGGTGGACATCGGCGGGTAGACGTTTTGATCCGACCCCGTCACGCGATGGCCGCGCGCCTGGAGCATCCCGGCGAGCGAGGCCATCGCCGTCCCGCAAATCCCGATCAAGTGATAATGCATAGTTTGATAAATTGATTCCTTACAAGGTGTCAGGGTCTTTTTCTTCTTCAAGCAGCCAGGGTATTTCAGCAGTGATCTCGACCTGCACGAGCGAGCGGTGGGCGAAAGCCCCCGCCGCAAGGCTATTACCCGTCAGGAAATCAACAGAGAACCGTCCGCTCAACTTCTCCGGCGCAACCGGCTGTTTCAAAATTTGGCCGACGAAATGAAACCACCCGCCATAGAGATGCAGGCCGGACGCACTTCGAGTCATCTGATAAACTTCAACTTCTTTTCTGTAATCTATCCCAAGCCGGGCGAATAAATCTAACATCTCGGCGGGGTAGACCTGCCGCCGCGCTTCAATAAAATTCAGGCAATAGCCGCACCCACATTCTTCCGCGCCGCCGGACGCGATGCAGTCATAAGCCGTACGCGTGGCTTCGACATCACATTCGAATATCCATTCCCGAAAAGGTATTTGCATCACCCGGGCGCGAGAAATAGTGGCCGACTTTTATCAAACGCTTTCTTCAAGCCCCGCGATCGGGAGCGTGAAGGAGAAGGTCGAGCCACGCCCGACTTCGGACTCGACTTGAATTGTGCCGCCGTGGAGTTCGACGAGTTGGCGCGTGATGTAGAGACCGAGGCCGGTGCCTTTCTCGCCGCGCGTGGCGCGATGGCGCGCCTGTTCGTACTTGTCGAAGAGAAGCGGCAGATCGTCCGAGGCGATGCCGACGCCCGTGTCGGCCACCGCGATGCGAAGATGGCCGTCCGCCGGAGCCTGCTCGACACGCACCGAAACGCGCCCGCCCTTGGGCGTGAACTTCAAAGCGTTCGAGAGCAGGTTGACGATGACGCGCCGGAGCTTCGCGCGGTCGGCGCGCACCGGCGGCAAATTGGCGGGCGTCCGTTCCAGCGTGAGCGTCAAACTCTTTTCGCGCGCGAGTTGCACGAAGGGTTCGCAGACTTCGGGGATGAGAACGGAGAGGTCTACGTCGGAGAGTTCGAGTTGGAGCGAGCCGGATTCGAGTTTGGCGGCGTCGAGCAGATCGTTGACGAGTTCGATCAAGTTCTGCGTATTGCGCTCCATCATCCGCACCATGTTTTTCTGTTCGGGCGAGAGTTCGCCGAGGCGGCCGGAGGTGAAGAAACTGATGACGCCGCTGATCACCGTCAGTGGCGAGCGCAGGTCGTGCGTGGTCAGGGCGAGAAACTCCTCGCGCATCTCGGCCAGTTCGCGCAGCCGCCGGTTGGCCTCGTTGAGTTCCGCGTTCGAGGCGGTGAGTTGCCCGTTGAGGCGTTCGAGTTCCTCGCGCTTCTCTTCGAGTTCGCCGAGGATGCGGACGAAGTCGCGGTTCTGCCGCGCCAGTTCTTCGACGGCCGATTCGCTCTCCTCGGCGTTGAAGTCCTCGCGCAGGGCGGCGACGCGTTCTTTGATCCCGGCGGCCTCGGCCGGCGGCAGCCACTTGATGATCGTGACGCGCGTTCCCGCGCCCTCGCCCGATTCGATCTCGAACTCGTCCATCAGGCGGCGCGTGCCCGTCAGCCCGACGCCCAACCCCGAAGGCGAACTGTACTGACCGCGCATGATGGCGCGCAAATTCGCTTCGTCGATGCCGGGGCCGTCGTCGCGTGCGGTGATCTGCAAGCCCGCCGCGTTGCCGCCGCCCGTGCGGAAGGCGACGGCGAGCGTGATCGCGCCGCTTTGCGCGTACTCGTAGATGTTGCGCGTGAGTTCGGAGACGGCGGTCGTGATCTTGATCTGCGTGGTCGTGTCGAAACGCATCTCGCGCGCGAGCCGGCGCACGCGTTCGCGCACCTTCACGATGTCGGCCTCGCGCCGCACGTAGATGTCTCCGAGCCGGGTGGTATCAATGCCTTCCATATGGGTTTCAAGTTTCAGGTTTCAGGTTTCAAGTTTCAAGTCTGAGGTTACGCGTTCCTCAACTTAAAAGTTCGGGTCTGGGGTTTCTTGTTCTTAAACTTGAAACCTGTAACCTGAAACTTGAAACTTACCGGGCGACGAGCACGGTGGCGTCGTCCGTGTCGCGGCCGTAGTCGCGCATCATCACGCCCGCGAGCAGTTGCGGGCTGTGCTGCAACAGGCCGGGGTAATCGTTCATGTCCCACGACGCGCTCACGCCGTCCGACGCCAGCACGACGCACGCGCCTTCCGCCCACGCATACGACCAGACGCGCACCTTGTCCATCCGCGCGCCGAGCGTGCCGTTGTTCGAGATGGGGCGCGCGGGTTCGGGCGCATTGAAGACGCGCACTTCGATGTTGCCCACGCCCGCGTAGTGAAACGACCCGCGCGCCGTGTCGATGATGCACGCACCCATCACCGCGCCGCGCGTCGGGCGCAAGGCGGCGTGCGCGGCGCGAAAGATTTCTTCCAGCCCTTCGCCCTGCCACTCCGCGAGCACCGCGAGCGCGACCCGCGACGCCTCGTGCGCGCCCTCGCCGTGTCCCAAGCCGTCAACGACGGCGAGCAGGGTTTGCCCCGCGCGGCGGCGGACGAAGTAGGCGTCGCCGTTTCGCTCCTCCTGCGGGTGCGGGCGCGACCACGCGCCAAAGCGCCTGGCGGTCGCCGCGTGCGTCCTGTCCGAAAGGCGCGCGGCTCCCACCCACTTGCGGAGGAGGAGCGCGGTGCCGTGCGTCGTCCGGCGCGCGAGCGATGCGAGCCGACCCGTGTGCGGCAGGGTCGAATAAACTTCAAACTCGTCCATCAGGCGGCGCACCGCGCCGAGTCCCGCGCCGAGCGAGCCGCCGGTCGAGACGCCGTCGCGCACGACGCGGTCGAGGTCGTGGATGCCGGGGCCTCTGTCGGTGTAAAAGAGTTCCAGCCCCGGCTCCGCGCCGAGCGTCGTGGTGAAATGAATCTGCCCGCCGCCTGTCGCGTAGCGCGCCGCGTTCGTCCCCACCTCTTGCACGACGATGTCAATCTCGGCCAACTCGCGTTCGGTGAAACCGATCTCGCTTGCGTAAGTATGCACGGCGCGCCGCACCGCGCCCACCTGCGCCTCGTCCCTGACCTCCATTGACTGAATGACTCTCATAAAAAGTGATGGGTGATGAGTGATGGGTGATGAGTAAAAAGCAGTTGTCTTCAACTCATTACTCATCACCCATCACTCATCACTTTTTTCATATCCAGCGCACGACCGTGACGCGCGTGCCGCGTTCGGGGGAAGAGACGATCTCGAATTCGTGCGCGAGCCGGCGCGAGCCGGGCAGCCCTTGTCCGAGTCCGCGGCCGGTGGAGAAGCCGTCGCGCATGGCGGCCTCGATGTTCGGGATGCCTCTGCCGGAGTCTTCAAAGATGAGCCGCAAGCCGGTGCGCCCGTCCGCGTGGCGCGCGGGTTGCGCGATCACCTGGCCGCGCCCCGCGTACTTGATGATGTTGCGCGCCAGTTCGGAGGCGACGGTGGCGAGGCGCGTCTGGTCGATCAGGCGGAAGCCGAGCGCGACGGCCATCGCGCGCACCTCGCCGCGCGCGACCATGATGTCGTGCTCCGAGTCAAGCGTGATGGCGCGGCTCTCCAAACGTATGCAACTCTCCCTGAAGTTCGTCGTCCTCCTCGTCGTCCGCCTCGTCGTGCGCGCCGAACTCGTCGCGCAGCAGCTTGATGCCCTCGTCCACGTTCAGGACGGTGTCCACGCCGCGCAGTTCCAGGCCGAGTTCGACGAGCGTGATGGCGACCGCCGGTTGGATGCCGACGACCACCGTGCGCGCGTCCATGATGCGCGCCATGGACGCGATGTCCGAGAGCATGCGCCCGATGAAAGAGTCCACCATTTCAAGAAGCGAGATGTCGATCAGGACGCCGCGCGCGCCCGTGCGTTCGAGTTCGGAGAGAATCCGCTCCTGCAACGCGATGACGGTCTGGTCGTCCATGTCCACCTGCACGGGCACGACGAGAACGCGGCCAACTTTCAGAATCGGGATGCGCTGCGAGCCGTTCATGTTCATTGCTCCGTAATGCAGTGACAGGTGACGGGTGACGGGTGACCGGTTAAAACAAAAACTTTCTTCTCCAATTTGTCACCCGTCACTTCTCACCCGTCACTTGTCACTCGTCACTGTTGTTTCAGTCTTTTGCGTCGAGGGGTTCGCGGCGTGGCTGAGGCGCGAGAGCGCGGCGGCCGAGACCACTTTGCGGCCGACCATTTCGAGCGCGAGCTTGATGCCGTCGGACATTTGGGCGCGCGTGGTGATCTCTGTGAGATCGATGCCGAGTTGCACCATCGTCTGCGCGATGGAGGGCGAGACGCCCGTCAGGATGCAGCGCGCGCCCATCAGGCGCGCCGCCGTGACGGTCTTGATCAAATGGTTGGCGACGAGCGTGTCCATCGTGCGCACGCCGGTGATGTCGAGAATGGCGACGGTCGAGCCGGTGTCAACGATGCGTTGCAGGAGGGCTTCGGTCATCATCTGGGCGCGGCGCGAGTCGAGCGTGCCGATGATGGGGAGCGTCAGGATTTTGTCCCACACTTTGATGACCGGCGTGGATAATTCCAACATGTCGGCGCGCTGCTGGCGGATGATCTCCTCGCGCGAGCGGATGAAGTTTTCCACCATCACCAGCCCCATCCGGTCGAGCAGGCGCGTGAAGTGGTTCATCTCGCCGACGAGCGTCACGGTGTCGCCCTCGAAGTCTTCGGCGAGGATGGGCAACACCACGTTGCGCAGGGAGAGAATGTAGGTGGCGTTCTCCGAAGGCGTGTAGCCTTTGACGGCGCGCTGGCGCGAAATCTCGTTGAGAAAGACGCGCAGTTCGTCGAACGAGGGTTCGTCGAAGTCCGCGCCGTCGGATTCCTGGAGCGCGCGCCCGAGCATTTCCACGATCTGCTGCGACTGTTGGCGCAGTTCGTGTTTGGAGATCAATTCGTCGCGGAAGTCTTCGGATTCCAGACGCTGTTTGATCCAGATGTTGAGAATTTCGTCGCGGCGCGCGGAGAGCAATTCCACCACGCGGCCTGAGATTTGAGTCTTCGTTGAACTAGGCATCCGTATCCCTCTCAAAGTGGCGCACCCGGCCAAGGCTAACGCGCGTTCATGGCAAAAACTTCGCGTGAGGGTAAACAAATTACCGCCGTGCGCAGGGAGATAACGGCGTCGGGCGTATTTTGGGGGCAAGCCTGTTTATCTTAGCATCGCGGGGGCGGGTAAAAGCAAATGCGGGCGCAAAAATAGAGCGCGGCGGGCGGCGTCGGGTGCGCGGATGAAGGGGGCGGCGGGAGCGCAGGAGAAGGGAGGCGGCGTCGGGCGCGCAGCAGGAACGGGGCGGCGTTCGTCGTCCTATCTTTCGCTCAGGTAAAAGACCCCGGCCGCCGACGCCGCCCGCTTCTCCAAACATTGTTCCGACCTGGTTTAGACGCGCTGTCAGTCGATCTTCTGCATCGTGACGGAGACGATGGGCGAGTTGCCGGCGGTGCGGCTGTACGAGACCCAGTAGCCGGCCTTCGGGTAGCGCACCATTTTGTAGAGCGAGCCGTCGGGGCGCGCTTCGAGTTCGCCGCCCGTCACGGCCTTCGGAGTCGGAGCTTTATCGCCCGCGTTCATGTAGATGAGCGCGAGGGCGGAAACTTTTTTCGCGCCGTCGTAGAGCACCTGCACGCTCTCTCGCTGAGAGATGACGTAGAAGTCCTGCGCGTCGCCTTTTTCGGTCGGCGCGCCGAGTTTCTTGCGCGCCGCGTCGGCCGTCATGCCGATGCGGACGCCTTTGTATTCCTGAAAGGGCGGTTGCTCGTCGGCTTCGGCCTTCGCCGCGGCCGCGTTGGGGATGGCGTTGTGCGCCGCAGCGTCGCCCGCGCGCGGCGTCTGCGCGCGGACGGCAAACGCGGTCGCGCACAGGAGACAGGCGGCGACGAGCGACGGGCGCAACAGTTTGCGAGGAAGACGGGGCTTCGGATCGTTCGACATGGATGGACTCCTTCCAGGGCAACTGGCGACGGCCGGGCGACCGCGCCGTGATAGCTTTGCAGAGACCGTGCGGGAGACAGGCGAGCGGCGGGTGAGGGCGCGCGGGGCATTTCCACACACGGCCGACTCCGGTTCGAACTTTAGCGGCGAGAAGATATTACTGCCGGGGTGGCAAGTCAATAGGGAATTTCCGGCGGCGTGGGCTGCGGTGAAACTACCGGCGCGGCTTCATCTACCGAGGCGCGCCTGCGGCTCAAATCTGAATCCCGCGAAACTTCTCCACCTTCTTCGTCGAAGCCGGTTTGACGACGACGGCCTCTTCCTCTTCGCGGCGCTGCTGCTCGCCCTCCGAGTGCCAGCGCGCCCATTCGTCCGGGGCGTCGAAAGTCTCGCCGCCGTGCCTGGTGAGGCGTTCGCGCACGCGACACATGACCGGCGTGTTGACGCCGACGCCGCTCAGGATCGCCTGCCCCTTCGTCAGTGCCGGCAGTTCGTTCAAGAGCTGACGCCCCGCGCCTTCGACCGACTTCGCCACCGTGTCCTGATCGATCGGGTTGACGATACGCATGATGACCTGCGTCATGCACTGCGAGAGCACGTCCTGATCGAGTTTGCCCGGACGCTGCGTGATCAGCCCGATGCCGACGCCGAACTTGCGCCCCTCCGAAAGTATCTGCTTGAGGATGTTGGTGGAGACGACCGCCTGCCCGGCGGGCGCGAAGCGGTGCGCCTCTTCGAGCAGCGTGAACACCGGGTAGGGCAGGAAACTCTCGCTTGCGCCGTCGGCCTCGCCGCGCACGGTCGCCATGCGCGCCTTGTTGACGCGGCGCAGGAGCGTGGCGACCACCACCTGCTGCTCTTGCTGTTCGATGTCCGAGAGTTGCAGCACGGTGCAGCGCCCCGGTCGGAAGAGTTCTTTGAGTTCGATGTGCTCGTGGTCGGAGAAGATGGAATCGTGCCGGTCGAAGCGGTTGTCGAGACGCCACAGCAGCGCGTCGATCGAACCGGCGTTGCCGCCCGCGCCCGCGCCGCCGCGCGCGTCTTCGTCGCCGTACTTCTCCGCCGTCACGAGGTCGCGCAAATCGTGATAGCCCCACAGGCCGCGCGCGCCGCGCTCGCCCGCCGTCAGCTTCCGGTAAGCCTGCGAGAGATAATGCAGCATCTTGTCGCTCGCGCCTTCGGGCAGGAGGTATTTGATGTCGGCCTCGGTGAGCGACGAGAAGCGGACGCGCACGCGGTCGTGTGTGAAGATTTTGACTTCGGGCTGGTAGCCGTCCGCGTCGGCGCGGAAACGCGGGTCGCTTTCGATCGAACGCAGCGTGTCGTACTCGCCGTGCGGATCGACGATGAGCACGGCCGCGCGATTGTGCGGCATCATCAACTCTTCGACCAGCACGCCCGCCGTATAACTTTTCCCCGCGCCCGTCGAAGCGAGGATGGCGAGGTGCGTCGAGACGACATCCTTGACCGAGAGCACGACGGGCACTTCCCCCGCGTTGCGCGTCAACAGGCTGCCAAGATGCGCCGACCCCGTCTCATGCACGCGCCGCGAACTGAGCACGCCCGCCAGCGTCTCGGACGAAGCGAGAAAGACCGCGTCGCCCGCGTTCGGCGGGATGCGCGGGTTGACGAAATCGCCCATCCGCGAGTGGAAATAACCGATGGTCTCGACCGTGATCTCGTACAACTCGCAGCCCTCTGCATCCAGCCCGATGAGCGCGGAGATGACGGCGGGCGGCGTCTCCGGGTCGGACAAAAACGCGTCGGGCAAATTACGCACGAGTTTGCGTGAGGTGATGTTTCCGAGAATCTGCCGCACGTCCGCGCCGTCGCGCGCGAGGTAATAGACGAACTCGCCGATGCGCGCCCGCCGGTTGTCCGCCGTGATGAACAGAAACTCGTGCGGACGCTCGCCCGGCCCTTTCACCGTGCCGGTGCGCGCGTCGGTTATTTGATCGTGAGAACTCATCTGAAACTTCGACAATAAACTGCGATGCCGCGACCGCAGCTACGGGCGAAAACCCGCCGCAAAAGAAATTGGCGCGGGCGAGTATATCATGCGAGAGAGACGCGATAACGCAGCGCGCGGCGGCTGAATTTTCAACCTCCCCCCAGGGTCACGCGGGGCGAGCGGCATCGCCGCGGGAGCCTTCGCGGCGCGCCGTCTCCAGGTCGGCTTCCACCATCTCCTTGATCATCTCCCCGAAACTGTACTCCGGCTGCCACCCTAACCCCTCCGTCGCCTTCCCCGCATCCCCCACCAGCAAATCCACCTCCGCCGGGCGCAAAAATCGCTCGTCCACCCGCACGTATTCCTCGTAATCCAATCCCACCTCCGCAAACGCCCGCCGGCAAAACTCCCGCACCGTGTGCGTCTCCCCCGTCGCCACCACGAAGTCGTCCGCCTCCTCCTGCTGCAACATCAGGTACATCGCCCGCACGTAATCCTTCGCGTGCCCCCAATCCCGCTGCGCGTCCAAATTCCCCAATAACAACTCCTGCGCCAGCCCCAGCTTGATGCGCGCCGCCGTCGAGGTGATCTTCCGCGTCACAAACTCATACCCCCGCCGCGGACTCTCGTGGTTGAACAACATCCCGCTCGCGCAATACATCCCGTAGGCCTCCCGGTAGTTGCGCGTCAACTCGAACCCCGCCACCTTCGAGATGCCATAGGGACTTCTGGGGTGGAAGCGCGTCGTCTCGCGCTGCGGCGTCTCGGCCACCTTGCCGAACATCTCGGACGACCCGGCGAAGTAGAACCGGCACTCAGGACGCAACTCGCGCAGGGCGGCCAGCAAATAATGCGTGCCGTTGATATTGGTGTTCATGGTGGAGAAGCCGTCGGCGAACGACTCGGCCACAAAACTCTGCGCGGCCAGATGGTAGCACTCGTCGAACGGGTGGCGGCTGACGACGTGAAAGAGCGAGGGGTAACTTTCCAGCGACGCGGGGTGGAGGGTGACGCGGTCGAGGAGATGGGAGATGCGGGCAAAGCGGCGCGAGGGGTCTTCGAGGGCGACGCGGCGCACGAGTCCATGCACTTCATAGCCGAGCGAGAGCAAGTGCTCCGCCAGATAACTGCCGTCC
>DASVVO010000063.1:0-14678 GCA_036386515.1 Pyrinomonadaceae bacterium
ACTCTGAACTTCGGATAAATCTATGCCCGCTACATTCACTGACCTCGTCGCGCTGATGACGCGCCTGCGCTCGCCCGAAGGATGCCCCTGGGATCGCGAACAGACCTACGCCACGCTCGCGCCGATGCTCTTGGAGGAAGCCTACGAGGCTTTCGAGGCCGTCGAGGAGGCGCGCGAGGGTCGCCCCGAAGAGTTGCGCGGCGAACTCGGCGACCTCCTGTTTCAGATCGTCTTCTACGCACAGGTCGCCGCCGAGCGCGGCGAGTTCACGATTGACGACGTAGTTGAAGCGATTCACGCGAAGATGGTGCGCCGCCACCCGCACGTCTTCGCGGGCGAGAGCGCGGCCGACTCGGCGGAGGTCTTGCGCAACTGGGAGGCCATCAAGGCCGAAGAGAAACGCGCGGCGGGCAAGAGTGAGGCGGCGAAAGATTCGTCGCTCCTCGACGGCGTTTCGGCCAAAGCGCCCGCGCTCATGGAGGCGCACCAACTGACGACGAAGGCCGCGCGCGTCGGCTTCGACTGGCAGAACGTCGGGCAGATTTTCGACAAGCTGCACGAAGAGGTGGACGAACTCAAGGCCGCCATCGAAGAGAGCGGCAAGGCGGCGGCCGACGCGGTTGACCCGGCGGCCGCCGAGGCCGTGCAGGCGCACGTGCGCGAAGAGTTGGGCGATTTGCTGTTCGTCGTGACGAACATCGCACGCCACTTGAAGGTCGAACCCGAAGCCGCGTTGAAGTTGACCAATCGTAAATTCCGCCGCCGCTTCAGCCACATCGAACGCGGCCTCGAAGCGCGCGGCCAATCGCTCGACGCCGCCACGCTCGACGAAATGGAGACGCTCTGGCTCGAAGCGAAAAGCAGTGACAAGTGAAGTTTGAGCGAATAAAATGCCGGGCGCGGCGCGCAGGCTCGCGCGCGGCAGTATCGGCAATTCTTAATTCGCTGGAAAGGGTACGGGAGATTTCGGCATGGCGTTGGTGCAGTTCGTGAGCAATTACGATGACCTCTCGACGGATCGGGGTTATCAGTTCAAGTTTCACTGCGACAAGTGCGGGAACGGTTACATGTCGCGGTTTCAGGCGTCCGCCATCGGCACGGCCGGGTCTCTGCTGCGCGCGGCGGGCGACTTGTTCGGCGGCTGGGCGAGCACGGCCGGCAACTCCGCTTACGACCTCCAGCGTTCCGTCGGCGGCAAGGCGCACGACGATGCGCTCGGCAAAGCGGTGGAAGAGGGCAAGCAATATTTTCATCAATGCTCGCGTTGCGGCAGGTGGGTGTGCCCGGAAGTGTGCTGGAACGCAAACGCGGGACAGTGTGAAGAATGCGCGCCGGACTATCAAGAGGAACTCGCCGCCTCGCACGCTCAGGCGAAGGCCGAAGCCGCGCGCGAACAACTCCACGAGCGGGCGCGGCAAACCGACTATGCCTCGAAAATCGACATGGGCGCGGACGCGCACGTCCGCGCCCCGGCGCAAGCCTCCGCCGCCGTCGCTTCCGCGCAGACGCTCGCCTGCGTCTCGTGCGGCGTGGACGTAGGGAAGGCTAAGTTTTGCCCCGAATGCGGCACGCCGACCAAACCGCCGCGCCCCACCTGCCAGGGCTGCGGGCATCAACCGGAAGCCGCCACCAAGTTCTGTCCGGAGTGCGGCGCAAAGATGCCGCTCATCGGTTAGACGCGTCGCACACAAGCAAACAAAAAGAAGGCCGGTTCGCCCACGCGAACCGGCCTTCCGCTTTTTACGACTCGAACGAGTTTCGGCGAACCCCTTAGTCGTTCAATTGAATGCTACGCAGAATTTGATTGAACGCGTTCTGGTAGTTGCGCTGGTCGTATTGCGGCGTCACGTAGTTCATGTAGAAGATGCTACCGTCGCGCAAGAGCGTCGTGACGACCGTTACCACCTCGGCCTGCCCGGTGACGGGCGAACGACCCGTGAGCGTCGTCGCCAGACCGGCGCGTCCCGAGACGGTCTGGCGGCTGTAGCCGCCTTGCGCGCGCAGGTACGTGTTGATCTGCAAGATTTCGTTGATGTACTGATCGGTCGCCTGCCGCAAGTTCCGGCTCTGCGACTGATCGATGCCAAGGATGACGCCGTGCGTCACGGCGTTTTGCCCCACCGCGCCTTCGGGCGCGATCGTGACGGAATTCTGTCCCGCGTAATCGCGCCAGTTGTCCGGCACGCTCAGGCGAAACAGTTGGCTGTTGATCTGGCGATAGCGCGTCGAAGGATAGGCAACCTGACCGCGCTGCGTGCCGGCCGGGTAGGTCTGCCCACCCTGTTGCCGTCCCTGCGCCACTTCGCCCATCGAAGGCGCGCGACCCTGGCCGCGCAAGCGCGCCTGCACGAGTTGGAAGTCGCGCGTGTTGCCGACGGGGCTGCGCACCGCGCCGAGGAGTTGCGCTTCCTGATTGATGCGCGCGTAGCGATTTTGGGGATTCGGGTGGCTGCTCAAAAATTCCGGGTTGCCGCCGCCGCCCTGCTGCTGGATGGTCTGAAACATGCGCGCCAGATCGCGCGGGTCGTAACCGGCGCGCGCCATGATCTGCGCGCCGAGGATGTCGGCCTGCGTCTCATACTCGCGCCCGAACTTCAGGAAGTAGACGCCGACGGCCGTCTGCGAACCCTGACCGATGACGCTGCCGAGGCCGCCGCCGATCACCGCGCCCGCAATCGCGCCAATGCCGCCGAGGATGGAATACTTCTGCGCCTTCGTGGCCTGCGCCGTGCCGTGCCGCAGCGCGACGTGGCTGATCTCGTGCGCCATCACGCCCGCCATCTCGCCCTCTGACTTCGCCGCCTCGATCATGCCGCGATTGAGATACATCGGGCCGCCCGGCAAAGCGAAGGCGTTGATCTCGCGCATGTTGACGACCTTGAAGCTGTAGCGAAACTCCGGATGACTGAACTCGCCCGGAATCGCGCTCACCAATCTTTGACCGATGCGCTCCACGTAATTCTGCACCTCGTAATCGTTGAGGAGCGGCAACTGCTGTTCGGCCTCGCGCGCCGCCTGCTGCCCGGCCTGCACGTCGTCTTGAATCTTATATCCGTTCTTCGGCGCGACGATGCGCGTGCCCTGCGCGAGCGCGGACAGCGGCATGGCCGCGACGACGAAGACCATCAGCCACGCGAAAACGGCGCGGGCGCGGCTTTGATTACGGTGATTAATATTTTTCATGCTCTCTCCTTCGATAACACGCGAACTCTTGGTCGGGCGTCCGCGTTCCGATTCCGTCAGATGCCAACTCAAAGAGCGGCGCGAATCCCCGCTCGACCTGACGAGGGGTTCGCGCCGCTCTTACACGAAAAGCATCTCCCCCCGAAACCTTACAAACTATTCGACGCCGACTTAAGCGCCTGCGCCGGTTTCCGCCACGGGAGAGCGTTGATTCTTGCACGCCGGAAAGTCCGTTCGCGCGCCACACGCGCGCCGTGTATTATTCCGACGCCACTTTGATGAATTCGGTCACTCGCAGGTTGGCCTCAGTCAACCGCCGTCAATTCCTGCGCCCGCGTCCGCGTCGCCCGCGCGGCCGTTTGATAATCCTGCGGTTTTGTTGCGTTTCCGGCTCAACCTCGCTCTGCCCCTCGCCCGTCAGGATGACGCTCGCGCCCGGCGGCGGACGCGGAATGGAGACGACGACAAACGGCGAGGTGATGACCTGGGTTGTAACGTCTCCGAACGCCGGACGCCGCTCTCTGACATCCACTGCAAGCACAGTGCCATCACGCTTGACCTCTGCGATCTCGATGCTGTAACCGCCCGTCGATTGCTGCCCCTGATAGACGACGATGCACGCGCGCGAATTGAAGTTGATCTCGGGCTGCGGGCGACCGCCGCCGACCGTCGCCCACGCCCTCCGCCAATCGTTCTCATTCGTGATCAACTCGACGCCGCGCCCGCCCCCGTGCCGGCTCATCGCTCCCGTCGCCAGCACGGAAAACTCGACGACGTTCGTGCGATCCTCCGCCTCGACGGCGGCGGGCGTCGCGCTCGACGGGGCGGTCGCGTCGCCGACGAGCGCCATGCGCAAAATCCTGACGGGCGGGCTGCCGTAAGCGAGCAGCCGGTCGTGAAACTCGCCGAGGCGGAACGCCGCGCCCGTGCGCTCGCGGTATTCCTCGCGCAACTTTAAAATCTCCATCTTGCCGAGCGTGTAGATGAGATAGGTCGGGTCGAGCGTGCCGCGCCGGGCTTCGCGTTCGGCGTTAGCGCGTTCCATGTAGCCTTCGCGCATGAAGAACTCGACGCCGCCTTCGTAACTCATCCCCTGCGTGTGCAGCTTGAGGCCGACGAGGTAGCGACACAGGCGCGACAGCGCGGCCTGCAACTGCGCGAGCCGCAACTTCGGGTTGTTGCCCCCGAACCCTTCGTCCAACATCATCTGCTCCGTATAGTGCGCCCAGCCTTCGATGAAACTCCCCGAGCCGAGCACGGCGCGCACGCGCGAAGGCGAGCGGCGCGCGGCGAGCAGTTGATAGTAGTGGCCGGGATAGACTTCGTGGATCGAGACGATGGGGAGCGAATAGCGATTGTAGAAACTGAGGTGCTCCTCTTTGCGGCGCGCGTCCCACGCCGGGTCGGGCGGCGTCACGTAGTAATAAGCCTCGGTCGCGACGCGCTCGAACGCGCCCGGCGTGTCCATCGAAGCGAAGCTCGTCGAGCGTGCGTATTCGGGCGTCTCGGCCACCTGCAAATTTTCGCTCGCGGGCGGCGTCAAAATCCCCTGCGTGCGGACGAAGGCGCGGATGCGGTTCAACTCGGCGCGCGTCTCGCCGACGAGGCCGTCCGCCGAAGGATGCTCGCGCCCGAGCGCGCGGATGACATTCATCAGGTCGCGCCCCGGCGCAACTTCTTCGGCCACCGCGCGCATCTCGTTCTGCGTGCGGCGCAACTCGCGCTCGCCCTCGCGGACGAGTTGCGCGAGCGGCGTTTCGACCATCTCCTCGTAGAGAAGTTTGCGCCGATAATTCTCCGCGCCGATGGCGTAGTCGCCGTTGGAGCGCGGCAACAGTTCCGCGCGCAGCCATTCTCTGAAAGACGCGAGTTCGCGAACGACGCTCTCGTTCGTCGTCTCAAACTCGGCGCGCCGCGCCGCCGGAAGACGCCCGCCGCCCGCGCGCTCGAACATCTGCGGCACGACCGTCCGAAAATAATCGATGCTCCCGCCGACCTGCGCGATGGCCGTCTCGGTGTAGATGCGCGGCGGGTTTTGCAGATTGGCGCGCGCGTCCGCGAGCAGCCGCGCCACCTGTCGCTCGCGGGCGACGAGCGCGTCGAGCCGCGCGGCGATGGGCGCGTAGTTACGCTTCAAAATGTTGTCCACGCCCGACGCGAGCAGCCGGTTATAGATGTTCGGGTTGCGCTGCCACATCCGCACGTCTTCGAGTTCGAGCAACTCGGCGCGCGCGTGCGATTGCAGCACGAGATAATCGTAGCGCGCTTCGGCCGACAACCTCGATTCCGGCACGCGCGCCAGCGCGGCCAGCGCGCCGCGCAAACGCCTCACCTCGCGCGCGATGGAATCCGCGTCGCGCGCTTCGAGCGCGTGGTCGAACTCATGCGCGCCGAGCGCGGTGGCCTCCGAGGGGTAGAAAGCGAAACGTCCCTGCAAATACTCCGCCGCGAGTTGCGCCACGCGCGCATCGTGCTGCGCCCCCGGCGCATTCTCGCGCGCCCCGACCGGCGGCCGGGAGACGCGGCGCGGCGGCCGCCGCCGTTGCGCTGAAGTTTCGACCGCCCACACGAGTTGAGACACGACGAGCGCAAGAGCGACGATGGGCGCGAAGCGCGCGCGGAGTTTGAGCAGCAAAGCCAAGAGACTGCACCTCGATGAGTTGGATTGACGACGATTAAAGCCCGCGTCTGACGTGGAGAGACACGCGCGAGATTATCACAAAACACGCGAGAGCAACGGCAAAAGAAAAGCCTGGATACCGTTATGCGGGCGGCGGGCGGAGAGCGGTTTGGTCTTGCAGCCTGCGCCGTCTACTTGCGCGGTTCGATGCGTTCGTAGAGCCAACTCGTGGCTTCGTCGAGAGGCGCGAGGTGGTGCGTCTCGCCTTTCCAGACGCGGACGATGGAGACGATGAGGAAGATGGTGGCGGCGATTGAGAAGAAGGTGCGGCCGACGCCGACGCCGGAGAGGCGGCCGATTAATCCGAGCATGAACGAGATGACCAGAATCGCGAGTTGCAGAGCCAGACCTTGCGCGGCGTGGAAACGCACGCGCGTCTCGGTGCGCGGCACGGTCAGCAGTTCGATGATCGCGGCGACGATGCCGATGTAGAAAGGCGTGTAGGGCAGGGCGAGCGCGATGTTTTCCGGGATGCCGATGCCCGCCACCGGGCGCGACGTGGGCGGCGCGGGTATGTGCGGCGCGTGCGGCGCGCCCGCCAACGGCGCGGGGCGAGCGAAGTTGGCCGCCGTCGGTTGCCGATAAGTGGGCTGCTGGTAAGTAGGCTGTTGATACGTCGGTTGCTGATATGTCGGTTGCTGATACGCGGGCGGCGGCGGCGGTGTCGGCGTCTGAGTCGGCGGCACGAAGATGGAGGGATAGGGTTGAGCGAGAGTATCCTCGATGAGGCGCGTGGGCGCGTCGGCCTCCGGGTTCAGGCGCGCCTGTTCGTTCGGGGTGCGCGCCGTTTCGCGCGACATGCCGCTGATCTGTTCGGTCTGGCGAACGAAATCGGGATCGAGCGGGTCTGTATCGTATTTGCTTCGCTTCTCTGACATAGTCACTATTACGAATCGCGCGCGCCTCGGGTTCGCCTCAATTCAACTCTCGACGATGGCGTATTCTACTCTCTCCCAAAGTTTTTCGCTCCTAAAAATACGAAACGCGTGCAGGCTCGCGGCCGCAGCCTCGTCCGCCCCGTCGTCGTCTTCGATGCCGATAATGAAGTAGACGGCCGACGGGTGATAGGCCAGCCGCACGTCCGACTCGGAAGGGGCGGGCGCGGCCTCGCGCGGGTGCGAGTGATAGATCGCCAGCAGCGCTTCGCCGCGCGCGCGCATCGTGCGCTGCGCCTCGCACAAGTCCTGCGGGTCGCCGTCGTAGGCCACGCGCGGGTCGGCCGCGATGTTGCGCAGACGATAGACGGATGCCCCGACGCCTTCCGCGTCGCCGCCGACGAGACCGCAACACTCTTCAGGACGAGCCTCGCGCGCGTGCGCCAGCATCTCCTCAACCTGTGTGCGCTGGATCGTGACGATAAGCCGCTGCCCTCCTGCCTCGCGCCCTGATGGGAAATTTTTACTTCGACGGACGCGCCCCAGCGCCGCCCGCGCCTTTCGCCGTCAACTCGTCTTTGACGATCACGCCGCCCTTCATCACGAAGCGCACGCGCTCAAGTTCCGTGATCTCTTTCAGAGGGTCGCCCGCGACGGCGATCAAGTCGGCGAACCGGCCCGCCTCGATGCTGCCGAACAGGGCGCGTTCCCCGGCGAACAATTCGGCGTTGTTGATCGTCGCGGCGCGGATGATCTCAAGCGGCGTCATGCCGGACTCGGCGTAGGCGCGAAACATGAGTTTGCTCGTCTGCCCGCGCGTCTGCCCCGGTTCGGCGTAGTAAGAATCCGAACCGGCCGAGACGCGCACGCCCAACTTGATGGCGCGCGCCAAACGCTCGCGGCTGCCGCTCGTGAATCCCTTGATATTTTTCAGCGCGGCCTCGCGCTCCGCCGCCGTGAGTCCCGGCGGCAGGTAAAACTCGTCGGGGAAATCGGTCGGGACGAGGAAGATTTTCTTCGCGGCCATCATCCTCAGCGCGTCGTCGGGGATCGTGTAAGCGTGCTCGATGGAATCGACGCCCGCCTCGGCGGCGAGGCGCGTCGCGGCGTCGCCGATGGCATGAGCCGACACTTTGCGGTTCACCCGGTGCGCCTCTTCCACGATCACTTTCAACTCTTCGAGCGACACGACGCGCGCCCCCGTGTTGACGATCACCTTGATCAAATCCGCGCCGTCGTAGAAAGCCTGCCGCACCGCCCGCCGCGCTTCCTCCACGCCGCTCACGACGACGTACTCCTGTTCCAGTATCTTCTGCATCTCCGCCGACACGTTGCCGAACTGCCCGCCGGCCGCCGAGAGCGCGCGCGTCGAAGCGAACAGGCGCGGCCCCACGACCCAGCCGGAACGGATCGCATCGCGCAACGCGACATCGCCGTTCCAGCCGGAGTTGCCGAGGTCGCGCACGGCTGTGAAGCCCGCTTCCAGCATCTCGCGCGCCTGCGATGCGCCGAGCAAAGCGCGCCGCGTCGTGCCGAGTTGCGTCACGGTCAGGATCATGTTCGGGTCGTCGCCGCCGATCCGCTTGTCGTAGTTCTGCAAGAGGTGCGTGTGGCTGTCTGTGAGACCGGGCAGGAGCATCGCGCCGCCGAGGTCTAGCACTTCCGCGCCCGGCGGGATCGCCGTTCCGCTCGCGGCCGACTTGATGCGCCCGTTCTCGATGAGCACGACGGCGTTCGTGACGACGTTGCCGCTCCGCACGTCGAGCATCCGCGCGGCGCGCACGGCGATGAGCGGCGGCGCGGCGGCGGGCGGCGGAGTCTGCGCCGAGACGGCGACGACGGCCGCGAGCGACCAGACCGACAACGCTGCGAGCGTTTGAGAGATGAGACGTTTCATGTTCATCTGCAACCTTGATTCTCCTGCGGCGGCGGCGCGCTCAAGCTTCGTCCACGCGGATGTGCAGATCGGCGAGCATGTGCGGGTCAACCGCGCCGGGCGCGTCGATCATCAAGTCGGCGGCCGAAGCCGTTTTCGGGAAGGCCATCACGTCGCGGATGTTCTCCGTACCGGCCAAGACCATCATCGTGCGCTCGATGCCGGAGGCGATGCCGCCGTGCGGCGGCGTGCCGAACTCCAGGGCGTCGAGGAAAAATCCGAAACGCTCGCGCGCCGTTTCGTTCGTCATGCCGAGAGCCTTGAAGATGAGCCGCTGCACGTCGCGCCGGTGAATACGAATCGAGCCGCCCGCCACCTCCACGCCGTTGATCACCGCGTCGTAAGCCTTCGCGCGCAAGTTGCCGAGCAACCGCGTCTCGCCCGCTTCGACCGCGCGCTCCAGGAGCGGCAAGTCCTCGTCGAGCGCGGAGGTGAACGGGTGGTGCATCGCGTAGTAACGATCCCCTTCCTCGTCATACTCGAACATCGGAAACTCTGTCACCCACAGCGGCGCGTAAACATTTTCGGGGATCAACTTCTCGCGCTTCGCCACTTCGATGCGTAACGCGCCGAGGCTCGCCGCGACCGTCTTCGGCTTGCCCGCGACGACGAGCACGGCGTCGCCCGGTTCGGCTCCGGCAGCCCCGGCCACGCCCCTCGTCGTCTCCTCGCCGAGAGCCTTCAACAACGAAGACGCGATTTCGTCGCCCAGTTTGATCCACGCCAGCGCGCCCGCGCCGTAACGCTTCGCGTGCTCTTGTAATTCGTCGAGCGTCTTGCGCGACCACCCGGCCGCGCCTCTGACGACGATGCCCTTCACTTCACCGCCCCCCGCGAGCGCGGCGGCGAAGGGCGCGAAGGTCGTGCCCGCGAGCGCGGGCGCGAGGTCTTGGAGTTCCATGCCGAAACGCAGGTCGGGCTTGTCGCTGCCGTAGCGGCGCATGGCCTCGGCGTAAGACAGGCGCGGGAAAGGCGTGGGCAGTTCGACGCCGGTGCAGGCGCGAAAGACGCGCGCGAAGTAGCCTTCCGTCAAAGTGTAAATTCGTTCGAGCGTCGGGAAGCTCATCTCCACGTCGAGTTGGGAAAACTCCGGCTGGCGGTCGGCGCGCAGGTCTTCATCGCGGAAGCAGCGCGCGATCTGGTAATACTTGTCCAGCCCCGCGATCATGCACAGTTGCTTGAACAACTGCGGCGACTGCGGCAGCGCGTAAAACTTCCCCGGAAACGTGCGCGACGGCACGATGTAATCCCGCGCCCCTTCCGGCGTGCTCTTGATCATGATCGGCGTCTCGATCTCGGTGAACCCCTGCTCGTCCATGTAGCGGTGAATCTCCGCGAGCATGCGATGACGCATCCTGAGGTTCGCCTGCAACTGCGGGCGACGCAAATCCAGATAGCGATACTTCAGGCGCAAATCTTCCGCCGCGAGCGTTTCGCCGCCCGCGACTTCGAGTTGAAAGGGCGTGGTGCGCGCGTCGTTCAGGATCAACAGCGTGCGCGCCTGCACCTCCACCTCGCCCGTCGCGATCTTCGGGTTGCGCTGTCCCTCCTCGCGCAACACCACCTCACCCGTGATTGCTATGACATACTCGCCGCGCGGTTGCTTCGCCTTCGCGTGCGCCTCGCGCGCCGTCTCCTCGTTGAAGACGACCTGCGTGATGCCGTCGCGGTCGCGCAGGTCGAAGAACGTCAGCGGCCCGAAGTCGCGCCGCCGCGCCACCCAGCCCATCAGCACCACCGTCTGCCCCACGTGCTCCGCGCGCAACCCGCCGCACGAATGCGTCCGCTCCAGGTTTCCTAAATTATCCAGCATGTTGATTCCCGCACCGCCCACGATAAATGAACGCGTGACACGCGCGCGCCCCGCCGTTCATGTCTGAAACATTGTTTGTGAAATTTAACCGTTGCCGTTTGCTTCGAGCAACTTCCGCAACGTCTCGGCCGCCGCGCCGCTCTCGACGGTCTGTTGTTCGCCCGAGCGCATATCTTTTAAAGCGACCTCGCCGCGCGCGCGTTCATCCGGCCCCGCCACGGTCACAAAAGGCACGCCCCGCGCCGCAGCATACTTAAACTGCTTGCCCACCTTATCCCCACGCTCCGGGTAGACATCCACCCGCAAGCCGCCCGCGCGCAAACGCCGCGCCAGCGCGAGCGCATCGACTACCGACGACTCATCCCAGATCGTCACTAACACGTCGGCCGCCGTCGTCACCAGATTCGACGGAAACATCTCGCGCTCCGTCATCACGACGATGATGCGCTCCAGGCCGAGCGAGAAACCGCACGCGGGAATATCGCGCCCCGAAAACATCCCGACCAGATTGTCGTAACGCCCGCCGCCGCCGAGGCTGCCCGCCAGATCGGGCACGCTGATCTCCATGATCGCGCCCGTGTAATAAGAGAGGCCGCGCGCCAAACTCGGATCGAGCTTGATCCGTGCGCCCACGCCCGCCGCCCCCGCGAACTGCAAAATCTGTCGCAACTCGTCCGCGCCCTGCGCGCCCGCTTCGTGTTCGCCTAAGAATTCGACGAGGCGACCGAGCATCGCCGCGTTCAAAGCGTCAGCTCGTGTCGCGCCGCCTTCGGTGTCGAGCACTTCATCGGAAACCAACTCGGCCGCGTGCTCCAACTTCGCCACGCCTTCAAAAAAGTGGAGCAGTTTTACGCCCGCGTCGCCCGACACGCCGCGCTCATTCAACTCACGCGCAACTCCTTCCGTGCCGATCTTGTCCAACTTGTCGAGCACGATGAGCGCGTCGCCGTGCAGTTCGGGCGCGACGCCAGCCGCGTCGAGCACGCCCGCGAGCACCCGCCGGTGGTTCAGGCGAATGGTGAAATTCGTAAAGCCGAGCGCGGTCAGTGCGTCCGACGCGGCCGCGCAGATTTCCGCTTCGACGATCATCGAGCGGGAGCCGATGGCGTCAACGTCGCATTGATAAAACTCGCGGAAGCGGCCGCGCGCCGGTCTGTCCGCGCGCCACACGGGCTGCATCTGGTAGCGTTTGAAAAACTTCGGCAGCCGCTCGCCGTACTCCGCGACGACGCGCGCCAGCGGCACGGTCAGATCGTAGCGCAGGGCGAGGTCGGCCGCGCCCGTGCGTTCGTGCTCGCCGCGCTTCAGGATTTTGAAGATGAGTTGGTTGCCCTCTTCGCCGTACTTGCCCGTCAGCGTCTCGATGTTCTCGACCGCCGGCGTCTCCAACGGCTCGAACCCGTAACGCTCATACACCTCGCGCACGACGCCCATCACATACTCGCGCCGCCTCACGTCCGCAGGCAAAAAATCGCGCATCCCGCGCGCCGGTTGGGTCTTAGACATAAGAGAAGCCGTGCGTCGTGAATCGTCGATCGAGAATAGAAAGAACCGAGTTTGCTCTATTCACGCTTGACGCTTCACGATTCGCTTTTGTACTGCTCCGTGTATTCGATGTAGTTCTTCCAGTATTGCGCGAGACCTTCGACTTCCACCCCGGTGAGCGGGCGTTTGACCTTCGCCGGGACGCCGAGGACGAGCGAGCGCGGCGGGATGATCGTGCCCGGCGAGACGAGCGCGCCCGCCGCGACGAGCGACTGTGCGCCGATACGCACGTCGTCCATCACGATCGACCCCATGCCGATCAAACAGCCGCGTTCGATGTAGCAGCCGTGCAGCGTGACGTTGTGGCCGACGGTCACTTCGTCTTCGAGGATGGTGGCGTGCGTGCCGTTGGTCACGTGGACGACCGTGCCGTCCTGGATGTTCGTGCGTTTGCCGATGCGTATGTAGAACACGTCGCCGCGCACGACCGCGTTGAACCACACGGACGACTGTTCGCCGATCTCCACATCGCCGATCACCTGCGCGCTCGCTTCGATGAATGCGCTCGGATGAATGTTTGGGTGCTTGCCGCGGAAAGGTCTAATCATGTTGCCCCGTCGCTCGCGCTCACTCGATTGAGAGTTCGGACACTAGCTGCCGCCCGTCGCGGCGGACGACGATCACGTGCATGGTCTTGCCCGTCGTGGTATCGACGGCGACCGTCGTTTGCTCGCCTTCCTTCGATTGCTCGCGCCAGTTCTTCAAGTCGCTGACGCTCGCCCCGGATTGTTTGAACGACTCGGAGAATTTTTCGATAAAGCCCTTCCGAAATTCCGCCCGGTTCTCGTCGTCGGGCATCTCCGCGTAAGCCTCGCCCGCATCCGCGCCCGGCACTATCAGGTTTTCCCAATCGAACGCGTCGGCCACCGCGGCGTCGCCGCCGAGCAAGCCCTCGACCGCCTCCCTGGCGAACACGACATCGGCCTTCGCGGGTTGCGTCGCCGCGCGATTGCCGCCGCCGTCCGCGCTTCCCGTGTTATTCGCCCCGTCACTGCCGCCGCCCCGGTTCTTCGCCCCGCACCCGGAACTCAAACAACACCCTGCCGCCAGCAAACATAGCAGAAGCGACCGCTTCATCGCAGGTCTCCTTAAAGTCAATACGTCGCGCCATTCGACGACTAAGTAAAGCTACTCTCTCCCACGGCCGAGCGAACGAGCGACTGAGGCAACGCCCTGCCCCGAAGCGAAAGTAAAAAACGGTAGCACGAAACAAGGGAAAATGAAAAAGGCGAGGTGCGCCGCCGAGACCTCATGGACGGGCAATCAAGCGGCCTTCC
Organism: Pyrinomonadaceae bacterium; assembly: GCA_036386515.1. GTDB lineage: Bacteria > Acidobacteriota > Blastocatellia > Pyrinomonadales > Pyrinomonadaceae > JAIVJZ01. The sequence goes on from DASVVO010000063.1 coordinate 13,310, forward strand.
GCGCCCCGCACAAACAGAAAGAGCGGAGGGATGAGGATTCACATCCTCGTCTCTCCGCCCGCCGTCAAAACGATCTGCTTCGGCCGCCGCCCAACCGTTTCCGGTGCGAAAGAAAAGGCGGCGTGTCCTCCGAATCTTAGGGGGCGAGACCCGGCTCTCCCTCTTCGATGATCTTGACGCTTCCCTTGAAGCGACGATAGTCCGTGTAGCGCACCGTCATCCGCAGGTGGGTCGTCTGCCCGTTGGGAAACTCCAACACGTCGTCCACGGAGGTGTAGGTGGGGAACCAATAGCGGCCGTCCACCTGTTCGCGGTAGGTCTCGAAGATGGGAAAACGCTGGTTCCCCTCCGGCACGCCTTTGCCGCGCACCTTCACGATCTGCAAGTCCTGATCGTCAACCCACACGCGCCCCTGAAACAATCGCTCGGTGATCTTCTTCGGCATGACCTTGGGCGAGACATCGAAGACGTAGAGGTCTAGTTCGTCAATGCGCTCCTTGCCGACGTAGGTGAACTTGTAGCGGTCGAGTTTCGAGGCTTCGAGCGCAAAGGGCTGCACGCCGCCGAGGTCTTCGAGGTCTTCCTGCGTGAAGGAGACTTCCGTCAACGTCGGTTGCGGAAAATGGTTGATGCGCTCGTAGCGGCCGCCGCGGTCGTCGAAGGAGAACTGCGAGGCGCGGCGATACTCGCCCGTCACCTGTCCGCCCGCGCCGACGGTCTGGATCACCGCATCACGCTTGAAGCCGTAGTTGTTGAGCGCGCGGCTGAACTCGGTCTCTTTGGCCGTGAACGCGCGGATGATGGCGTCAACGTCCGGAGGCGCGCCCGCGAGAGAGCGGGGTGCGGACGCTTCCTGCGCCTTGACGGCCGCGACGCCGCCCCCCAAACAGAAGGCGACCAAAATCATTACTGCGAATCGAGAAAATTTGGCGAACACTATAATATCTCCCCCTCGAACTCAGCTCGTTAGCGCCCAACGCGATCCGGCAAACTCATTTGCGACGCGTACGGCGGGCGACCTTCGAGTTAGATGCCTTCCGCGTTCGCGTCGAGGTGAAAAGTTATCGCGCGAAGGTCACAATTTGTTCAAGTGAAACGTTCGCGGGGCAATGTTTCCTTGCGCCGCGCGCGGGGCGTTACTCGAAGGGCAAACGCTCAACATCGGAGCAAGCGCGGCGGCCTGGCACGCCGGGGAGGAGTCGAAGCGGATAACGGGGGAGAGGCGAAGGCCGGGGGCGGCGCGGCAGGAGGAGCGGTGATCTGAATGAAGACTCGTCGAGCGGCAAGCCGCCGCAGGTCGTCGAACTAGACGCTGCCTGAGCCAACAGAAGGGACGAAGGCGCGGCTCGCTTCCGGAAGCGAGCCGCGC
>DASVVO010000064.1:0-102596 GCA_036386515.1 Pyrinomonadaceae bacterium
TTAATTTCGTCATCGTTAAATCGCCGTGAGCAACAGGTAGAGGACGTAGCCGCCGCACGCGACCGCGGACCAGAAGGCGGTCTCCTGCGCCCAGATGAGACGCCTCGCAGGATGCTCCGGCGCATATCCTTCACGCGCGTAAGCGAGCGCGGCGTGCGCCATCCACACGCCGAACAGCAGCAGCGACAACCCCAGCAGCGCGAGCGGCCACAGGAACACCACGTAATGAAAGCGCACTAAAAAGATCAGCACCACGCCCGCCAACCCACTCAGCAACGCGCCCGCCAACCGGCCGCCGACGGCGTCGGCGCGCGCGCCTTCGGAAGTCGAGGGGATGAAATCGGGCGGAGCGTAAATGCGGCGTCGTGTCGGGTCGTAAGTCCCGCGCGTCGCGTCGTAAGCCTGGCGCGCCGTGTCGTCTTTGAGCACGCCCCAAGCCTCGTTGATCGCCTTCATCTCCTCTTCGTCGCCGCCACGGTCGGGATGGTGCTCGACGGCCAGTCGTTTATAACGACGCTCGATCTCGTCGCGCGAATCATCCTGTTCCGCGCCGAGCACCGTGTAATAATCGCGCCTCTCGTCAGCCTCGCCCATGCCCCGCCCCGCCGCCTCTTCTGGTGTGCCGATAACTCATACTAACCGCGCCGCGCGGCAGATACAAAGCAAGGGGAAAGGGTCAGGGGCAAAGGTGAAAGGGAGGAAGAAACTCCGACCCGGCTATTTACCTTTTTCCCTTTCACCCTTACCCTTTCCCCTTCTCCCTTTGTGTTAAGCTAACGAAACTTTAAAGATGGCAGGTACACTGTGATGGCTTTGCCTTTCGCGCCGGGCGACGATCTCATCTTCCAACTTGAGAGCGGCTTCGGGTTGCTGCGCGTCCTCGCCGTCGAGGAACGCGGCGGCGAGATCGTCTGGCATCTGCTCGCCTACGAAGATTTTTTCCCCGATGTGGAGACGGCCGAAGCCGCGCTCCTTCAGGCTTCGCAACTCGGCGTGCGCGCCGCGCATCTGCCGCTCACCGATTACGCGTTCGGCAAAACTCCCGCCGCGCGCCTCGGCAACCGCCCCGTCGCGGAAGACGAACTCGCCGCCTATCGCGCGTGGAGCGCGAGCGGCGACGGCGTACCCTTCGACCGCTCCGCGCTCCTCATGCTCGGCTTGCGCTGAACCTTTCCACACGAGAAACTGAGACGATGAATTTTCAACCCTACCCGCCGCCGCGACGTTTATTCCGGCGTCGCGGCCTGCCCGTCCTCCTGCTGCTGCTCGCCGCGCTCTGTTCCGCCGCCGTGGCCGAACGCCGCGAACGGCTCGTCGAAAACTGGCGTCCGCTCCACTACGACGTGACGCTCGTCTTCAATCAAGAACTCGGAGAACTCACGCGCGCCGAGACGAAGCTCGATGCGCTCGTCCTTAGCGACAACCTCGCCGTGCTCGATCTAGACTTCGGCGCGCTCACGATTGACGCCTTGAGCGTCGGAGGCCGTCCGGCGCGCTATGAACGACAGGGCGAACGGCTCAACGTCTTTCTCGCGCGCCCCGCGCGGCGCGGCGAACGCCTGCGCCTGAGCGTCGTCTATCATGGCCGACCGGCCGACGGCTTGATCCTGACGAACGACAAGGACGGCCGCCCTTCGGCCACCGGCGACAACTGGCCGAACCGCGTCCACCACTGGATACCCTCGCTCGATCACCCTTCGGCGAAAGCCACCGTCAGTTTCAACGTCACCGCGCCCGCGCGCGCCTCAGTCGTCGCCAACGGGCGTCTCGTCTCGCGCAGCCCGACCCGTTCGGGCGCGGACGTGACGTGGACTTACAGCGAAGCCGCTCCCGTGCCGCCCTATTGCATGGTCGTCGCGGTCGGCGAGTTCGCCAGCGTCACGCCCGGCGTGCTGCTCCCGGCGCGCCATGCTCCCGTCTCTTACTACGTGCCGCCGTCGGAGCAAAAGTTCGCCATGCAGGGGTTCGGCGCGGCCATCCCGTCGCTCAAGTATTTCAGCCAAACGGTCGCGCCGTTTCCTTACGCGAAGCTCGCGCACATCGTCGGCGCGACGCGCTTCGGCGGCATGGAAAATTCCGGCGCGATCATTTATTCGCGCACCCTCTTCGACCCGCGCGAGGGCGCGCCCCTGAGCGCGATCTTCGGTGTCCGGCGCGGCCTCGTCGAACTCATCGCGCACGAGACGGCGCACCAGTGGTTCGGCGACGCCGTGACGCCCGCCACCTGGTCTGACCTCTGGTTGAGCGAAGGCTTCGCCACTTACTACGCCGGTCTCTTCGTCGAGCACGCGGAGGGCGAAGCGGCCTTCCGCGATTACATGCGCCGCAAGCGCGAGGAATATCTCAAGTACGAACAGACGCGCCGCGCGCCCATCCACGACCGCGAGACCGAAGACCTGAACGAACTCTTGAACCCGAACAACTACCAGAAAGGCGCGTGGGTCTTGCACATGCTCCGCGCCGAACTCGGCGACGCCGCTTTCTTCCGCGGCGTGCGCGCCTACTACCGCGCGCACCTCCACCGCAACGCCACCACCGAAGACCTGCGCGCCGCGCTCGAACGCGCCTCCGGCCGCGCCTTGCGCGAGTTCTTCGCGCGCTGGGTTTACGCGAGCGGCCACCCGCGCTACGAAGCCGCCTGGACTTGGAGCGCGGGCGCGCGGGCACGCGGCGGCGTGCTGACGCTCTCGCTCAGGCAGACGCAAAACGACGGCGCGTATTTCCCCAACTCCGTCCCCGTGGAAATAGCGACGGGCGCGCGCGTGCGCCGCCTTAAACTCGCCCCGACCGGACGCGAAACCGTCACGCGCATCAACCTGCCCGCGCGCCCCACGGGCGTGCGCTTCGACCCGCACGACACGATCCTCAAAGAGTTGACCGTCCGGCCGTAATCAACACGCACGCGCTCGACCCGTATGCGGGACGACGGCGAGTATGAAGCCCCGGAGGGGATACGCGATCACGAATCCGTGATCGCGTATCCCCTCCGGGGCTTCATGCTTTTATCGTCGAACCCAAATCACACGCGCACGCGCGGGTTAGATACCGCCGCGCGTGCGGGGGCTGTTCAGAGTTTGCCGAAGCGCAGCAGGTATTCGTTCGAGTTGAGGAACCCCCTGACCATCGTGCGATAGTCGGAGGGGTTGGCGTTGAGATATGTGAGCCAGTTGCGGTAGCCGTCGGGGTCTGGGTCGCGGCGCAGGTAGCCGAAGTATTGCATCGCCACGAACGCCTCGTTGAACTCCTTCGCCTCAACCGAAGGATGTTCCACGATGGCGCGCAAGACCTCGGCGCGCGTCATTCTGCCCGCCTGAAGATCGGCGACGAGGGTCGAGCGCGTGACCGCGCCGTGCAAGGCCGCCTGCGCCGTCTGGAGCAGCTTGTCAACGTAGGCGGCGGGCGTCAGCGTGTCTGGATAGAGCGTTTTGAACTCGGGGCGCGCGAGCCAGTCTTGAGCGAAGGCGTCGCGCCTGGCGAAGACTTCCGCGCCGGTGGCGGCAGTCACGCTCGCCATGTCGGGGATGATCTCGGCGTAGCGCGGAATGCGCCCGAGCGAGACTTTGTAGAAGAGATAGACGAAATAGCCCTTCAACTGAAACTCTTGCGAGCGAAAGAAGGACGACGACACCGTGATGCGATCGCAGTCAGGATTCTGATGCACGTCGGAACAGTCGCGCAGGACGCGCAGCCAGGATTCGAGGCCGGGCGCATCGGGTTCGCGCGAGAGGAAGTCGAGATACTGCTGGCGCACGAAGAAGTCGGTGGCGAAACTCTCGTAGATGGGATTGGGCGCGTTCGCCGCATCGTTGTCAAAGAGGTTGAGCGTGGTGGTGCTTTGCGCGCCGAGCGTCGCCCCGGCGGGGCGGCTCAATTCGAGTTGGAGCGTTTCGTTCGGTTCGACGTGGCCGTCGTCAATTAAGGAGACGGCGAACGACTTGCTCGTCTCGCCGGGGGCGAACGTGACGGTTCCGGCGGCGGTGGCGTAGTCGCAGCGCGCGTAGGCCGCGCCTTGCGGGTAGGGCGTGTTGTCCGGGCGGCGGGCGGTCGGGTCGCAGGGCACGGCCGCCGGGTCGTCGATGGTGCGATATTCGACGGCGACCGTGCCGGACGTGTCGCCCGTGCGCGTGACGTTGACGCTGACGCTCGTGTCGCCCTCCGTCGCTTGCAGCGGCGACGGGCTGAACTGGATCGTGTTCGGGCGGGCGAAGATTTCGTAGATCGTCCCGTCGGACAGGGAGACGACATAGAGGTTGCCGTCGGGCGCGCTCTGGATGTCGGTGGTGATGCCGAAGTCGCGGCCGAAGAGGAGACTTTCGCTTTCGGTGAGGTCGAACTTGTCCGCGTTGTCGGCGACGAGGTCGGCGAGGCGCGAATCGGTGAGGGCGAGGCGGCGGCGGTCGCCCGCGAGTTTGAAACGGAAGAGATAGCCGCCCGCGAGCGTCGTGCGCGACGCGCCGACGACGAGTGCGCCGTCGTTGGCCGCGCCGAGCGCGCGGCCGCGAACGAAGCCGAGCGACGACGGCGCAACCGCATACTTCCAACTGAATTCCGGCTCGGTGTAGACCGCGCCCGGCAGTTGGAAGAGACGCGCGAGGGCTTCCTCCGGCGTGTCGGCGATGCGGTCGGGCGACCAGCGGATTTGTTGTAGTCCGCCGCTGCGCCCGAGTTCGATCGCTTTGAACTCGGCGACGCGCGCGCTCGGCCCCATCAATTGAATCCAGCCGCCGTTGAAGGCGGGCACGACGCGGTTGATCTCGTCGAAGCTGTCGTCGCCGTTCTCCTGCGTCCAGAGTTGGCCGGAGGCGGGGTCGAAGGCCATCCCGAAACTGTTGCGGACGCCGTAGGCGAAAACTTTTTTGACGTTGGCGGCGGCCTCGTCCGAGAGGTTCGTGGCGGCGTTGAAGAAGGGATTATCGGCGGGCGTCGTGCCGTCGTCGTTGAGACGCAGGACGACGCCGGAGAGGTGCGCGTCGTCGGGCTGGGGGCCGCCGAATTGATCGTCCGACCCCTTCATGCCTTCGGGGTTGTGCCCGGTGATCAAGTTCTGCATCATGCCGCGCCGCCCGTTGTCGCCCATGATGATGTAGAGTTTGCCGTCGTGGCCGAAGCGGATGATGCCGCCGTTGTGATTGCCGCGCGAAGGCTGCGCCGCGTCCTGTTGCAGGGCGCGCAGTTTGATCAGGTTGCGTTCGAGCGTGAGCGTCGCGCCGTCCCAGAGAAAACTGTCCACGCGGTTGCCGAGCAGCGGCGTTTCGTCCGTGTTCGACGTGTCCACGCCCGTGCTGCTCTCAGTCCAGAAGAGATAGACGCGCGGGTTGGCCGGGAAATTCGGATGCAGCGCGATGCCGAGCAGGCCGCGCTCGGACGCGCTGTTGACGGCAAGGTCGAGCACCGCGCCAGCTCCCACCGCCGCGCCGGGCGTGATGCGAATCACCCTGCCCGAAGCCTTCTCCAGCACGAAGAAATCACCGGGGGCGATGACGGCGAGACCCGTCGGCTGATTCAGACCGCCCCATAATTTCCTCACTCCCAGACCGGCATCGAGCATCGTGGGGCCGGTGACGAGCGTCGCGGTGGCCGTGTGCAGGGTGTTGCCGCTCGCGCCGGTGACGGTGAGGGTGAAGTTGCCGAGCGGCGCGTCCGCGCTCGTCGTGATGGTCAGGGTCGAACTGCGCGCGCTCGCATCGGTGATCTGGACGGAGGCCGGGTTGAAGGTCGCGCTGCCCGCGCCGGAGGGCAGCCCGGCCAGACTCAGGTTGACCGTGCCGGTGAAGTTGTTCGAGGGCGTGACGGTGACGGTATACGCGCCGCTCGCGCCGGGGAGAATCGTCTGCGTGGCGGGCGTAAGGTTGAGGCTGAAGTCGCCCGCGGTGGCGGCGGGCGCGACGGTGGTGAAAGTGAAGTAGATATGGTCGCCGTCGGAGTTGCCGTTGCCGTTGGCGTGATTTCCGGCGGCGTAGAAGGAGACGGGGCCAACGTCTTCGGGCGGCGCAGTCCAGTTGAACGTCCACGTCGCGCCGCCAAGCTGGTTGTCGAAGTTGCCGGACGAGGTGTGTTCGATGTACTGGCGCGAGGGGAAGGGGCCTTGATTGTCGAGCACCTGCGTGCGGCCGTCGCCGGTCGCGGAGAGCGTGCCCGCTTTGAGGTTGGTGTCGTCGAGCGCGGTGAGTTGGAAGCCCCAACGCTTGCGGGTCTGGTCGGCGTTAGAGTGGACGACGGAGACTTGATAGGTTTGGCCGGGGACGTAAGTTTGCGGGGCGTTGATCTTGATGCTGCCCGTGCCGGAGTCTTGTGGGAGGTGACATTCGCGGCAGGCGTCGGGTTCTTCGCCGGGAGCGCGCGTGTAACCGGCGGGCGGCCCGGCGGAGAAGGCGTGGACGGTGCGGTTCGTGAAATTGTTGGTGACGAGCAGAGACGCGCCCGCGACGATGAAGAGGGCGACGACGGCGAGTTTGAGTTGTTGAATCCTACGCATGTTTCCTGACCGTTCGGAGCCTCAGGACATGAAGCCGAGATTCGCCGTGGGGAAACGCCCGATGAACGGGAAGACGAGCGGGATGTCGGTCGCCGATAGGCCGTACCAGGAGGCGAGCGTGGCGGCGTACTGCTCGACGGAGGTTGAAGGTATCCAACGCCCGCGCGTATCGGTGTCGTCGGGGCCGCCGAGCGCGAGCGTGGGGAAGCGGCCGTAGAGGTCGCCGCCGCGCACCGCGCCGCCCATCACGAACTGGTGGTTGCCCCAGCCGTGATCCGAGCCGACCGCGCCGCCCGTGCCCGCCGGTTGAAGCGTGCGCCCGAAGTCGGAGAGCGTGAAGGCGGTCACGCTCTCCTGCACGCCGAGTTCGACCATCGCATCGTAGAAAGCCTTCATCGCCGCGCTGACCTGCGTCAGCAAAGTCGCCTGCGCGCCGGTGGCCGTGCCCTGCCCGCTGTGCGTGTCGAAGCCGCCGAGTTGGCAGAAGAAGATTTGACGTTTGACGGCGAGCGTGTCGCGCAGTTTGATGAGGCGCGCCGCCTGTTCCAACTGGTAGCCGAGCGTCGTGTTCGGGAAGTCGGTCGTGAGCGTCGAGTTGGTCGAGGCGAGGGCGAGGCTGGTTTGAATCGCCTGCTCGGTCACGTCGCGCGAAGCCTTCACGAGCGTCGCGCCCAAGTCCGCGCCGCGCAGGGCATCGAAGGCGGCGCGGCGGGCGTCGCGTTGCGCCGCGGTGTAACCGGCCGCGGTGGGCGGGTTGTTGAGCGGCAGGACGGTGGCGAGCGAGGTGCGCGCGTCGGGGATGCCGAGCGGACGCGTGCTCGCGCCCGTCGTAAAGAGCGACGTGCCCGCGATGGAGACGACCTGCGGGAACGACGCGCCGCCGTTCAGGGAGGCGGCGCGGTCGGCCGTGCGGCCGCCCCAACCCGTCGCGCTGGCGTCGTTCGAGACGGAGGTTTGCCACTGCGCGACCTGATCGGAGTGAGAGAATAGCTGGGAGGGTCGTTTGCCGGTGCCGTTGCGGTAGGTGTCGCGCGTGAGGGGTTCGACGAGCGGCCCAACGTTGGCGACGACGGCGAGTTGACGATTGTCGAACAGCGTCTTCAACTCCGGCATGGCCGGGTGCAGGCCGTACTCGCCGCCGCTCGTGGGACTGACGGGCAGCAAGCCTCCCGGCTGGCCGGGCGCGGCGAGCGCAAGCCCGGCGGCGGCGCGCACGCTGCCGTATTCGCCGAAACGCGTGGCATCGACGGGCACGACCAGGTTGTTGCCGTCGTTGCCGCCGTTCAGGAAGATGCAGACCAAAGCCCTGTAGTCGGTCGCCGCCGAACCGCCCTGCGCGAGGGCGTGGACGAGTCCGAAGTCCTCGATGCCCGACATGAGCGCGGCTCCGCCGACGAGCGCGCAACCCGTCTGCCGTAAGAAATCTCTGCGTGTTGATGCCATAACGTTTACCTCTATCCGGGCGGCGAGCGGTGAGAAACTGTTTTTAACTCTTCGCCGCTCGCGCTTTCATCTCTGCACTTGATACTGATGCGAAGTTGCGACCAGATAAGCGGCCGTTTGCACGCGCTTGCGCGCGTAGTTGGCGTCCGTCGCGGGGATGCTGTTGACGGCGGTCGTGATCGAAGCGCGCGCGCTCGTTGAGAGCGTGTTGTGCATGAGGAGCGAATCGAGCGCGTCGAGCAGTTGCGCCGGATTCCCCGCGAGAGCTTCGAGCGAGGCGAAGTTGAGTTGGGTGCCGGTGGGGTTGTTCGTCCCGGCGGCGATGCCCGTGTAGAGCAGTTGGTTGACGGTGTTCGCGCGGCGCAGCGAAGTGGAGGTTGACAGAATCTCGAAGGCGGGGCCGAGGAGTCCCGTGCCGGGCGCTTCGTAAGTCGGCGTGTAGTAGCTGAAAACGGTGGCGGGCAGGAAGAGCGGCTGTTCGAGATTGGCGGGCAGGTCGCCGCCCGACGAGCGCGAGGCCAGAACGCCGTCGCTCGTCGCGTTGAAGGCGCGCAGGAGGTTCGTCAGGAGTTGCACCGGCTCGCGCAGTTTGCCGTACTTGGGATCGGTCTTCACGTCGCCGCGCGCTTCGGGGTCGAGCAGGACGGCGCGGACGACGGCCTTCAAATCGCCGCGCGCGTTCGCGCAGTTGTCCGGGTAGAGCGCGTCGCAATCGTTGTTGAAGACGCGGGCGACGCGCTCGACGTAGGCCGCGCTCGGATTGCTTGTGACGAGGTGCTGGATGAGTTGTCGGCCGATGAAGGGGCCGACGTTCGGGTGGTTGAAGATGTTGTCGAGCGCGGCGTTCAAGTCGGCCGCGGAGGTTTGGTTGGGCGGAAGATTGACGCCGCTCAGAAGTTGCTTGGCGGCCGTGTCGTGATTCTGCTCGCGCGAGACGATCATCGGGTCTTGGTAGTTGAAGACGTTGACGGCCACGCCGTTGATCGTGGTCTGTTTGTTCGCCGCCAGGTTCCAGCCGGTGAAGACGCGCGCGAAGTTGTTGATCGTGTCCTGGGTGTAGGAGGGGATGCGCCTGCCTTGCGGGTCGAGCGCGGGCGTGCCGTCGAGGTTGAGTTCGTCCGTGCCGATGGAGAAGAGTTGGAGTATCTCGCGCGCGTAGTTTTCGTTGGGGTTCGTCCGCAGGTTGCCGCGCATGTTCAGATACTCGCCCATCGCGGGGTTGAGCGTGATCTCCTGTAGGAGATTGCGGAAATTGCCGAAGGCGTTGCGGTCGAGAATTTGCAGGTAGTAGGCCATCCACGCCGGATAGGGATTCTCGCGGCCGGAGACGACGAACACCTGATGCAGCGCGAAGGCGACGCGCTGGCGCAACTGATCCGACTGCGCGCCGCTTGCGAGCGCGTTTCGGAAGAACTTCACTTGCAGCGGGTACATCGAATAGTTGTCGCGCAGGCAGTCGGCCTGCGTCGCGCCGCTCGGACACCCGAGAGCTGTATCGGTCGGGTAGAGCGGCATGCTCGGATAACCCGACACCGGAGCGTTGAATTGCTCGTTCAGGTAGGCGCGCAAACCCGCCGCCCGCACGCGCGCGACCTCCGCGCTCGTCGCCCCCCAGGTAGCTTGTTCGAGGAAACGAACGGTGTCGGCCGTGGACGAGGCGGACGCGCCGTATTGATTGGGTGTCGGCGTCGGGGTGGGCGCGGGCGGGACGGCGGGCGCGGGGGCGGGCGTTGCGCCTGCGTCGTCGGGCAGACCGCCGCCGACGTGCCCGACGCTGATGCGCGCGCGGTTGCTCGCCACGCCGTGGAGGTTGATCCGCACGAGCAAATCGCCCACGTCGCCCAAATCGTCGCTCAAGCGCACGACGACTTGCTGCAACGCGCCGAAACCGGGCACGCCCGTCACGTTCTCAACCGCGAGCGCATACTTGCGCCCCGCGCCGTCTTCGGCCTCGGCCGTCAAAGCGTTCGCGCCCTCGCCCGCGAGCAGGTCGAGATTGAGCACGAAGAACGTGACGCGCGTGCGTGTGTCCGCGCCCGCCGTGAAGCCGGGCGTGGTGAGCGGAAACGGGTCGCGCAGTTTCGTCAGGGAATCGACGGCGATGGCGCGCGTGCTGTTAGCCTCGGTCAGAATTACGGGAGCGGCGGAGGCGGCGTGCAGCGCGCCCGTGGCGCACCAGAGAGCGCACAGCAACGCGAACCGGAGCGGCAACGACGCGCGGAAGCGGCAGGGGATGATTTCAGTCATAGAGACACCGTCAACAGGTCAATGGTGAGGCGGCCAATGTGTGTTGTTAGAGCAAACGGTGAGGCGTCGCGCTTGCGCGGACTTTTCCGACAGGGCGAATTAACTATATCACAAAACGGTGCGAGTAAATCTTATTGATCGCGGAAGGCGAATCGTCGGCCGACGGATTAAAGAAGACGGAATTTTGACCAATCCGCAATAGAAGCACCCGCCCCCGGCGGCAATAGAAAAACGCTCGACGAGGAATCGCGTGCGGGCGAGGGCGGCGATTCTTCGTTGAGCGTTAGACGGACGGGTGACGGAAAAAGTTTAGGATTCTTTCTGCCGGAGCGATTCGTCTACCGTTTCCTCGTCGCCCTCGGCCGTGCCGGGCGTGCGTCCCGGATCGCCTGATTGTTGCTCGGAACCGCTCTGCTCGCCGCCCGGCGCGCTTCCCTGCCCTTCGTTCTGTGTTTCGTCGGCCATTGTTTCCCTCCCTCTCGATTCTTGATCGGACAGCCGCGAGTATACGGCACCGGCGACAGGCTCGTCACATCAAAAGCAGGCCGCCCGCCAAGCGTCAACTTCGCGGGCGGCCTCTCGTTCGCTCAGGCGCGTCTGACACGATTTATTGCTGGCCGAACCTCAGGCGATACTCCTGCGAGTTCATAAAGCCGTTGACCATGACGCGGACGTTGTTCGGGTCTTCATTGATCACGCGCAGCCAATCGTTATAACCGGCCTCCTCCGGCTTCCTTCGCAGGTAGCCGTAATATTGCATCGCCACGAAGGCGCGGTTGTACTCGGCGACGCCCACCTCATCCGACTCGACGATGGCGCGCAACACCTGCGCCCGCGTCAGGGCTGACCCGCCCGTCTGTCCGAGCCGGTTGATCAAATCGGCGCGCGTGAGCGTGACCTTCCCTCCGCCTTCCGGGTTGGCCGGGTCGGGCGCGGTGATGGACTGTAGGTTATAACGATTCATCAACGCATCCACGTACTGCTGATTACTCATCGCGTCGTAAGCGGTCTTGAACTCCTGCCGCTGCGTAAAACTCACGGCCAGAGCGGCGCGCCTCGCGTACACCTCTTCGGGGGTCGCCCCGCTCAACCGGCGCATGTCCAGAATGATCTCCTGGTATTCGGGCAAACGGCCGAAAGCCACGCGGTAGAAGTTGTAGACGAAAAATCCCTTCAGGCGAAACTCCGGCGAGCCGAAGAACGAGAGCGAGACGGTGATGCGGTCGCACTTGGCCGAGGGGCTTTTCGGGTCGAGGTTGTTCACGTCGGGACATCCGTTCAAAATCGCGCTCCACGGCTCGCCCGCTTCCGGTTCGCGCGAGAGGAAGTCGAGATAGTGCTGGCGCACGAAGAAGGGCGTGGTGTAGATGGGGTTCGGCGCGCCCGCCTGATCGTTATCGGAGATGAGCAGGATGGTGCTGCTCTGCTCGGCGATGATATCCGCCCCGGTCGCGTTGCGCAGCCGCACCTGCACGCGCTCGTCGCTCTCGTCGTGCCCGTCGTCAACGAGCGGGACGTAAATCTCTTTGACCCGCTCGCCGGGCGCGAACGTGAGGGTATCGATCGTCGTCGCGTAGTCGCAGCGGGCATAGGCGATGCCGTTGCGCGTGCTGCACGGCACGGGGGAGGGATCGTCCGTGGTGAGATACTGCACCGTCGCCGTGCCGGAGGCGGTGCCCCCGCGATTGATATAGAGCGTGGCGTGCCCCGCGCCTTCGTCGGCTTGAAACTCGCTCCGGTCAAAATAGACGATGGGCGCTTCCGGCGTTAGCTCCGGCTGCGTGATGGTGAGCGTCTGGCCGGCGATAGTCACGGTGCCGACGCGCGGCACGCCCGAACCGTTCGACAACACGGACAGGAACACTGTGCCGTTGCCCGTGCCGCTCGCGCCCGCGTCGATGGTGATGAAGCCGCTGCTGGTCGTCGCCGTCCAGAGGCAGCCCGCCTGCGTCGTGACGCTTACGGACAGGCTCTCGCCTCCCGCCTGCGCCGTGTGGTTCGCGGGGCTGATCGTGTAAGTGCAAGAGGTGCGCGGGAACGTGTAGGCGAACACGTCGAGCGCGTTGTTGGTGTCGGCGGCGACGAGATTGGTGGCGTCGCTGATGAAGACGACCGTGGAGCCGTCCGCGCTCAGCGTGAGGGCGAAGGAATTATTGTTGCCGCCGCCGGTGCGCTGCAAATTCGGACTCACGAGCGTGGTCTGAGATTGCAGCAGGTCGCGGACATAGATGTCCTGAAATTGCCCGGCCGTCGTGCCCGCCACCAGATCGGTCGAGACGCTATCGAAGGTGACGAATCTGCCGTCCGCACTGATGCTCACCTCGTTGGCGGCCGAGAACGAGTTTCCGCTGCCCGTCCCCGCGCTGTTCGCGCTGACCAATTTCGTGACGCCGGCGGCCACGTCGCGCACGAACACGTCGCTGATAGTTCCGTTCGTGTCGTTGCCGACGAGGTCGAAGGCCTGGCTGACGAAGGCGATGAAGTTTCCGTCCGCGCTGATCACCTGCGGCGACGGGAGGTAAGAAGTTCGCGCCCCGGCCGCCGTCCCTTCGTGGTCAACGCTGACCAGTTTCGTCTTCCCCGCCGCGAGATCGCGCACGAACACATCCTCCGTCCCGTTGTTATCGCTCAGCGTGACGAGATTGGTCGCCCGGCTGGAGAAGACGACGAACCGCCCGTTGGCGGAGACGACCGGCACGGATGATTGAACGTTGCCGCTGCCCGTTCCATCCGCGTTCGCGCTGACGAGCGTGGTTACACCGGCCTGCAAATCCCGGACGAAGATGTCGGTGACCGTGCCGTTGGAATCGTTCGCGGCGAGGTTGCTCGCGTTGCTCGTGAAGGCGACGATGCGCCCGTCCGCGCTGATGGTGGAGAAGACGGACTGGCCGTTGCCGCTCGCCGTTCCCGCGCTGTTGACGCTCACGAGCGTCGTCGTCCCGGTGGTTAAATTGCGCACGAACACGTCCGTCGTGTTGTTCGTGTCGTTCGGCGCGAGGTCGCTCGCCGCGCTCCTGAAGCCGACCACGCTGCCGTCGGCGGAAAGATAGGGAAAGGTCGCGCTCCCGTTGCCGCTGGCCGTGCCCGCCGCGTTGATGCTCGCCAGCGTCGTGACGCCCGTTTCCAGGTTGCGCACGAACACGTCGGCCGTGTTGTTCGTGTCGTTGGACACAAGATTGCTCGCCACGCTGCTGAAGGCGACGAATCGCCCGTCGGCGCTGAGCCAGAGGGAGTTGGCGGGAAAGTCTATGTTGCCCGTCACGCCGGACGCCCCGTTTCCCGTCCCCGTGCCGGAGGCATTCATGCTCACTAAAGTGGTCACGCCCGTCGTGAGATTGCGGACGAACACGTCATAAGTGGCGTTGGCGTCCGCGACCGCGGTGAGGTCGCTGGCCTTGCTCACGAAGGCGACCAGACGCCCGTCCGCGCTGACCGTGCCGGACGAAGTGGCGGACAGACCGTTGCCGCTGTCCGAGCCGTTTTTATTGACGCTCACCAGCGTCGCGTTCTGCGCCGAGACGAGCCTCGCCCCGCACAGCAGCATGAGGAACGCGGCGGACAGGGTGAACAAAAGCTTGAGCCGCCTTCTCGATTCGTCGCCCGAAAAGGCCGGGGCATGGGAGTTCCAACGCATAGAAATTACCTCGCGATAAAATTACAAACTATTATTTAGACTTGATGCCGTGAGCGCTGTGGCGGGAGCCGCGGGGGGTGGCAGAAACCGGGGAGCACAGCTTCGATCTTCGCGTACAAAATAGCATACCCGCGCGGACTCCATCAATTTTGCGCGGGTCGGGATCAGCGGCCGCGCGGTTATCTCTCACCCCCGCCGTGAGGGGCGATTAACGACCAGCCCCGGCGCAAATATGTGGGATACGGATGGAAGTGAAAGACACGGACTCCGGCCGGTGAGAGCGTCGCCCATTAACACACTAAGACGTAGCTTCGGCCGCAGACGTTGCTCAGGGCTTGAGCACGATCTTGATGCAATTGTCCTGCTTGTGTTTGAAGATGTGATAGCCCTCGGGAGCGTCTTCGAGCCGCATGCGGTGCGTGATGACGAACGAGGGATCGATCTTGCCGTCCTCGATCAACTTCAAGAGCGGCCGCAGGTACTTCTGCACGTGCGTCTGTCCCATCTTGAAGGTCAAGCCCTTCTGGAAGGCCGCGCCGAAAGGAATCTTGTCGAGGAAGCCGCCGTAGACGCCGGGGATGGAGATCGTGCCGCCTTTGCGGCAGGAATGGATCGCCTGACGCAGGGCGTGCGGCCGGTCGGTCGCTAAGAAGGCCGCCGCCTTCGCCTTGTCCAGGTACGCGTCGAACGACCCGCCGCCGTGCGCTTCCATGCCGACGGCGTCGATGCACGAATCGGGGCCGCGCCCGCCGGTCATCTCCTTCAACTTGTCGAAGATGTATTCGTCGTCGAAGTCGAGCGTCTCGGCGCGGCCTTCGGTGCGCGCCATCTCGATGCGCTCGGGCACGCGGTCAATCGCGATGACGCGCGACGCGCCGAGCAGATACGCGCTCTTGATGGCGAACTGCCCGACGGGGCCGCAGCCCCAGACGGCGACGGTGTCGCCCGGTTGGATGTCGCAGTTTTCGGCCGCCATGTAGCCGGTCGGGAAGATGTCCGTGAGAAAGAGCGTCTGTTCGTCTTCGAGGTGGTCGGGAATTTTAACCGGCCCCACGTCGGCGAAGGGCACGCGCGCGTATTCGGCCTGACCGCCTGCGTAGCCGCCCGTCATGTGCGAGTAGCCGAAGAGTCCGGCGGTCGTGGAGCCGTAGAGTTTTTCGGGGATGGCGGCGTTCGGGTTCGTGTTGTCGCAGAGCGACCAGAGTTCGCGTTGACAGTAGAAACAGTTGCCGCACGAGATCGTGAACGGAACGGCCACGCGGTCGCCGACTTTCAGATTTTTAACCGCGCCGCCCACCTCGACGATCTCGCCCATAAATTCGTGGCCGAGGATGTCGCCGCGCTGCATCGTCGGGATGTAGCCGTCCAGGAGATGCAGGTCGGAGCCGCAGATGGCCGTGCGCGTGATCTTGACGACGGCGTCGCGCGGGTTGAGAATTTTCGGTTCGGGCACATCCTCGACCCGCACATCGTTTTTGCCAAACCAGCACAGAGCTTTCATTCCGTCGCCGTCTCCTTTTGAAAGCGTAGGGTGAAAGGGGAAGGGGTAAGGGGTAAAGGTGAAAACAAGCAGTCGCTGCTTTGACCTTTTCCCTTTACCCCTTCCCCTTTCACCCTACGCCTTTACGCTTTCGCGGTGCGCCCCGAAGTCTGACCCGTGACGGTCGCCGTCTCGCCTGCTTCCATGAGTTGCTTGAAGCGGCGCAGGTCGTCCTCGATCTGCTGTTCCGGCGCTTCGCCGAACAGTTTCGCGACCCACGCGCCGAGCACGCCCGCCGGCGGATCATATTTCAAGACGACGCGCACTTCCGTGCCGCGCCCCTCCGGCGCGGGCGTGAAATGCACCGAACCGGCGTTCGCCACCTGCGAGCCTTCGAGCGAACGCCACGCGATCATCTCGCCCTCTTTCAGGTTGTAGCTCTCCGCGTCCCACTCGACGCTCGTGCCCGCAGGCCCTTTCGCCACCCAGTGCGAACGCCCGTCGCCCGTCACGCGCACTTCCTCCAGGTGATTCATGAAGCGCGGCAAATTCTCGAAGTTGAGCCAGAAGTTGTACAACTCGCCGGGCGACTTGTTGATCGTCACGCTTTTCTCGACCTTCACGCCGCGCCCGCCCTCGACGCTCACAAACGGGTTGTCGCCCTCTTTCTTCGCCGTGTTCAAACCCGCCGCATCGTAGGCGTAACAGTGGCCGGTCGTGCCGCGATGGACGAGGCTCGCGCCGAGCAACGCCAGCGCGATGCCGCCGTAAGTGCCGCGCGTCAAGCCGTAGATGGCGAGCGCGCCGCCGCCGATGGCCGATGCCCAGCGTTCGATTTCGCCGACATTCACGTTCTCGTGCGCGTACCCCTGCGGCGCGTCGCCCCTGTCAATCTGCTCCTGCGTCAATGCTGTCCCACTTGTCGCCATCGTCTTATCTCCTTTTGCATCCCACACAATTTTCGGACACGGCGCACGCCCCGCGCCCCGCCTCTGTCCGAAAACGGCTCATGTTGACTATGTTCTCAGGTACTCAGTCAAAAACCGTGCCGACGCGAAGAAGGGATGAAGGATGAGGGATGAGGGATGAATCAGAAAGCATTCAACTTCGCTAGTGCTTATTCTGATTCATCCCTCATCCCTCATCCTTCATCCCTTTCCTTTAGCCCGCGCGCTCCTGCCTGCGGCCGCCGGCCGCCATGCTCAAGGCCGCAACGCGCGTCTCGCGTTCGTTCAGGTAACGCGTGAGCGCGTCTTCGAGCGACGGGAGCAACTGCCCGCGCTCGCTCACGAGCACGCCGTAGGGCGAGCGCGGCGCGGCGAATTTCAAGAAGGCCGCCGGGCGCGCTTCGACCAGATTCGCGTCGAGTCCGGCGCGGCGCGCGGCCAGGCGCGCCAATTCCGCCCAACTGAGCGCGCCGTCGTTGGCGAGATGCCACAGCCCGCGCTCGCCGTCGATCAAAAGATCGAGGCTCGTGTTGACGAGATCGGGAACGTAGGTCGGCGAGACGATCAAATCGTCCGCCGCGACGAACTCGCGCCCTTCGGCCAGCGCGGCGAGCGCGAGCGTGATGAAATTGTACTCGTCCCACGGGCCGAAAAACGCGCTCGTGCGTACGACGAGCGCGGACGGGCACAACTCCGACACGCGCCGCTCGGCCTCCACCTTGCTGCGCCCGTAGACGTTCAGCGGCGACACCTCGTCGCTCTCGACGTAAGGGCTGCCCTTCGTCCCGTCAAAAACCAGGTCGGACGAAAACGTCAGCAACGCCGCGCCGTGCCGCGCGCACGCCTCGGCGAGCGTGGCCGCGCCCGACGCATTCTCGCGCATGCACTTTTCCGCCTCGCGCTCGGCATCGTCAACGCGCACGTAACCGGCCGTGTTGACCACCGCCCACGGCTCATACTCCGCGAGCGCGCGTTCGACCGAATCGGCGTCGGCGATGTCCATCTCGGCGCGCGTCAGCAGGCGATAGGAGAGGCCGCGCAAGTCGCACAGGCGCGCGAAGGCGCGGCCGAGCGTGCCCGTCGCGCCGTTGATGATGAGCGGCCGCGCGTTCCCACGTCTCATGTCGAGTCCTCGTTTCGCAGTCGTCTTCGCCGCGGGCTGCCGCCGCACGGGCGGATAGTGCAGGCGTTCCAGACGCCGCCACCAACCCGGCGCGGCGAGCGCGGGATGTTGATGATCGCCCGTGGCGGAGAGATCGCGGAGCATGTGCGCGAGCGCGGTCGGGCGCGGACTCCCGCCCCGCACGTCGAAGACGCCCGGCTCATACGTGCCCGCGCAGCGCGTCAGCAAGCTGCACCAATCAAACGCGCCGAGCAGCGACCAGGCCGTCACCGCGCGCAGTTCGACGCCGTCCGCGCGCAGCGCGTGCGCCGCGTCCCACACCTCTTTGAACCAGCGCAGTTGCTCCTCGCGCGTACACCCCAGATGCACTTCCGTCACCGCCAGCGGAAGCTCGTAACGCTCCCAGGCCTCGCGCAAGAGCACGCGCGTCCCGGCCGTGCCCTCGGCGCACACGCGCACCGCCTCCACGTCAACGTAACGATGTCGCCCGTTCCCGCCGACCGCGCGGTCGGGGTAACGTTCGACGCGCTCGTCGAGGAAACGCTCGCTGGTCAGGTAGTGATTGATGCCGACCACGTCGGGCGGGCAGGCGTTCGCGGCAAACCATTCGAGTTCCGGCTCGCCGATTCCGCAAATGCGCGTGAAGTAATCCCACAGCACGTGCTCGCGCGTGATGCGCCCGCACAACAGATCGAGACTCGCCCAGCGACGCGCGTTCTCAAACTCCGCCTGGTAGCGAAGCGTCCGCGTGCTGAAAGTTTTGCCGAGGTCTTCGGTCTGGACGAGTTGTGCGTGCGGGTTGATCTCGCGGATGGCGCGCATCGCCAGCACGGTGGCGCGACACTGTGTGATGAGGGCGCGCGCAAACGTCGCGTCGTCGCGCCCGTGCGGATACCAGTGGCCGTAAAGCCCGCTGAAACGCGCCGTGGTGAGCGGCTCGTTGACGGGCGTGTAGGAATCGATCCAAGGGTAACGCTCGGCCACCGCGCGCGCATACTCGGCGAGTTGTGACGGGAAGGCCGGATCGACGAGGCTCGTGTGGCGCGGGCCGCTGCCGTGATGGAGAAGGCCGACGATGGGACGTATCTTGAGTTCGCGCAGGCGCGCGAGGCGGGCGTCAGGCCAACTCCAATCGGCGCGCGCTAAGCCTTCGGGCGCGGTGCGCTCCCAGAGGACGGGATAGCGCAGAGCGCGCACGCCGAGTCCGGCGAACAGGTCGAGGTCTGCGATGCGCGTCGCATGACCGTTGCGCTCAAGCTGGTCGTAAAACTGATCGCCGACGCGGTTGACGGTACATTCCACGCCCGCCCACAGCTCAAGCGCCGAGGCGGGAAGAGGCTCTCCTCGGCTCATGTTTTCACCCCTTGCTGCTAAAGTGCCTGCGACGAGGACACGAGTGTTTAGGATTGCGACTCGCTCGCGTTGTCGCGCTCGCCCTTGATCTTCTTGTAAGTCGTGAGAGCCTGCGCGACGACCTGATCCATGTTGTAGTACTTGTAAGTCGCCAGCCGGCCGACGAAGTAGACGCCCGGCGTCTCGTCGGCCAGAGTTTTATACTTCGCGTAGAGTTCCGCGTTTTCGGGACGCGGGACGGGATAATATGGGTCGCCCTCGGCGCGAGGGTATTCGTAAACGATGCTCGTCTTGCGGTGCTCCTGGCCGGTCAGATATTTGAACTCGGTGATGCGCGTGTAGAGATTGTCGTTCGGATAGTTCACCACCGGCGCGCTCTGATAGACCTCGGTGTCCTTCGTCTCGTGCTTGAATTCGAGCGAGCGATAGGGCAGCTTCCCGTGGCGAAAATCGAAATACTCGTCAACCGGCCCCGTGTAGATCATCTCCTTGTAGGGAATGATGCGCTCGATGTCGCGGTAGTCCGTGTTGAGCATGATCTTGATATTCGGGTGGTCGAGCATGTTCTCGAACATGCGCGTGTAGCCGTGCAGGGGCATCGCCTGATAAGAATCGGCGAAGTAGCGATCATCGCGGTTGGTTCTGATCGGCACGCGCGCCGTGACCGACGCGTCCAACTCCGACGGGTCGAGTCCCCACTGCTTGCGCGTGTAGTTGCGGAAAAACTTCTCGTACAACTCGCGCCCGACGCGATTCACCACCACGTCTTCACTGGTGCGAATCTGCTCGCGCTTCTCTGCGATCGAGTTCAGGAATTCTTCGACCTGAAACGAGGTCAAATTCAACCCGTAATACTGGTTGATGGTGTCGAGGTTGATCGGGATCGGGAGCAACTGCCCGTCCACGCTCGCCAGCACGCGGTGCTCATACTGCCGCCACTCCGTGAACTGCGACAAATACTCGAAGACCTCGCGCGAGTTGGTGTGAAAGATGTGCGGCCCATACTTGTGGACGAGCACGCCCGCATCGTTGTAGTGATCGTAAGCGTTACCGGCGATGTGCGGGCGGCGGTCGCAGACGAGAACTCTCTTACCGGCGACGCGTGCCAGCCGCTCGGCCAGCACGCTCCCGGCATATCCCGCCCCCACGATCAAATAATCGAACATTCCTGCTTCTCTCATTCCTGCCTGCTTAGTCGGCCGCCGTCGCGCTGGTGCCGCTGCCGCCGCCGGCCGTCGCCGTGCGCGCCGCCACGCCGGGTTGTTTGGTCGTCGTCGGTGCGGGTTTCGCCTGCTGCGCCGACGCCGCGATAGTCGCGCGCCGCGAGGCGGCAACCTCGCCGATCAACTCGGCCATCTCGCCCCAAGTCCTGTCCCACGAAATCTTGGCGAGAAACTCGTCAACACGTGCGAGCCAGGCCGAGTCGTCCACCCGCTCGTCCATCCCGATCTCGGCGGCGGCTTTGACGAACTCCGCCGCGTCGTCGGCGATCCGCACGAGGCCGAGTTTGCCGTAAGGTCGCACCACGTCGCGGATCGAGGTGGAGACGACGGGACGGCCGGCCGCCAGATATTCCGGCGTCTTCGTCGGGCTGATGAAGCGCGTCGAATCATTGCGCGCGAACAGCAGCGCGGCCACGTCCCACCCGGCGAGGTAGGCGGGCAGTTCTTTGTAAGACTTGCTGCCGAGATAATGAATGTTCGCGCGGCGCGGCAAGTCGGCCTCGTTGATCTTCACCACCGGCCCGATGATGACGAACTGCCAATCGGGACGCGCTTCGGAAACGGCGTCGAGCAGTTCGATGTCGAAGCGTTCGTCAACCACGCCGAAGAAGCCCATGCGCGGGTGCGGGATGCCGGCCTGATCCGCCGGGTCGGCCATGATCTCGCGCGCCTGGGCGAAGTGCGCCCGGTCGATGCTCGAAGGGAACGCGTAGACGTTGCGGTGCTGGTTGCGCTTGGCCTCGTAGAGACTCTGCCCGCCCGTAAAGACGAGGTCGGCGCGGCGGAACAACTCGGCCTCGCGGTCGCGCAAGGAGCGCGGCGCGTTCTTGAACGCCGCGAGTTCGTCCATGCAATCGTAGACGGTGGCGAGCGGTTTCAAATGGCGCGTCCACCCTAAGGCCATCGGCGTGTAATACCAGAGCACGTAATCGCGCACCTGATGTTCGGCGAAGAGTCGATCGATCATCGCCTGTTGAATCGCTTCCACCGCCACCTCGCTCGACAACCCTTCGGGCAG
Source organism: Pyrinomonadaceae bacterium (assembly GCA_036386515.1). Classification (GTDB taxonomy): domain Bacteria; phylum Acidobacteriota; class Blastocatellia; order Pyrinomonadales; family Pyrinomonadaceae; genus JAIVJZ01. The sequence continues at coordinate 20,944 of DASVVO010000064.1, forward strand.
GTGCGGCACCACCACGTACACGCCGTCTTCGCGTTGCGTCACATCGAGCCGCGAAGGCCCTTGACCGAAGATCGGTTCTTCGACGAAGAACACTCTGCGCTGCTTCGCGCAACGGCTCAACAAGTGTTGCGGCCTCTGATAGACGAAGTCCCAGCGCAGGTGCGAAAGGCACACCAGGTCGGCCTCAAAATTTTGCGCCGATTGCGCCGCCGCGTTCGCCTGAGCGGCGCGCGCTTGCGTCATCGTGCGCGTCTGCATAGAGATGACGTTGCCCGCTTCATCCTTAATATGACGACCCGCGCTTCGTTGCGTGGAAGTTTCACCTGCGAGTTCAATGGGAAGATAATTTTTTTGGGTGCGACTCATAGTTTCTCTCGTAACCTCTTTCCTAAAAATGGCACACGACGAACTTAAGACTTTCGCCTTCTACCTGACCGAAACATAACCCGTCTCCGTTGGAGTAAACCCGACTCCTTGAAGTGGAAATTAAGCTCTAGCAGCTTCTACCGAGCGAGTGGCTTTAGTAATTCAAGAGCAAGCACTATGCCCTTAGCGCCACGGGGGATTTGTGGGCGGGTCAATGCCCGTGCATTGAACCTGTATTACGGGGGAAATGAATCTAAGGGAAATATCGACGAACTGATCATCCGGTTCATTCAACACACGCATATAACGTTTATTGTACGAAAGACGAACGTCGAAACAATCACCGTGTTATGTTTTTAACGCATCACAATTATCACCATAGGGTTAATTCAAGGTTAAGCGCAACGAAGCGCGCAATGTTCCTTAGACTAAAAAGAGAAGGTGAGCCGTCATCTCTGGCGAACCCACCCCTCCTTATTCCCCCCGTGTTCGTTAAAGCCGTCGCGGTTTCGACCTCGGTCTGACCGCCTCGCCATGCCTCGATTGAAAGTTTCGCGTCCGCTCGAAACTACTCCCAACCATCCGGCAAAAACTCTTCAATGGACTATCATCCGAAGATGCCTGTCCTGACGAGAAAACTCGTTCGCGGAGCTTCGCCCGCCACCCTGAATCAATCCGTTAAAATTCCGCTGTCTAAACGTCGTTAAGTTGAACGCTATTATAGGTTTCAAGCATGTCAAAGTCTGTACGAGTTCGTACTAAATTTATGGAAAAACTGTGTTGACTCAGAGCCTTCACAACCTCGTCGGATGAATCAAAAAACGGTCGAAACTTCCCCCCGCGAGTATGTGTTCCGGGCGACATAAATATGTCAAGTTTCCGTACTTAATCGTACAGACGCGTCAATCCCCGATGCTTACAATGCGCGCAATCTATGCGTGAAAGAGCCTCCTCTTTCGGGGTTGCGGGTGCCGGGAAGAAGCTCGCAACCCTCTTCACAAAGTTGAATGGTTCCGCATATCAACCTGTTGTTCGCCATCTCCTCGGATAAGCTTGTGGAAGTTAGTTAGAATTCCGCATCGTCTCCAGGCGAACTCTCGCATCGGAAGGCTTCAGAGATGGGTCAACGAATCAGCAGAGGCACGACAATTCTCATCGCGGAAGACGATGAAGACAACCGCTTCACCCTGAAGATACTGTTGGAGGTGCGCGGCTACCGCGTGTTGACGGCGGCGGATGGGCACGAAGCGATCAGCATCGCCGAGCGCGAGCATCCCGACCTCATCTTGATGGACTTGCGCATGCCCATGCTGAACGGCCTGGCCGCCACGCGCCAACTTCGCCAGCACACCGACGCGTATTTGCGCCGGACTCCCATCCTCGCACTATCGGCCTACGACCCGGCGCAACATCGTGCCGTCGCCATCGCCGCCGGTTGCAACGACTACGTGACGAAGCCCGTTGACTATGATCGCCTGGAGAACTTGATCGAAACGCTCCTGCCCGCACGCATCGCCTCCGCCATGCCGGACTCTCCCACGCCGGTCGAAACCCTTTACTTGTAAATCACCCGGCGGGGCAATCTTCCTTTCGCACCCCAATGCGGTAACGCAACCGCATCTTGCGACGCACGCGCTCATCGAGAGGTCGGGCGTCGTCGCTGTAATCGCCTTGTAACTCTTCATCGTTAAACTTCAACTTCGCGCCGGCTGCACGCAGCCCGGCGGCCTGCTGGTTTTCGACTTTGACGACGCGGGTATCTCCGGCTCGACGATGTTATGATTGAATTGCTCGAAGGGATGATTTGATAATGGAAACACCCGCCACCGCTGGACACATTTTGTACGTCGAAGATCACGACGACACGCGCGTGTTGATGACGTTGATGTTGGAGGGGGCGGGATTTAGAGTAACGCCCGTCGAGACGGGCACGGCTTGCATGGAAATGGCGCAGAAGGGCGATCAACGTTTCGACCTCTATCTGCTCAACCACACTTTCCCCGACGCATCCGGCGTCTCGATCTGCGAAATGCTTCGCCGGTTCGACCCGACCACGCCGATCATCTTCTACTCCTCGCGCGCCATGCCCCAGGAGAAAGAGGCCGCCTTGAAGGCCGGGGCGCAAGACTATCTCATCAAACCGAACGACCTCTTCCACGTCGCGCAGCACGTCGCCAAGTGGATCAACTGGAAGCGGCCGCAGGCAGATGACACCTGATGTGCGAGACGGTCGAGGTCACTCCAGGCTCCCGGCGGCAACCATCAAGAGACGAAACAACGAGAAGCGGCTAGTGGCGGCGCGGTTGCTAACGGGGCGCACGGCGGGCTTACTGTTTCCGACGTGAAGGCGTCAGGTGCTTCGTCGGGTCATCGGTGACGCTGAAGTTCGGCGAGACGAATTCCGTGGTGTCGGCGGAATTCAGGCGGCGTGGTTCCGTGTCCGTCTGCTGCCCGTCCAACGCCCCCGGTTCGGTTCTCGACGGCGATCTTCTTTCGAGTTCCACGATCTTCTTGCTGATGAAGATGCCGTTGATCATGATCGCGAGACCGATGAGAAACGGAACCACCCCGGCGATCCAGAGGCGACCGAGAATCTCGTTGTCGCCCGAATTCGGGCTGCTCAGGATGATGCCCTCCATAAAGATGAAGAGGAAAATTGCCGCGCCGATGCCGACGCTTGAAGTGATCACGCCCGCCTTGATTTCGTTATAGCGTTTGATCTCGGCCGTTTCGCCCCGCTCCTGCTCAAGCTGACGCGAGCGTCGTTTACGTTCCTCTTCCGAGAGGAACATGTCGGCGACCCACGTCTTACTCCAATCGAATTTCTCGCCCGTTTCGCGCATCGTCACCGCCTGCCGCACGGCCTGCAAATTCGCGCCGCACAAATTACAGAACTTCAACTCTTCGCTTTGATTCGCGCCGCATTGTGGGCAGAACATAGTGGACTCCTATCGATCCGTTTCAACAGCATACGAAATTATAGGCCGAAGGTTCTTACCTTGGGACAAACAATTTCATGCAGGCGTGATAGCGGTGTGATCCGGCGCGAAGACTTGCGGCGTCTCTCTCTCGCCAAACGAAAACGGCAGCCGAAGTGGGCTGCCGTTTGTGCTTGAGATGAATGGTCGGGGCGAGAGGATTCGAACCTCCGACCTCTCGGTCCCGAACCGAGCGCTCTACCAGGCTGAGCCACGCCCCGACAAACAAACTGTGCAGGCATTCTAGGTGCGCCGCGCCCCCATGTCAAACTTGCACGTCGCCCGCGGCCTTGAGCCGCGCCTTCTCTCTCCTCGATTTCAGGTACTCGTACACGGGCGGCAACAACGACAGGGCGACGACCACGACGACGACCTTCTCGATGTGATCTTCGAGCCGGATGCCGAAGGCGCGCTCGACCACGCCGCCGAGGAAGTATCCGGCCAGCAGCATGCTGAAGACCCACAGGAAACCGCCGAGGACGTTGTAGACGACGAACTGCCGGTAAGGCATCCGCGCCGCGCCCGCCACGATGGGCGCGAAGGTGCGCACGATGGGCACGAAGCGCGCGATGATGATCGTCTTTCCGCCGTACTTCTCGTAAAAACCCTGCGCCTTTTCCAGATGGCTCGGCCGGAACAGCAGAGACTTTTGGCGCGAGAAGATGCGCGGGCCGAGTCTCAGTCCCGAATAATACCCGACGGCGTCGCCCACCACCGCCGCGACGAACAACAGGCTGAGCAGCAGCGTGATGTTGAGCTTGCCGCTCGCGGCGAACAACCCGGCCACCACGAGCAGAGAATCGCCGGGGAGGAAGAAGCCCACCGCCAGCCCGGTTTCGGCGAAGATGATGAAGACCAGCCCCGCGTAGGTCAGCGGCAGCCCTTTCGTCGTCAAAAACTCGATGATGTTTTTGGGATTGAGGTAGTCTTTAACGTGATGAAGAAATTCGTATAGCGATTCCATAAAATAAGTTTCAGGTTTCAGGTTTCAGGTTTCAAGTTCAAGACAAAGAACCGTTAGAGCCTCAGTCCTGAAACTTGAAACCTGAAACTTGAAACTATGTTTGTTCCGACCAGCCGTAGCGACCGATGAGCGGGACGAAGGCGCACGCGCCGTGGTCTTCGCGCGCGTAGCCGTCCGGGTGGCGGACGACGCGCACGAGACGCTGCGCGTCGCGCCGCTCGCCCACGGGCATCACGAGCCGCCCGCCCACTTTCAATTGCGCCATGAGCGGTTCGGGCACTTCGGGGCCGCCCGCCGCGGCGAGGATGGCATCGTAGGGCGCGTGCGCGCTCCAGCCGAGCGTGCCGTCGAAGCATTTCACGGTGGCGTTGTAGATGTTGAGGCCGCGGATGCGCGCCTGCGCCACGCGCGCCAGTTCGCTGATGCGCTCGATGGCGAGCACGCGCCCGGCGAGACGCGCCAGCACCGCCGTTTGATAACCCGACCCCGCGCCGATCTCCAACACCGCGCTCTCGCTGTTGAGTTCCAACAACTCGGACATGCGCGCGACGATGTAAGGCTGCGAGATCGTCTGGTTGGCGGCGATGGGCAGCGCGTGGTCGCCGTAGGCGTTGCCCTGCAAGGCTTCGGGCACGAAGTAGTGGCGCGGCACTTCGCGCATCGCTTCGAGCACGCGCGCGTCGCTGATGCCGTGGTGCCTGCGCAGGTGTTCGACCATCTGGTCGCGCTGGCGGCGGAACGCCCCTGTTTGCGCGTGGGGGATGTGTGATGCGGAACTCACCAGATTACGGCTCCGTGTGCGGCAAAAGATGATTAAAACTTCAGGCGTGTTCGACCGTCTGATCTGCGGCGGGAACATTTCCATTCGCGCCGGGCGAGTTCCAATTCTGTAGTACGCTGAGCGAACGGTGGTCGGTCATGTCGCTGCGCATCGGCGTGACGGAGACCAAGCCCTGTTTGATGGCGTAGTAGTCCGTGCCCTCGACCGTGTCTTCGGGAAACACTTCCTCGCCGATCCAGTAATACGCCTTGCCGCGCGGGTCGATCTTCTCCGTGATGATCGGGCGCGCGTTCTTCATTCCCTGCCGCGTCACGCTCACGCCGCCGAGTTCGCCCGGCGGCATGTTGATGTTAAGCAAAATCCCCTCCGGCAAACCCTCGGCCAGGGCTTTCCGCACGATCCGGGCGGCGAATTCGGCGGCGTGCGTGAAGTCGTAATTTTCGCGTGCGACCAGACTGAAGGCGAGGCCGGGAACGCCGAGGATGGTCGCTTCGAGCGCGCCCGCGACCGTGCCGGAGTAAGAGGCGTCGTCGCCGAGGTTGCCGCCGTGGTTGATGCCGGAGACGCAGATGTGCGGCCACTCTTCGCGCGGCAGAATCTTATGGAGCGCGAGCGTGACGCAATCGGTCGGCGTGCCGTCCACCGTCCAGTGGCGTTGGTCGATGTGGCGAATGCGCAGGGGACGCGAGAGCGTCAGGCTGTGCGACGCGCCGCTCATCTCGGAGGCCGGAGCCACCGTGTACACGTCGCCCACCGTGCGTAGAGCTTCTTCGAGTTTGATGAGGCCGTCGGAATGGATGCCGTCGTCGTTAGTTAAAAGAATACGAGTCATAAGTAGATCAACCGCGGTTCATTACAACCCAAAGCCTCGAATTATTCAAGGGAGCGCGCTTGGCAACAGGGTTCTAAGGTCAAGGAAAAGCCCCGCGCACGTGCAAACGCGGCGCGGGGCTTCCTGGTGTCACCTGAGCCGTGATCCGTTTAGGCGGACACGGTGTCTTTTCCGTTGCTGCGGCTGAGACCCTTGATCTGGACGGGGGTGTTCTTCTCCACGTCGCCCGCGCCGAGTTTCTGCTTGAGCACCATCTCCTGGTAGAGCTTGCGCATCATCGCCGCTTCTTCCGCCGCCGTCTTCGGCCCGGCCATCTCGGGGCGGTTCGGCCGCTGCAAGTCAACTTCGTTCAGGATGCCCGTGAAGCCGACCTCGGCCAATTCGACGTTCTTGCCCTTGGCGAAGATTTCGTGGCGGCCGTTCTCTTTGTACCACTTGGCGATCGTCGCGTTCTGGTGCATCTGCTCGATGATGTTGCGCCAGCCGATGCCCGTGTTGTAGGCGCAGAAACTGATCTCGCCTTCCTGGGTGCCGTAGGGGATGATGCACATCTCCGTGCGGCGGAAGTCGTAGTTGAACAAATCCTGGAACCACATACCCGCGATGAAGAGGAAGTTCCAAGGGTCTGCACGACGCTTCTCGATGTCCTCTTTGGTGCGGTCGCCTTCCACCTTGCCGTAGGACTTGCCCGACAAGCCGAACGACTTGTCGAACTTCTTGAAGATGTCCATCAGCGTCAAACTCTGCGGCGCGCCATACGGGCGATAGTTCTTCAGCAGAGCCAAGCCCATCATGATGTTCGAGAACCACTTGCCACGGCCTGAATCCGTGATGCCCGTCATGTCTTTGACGAGGCCGGGGATGTTCAGGAACTCCGGCACGGGCTTCATCTCTTTCGTGTTCTTATTGATCATCACGGCCGTGCCCACGCCGCAGTTCGGGTGACAGCCGCAGGAGACCTGACCCCATTCGGCTTCGGGGCCATGGACGAGGTCTGCGAAATCGGCGAACGCGCCCATCAGCGAGAGCGGGAACCAATCGCGCGTCGGTTCGGTGATGCCGACCTGGGCTTTCACGTCGTGCGCGAGGTGCGACAAGGTGTAACGCTGCGCCATGCGCCGCTCGTCCGTGATCTCCTCGTCGCGGCCGGTGAAGGACACGGGCTGGAAGGAGATGAAGGCGACCTTCTTCGGATTGTCGAGCGCGAAGCGGATGACGGAGCCGACCTGATCGTTGTTGATGTTGTTGACGAGCGTGGTGACGAGCACGATCTCGACGCCCGCTTCGTGCAGGTTGTCGATGGCGCGCAGTTTCACGTCGAAGAGGTTGCCGACCTGCCGGTGCGAGTTCGCATCGTTGCCGATGCCGTCGAACTGGAGATAGGCGTAGCGCAAGCCCGCCTCGGCGGCTTCGCGGCAGAAGTCTTTGCTCTTGGCAAACTCGATGCCGTTCGTCGCGCACTGCACGGAGTTATAACCGACCTTGCGCGAATACTTGATCGAGTCGATGAAGTGCGGCGAGATCGTCGGCTCGCCGCCCGAAAATTGCACCGACATCTGGCGGCGCGGCTTGATCGAGATGGCCTTGTCGAGAATGTCTTTCACGTCATCGAAGCTGAGTTCGTGGACGAACCCGACCTGATTGGCGTCCATGAAGCACGGGTCGCACATCATGTTGCAGCGGTTCGTCAGGTCAATCGTCAAGACCGAACCGCGGCCGTACTTGATGGTGGACGAGCCGTGATTGTGCAGCTTCTCGTCGTTGTGCGCCTGAATGTCGCGGCCGGGAAACTGCGCCTCGATGTGCTTGAGGAACGACGAATCCATCGCCATGATGTCTTCGATGTGACCGTGCGTGGGGCAATCCTTGATCATCCAAATCTCGCCGTTGCGCTCGATGATCTGCGCCTTCACCTCGCCGACCTTCTCGTTGATCAGGATCGCGGGGTCGATCACCTCCGCGTTCAAAATCTTGGCGCGCGCTTCGATCACGCACTTCGGGCACAAACTGTCGGTCGTGCGCGGGAAGCCGAGCGGCGGCTTCGATTTCTGCCAAGACTTCAAGAGCGGCTTGTCCGACCACTTCGGAATGAACGACTCGCTGGGGCGATATTTATTGAAAAACTGGACGGTGTTGAACGCGCCCGCCGCGATGGCGGTCAGTCCTCTTTCCACGTGTTTAATGGGTCGCATGTTCTCTTCCTTCTCTACCGGATAAATTTGTCGGACGCGCCATTGGCGAGCGTCGGATTTTCAGTTGAAACGCTTAATTTGTGACCAAAACCTTTTGAAGCGACTTGCGGCCGGGGAGCGCGCCTGAGGCGACCGGCAGGCGTCGAATCCACTCTCGTCTCGCCCTGAATTCTACTTGCGGTCGAACATTCAGGCACGGAGGAATGACCGGCTCGCCGATTCCCCCCACTTTTCGACCCGAACTCTTTACCTGTGGAATTGCCCTCTTTGCTTCAAAGGGATGGATCAACCTATCACACAGAGCAACGAGCGTGCCAGCGGGACTTAATAATGCAACTGAGTAAATATAAAGGTTTATCCGATTGGAGTTTTTTTTGACGAGATAATTTGGCCGCCGCGTGCGGGTCGCATATACCCAACGGACTCAAAGCACAGGGGAGCGTATCTTTCCGACCCGGAAGCCGTAAATTGACATCCGGGTCGGACTTTTCTGACACAGCCCCCTCATTCAGCGGCTCAAATGGCTCAAATTTTGCACAACGGAGAGAAAAGGGGCGGCGTCATTTAACCGCGCGGGGCGAAGTAGCCTATGCGCGCCGTGAGGCGTAGGGCGGGGTCTGAGGTCTTGACCTGCACGCGGCGAAATTTACCGTCGCGTCTCTTGTCGAGCGGCATGTAGTAGAGCGCGTACTGGTGGCGCAGTTCCTCGGCCACCTCGGCGTAGACGCTATCGAGCGCGGCAAAACTCTGCGGCTTGAAGAGACGCCCGCCGGTGGAGGCCGTCAGACCGGCGAGGCTGCGTTCGCTCGCGTCGAGCACGCGCAGGGATTCGCGCAGGTCGCCGATGCGGAGTTGGTTGAAGCGTCGGGTGGCGGGCGGTTCGGATTGGAGCGTATCGAGTTCGGCACGTTTGCGCGCGCTCTCGATCTCCGTGTTGCTGATACAGTAGACGCTCGCCCCGGCTTCGAGCAGCGCGGCGAGCGCCATCTCCAGCGACGCGTGGCCGCGCCCGCTATCGATGCCGTCCGTGAGTACGACCACGGCATGTCGCCGCTGCGGCGCGTCTTTGAACTGCTCGCGCGCCGCCAGATAGAGCGCGTCGTGAAAGCGTGTGAACATGCCGGGCGAGATGCGCCTGAGCGAGCGTCGCAACTGCACGCGGCTCGCCGTCCAATCCTGCAACAACTCCACGCGGTCGTCGAACTTCAACAAGCTCACGCGGTCATCCGGCGCGAGGCGCGCGGCGAACTCTTCCACGGCGCGGCGGAAATCTTCCAAATTGCTCGCCACAGAGGATGAAGCGTCCACCATCAGCAAGACATCCACCGGCACGCGCCGCAGGCGCAGATCGCTCAGAGGCTGCTCGCGCCCGTCTTCCCACACCTGAAAATCCCTGCGCTCAAGCGTCGTCACCAGACGCCCGGCCGCGTCGCGCACCGTCACGGGCAAGAGCACCTCGGTCGTGCTCACCTTGATCACTTCGTCGTCGTCTATGTCCTGCGACGACGGAGAACTCTGAACGGTTTTCGTCACTTGCCCGTGCGCGACGGACGCGACTGTGCCGCCCGTCGCACCGGCGAGCAACACGAAGAACGCGCACAGCCAGGCCGCGCGCGCGAGGCGAAATCGAGCCGCCGGAGGATCAGAGCGCAAATCGGAAAGGTTGAAACGCATCAATCTAACTTTCACGGTTTCGGGGCGCGATCATTTAACGAACTCCCGCGCCCTCTTCGCCCGAAGCGGCGCGCATCGCGGCGATGACGGCCGCGCCGACGCGTCTGCGGCGCAACTCCGCCACTTTCGCGGGCGTGAAATCGAACTCGACCGGCGAGCCTTCGATGCGCCGGATGATCGTGCCTTCGGAGAAACCGGCCTCGACGAGTTCGATCACGGAATCATTGGTGAGCGTCGGCGTGCGTTCGAGTTTGGGTTCCGCACCGCCGCTCGCCGCGCCCGCTTCCGACGGCGGACGCAGGATGCGCACGCTCGCGCTGCCGTTCGTCTGCATATCGCCTTCCGCCGCGCCGCCGCCGACGCGCGAACGCGTGCGCCCGCGCACGCCGCCCGACGACCCGAAGATATTGACTTCGTTCGGATCGCCGCCCTGCCCGTCGGCGGGCTTCCCCGCTTCCGGCGCGCGCGTCCGCCCGCGCATCCCTTCGAAAAACGGATCGTCGTCGAAGGCGTCGCCCTCGTCGTCGCGCGCGGAAATCATGTCGCCTTCGGCGCGCGCCAGCATGGTCAGGATGATGCGCTCGCCGACCCCGTTCTTCTTCAGTTCGATGAGACGGTCGGGCGAGAGGTCGAACCGCGCGGGGCGCGTGCGGATGATCGCGATGACGGTCTTCTCGCTAAACTTCGCGCGCACGAGTTTGACGACGGCGGCGTTCGTCAGCGGCGCGCCCGCTTCGCCGTCCGTCCCGGCGGCCGCCGCGCCGCGCTGCGCCGCAGCCTGACCGCGCGCCTCGAATGCGCAGCCCGTCGCCGACACGGCGGCACATATCAAGACGAACGCCGCTTGCCTTGCGAAACGCCCTGCCAGCAAACTTCTCATACTCCTCCCGACTTCGCCGCGCACGGCTCAATTTCCCGACGCCGCGGCAGTTGTCTGTCTGCTTCCCGATGCGGTCACAGCCGTCTTCGCGTTGATGCTTCTGCGGTCGCCGACGGCGTGCGCCGTGCGCCCGTAGCGGTCGCTGATGCGGCGCACGTAATTTCGCGTCTCACGATAAGGCGGCACGCGATGGCCGTACTTGATCACCGCGCCCTCGCCCGCGTTATAACTGGCGAGCACGAGTTCGACCCGGCCGTTGAATCTGCCGAGCAGTTGCTTGAGAAAGCGGGTGCCGCCCGCGATGTTCTGCGCCGGGTCGTGGATACGACTGACGCCGAAACGCGCCGCCGTGCCCGGCATCAACTGCATCAGCCCGCGCGCGCCCACCGGACTCACCGCGCCCGCGTTGAAGTGCGACTCCTGCTCCATCACGCAAAAGATGAGGTATGGGTCAACGCCGTAACGCGCGCCGTTCTGCCGGATCAGCGCGTCGAGATGCGGCCTGCCCGTCGTCCAACGCCGCTCCCGTTTGCCCGGACGCGCCGCCGTCGTTTCCCTCTCCGCCGCCACTACCTCGTCCGACTCTCTTTCAATACGCTCAATGCGCGCGCGTTCGAGAAAGATCGAGAGATTGCCACGCTTGTACCAGACGCCCTCCGCCGACTCGTTCGCCTCGTCAACTTCAAAACGCGCCCCGCCCACCAGGTAAATCCAGAGCGGCCGCGCCGGGGCGAACGCCTGCGGTGCGTTCGCCCTCGCGCCCGCCGTGTCGTCAGCCTCCGATAGCTTCGCCACCTGCCGACTCTTCGCAGCGGCGGCGGCGTCAGGCGCGCTCCCCTTGCGCTCAATCGCTTTCACGCGCGCGCGGGCGATGAAACTCGTCATGCCGCCGCGCCTGTACCACACGCCCTCCGCATCATCCCACGCCTCGTCAACTTCGAGCGTCGTGCCGTCCAACAGCAGCAGGCGGTCGGCGAAAGCGGCGGCGGGCAGACCGAGCACACACAGGAAAGCAAACGCGGCGACTTTCAAACCGGAGGCGCGTGGGTGAGAAAAGATTGACCTCACGCAAAGGCGCAAAGGCGCAAAGGGAAATCGCTCAGAGGCGAACGGCAGAAATTCGTTTGAAGGATGAACCGCCCCTCTTCTTTGCGCCTTTGCGCCTTTGCGTGAAAATTTTCTCATCATCGTCCTTAAACCCCGTTTATGGCACGTCAATCAAATCGCCCACGGTGCGCGCGTCGCCCGCGCCGCGTCGTTCGGTCTCCGTCGCCGCGAAGCCGTGCGACGTGCCGAAGTAGTTACGCCACGCGCTATCTATCACCTTCGGCGTGAGTTCGATGGCCTGACCTTCGAAGAGGCAGATGTCGAGCACGCGGTCGAGCAGGTCGCGCGGCTCGCAGGCTTTCATCTGGCGATGCGAGATCATGTAGTTGTTCAAAATGTAGTCGAGACACACCTGCTCGACGCGCATCCCGCGCGTGTGCGCCGCGCGTTTGAAGATTTCGATGTAGGCGGCGGGCGTCGGCGGCTCGACGCGCGCGCGGTAGCCCATGCGCCGGAGAAACGCCTCGTCAACCAGGTCTTTGTCTTCGAGGTTCGTCGCGAAGACGACCAACTGCTCGAAGGGCACTTCGATCTTCTTGCCCGTGTGCAGCGTCAAATAATCCACGCGGCGTTCGAGCGGGACGATCCAGCGGTTCAAGAGGTCGGCGGGCGCAACGCGCTGCCGTCCGAAGTCGTCGATGACGAGCGTGCCGCCGTTTGATTTCATCTGAAACGGAGCTTCGTAAAACCTGGCCGCCTCGCTCCAGGTCAAATCGGCGTTCTCCAGCGTCAACTCGCCGCCGACGATGACGAGCGGGCGTTCGATGCAGACCCAGCGGCGGTCGTACTCGACGGGCGTCGCCTCGTTCGAGGCCGGGCGATGGTTGTGCGCGTCGAACACGCGGATCACCTGACCGTCGATCTCGATGGCGTAGGGAATCCAGATCGCGCCGGGGAGACTGGCGTTGATGCGCTCGGCGACGGCGGTTTTGCCCGTGCCCGGAGGGCCGCTGAGAAACAGAGAGCGGCGCGAATTGACGACGCAGCCGACCGTCTGCATGAGCGAATCCGGCAGCACGAGATCGCGAAAGGCGGCGCGCACCGAGTCCATCGTCGCGTGGCGCGCGGGCACGGCTTGCAGGCGCATCATGTGCGCGTAGTCGCGCAAGGAGACGGGCGCGGGGCCGTCGTAGCCGCAGAAGGCGCGGGCGCGCGCGAGTTGCCCCCAACCCTTATCGAGCATGCCGTAGCGCGTCGCGCCCATCGCCGATTGCAGTTTCACCTCGATCAGTTTCTCGCGGTAGAGCTGTTGCAGAATCTCTTCCGTCAGGGCGCGCGGCAGGCGCATGCGCTCGGTGACGTTGGCGGTTGAAGGTTCGGGCAGCGCGGCCACGATCTTGAGGGCGAGGTCGCAGAGGAAACTCTCCGGCACGTCCGTCTCGGCGAGTTCTTCCGGCACGGGCGGCCCCATGCTCTCCACTTCCATGCGCGTCAGTATGTTGCTATGAGTCATGTGATTTGTCCGTGGTCAGTTGTTCGTGGTCAGTTGTCCGTGGTCAGTTGTCAGTCGTTTGCTTTTAATCGTCGGTGGTTCAATTTCATCTTTAGCCGCTCGTTATGTCAGTCACAGGCGATTGAGGACTGGCAACGGGCAAGGGACGCCGCTTCGGCTCTGTGGCCGCCGCGCGCGTAGAGTTCGGAGAGACGGCGCAGGACTAACTCGGAGTGCGGCTGCACGCGGCGCGCGGCCTCGTAGTGTTCGATGGCTTCACCGTCGCGCCCGGCGCGTTCGAGCATGGCGGCGACGTTGAGACGACCCTGATACTCGCCGCCGGAGCGCGCGAAGCTCCGGTAAGCATCGTCGTACTTGCCGAGGCGACACTGCGCGAGCGCGAGGTTGTTCCAGATGCGCTCGTCGGTGGGCGCGAGGCGCGCGGCGCGCTTGAGGCGGGCGACGGCCGCGCGATAGTTGCCGTTCAGGTAGAGCGAGTAGCCGAGATTATTCAACGTCTGCGCGTCCGGCTCGTGATCGAGCGCGCGCTCGAAGGACTCGCGCGCGCGGTCGTGCAAGCCTTTGCGGTCGTAGGCCACGGCCAGCAGGTTGTGCGCCTCGGACAGGCGCGCATCGAGCGAGACGGCGCGCGATAGTTCTTTGACCGCCTCGTTCAGGCGGCCTGCATCCAGCAGCGCGCGACCGCGTGCGAGATAATCTTTCGCCGTGCCGCCCTCGTCCGTCGTGTGCTCGGCGCGAGTCGTGCGGCTGTCCTCCACGCGCAGCAAGGGCGCGCTCTCAAACTTCGCCACGTCCTTCTCCGAGAGGCGTCGCACACGGTCGTCGTTGCCGCCGAAGAGTTTCGCCGCCGCCTTGAAAGGTGCTTTGAAGAAACGCGCGAAGCGGTTGCCCTTCTTCTTCGGCGTCTCCCCGGCGGCGGCCGGGTCTTCGGCCGCGCCCGTCGGTGAGCCGTCGGCGGCGACGATCCCGGCGGCGTCGTCGCCGTCGTGCTCGGTGGTGGTGGCCGTCCAGAAGGTCGAGACGCCGAGGGTCAGGACGAGGGCGATGATGAAAGCGTTGAGGGTGCGTTTACGCATGGCGGAAAAACTCCTTTACATCTTGGCGAACGAATCGATGAGATTGAGCGCGGCCGGGCCGAGGATGGAGATAAAGAGCGTCGGGAACAGGAAGCACGCGAGCGGGATCAGCAGCTTGACGGCGGCCTTCTGCGCGGCCTGCTCCGCGCGCTGCCTGCGCTTCGTGCGTAAACTGTCGGCATAGACGCGCACGGCGCGCGCGATCGACGTGCCGAAGCGATCCGCCTGAATGAGCATCGCCACGAGGCTGCGCAGGTCGTCAACGCCCGTGCGTTCCGCCAGATTGCGCAGGGCTTCGTCGCGGTCGCGCCCGACGCGGATTTCCAAATTCGTCAACTCGAACTCTTCGCTGATCTCCGGGTGGACTTCGCGCAACTCTTCGCCGACCTTCACGATGGCCGCGTTCAAACCGAGTCCCGCCTCGATGGAGACGACGAGCAGGTCGAGCGCGTCGGCCAATCCCCAGCGCACGCGCTGCTGCCGCCCTTTGACCATCTTGCGCAGCACGTAGCGCGGCAGAAAGAAGCCCATGACGAAGGCCAGCAGAATCCACGTCACCGCGCTATCGAGCGGGCGCGCGACCACCGCGCAACCGAGCGCGACCAGACCCGGCAAACCGACGAGCACGGCGATTTGCACCGCGCGGAAAACGACCGGCGCGTTCGGCGAACGATACCCGGCCTGCATCAACAGCTTTTGCAGCTTCCTGGCCTCGGCAGCCGAAGGCGGCGCGAGCCGGTGCAGCGGCTTCGCCATGCGCTCGGCCAGCGCGGTGATGCCGTCGTCGGACGCGGCGTTCGCGCTCAGGTCAACGTCGGGCGTGCGCACGGCGACGCCGCCACCGCCCGTCTCGCCCATGCGCCGCAGGCGTTCGGTCGCCGCGCTCGCCGGGCGAAACATCAACCAGTAAATCCCCATCACGCCGAGCGTGATGAACGCGAATGTCGAGAGGGTGATGATGAAAATCATAATGTTTTAGTGATGGGTGATGGGTGATAGGTGATGAGATGAAAACAGGTTTTTCCTATTACCTATCACCCATCACCTATCACTCTCAGATTTTGATATTCAAAATTTTCCGAATCACGAGCATGCCCGTGACCTGTAGGCCGATGGCGACGGCGGCGAGTTTGTGGCCGCGCGGGTCGTTCCACATGACGCTCATGTAGTCGGGGTTCATCACGGTGACGGCGAGCGCGACGAAGATGGGGAGGCCGCAGAGAATCCAAGCGGACATGCGCGAACTCGTCGTGAGCGTTCGCAAATCTTCCATGATGCGGAAGCGTTCGCGGATCGTGTGCGCCACTTTTTCGAGCACTTCGGCGAGGTTGCCGCCCGTCTCGCGCTGGATGAGGATGGCCGTGATACACAGTTTCAAATCCAGCAGCGGCACGCGCGCGGCCAGGTTGTCGAGCGAGAGTTTGAGCGAGAGGCCGAGGTTCTGCTCCTCGTAAGTTTTGCGAAACTCGGTGGCGACGGGGTCGGGCATCTCGGTCGCCACCATGTGCAACGCTTCGGCGAAGCCGTGGCCGGCGGACAAGCCCCGGCTCATCAGTTCGAGCGTGTCGGGCAAGTCCGCGAGAAACTTGTCGAGCCGCTTGCGCCGCGCCCACACCACGTGGACGAACGGCACGGAGGCGGCGGCGACTCCGGCCGCGATGATCAAGATCAGCGAGATCGTCAGCATCGAAGCGGCCAGCGCGGCGAGCATCGCCGCCATCAGCGAGAACATCAAGAGACGCGTCACGGTGATGTGGAGGTCGGCCTGATCGAGCATGCGCTTGAGTTGCCCGGCCACCTGCACGCGCACGAGCAGGCGGTCGAGCAGCGGTATCTCGCTCATCAATTCCTGCCGCGCGAGCTGCACCTCGATGTCGGCGTCGTGCGCCGAATGGAGGAGAGCGTCTGACAGTCGCTGCTTCAAGCGCGCGCGCTTCTGCTCCGAGCCGCGCGTCGCGAGCAGGTAGCCCGCGAAGGTCAGAAACAAACAGAAGGCGAAGACGAGAAATGGGATCATAGGAGCACCAGGAGTCAGGAGTCAGGAAACAGGAGTCAGAATAGTGATTTCAAAAGTCACCGGCCGATAAGGGATTCGGCTTTCTTCTGACTCCTGAATTCTGTTTTCTGACTTCTTCATCTAATTTTCTTCAAAAAACACTCGCGGCAACTGCATGCCGTAAACCTTGAGGCGTTCGGCGAAGCGCGGGCGCACGCCCGTGGGGCGGAAGCGGCCGACGACGTGGCCGTCCTTGTCGATGCCTTTGCGCTCGAACATGAAAATCTCCTGCATCGTGATCGTGTCGCCTTCCATGCCCGTGATTTCGGAGATGGAGACGACGCGGCGCGTGCCGTCCGAGAGGCGCGCGGCTTGTATGACGAGGTTCAGGGCGGAGGCAATCTGCTGGCGCATGGCGCGCTCGGAGAGTTTCATGCCGGTCATCTGGATCATGGTTTCGAGTCGCGCCAGCGCGTCGCGCGGGGTGTTGGCGTGAACGGTCGTCAAGCTCCCGTCGTGGCCGGTGTTCATGGCTTGCAGCATGTCGATGGCCTCGCCGCCGCGCACCTCGCCGATGACGATGCGGTCGGGACGCATGCGCAGGGCATTCTTGACGAGGTCGCGCTGGGTAACTTCGCCGCGTCCCTCGATGTTCGGCGGGCGCGTTTCGAGGCGGACGACGTGCGGCTGCTGCAACTGTAGCTCCGCCGAGTCTTCAATCGTGACGATGCGCTGCTCCTCCGGGATGTAGGCCGAGAGCGCGTTCAGGAGCGTGGTCTTCCCCGCGCCCGTGCCGCCGGAGATCAGGATGTTCAAGCGCGCGCTGACGCACATCTCGAACATGTCGGCGATGTCTTTGGTGAGCGCGCCGATCTCGATGAGCTTCGAGATACGCAGGGGTTCCGCGCCGAAGCGGCGGATGGAGAGCACGGGGCCGTCCAAGGAGAGCGGCGGGATGATGGCATTGACGCGCGAGCCGTCCGCGAGGCGCGCATCGACCATGGGCGAAGATTCGTCGATGCGGCGGCCGACGGATGAGACGATGCGCTCGATGACGCGCATGAGATGTTCGTCGTCCTTGAAGGTGACGCTGGTGCGTTCGAGTTTGCCGCGCCGCTCGATGTAGATGTTCTGCGGCGAGTTGACGAGGATGTCGGAGATGGTCGGGTCGGCGAGCAGCGGTTCGAGCGGCCCCAACCCGAACAACTCGTGCCGCACCTCTTCGACCAGACGCTCGCGGTCGCTCGTCGAGAGCGGCGTGTTCTCGACGGCGAGCAAGCCCTCGGCCAGCCGCGACACTTCGGCGCGCAGTTGGTCGGCGTCCAGTTGGCTGAGTTTCGTCAAGTCCATGCGGTTGATGATGGCGCGGTGCAGCCGCGACTTCATCTCCTGGAAGGTGTGCAGGCCGCCGCCGCCGGCGGGCGTCTCGTCGCCGGGGCGCGCGCCGAGCGGCATCGCCGCCGGGTTGGTTTCCCTGATTAGTCTTTCGCGTAGTGACATGAGTTTTTCTTCGCCGTCGTGTTCGGGGTTAAGGGTTCAGGATTGCAAATTTGAAATTGCAAATTTGAGATTTCAAATTCAAGTTGCAAATTTGAGATTTCAAGTTCGAGATTTCAAGTTCGAGGTTGCAAATTTGAGATTTCAAATTTGAGATTTCAAATTCGAGGTTGCAAATTCGGGACGGAACGGCCGGGTGCGTCGGTTGCAAATCGGGGTGCGCGGCGCGCGTGCGGCGTCAGACGGCGGCGGTCGCCTTCTCTTTGCCGAGGCGCGTGCGCAATCCGGCGTTGGAGATCGCGCCGATGGGGCGGCCGAAGATCGCGCCCCAGAGACCTTTGCGCGGCTCTTTGATTTCCGACTCGACGCTCGTGCCGGTGATGCTCGCCGCGATGTGGCGAATCTCCGTGGCGATGCGCGAGGCCGGGTCTGACTTGACGAGCGGCTCGCCGAGGTTGATCGAATTGACGGCCGTGTTGTAGTCGCTCTGCACGTAGCCCGTGACGCGCTCGCCGAGGAATCTTTCCACCTGCCGGAGGTCGAGGTCGATCTGCTTGCTCCAACGATTGACGACGATCCGCACCTTGTGGCGCGGGTAGCCGAGGCGGTCGAAGAGGGCGAGGGCGCGTTGCGTGCTGCGGATGGCGGGAATGTCGAGCGTCAGGACGAGCACCACCTCGTCGGCCTGATCGAGCGCGGAGAGCGTGATCGAATCGAAGGTGTGCTGCGGGTCGATGACGACGTAGTCGTAGCGTTCGCGCAGGAGTTCGAGCACCTCGAAGACGTGTTCGGGTTCGATGTCGTCGGCGAGGTCGGCTTCGCGCGGCGCGGCCAGAAGCGAGAGATTCGACGTGTGCGGCACGACGTAGCTTTTCAACAGCGAGTCGTCGATGCGGGCGCGGTTCTCGACGAGGTCGGCGATGGAGAATTTCGGTTCGAGGCCGAGGAACAGGGAGAGGTCGCCCGCCTGTAAGTTGAGATCGACGAGGACGGTGGGCGCGTCGAGCGCGGCGGCGAGGTTCGTGGCGATGAACGACGTGCCGCACCCGCCCTTGCTCGAAAAGACCGCGATGGCGCGGCCGCGCTTCTTCGGCGCGGCCACCAGCGTGGAACAAAATTCGGCGGTGCGCTCGATCACCGTTTGAAACTCTTCGTTGATCACGGGGAGACGCAGGAAATCGCGCGCCCCGGCGCGGTAGCTGCGCAGGATGAGGTCGGGCGAGGCGTCGCGCGAGGCGCAGATGATGGCGGTCTGCGGGCACTCGGCGGCGAGTCGTTCGACGAACTTCAGCGTCGGTTCGACCTCCGCGCCGAGCGTGATGATGGCCGCGCTCGGTCGGAGACGAACGATCTCGGGAAAGAGTTGTTCGGCGTCGTCGCCACCCGCGAGCAGGCGCGTGCGCTCGTTCGAGGCGAGCGCGCCGCGCAACTCTTTGAGGGAGTCGAGGCCGGTGCTGAGGATGACGAATGACAGTTGATTCATGTGTGCCGTTCTCTCGTGTGAATTAGCCGAAGCGGAATTAGCGTCGCGTTAGCCGCCGCCGTTCAAGGAATGACGGTGGGCACGTAGCCCGCGTTCTCGGCCGTCAGAGAAGTTTTGTACGCGGGCAGGCGCATCGTCTTGCCGACGAGCGGGAGCACCAATTTGAAGTCGTAGTTTTCGATCTCGGCGGTCACGGTGCCGCCGCCGAGTTCGAAATTCTGATAAGTGAGCTTGACCTGCGAAACCGTGAGGTCTTGCACGAGCGGTTGACCCGTGGCCGCCGCGTTGCCGTAGACGGCCATGTTCTTCGCCCCGGTCTGCGCCCCCGTGCTCATGCCCTGATTGACGGCGTAGCGCGCGGCGCGGCGCGTGGCGTCAACGAGCGAGTTGTGTATCCAGAGCATGCGCCCCACTTCGAGCACGCCGAACATGACGGACACGAAGATGGTCGCGCCGATGGCGAACTCAAGGAGCGCAGCCCCGCGTTCGTCGCCCTTCATATTTTTTGCGCGCATCGCTTTCATGCTCTCCTCCCGCTCTTGGCTATTGCGCGATCTGCCGCATCGTGCTTCGCGCGCCGACGTTGACGCTGAGCGAGAGCCTGGAACTGCGTGTGAGCTTGCCGAGATCGAAGACGGGGACGTAAGTGAAATTCTGAATCTCGACGGTCGTGGTTTGCGTCGTGTTGCCGGTCTTGGCCGGCGTGATCTTGACGTTGGCGGTCGTCAAACCACTGGCGACCGGCGCGCCCGTGCCCGCCGTGTTGCCGTAGACGAGCAGGTTGCGCGCCGCCGCGTCGCCCGCGCCCGGCGGTTGACTGACGAGGTAGCGCGCGGCGGCGCGCGTGCCTTTGAGCAGCGTCGTGTAGGTGTAGAAGTAACGGCCGAACTCGGCGGTCGCGCCCAGCAGCAGGAGCATGAGCGGCATGACGATGGCGAGTTCGACGAGTTGCGAACCGCGCTCGTCGCCCCACGCGAAGGCGCGACGGCGGCGGCGCGCGGATGGTTGATTGAGCTTCGCCTTGATGTGCATCGCGGAAGAGTCCTCTTAGCGATAAAGAACGGGGATGGTGAGTTCGGGACTGGCCGCGCCGCCCGCGGGGTCGTAGCCGCCGCGACCGATGACGGTGCGGAGGCCGATGTACTCGGCCTGGATGTCGCCGCCGTTGCCGTTCGACACTTTCGTTTGCAGGAAGAAGGCCGCGAAGCGGTCTATCCGCACGGTGTCGCGCCCGTTGTCGAACTCGCCCTCGCGGATGATCGGGATGAGCACGACGCGGCGGCCACGCGTGGGCACTCCGCGCGACGGCGATTGAAACGTGCCTCCGGCGGGATTCCGGTTGGCGTCGATGGCCTGCTGCGCGTCGAGGTATTGCTGGTAGTTAATGTTCTCCTGCACGTTCTCGTCGGGCGGGTAGTCGTCCGGGTCGAGACCGCCGCCGTATTCGCCGAAGCGCGTGTTGAGACCCTGCCTGACCGCGCCCGCCGAGACGCCCGGCTTGGTCTTCACGTTGGAACCCGCGCCCAGACAATTCCTCACGCCCCTGCCCAGCCCGATGCGGTCGTCGCTCGCGCCCGGCCCGTCGATAGCGAGAATCTGGTAGTTGCCCGGCGAGACCGCGCCGCCCGGCGGACGGCGGATCGTGTAGGTCTGTCCCGCCACGAAATAGACGCCGTCGGAATCGATCGCGGTGACGGGGATGTAATCGCAAAACTTGTTGAGCGAGACGCTCATCCCGGCCGTGGCGTCGGCCGTGACGTTGCGCGACGCGCCGAGGACGGGCGCGGCGAACGTCGTGCTCACGGCGGCGGGCGGAATCACGACCTGCACGAAGCGAATGTCTTTGGCCTGCCCCTTCGCCGTCGCCTCGCTCACATACGGCCCGTTCAGATTTTTCGCGAACAACACGTTCGAGCGCGGAATCTCGACGCCCTTCTTGTTGAACTCGTACTTGTTCAAAGCCTGGACGGCGTAGTCGGCCGCTTTCGTGATGCCGCCGTCGTCGGAGTTCAGGGCGGTCGCGCCCGCGAGCGCGGCGGCATCGGCGGCGTTCTGCAACTCGCCGCGCACGAGGTAGAAGTGGCTGATGTCTATGCACAGGCCGGTGGCGAGGAGAAAGGCCAGCATGCCGAAGGCGCTGATCGCCAGCACCGAACCGCGCTCGCCCCGACGCTCTCTTGAACTCTGCCGCTCACACGTTTTCATCATCGCCCTGCTCCTCTCGACCGACGCTTTCCCCACGACGAGGCCGTTGCTCATCACCGCCGCCGCATCACACGACTACTGCTTCACGCTTACTGCTTCACGCTGACCTTCGCGGTCGCCGCGTGCGCGCTTCCGAGCCGACTGAAATAGTCCGCCAGGGCGAGGTGCGCCGCGCGCCCCACTGGCGGCAACTCCGGCGACGTGTTCGCGGCCTGCTCTTTCACCGCCGCCTTCGCGGACTCCTTCAACGCGTCCTTCTCTTCGCGCACGGCATCCTTCGCGGGCGCGGCCACGGGGGTCGCGCCGTTCGCGTCGCCCGGCGCGGGAGGCGCGGCGACCGTCGCGTTGACGCTCGCGGCGTTGGCCTTGACGTTGGCGTCCGTCACGGTCATCGCTTTACTGTCGGCGGCGGCGGCGGTCGTTTTGCCGTCGGGCGTGGTCGTCGCTTGCGCGCCTTCGCTGCCCGTCGAATAACCGCTCGCGCCCTTGATGCCTTCGCCCTGCGGCTCCAGGCCGAGCGGCGAGCCTTTCTTCAACCCGTCGAGGCCGCGCGTGGCGGGCAGGTCGTCGCGGTTGACCGGCTTGATGATGTTCGCCGTGCAGAAGAAGACGAGTTCCGTCTCACGCTTCTCGAACGATTTCGATTTGAACAGCGCGCCGAGGATGGGGATGCTGCCGAGGCCGGGCACTTTCGAGAGCGTGCTCGATTCGCTGTTGTCGAGCAGACCGGCGAGGGCGAAGCTCTGCCCGTCGCGCAGTTCGATGCCCGTCTTGGCGCGGCGCGTCTTCAGGGCGGGGATCAGATAGCCTTGAAACTTGACGCCGTTCTGAAAGTCGATGGTCGAAACTTCGGGTTCGAGTTCCAACTGGATGTGATCCTCGTCGATGATGGTGGGCTTGAAGTTCAAGCGCACGCCGTACTCTTTGAAGACCACCGTGACGTTGACGCGCGTGCCGTCCGACTGGATGACCGGAATCGGAAACTCGCCGCCCGCCAGAAAACTGGCCTGCTGGCCGTTCATGGCGATCACGTTCGGTTCGGCCAGACTGCGGAGCGCGCCCGAGGTTTGCAGCGCGCGGATGGAGGCCGCCGAGCCGAGACCCGTGTTCGAGATGAACAGGTTGGCCGTCTCGAAGAGGGAGGCGAGGCTGTTCGTCGCCGAGACGCTCGTGCCGTTATTCGACGAAGCCCACGACGAACCCAACTCGCGCAGTTTCGTGCGGCTCACTTCCGCCACCCGCACCGACAACTGCACCTGCGCCATGTTCTTCACCGGCGAGGCCAGCATGTTCACCGTCTGGAATCCGGCGGCCTTCACCACCGCTTCGACCTGCGCCGAGGTCTGCGGCTGCGCGACGCTGCCCGAAATGACGACCGACCCGTTGGCCTGGCTGAGGCTGATGTTGTCTTGCGGAAAGAGCGCGCGAATCTGCGAATCGATCAAAGAGAGGTTGGCGCGCACGAACACGTCGAAGACGACGAACTTGCTCGAATCCTTCTCCCACGCGATGAAGTTGACCTGCCCGAACGCCTTGCCGTTGACGAGCACCTGGTCGGGGGCGACCAGCACGGCCTCGGCCACTTCCGGGTTCGACACCGAGAAGCGTCCGATCTTGCGGTCGAAGTTAATCACGCGCGACTGGCCGACCAGCACGTTGATCGCCACGGGGTCTTTCTGCGGATTCGCAAACGACGCGCTCACGCTGATCTCTTGCGCCTGCGCCGCGCCCGTGACGCCGAACATGAGCGAGGCGCACAGCATCGCGATGAAAAAGGGGATAAGCCGACGGGTCTGCATGATTGGACTCCTTTGGAAAACGGAAAGGGTTTCAGGTTTCAAGTTTCAGGTTTCAAGTTGTCAGTTTCAGGCTCCCGGCTCTCGTCTCTCAGACTTGAAACCTGAAACCTGAAACTTGAAACTAATGCCTCTTAGGGAAAATCTACGTTTCGTTTCTTCGCGCCTTCGATCACTTCGACCGAGGAGCGTGGGGGAGCAGCGGGAGCAGGGGCGGCCGGGGGATTGGCCGCCTGCGGCGCGGGGACGCTGTTGCTGCTCCTGCTGCTGTTGTGGTCGGCGCGCGGATAGCGTCGGAAGACGGGCGCGCCCGGTTGCGTCTGTTGCTGCGGCGGCTGCTCGCTCTTGAGCGAACCGGCGTCGGGCACGGGCTTGGCGCGTTCGCCGCCGAGGAGGATGCGCTTGTCCACGCCGAGCGTCTGCTCGTCGCCTTGATCCACGGAGTTGCGCATGACGAGTTGGAGCTTGCCTTCGCTCGACGCGAGCGCGAGCTTCTCGGCCTGGTCGGGCGTGACTTGCAGCGTCACGGCCTTCACGCTCTCCGGCTCGCGGTCGTTCTTCGGGCGGTCGATGTTCTGCCCGTTGGCGAGCACCTTGATGTTCTGCAAGACGATCTTCGAGATCGGGTTCTCGCGTCCGTTGCTCTCGACCGGGTTGATCACGACCACCACGTCCACGAGCGCGCCCGGCATGACGAAGCCAGAGATGCCCACCACGTCGTCAACCTTGACGGTCATCGCGCGGTAGCCTTCGGGGATGACGGCGGAGAGGCCGCCCGCCGAGCCTTCCGGCGCGAGCTTGTAA
Organism: Pyrinomonadaceae bacterium; assembly: GCA_036386515.1. Classification (GTDB taxonomy): domain Bacteria; phylum Acidobacteriota; class Blastocatellia; order Pyrinomonadales; family Pyrinomonadaceae; genus JAIVJZ01. The sequence goes on from DASVVO010000064.1 coordinate 45,028, forward strand.
TCGGTGACGGGTTCGCGCGCCGCGATCTGGACGACGGCCACGCGGCCGACGAGTTTATCGGCCGACTGGAACGTCCCGTCGGGCGTCGCGCCGCTCGGAAACTGCACGCTCTGAAGTTGCTCCGCGATGATCTTCTCGCCCGGCTGAATGTCCACCTTGGCGACGACCACCGAGTTCAGATTCTTCGCGTAGGCTTGCGTGCCCGACAAGTAGCGGCTCACCGAGAAGGCCGCGACCAGCCCGAACACCACCGCGCCGCACATCACAAAGACAAGACGTTTATTCCGCATAATTTCATTCTCCGTTCGAGATCAAATTCCCGCGCGCGGTGGCCGCAAACCCGGAAGCTCCGGCGCGCGGCGCGTGCGTTTCAGTTAGCGAGCGCGGCTCAGGCGCGAAAGAGCGCGACCGAGATCAAACTGCCGACCGTGATCGCAACGCCGTAAGGGATCGTGTAGCGGCGTTCCGCCGGGACTGAGAAGCGCGGCATCTCCCAGCCGGGCAAAAACCCGACGAAGATTTGCACCACGCGCCACAAAGTTTGCCGCACCATCCCTGCGCGAATCATCGTCACGACGGCGAGCGCGCCGCCCGTCAAGACGACGACGAGAAAGGTCGGCACGACGAGCGACGCGCCGACGACCGACCCGATGGCCGCGAACAATTTCACGTCGCCCGCGCCCATCGCGCCGAAGATGTGCAGCATGAACATCAACGCGAACGCGAGCGCGCAGCCGCCGAGACTCGCCAGCGCGCCCTGCGTCCCGTTGACGATGATGTTGACGGACAGACCGGCGCAGAGCGTGGCGAGCACGAAGGCGTTCGGGATGCGGCGATAGCGCGCGTCGTAATAGGTGATGACGACCGCGAGCGGGATGAGCAGGGCGCTGCTGACGATGGTTAAAGTGCCTGACATTGCTGTTATATGAAAATTGCTTGAAGGTGAGTTTCCCGCGGCCAGTCGCCGAAGCTTTCAGACCGCCAGGTTCGGGTTTCAAAACTGAGTCGGCAAAATCAAGAATTCAAATGCGTGAGTTGAAAGATTTTTCATCGAGCGACGTTGAAAAATCGGTTGGCGCGCTCCGGCTCTTTCGTGCGGGAAGCGGCGAGAGCGCGCCAGCCTGAATGGAAGCCCGTGTTACAGGGGGATCGGCTCGAAGCCTTACTTAATCTTCGTCGCCAGATCGTTGATCTTCGTGCCGATGTTGCCGCCGAGCGTGCTGAAGGCACCGATGACGGCCAGCGCCACTAGCGCGGCGGCCACAGCGTATTCCGAGAGTTCCAAGCCGGTTTCGTCGCGGAGGAATTTCTTAATCATTGTCTTTTGCTCCTGTGTCTGGAATTGAATCGAGATTGTTTGCGTTGCGTTTATTTTGCGCTGCGTTGATTAGGGGGTGGTGGAAATCTTCGTCGCCAGATCGTTGATCTTGGTGCCGATGTTGCCGCCGAGCGTGGTGAAGGCGCCGATGACGGCGAGCGCCACGAGCGCGGCGGCCACGGCGTATTCCGAGAGTTCCAGCCCGGTTTCGTCGCGGAGGAATTTCTTAATCATGTGTTTGCTCCTTGCAATGCTGAACTTTGCGGGTTTGTAGTTTCAGCCGCACGCGCGCCGAACGCCGTGCGACCGACGAGACCATCACAGAACGGGATGCTTCGAGAGACCGTGCCACGAACCGATGAGCATGCCGCCAATCGCCAGAGCGACGACGACCCAGTTGCCTTCCGCGCCCCGCGCGGCCACCGCCAACGCACGCTCGCCCGCCAGCAGCGCGATGGCTGCGAACGGCAGGACGAGTAATCCGGCGACGACGGTCAGGAGCGTTTTGTTGAGCACGGTTTTCATCTTCGGAGTTCCCTTTCTCATCCGCTTCACGATTCGAGTTGCCACTCCCGTCATCGTTGCTTGCGGACGACGGACTCTATTTCAAGGCGCGTGCCACACGACCGAAACGCGAGAAAAGCAGGCAAACACTTCGTTTCCCCTCCCGCGCCGCGATGGCCCTGTGAACGCCGGGCGACAAATTCACGCGCCCCTCAAGCCTGCGCCCACAGCTCGCTTCCGGGTGAAACCAAGCAACGAGAAACACTTAACCCCCTGTCGCTTTCCGTTGACAGAGTTGCGCCCCGGTTTTAACCGGCGGCGACGAATGTTGTCCTGAATGATCGGGAGGACTTGTGCGAGCGGCGCGGGCGGTTAGGTCGCGTTAAAAAATTAAGGGACGCGGCCTGTGCCGCGTCCCCACTCGAATCGATCTCTTTTTACTTTGCTCTGCCCGCGCCGGGGTCAGGCGTTTCAAGCCCGCGCGGCCGACGAAACCGGCGCGGACGCGAGCCTGACAATTTTCATGCGCCCCGCATCAACAGCGCGATTAACAACACGAGGCTCGCGCCGCCGCCCGCGATGGTGAACGTCCACTCGACGAGCGCGCTTCGCCGTTGCATCAACGCGCGCACCAACACCATGCCGCACTTCCAGCCGTCCTGTTGATAAAACGGCAGCAGGTTCGTCGCCGCGAGCAGGTAGTTCATCGCGCCGAAGATCGTGCCGCTGGCGAGCGACGCGGCGCACAAGTTCACGATGATTCCCGCCAGCAGCACCAGCACTTGCTGACTGAGCGGCCTCACCTGCAAGCCCGCCATATCGAGCCGCACGTATGCGCCGATCGGCAGCGCGTGCAGTTTGTATTCGACACCCCCGCACTTGAAGCCACAGACTTTGCGCCCCCAACCGAGTCCCAACTCCGTCGCGCCGACGCCGCACGCGCGCGCCGCCGCCAGATGACCCAACTCGTGTATCAGCATCGCGCCGACGAAGCAGAGGATATAGGCGAGGAACATAGGGTTTGTCAGTTGTCAGTGGTCAGTTGTCAGTCGTCAGTCGTCCGTGGTCAGTTAGTTGTTAATCCGTTAGCCGACGCTCGTGATGCGGCATCCGCGTTCGTCTTCGAGCGTCAAGTCAGGTCGTCACAAACAACTGACCACTGACCACTGACCACTGACCACTCCTTCAATTTCTCTCGGCGCGGAGTTGGAGGCCGGGCTGTTGTTCGTCCTGGAGGAAGTCGCCGACGTTGATGGCGAGACGCTTGAGTTTCTTATAGAGCGTTTGACGCGAGCCGAGGCCGAGGGCGGTGGCGGCGCGCGCCACGTTGTAGTCGTGCAGGCGCAGCGTCTCGGTAATGACGCGACGCTCGAAATCGTCGAGCATGTTTTCGAGGTGGGCGGGCGCGCCCGGAGTATCGGGCGCGGCGGAGGCGCGCGGCGGGCTGATGCGCGGGCTGATGAGATCGGCCGTGATCGAAGTTCCCTCGTCCGTGTAGAGCACGAGCCGCTCGATCTCAGCCGCGAGTTCGCGCACGTTGCCAGGCCACGAATAATTTTGCAGCGTGTGGATCGCTTCGGCGGTGATGCCGGTGACGGCGCGGTCGTTGCGGCGCGCGTAATGCGTCAGGTAGTGAGAGATGAGGGCGGCGGTGTCTTCGGGTCGTTCGCGCAAAGGCGGCACTTCGAGCGTCAGCGCGGCGACGCGGTAGTACAAATCTTCGCGGAAGCGATCTTCGCTGACGGCGCGCGGCAAGTTCTTGTGCGTCGCGGCCACGACGCGCACGTTCACCTTGCGCGGCGCGCGTTCGCCGAGCGTGTGAACTTCGCCTTCTTGCAGGAAGCGCAAAAGTTTCGGCTGCAAGGCGAGCGGCAAATCGCCGATCTCGTCGAGGAACAGCGTGCCGCCTTCGGCCGCGCGGATGAGTCCGTCGTGATCCGTGTGCGCGCCCGTAAACGCGCCCTTGCGATGACCGAACAACAAGCTCTCGATCAACTCGGCGGGCGCGGCCGTGCAGTTGAACGGAATGAACGCGGCCTGCGAGCGACGGCTCAGGCGATGAATCGCGCGGGCGACGAGTTCCTTGCCCGTGCCCGACTCGCCCATGACCAGCACGGTCGAATCGGAATCCTTGACGCGTTCAACGGCGCGCGCCAGTTCCGACATGCGGCGACTGACGAAGACCATCCCCGGCAGCGTGGCCGCCGCGACCGAGGGCGCATTGACGGAGAGTGGCGGCCGTGGTTGCGCCGCCTCGCTGAGGAGCGCGTGCGCGTGCGCCAGTTGCGCCACGTCGCAGAGTATTTTGAGTTCTTTCGCCTGCCGCTCAGACAGCGGCCGCACGCAGCGTCCGTAGATGGCGACGCCCTCACGCCGCTCGGTGGGCACGGCGAGCACGAGACAGATGGCACGGTCGCCCGCCTTCATCTCCGCCACGGCCGTAATTTTAGCGAGCGTCGCGGCCACCTGCGCCTCGGCCTCGGCGATCTCATCCTGGTCGAGTCCCTCAACCCACTTGAGATGCGGACGCTCGCCGGATTTTTGCGCGAAGGTGGCTAACCCGTAAGTCTGCGCCGTCGCGTCAACCATCAGGGCGAGTTTCAGCATGACATCGTAGAGCATGTCGGAGCCGGTGGTCGCGGCCTTGCACAGAGCGCGCACCATCGAGGCGAGCGGCAGTTGAAAAACGGGCGCGCTAATGTTTTCCGAACGTTCGGAATTAGACGAAGGTGTTGACCCGGACATATGAACCATGAAACCCCTGTACTGAATATGACACGCGGCAGCTTCGTGCGGCGCAAAGCGGCGCGCTCAAACGAAGTTTGTTGGAGTCAGGGCAAGTCTTGTTGACGAGAAGTTACGGGGAGTGGCTCGTCCTGCCGAAGAGCACATGAGGTGGCTTCGACTCAAACTAAAATTAGTCTAGTCGTCAGGCGCGGCGAGTGTCAATAAAATTAAGAATCGCGCCGCTTTGCCGGGAGAAAACGTGCGGACGCGATTGCGGTGAGCGACGAAAGAGCGACGCTCAGGCCGCAAGCAGGCCTGAGCGTCGCTCCCTTCCGGCGTCTTGACTCGAACTGTGAAAAGGCGGTTTAGGCCTTGTTGGGAATGTTCAATTCCTGACCGACCTGAATCTTGTCCGGGTCTTTCAGTTTGTCGCGATTCGCGTAGAAGATTTGCATGTACTCGTTGGCGTCGCCGTAGAACTGCTTGCTGATCTTCGAGAGCGTGTCGCCGGATTTGACGGTGTAGCTCTGCGTGTTCTGGCTGCCGCCGCCCGCCGTCGCGGCCTGCGCGCGGCTGGAATCCACGTTGATGTCCGCCGTGATGTCGTCTAAGTTCGGATTAACGAGCTTGATCTGATCCCAAAACTTGCCCTTGGCTTCGTCCGAAGGCGCGGTTCCCTTGATGAAGAGTTTATCGTCCTGCACATGCAGATTGTGAAATTGAATTTGCTGCTGGTCAGCCGTGTTCAGAACTGACTGGTATTTTTGCTTCAGCGTATCGAAGCGTTGATTCGCGTTCGGCTGTTGCTGCGACTCGTCGGCGCCGTTGCCAAACATTTTATCCCACAGACCCATAAATAGTTCCTCCTGATTAGTAAAGCGATTTTTTTCCAAACACCGTCGGGGCGTTGCCGGTTTAAACGTGCAACGTTCATACCACGCGACAGAACTCCTTCCCCCCGTCCCTCACGCGACGGTTATTGCTTAATGAATCGGCGCAAAACGCTTTGGCGTGCGCTTTGCTAAGAGGTCTGGTGCAACCGATTTTCTAGTTTGAAATCGTACAGTTGCCGATTTCATGGCTGCTTTCGAGCAGTTTTTAGTATTTCAACAAGATTACCCAGGAGGATGCGAGATGGATATTATTGGAGCAATCATCGTTGGCCTGATCGCCGGCGCGTTGGCGAAGGCAATTATGCCGGGTAAAGACCCCGGTGGGTTGATTGTCACAATCCTGCTCGGGATTGTGGGCGGCATCATCGGCACGTTCATCGCGCGCGGCATTTTTGGCGCGGGCGATGAACAGGGTCTCATCATGCGGATCGTGTTCGCCGTCATCGGAGCGATTATTCTGCTGCTCGGCTACAGACTTATCACCGGCCGTAATCGCAACACCGCCTAACGCGCGGCCAGAGCCGAACTCTTTTAATCACAACCAAATAGGGTGGCTTCGATTCGTCTCGCATCGAAGCCACCTCTATTTTTACCCTACTTTTGGCTGTGGAATTCAGATAAACTCGTTTAAATACGGCGGTTATGAACTTTACTCCCCGCCCGTGACGATTGTTACAAAATCTTCTCCATCCCTCGCCCTGTAGACCGCGTTTGGCCGCCTCGTTCCCACGCCAAATAATGTTTTCCACACCTGTGCGCGGCAGCGCGATTCTCTATCTACCTGCAAGATAAAGCGGATTTCGTCTCTTGCCCACTCAGCGGATTTCCGTTCGCTGCCCGTTCGCCATTTTAAGCGCTTAAGCACCGTTACCTCAAGTAAACGTTGAACTTAGCCGCATAAACCGTTGCAAAGAAATAGCTTTACAGTGTATTGGGCGCGTGCTAAATTCCGGCCACTTTACCGCTAAACGTTTGAGCGATAAAGGATTGAACATGATCAAAGCACATCCCGTTGTAGTGTCTCGAAATTAGAGCCACACTATCTTGAGCTTTTGACATCAACAGAACACAAAGAAGCCCCGTATCGAGATGCCCATCAAGTTCGGAACATCAGGCTGGCGCGCCGTCATCGCCGACGAATTCACGTTCGCCCACGTGCGAATCGTAACTCGTTCTATTTGCAGCTATTTGCGCGCAAGCGGGGTGGGCGACGGGGCATCGCTCGTGGTCAGTTACGACACGCGTTTTCTGGGAGAAAAGTTTGCGGCCGAGTGTGTGAAAGAGGTCGCCGATAACGGACTGGATGCAATCTTTTGCGACCAGCCGACGCCCACCCCGACCATCTCCCACACGATTCGAGAACGGGGCGCGGCTGGCGGAATCAACTTCACGGCATCGCATAACCCGCCTGAATACAACGGGATGAAGTTTTCCACCGCGGACGGCGCGCCCGCCCTGCCCGAGGCCACCAGGCAAGTCGAAGCGTTAATCGCGGGCGCGCTGGCGGGGAGCGAAGGCGCGGCGAACGATAAAACTGCCGGTAAAGTCGAAGTTTACGACCCCCGTCCGGCCTATTTCGCCGACCTCGAAAAGAAAATCCGTTTCGACGTAATTGCCGGAGCGGGCAGGAGTTATGCTTTCGACCCGCTGTGGGGGACGGGGCGCGGCTATCTCGACACGGCCTTGCGCAGCCACGGCCTCCAGGTGGAAACCATTCACGATTGGCGCGACGTGTTGTTTGGCGGGCGTTCGCCTGAGCCGGACGATCATCATCTGGACGAGTTGCGCGAGGCGATGAAACGCGGCGGCTGTGTGCTCGGTCTCGCCACGGATGGCGACGGAGACCGCTTCGGCGTGCTGGATGCGGATGGGACTTTCATCACTCCCAACCAACTCATCCCGCTCCTTTTCGATTACCTCGCCGAAGCGCGCGGTTGGACGGGCGGCGTCGCGCGCTCGGTCGCCACTTCGCATCTGGTGGATCGCGTCGCCGAATCGCGCGGGTTGCCGGTGTACGAGACGCCGGTCGGCTTCAAGTTTATCGGCGAGTTGATCAACGAGGACAAGATCATCCTCGGCGGCGAAGAGTCGGCCGGACTCTCGATTCGCGGCCACTACCCGGAGAAGGACGGCATTCTGGCCTGCCTGCTGGCGGCCGAAGCGGTGGCGGCGCGCGGGGCGAGTTTGTCGGAGCAGTTGAACGAGTTGTACGCGCGCGTCGGCCGACTCGAAGCGGGGCGCATCGGCGTGCGCCTGACGCCGGAGATTCTGGCGTCGCTGCCGGAGAGATTGAAACGCGACCCGGAAGCGATTGGCGGGCGTCGCGTCGCACGCACCAATCGCGCGGACGGGGTGAAGTTTATTTTTGAGGATGGCTCATGGCTGCTCTTGCGTCCTTCCGGGACTGAGCCGCTCGTGCGCATCTACGCTGAATCTGAATCGGAACAAGAGTTGGAGGTGCTTCTTGAACAAGGCCGCAAATACTTACTGGACTGACACGCGTCTCTCCGCGCAACGCCCCGTTGCACGCCCCTTAACGCTCGGCGCGCCGGCGCGCGAACTCTCACGCGAAATCGTCGGCACGCGCGCCGAAGTGCGCCGCCGTGGCGGACTCATTCCCTCCTGGGCTGTCTTCACCATGATCATGCTCGCCACCTTCGCGCTGTGCGTCACCGTCACGATGCGGACGCACGCCGAGATGCGCGGCGCGGAGCAGAAGTTTTCGCAGATACGGACAGAGGTGCAAACGCTCGGCAACACGAACGAATCGCTCAAGCGCGAAGTGCAGCGTTTGCAAAACGACCCGCGCGCCATCGAGGCCGCCGCGCGCGCGCGTCTGAACATGGTGCGCGCCAACGAGTTTGTCGTGCCCGTCGATTAACAAGCCAGGCGCAGGCTCTTTATCGCGCTGAGTCGGTGTCGCACTAATACCCAGGTTCTGCCGGTCGCCTGCCGTTCACTGCCCGCATGGTTTCTGCTTAACGTTAGCTCCTTCCTGACAGCGCGCGGCCGCTCGATTTAAACGAGCGGCCGCGCTACTTCATCTTTAGATTCTCCTTCATTTTCTCGCCGGAAGATGCGGTTGACACCCCCGTAAGTGTCAACTAATATCAAACTCTACTTATCTCGTCATAACTTTTATTGGCAGTGAAACCGCAAGGTGCTTGCGCGGGAAAGACAGGTCATAGTCATGTCTGAAGTCAAAGAAATCGCATCGCCGGAACAGGCCGCCGTGGAGCGTTGGGAAGATGAGACGCTCGCGCCCGTGTTGCAGAAGCGTCCCGAGCGCAAGCAGCGTTTCGAGACCGTTTCGCTCGACGCGGTTGAGAGACTTTACACGCCCGCCGACGTGCGCGACATCGACTTCAACGAAGACACCTCTTTCCCCGGCGAGTTTCCCTACACGCGCGGCATCCACCCGACCGGCTATCGCGGCAAGCTCTGGACGATGCGCCAGTTTGCCGGGTTCGGCACGCCCGAAGAGACCAACGCGCGCTTCAAATATCTGACCGCGCAGGGGCAGACCGGCCTCTCCGTCGCCTACGACCTGCCGACGCTGATGGGCTACGACGCCGACGCGATGCTCTCCGAGGGCGAAGTCGGCAAGTGCGGCGTCGCCGTCTCTTCGCTCGCCGACATGGAGACTCTGTTCGACGGCATCCCGCTCGAAGCCGTCACGGTCTCGCAGACGATCAACGCGCCCGCCTCCGTCCTCCTGGCGATGTATCTGGTGGTGGCGGAAAAGCAGGGCGCGGACTGGCGCAAGATTTCCGGCACGCTGCAAAACGATATTCTCAAAGAGTACATCGCGCAGAAGGAATGGATTTACCCGATCCGACCGGCGATGAAACTCGTCGTCGATACCTTCGAGTTCTGCACGCGCCACGTGCCGAAGTACAACCCGATTTCCGTCAGCGGCTATCACATCCGCGAGGCCGGTTCGACCGCCATGCAGGAACTCGCTTTCACCCTGCGCGACGGCATCGAGTACGTTCAGTGGGGCGTCGAAGCAGGTCTCGACGTTGATGAGTTCGTGCCGCGCATCTCATTCTTCTTCAACGCGCATAACGACTTTTTCGAGGAGATCGCCAAGTATCGCGCCGCGCGCCGCATCTGGTCGCGCACCATGCGCGAACGCTTCAACGCCAAAGACCCGCGCACGCTCCAACTGCGTTTCCACACGCAGACGGCCGGCGTCTCGCTCACCGTGCAGCAGCCTTTGAACAACATCGTCCGCGTCGCCATCCAGGCTCTCGCGGGCGTGCTCGGCGGCACGCAGAGCTTGCACACGGACGCTTACGACGAAGCCCTCGCGCTCCCGACCGACCGCGCCGCGCTCATCGCCCTGCGCACGCAGCAGATCATCGCCGAAGAGACCGGCGTCGCCAACACGGTCGATCCGCTCGGCGGCTCATACTTCATCGAATCGCTGACGAAGAAGATGGAAGACGGCGCGCTCGATTACTTCGCCAAGATAGATGCGATGGGCGGCATGGTGTCGGCGGTCGAGAAGGGTTTCCCGCAGCGCGAGATTCAGGAATCCGCCTATCAATATCAGAAGGCCGTCGAGCGCGGCGAGCAGACCATCGTCGGCGTGAACAAGTATCAGATAGAGGATGAGCAGTCGAAGATCGACATCCTCGTCATAGACGAATCCGTGCGCGGGCACCAGATCGCCCGGCTCGAAGCGACGCGCGCGCGCCGCGACGATGGCGCGGTGGCAAACTCCCTCGAAAAACTGAAGCGCGCGGCGCAAGGAGGCGACAACACGATGCCCGCCACCATCGAAGCCGTCCGCGCCTACGCCACGCTCGGCGAAATCTGCGACGCCCTGCGCGACGTTTACGGCCTTTATGAAGAGCCTGCATTTTAGCCGTAACGCTTCGGAGAATCTTGACTGATGACCGGACGCAACGCCACACGGCGAAGAGAGGCGAGCCGACGCTGATAGGCCGACGGGCGAAGCAGAAAGTGATAAGCGCAAGGCAACGGAGATTTACAAGGACGTTGAATCCGGGCTTTACATCTTCGTCGGAGCGCGTGGGCGTACCCACATCTACACTGCGGAAGGATTGCACCACACCAGCTTTCGCACGACTCGCGGCAACCGCCAGAGACGTGTCAACGCAGGCAAATGGGAACACGTTGAGCGTGCTCAATTGCCGATTGAGGTGCAATAATGATTTGGGGGTTAAAGTGTTATGGAAATACTAAGAAGTCAAACTATCGCCTCGGTCGAGGTTACGGACATCCAGGTCACAGAAGACGAATTGACCGTGCTGGAAACTGCCTTAACTCTCGCACTGCACACCCTCGGCACGGATGAGTTAGAGCAACGCTTCGGGGCATCGCGAGATGAGATTGAAGCCTTGTGCAATGACCTGCACGCAGGTCTGGGACGCGGCGCGCAGGAAACCCACAAGCCGGTACTTGCTTAGGTGTCGTTGCTTATGAGTGAAAGAAAAATTCGCGTCCTCGTAGCCAAGCCCGGACTCGACGGTCATGACCGCGGGGCGAAAGTGATCGCGCGTGCGCTGCGCGACGCGGGGATGGAAGTGATCTACACGGGGTTGCGGCAGACGCCGGAGATGATCGTCGCCGCCGCCTTGCAGGAAGACGTTGACGCGGTGGGCGTCTCGATCCTGAGCGGCGCGCACAACACGCTCTGCCCGCGCATCGTGCAGCTTTTGCAGGAGCGCGGGATGGACGATTGCCTCGTTCTCGTCGGCGGCATCGTGCCGAAAGAGGATGTGCCGCGCTTGAAGGAGATGGGTGTGGCCGAAGTGTTCCTGCCCGGCACGTCCACCGAAGACATCGTGACGTTCCTGCGCAACAACGTGCGCCCGCGCGCGTAGAAGCTCCCCTGACAAAATCTCGCTATGCCGGACGATGAGCCATCGGTCGAGACGCGCCCTCCGGTGATCGTTGAAAGGCGCGCGTCGGCGATCGTCATCAGTCTCAACCGCCCCGCCGAACGCAATCCGCTCTCCGTCGCCACGCTCGAAGAATTAGACCGTCTCGTCTCCACGCTCTCCACTCAAACGGACATCTCCGCGCTCATCTTCACGGGCACGGGCGACGCCTTCGCCTCCGGCGCAAACATACGCGAACTCCGCGCGCTCACGTCCGCGACGGCAAGCGAGTTCGCGCGTCGCGGTCAACGGCTCATGCAAAGAATAGCGGACGCGCCGCAACTCACCATCGCCGCCGTCAACGGCTACTGCATGGGCGGCGGTCTCGATCTCGCGCTCGCCTGCGACCTGCGCTGCGCTTCATCTGCCGCTGTCTTCGCACACCCCGGCGCGCGTCTCGGCATCATCACCGGCTGGGGCGGCACGCAAAGACTCCCGCGCCTCATCGGTCAGGCGCGCGCGCTCGAAATGTTCGCCACCGCGCGACGCGTGACGGCCGAAGAGGCTTATGCGATCGGGTTGGTCAACCGCATCGGCGAGCCTGTCCTGGAATGCGCTTTCGCGTTGGCGCAAACTCGCGCTCCAGCTCCGTTCGCCTGAGCGAAGCGACGGGCGGCGGCAGACGCCATCCGCTTTTCATCCCTCCAGACGTGCAACTCACCCCGCCGCAGGCTCCGCCGGACACAAAACGCTTTACGCTCTCCCGCGCTGCGCGTAACATCCGCCACTCCGCGCTGACCGCACGGTGGAGGCGTTCGCATCCGGCCGCCGCCTCCATTGAGGACGCACGGTCGGACGGTTCCCAACTATCACAACCTTTCCGCGTCGGAGTGTGCATGACAACGCAACTCTTAAACTTTTCTTTCTTCGAACGCCGACGCGAATACGCGGCGTTTTTCCTGCGCCTCATCATCGGCTCGTTCATCATCTGGGGCGTGCAGGACAACGTTTTCAGCCGCGCGCGCATGGAAGAGTTCGCTCACTTTCTCGGCACGCAGGGCGTCCCCTTCCCGCTGTTCGCGGCCTTCCTTTCCGCCTACGCGCAGTTCGTGTGCGGCATCCTGCTGCTCGTCGGCGCATATGTCCGGCTCATCTCGATTCCCTTCATCATCAACTTCGTCGCCGCGATCATCATCGCGCATCGCGGCGATAGTTTTAGCGGCATGTTCCCCGCGCTCCTGATGATCTTCGCCGGTCTCTTTTTCCTTTTTCACGGGGCGGGCAGGCCATCGGTTGACGAGTGGCGTGAACGGCGACGCCTGCGTTAGCTCGCGTCTCACTCGCGGCGGCGCGCTCACAGCAAATTGGCCTGAGCGGAGACGATTAACTTGACACGGGTTGAGCCGCGCGCTTATTTTAGATTTCACGCGCCGCAGTTTCCGGCGCGGGTGTGACCGAGATGTTAATGCAACCGAACAGTTCCTATCGCTATTATCGCTATGACGGCTCGCTCTCCGCACGGAGGGATGAGGCGGCGAAGAACTGTCGGCGCGTGCTCATCAGGTAGCGCACACCGAGACGGATTCTTGAACCGGCCACTCGTCCCTTCCGCTACGGAAGGGACGAGTGGCCGGTTCTTTTTTATTTCGCCTTCAAGCTCACACGGCAATGGAGTTTCAAACATGATGCAGGAACAGCAGTTCTCACCAACCGTCGCTTCCGAACCTGCGGCGCACGATGCAACCGAAACCACTGTGCAGGATGCACCCGCCGCGCCGCCGACCGCGCGACGCGCCCACGTCAAACTCGACCGCGACCACCCCGGCTTTCGCGATCAGGCATACCGCGCGCGGCGCAACGAGATCGCCGAGATCGCTTTGCGTTATGAGCCGGGTTCGCCCATCCCCGATGCGCCCTACACGGAAGAGGAACATGAACTCTGGCGCATCGTCCGCGATGCGCTCAGGCCGCAACATCACAGCCACGCCTGCGCCGAGTATCTGAAATGCGTGGAACGACTCGACCTCGCGTGCGACCGCATCCCGCAGTTGCGCGGGGTTTCGGAAAGGGTGCGGAAGCTCAGCGGTTTCCGGCTCGAACCCGTCGGCGGGTTGGTCGCGCCGCGCGTCTTTTTGGAGTCGCTGGCAAACGGCGTGTTCCTGTCAACGCAGTACATCCGCCATCACTCGACGCCGCTCTACACGCCCGAGCCGGACGTGGTTCACGAACTGCTCGGCCATGCCGTGCTGCTCGCCAGTGAACCGATCGCCGAACTCAACCGGCTCGTCGGCGAAGCCGTCAGGCGGACAACCACGGAGGAGGCGTTGGAGCGGCTGGCGCGCGTGTACTGGTTCACCATCGAGTTCGGAGTTCTGCGCGAAGCGGGCGAGGTCAAAGCCTACGGCGCGGGGCTGGTGTCGTCGGCGGGAGAGTTGGAGGCGATGCGGCGCGCGGAACTGCGCCCGCTGGACTTGGAGGCGGCGGCGCGGCAGGAGTTCGACACCACCGATTACCAGCCGATCCTCTTTTGCGCCGACTCCTTCGAGAGCATGTATCAGAACTTGCGCGATTACCTGGCGCGCTGGCGTTGAACTCGCGGCGCAATTCCGGCGAGCTACTTTTTGAGGAAGCGCGCGATCCCTTGTTGGCAGTCTTCGGTCATGCGGGCGATGGCGTTGAGGTCTGCGCCGGATTGGAGCGCGGCGTCGAAGGTCATGCCGTCCATGTGATAGAGCAGGCGTTTGGTGAGCATCACGGCGGAACGACTCACGCGCTCGAAGCCCGCGATGTAGCGTTCGACTTCCGTCTCGAAATTCTCATCGTCGAAAACGTGATTGACGAGGCCGAAGGCGTGCGCCTCTTCCGCGCTGACCTCCGCGCCGCGCGTGATGAGTTCAAAGGCGCGTTTCTCCGAAACGTTGCGACGCAAAATCGCCATCACCATCGCGGGCACAAACCCGATCTTCACTTCCGGGTAGCCGAAGCGCGCCGAACGCGTGGCGACGACGAGGTCGCAAGCCGTTGCCAGGCCGCACCCTCCCGCCAGAGCGCGACCGCGCACGGCGGCCACCACCGGCACGCGCACGCGCCTGATCAACGCGAATAATTCCGCGAGCGACTGCGCATCTTCGAGGTTTTCCGTGATCGAACTTTCGGAAATTTTTTGAAGCGCGGAGAGGTCTGCGCCGGAGCAGAAGTCCGCGCCCGCGCCCGTCAGGACGACGACGCGCACGGCGTCGCTCGCGTCGGCGCGGCGCAGCGCATCTTTCAGTTCGCCGATGAGCGCGTCGTTCAGGGCGTTGCGCTTCTCGGGACGGTTGAGCGTGAGCAGGGCAACCGCGCCTTCCACGGTGTAGATCAGTTGTGATGGCTCGTTCATGTTCTTTCCGTGAGGGCGGCCGCCAAACTCCGGCATACTTTCACGGCCGACCCGGTCAAAGCTCCTTGCAAGCGCGGCGCGGGCAGGCTCTGCGCCCGGCGGCTTTTACGATTCGAGAAAATTGAGGAGCGCGGCGTTGACCTCCGCGGGCGATTCCTGTTGCACCCAGTGATTGCTGTGTGCGAGCCGGAGTTCGCGGTAGGGCGCATCGACGTGCTTGCCGACATCGCGCACGGTTTCCGGCCTGATGGCGAAATCGCGTTCGCCATAGATGAACAGGGTGGGGACGCGGATGCGCGCGTGCCCGTCCTGCGCCGCGCCGGGCGAGCGCGTGAGATTCGCGAAGACGTTGGCGCGGTAGTAATTGAGAGCGGCGGTGAGGGCGGTGGTGTTCGTCCGCTCGCTTTTTTGCCGGAGCGCGTTTTTATAGACGGCGAGGTCGGCATCGTTGAACGTGCCGGGGCGCGAAGTCTTTTTGAACATGCGGTCGAGCGCGGCGAAATCGCCCGCGCCCATCTGCCATTCGGGCAGGAACGGAAGCTGGAAGAAAAGCATGTACCAACTGCTCAAGGCTTGCTTGACGCTCATGTTGGCGAGCCACACGGGCAGCGGCGGCACTTGCAGCGAAGCCACCTTCCACACGCGCTCCGGGTGACGCGCGGCCACCGCCCACGCCACGGCCGCGCCCCAATCGTGCCCGACGACGGCTGCCTCGCGCGCGCCGAAATGATCCATGAGGCCGAGCGCGTCGCCGACCAACTTCTCCATCCGGTAGTCCGCCACGCGCGCGGGCTTGTCGCTCAGGTTGTAGCCGCGCAGGTCGGGCGCGACGACGTGGAAGCGTTCACCGAGCGCGGTCAATTGATGCCGCCACGAATACCAGCATTCGGGAAACCCGTGCAGCAACAACACCAGCCGCTCACCCCGCCGCCCGCACTCCGCGTAATGCAGGCGCACGTCGCCCACTTGCGCGTAGTCGTGGCGCACGCCGGAAATGTTGCTGTCGGATTCGCGGCTCATGTTTCTTTAAGAGTGATGAGTGATGGGTGATGGGTGATGGGTAACAAAGACTACTTGCTTTTACCTATCACCTATTATCTATCACTTATCACCTATTATCTATCACTTATCACCTATCCAGTCCGAGCGCGCGGGCTTCTGCGTCGGGCACGTCGATAAACATGCGCAGCAGGGCGGTGGAGAAGGTCTTGCCCTGCGCATCGGTCATCAGGGAGAGCGTGCCGCCGCCGCCGAGCGATTCGTGCAGCAGGAAATTGAGCGCGCCGAGGTTAGCCAACTCGAAGCGTTCCACTTTGCCCCGGCAGATGCCCTCGAAATGTTCTTTGACGCGCTCCGCCGTCACTTCGCGGACGAGCAACGGGTAGTAGTCTTCGCTGAGGGCGATGAGGCCGACGTTGGCCGTGTCGCCTTTGTCGCCGGAGCGCGCGTGCGCGAGTTTGATCAGTTGAATTTTCATAACTTAAACGGCGGGCGCGAGTCCCGCCTGGTGCAGCGCGAGCCAGTGGAAGCCGACGACGACGAGCGCGTGATTGATCGAGCCGTCCGCGATGAGCCGCGGGATGTCCGCGAGCGGGACGAGCCGCACCACTGTATGCTCGGTGCTCTCGATCACAGGCTTTTGCCGCAAGCTCACATCGCGCGCGAGAAACGTGTGTATCCAGTTGTTGTGAATCGCCGGGTTGGGGCGAACCTTGCCCAGACTGACCACTTCGCGCGTGACCGCGTAGCCCGTCTCTTCCAGCATCTCGCGCGCGGCCGCCGCCTGCGGCGACTCGCCCGCATCGACCATCCCGCCCGGAATTTCGAGCGTCACCTCTTCCGAGCCATGCCGGTATTGTTCGATCATCACCACCTCGTCGGCAGCCGTCAGCGGGATGATGTTGATCCAGTCGCCGGATTCGAGGACGAAGAAGTCGTGCTCGCTGCCCCGGTGCGGGCTGACGCTCACGTCGCGCCGCACGCGGAAGACGCGACAATCGGCGATGATCTCCGAAGCGCGTCGCCGCCACGAGAGCGAGCGCGCTGCGCCCTCCGGCGCGTCCGTGGCTACCCCCTGCGGCGCGTCCGTGTCCGCGCTCACGCTTCCGTCACCTCGACGCGGGCTTCGATCTCCGTCTTCGGAATCAGCGCAGGCCAATAAGCGACGATCTCTTCCACCTTCGGCCGCCCGCCCGCGAAACCCGTCACGCCCGGCGGCCCCGTAAGGATGAGCGGCGCGATCTCTTTCGTGAAGCGTTCGACCGACGCGCGATCCGCGCCGCGCACGCCGACGCGCAGCTGCACTTCGGGAAGGTCGGCCGACGGCTCTCCGGCGAGCCGCCCGTGCGTCGCGTTCGCGCCGACGAACTCCGTCAGGATGTGATCGAAGCGCAGGCCGAGGCGTTCGAGCCGCGCCCGCAAAATCACGTCCGCCGCACGCGCCTTCGCGTAAGCGTCCGGCCACGAATAGACGAGCGTGCCGACGGCCTTGTAGCCCGCCGAGTAACTGATCGAGACTTTCAAAAACTCCGTCGCCGGTCGTCCCTTGATGCCGTGGACGCGCACGCGATTGCGCCCCGCCTCTTCGAGCCGGATCGAAGTGAAATCGGCGACGCAATCGGGCGTGATGTATTCGTGCGGGTCGCCCATCTCGTAAACGAGTTGTTCTTTGATGGAAGGGATCGAGACGATGCCGCCCGTGCCCTCGTGCTTCGTGACGACGAACGTGCCGTCGGGCGCGGCCTCGACGATGGGAAAGCCGACGTTCGCGAGGTCGGGGATCGACTGCCAATCGTACTGGCAGTTGCCGCCCGAAGCCTGTGCGCCGCACTCGATGATGTGGCCGGCGATGGTTCCGGCCGAGAGCCTGTCCCAGTCGTCGGCCTGCCAGCCGAACTCGTGTATGACGGGCGCGAGCGTCAGCCCCGTATCGGTCGCGCGCCCGGTGATGACGACCTGCGCGCCGCCGTTCAAAGCCTCGACCATCGGCCACGCGCCGAGATAGACGTTCGCGCTCTGGATCGCATCGCGCACCTGCGAAAGCGGCTCGCCCGTGTCCATGTTACGCAGTTCGATGCCGCGTTCAAGAAACTCGTCGAGCCGCCCCATGATGTCGTCGCCGGTCACAGTGCCGATGCGCAGCCGCCCGCCGAGACCGAGTTCGCGCGCCACGTCGCGCACCGCCTCGGCGCAGCCCACCGGGTTCACGCCCCCGGCGTTCGCCGTCACGCGGATGTTCCGCTCCACGCAATCGGGCAGGATGTCGCGCATCAGCGGCACGAAGTCGCGCGCGTAACCGGCGCGCGGGTCGCGTGCGCGTTGTTTCTGCATGATGGACATCGTGACTTCGGCCAGATAGTCGAGCATCAGGTAATCTATCTGCCCGCCTTTGACCTGCCGCACGGGGGCGTCGAGCATGTCGCCCCAGAAGCCCTGCCCGCTCGCAATGCGAATCTTCTCTTTCATCTTTGATCCAGGAAAGGTTTCAGGTTTCAAGTTTCAGGTTTCAGGACTGAGGTTCTTCGGTCTTTAACTTGAAACCTGAAACTTACTTTACGGCGAAAAGTAAAAAGGTAAAAGTGAAAGCAAGAAGCAGTTCTCGCCTTTTGCCTTTTACCTTTTTACTTCGCCCGACTTTAACCGCGCGGCGCGGCCGACGCGGTGACTACGACGACAACTACTACAACTACTACTGCGACCGCCCGTTGAAGGTGAACGGACGCGTCTCGCCGCTCACGCTCTGGATTCTCAAGGTGCGCCCACGATGCCACGCGCGGGTCGAGATGATGGTGGCGGGCAGCGTGTCGCCGAAGCGCATGGAGAGCGCGGTGTAGCCCGGCCAACTGCGCGCGCTGAGCGTGCCGCTCGCGGTCGCTGAACCGGCCGTGATCGAGAACGTGTTGCCCGTGAGGGTCAACGTCGCTTCGCCCGTCATGCCACCCTCGGCGTAATTGATCGTGCCGGTGTAGGTGCCGGACAGATCGGCCACGTCGCCAAACGTGCCCATGCCGGGCATGCTTCCGCTCTGCCCGCCGCCCGAGGTGTTCGTGTTGGTATCCTGCGGCATGGACGTGTCGCCCGCCATGTTCGTGTTGCCCGACGTATCGCCGGTGTTCGCGTTCGCGTCGGCGGGCGCCTGGACAATCGTGGTGGCGGCGTTGCGGCGTGCGCGACGACGCGCGCGGCGCGCTTGACGACGGGCGCGGCGGCGTCCCCGGCTCCGGGTCATGCTGCCGCCGTTCGAGTTCTGCATCGTGGTGTCGCCGGTCGTGCCGCTGTTGCTGTTCTGCGCCGAGGCGGGCAAATCCGCGCCGATGAAAACAGCCGCGACGAACAGGACTAAGAGACAGAGCATTTTGCCTGTGATGGTTCTCTTCATAGTGACCTCATCCTCCGTTGGAATATCGCGTCGCGCCTCGCTGTGGGGCGACGGCTAAGCGTTTTCGTAAGACGCCAATGCTACCAAAATTTTCTCCCCGTGTTCGGCTTCTCTCTCGCCTCAGCCGAACGCCGGGTATCGCCGTCAAAGAGCTTGTTGACCGGCGACCGCACCCGCACCCGCGCGCGTTGGTCGCTCGACGCGTTTCGCGTCCTCATGGCCGGTTCGCGCGGGGGATGAAATAACTGTCCGGTTAAGCTGCTAACTTTGCCCGTAGTTTCTCACAAGATGAAACCCGTTGCACGAAAAATCGTGCGCGCCGGTGCGAGCGCGTGGAACTCTTTGTGCTTTACGCGAGCGTGGGCGGCAGGACGAAGTGGCCGAGATGCGCCCCGTCATAGTTCGCGCTCACGCGCAAGGCCAACTCCAGCGCGTCGCGCGTCTGCTCCGGCGTGACGACCGCATCGACGAACCCGCGCGCGGCGGCGTGTTTGGCGTCCAACTGCCGGTCGTAATCCTCGCGCACGCGCGCCATCTCCGCTTGCAACGCCTCGTCCGGCTGCGCGCCTTCGCGCTTCAGCTTGTCGAGTTGCGTGCCGAAGAGAGCCTGCACGGCCGAGTCGCCCTCCATCACGCCCATGCGACCCGTCGGCCAACTGAAAATGAAATCGGGGTCGAAGCCCTGCCCCGCCATCGCGTAGTACCCTGCGCCGGACGCGTGGTTGATGGTGAGCACGATCTTCGGCACGGACGCCGTCGCCATCGCCTCGACGAAGCGCGCGCCCGCGCGGATGATGCCCGAATGTTCCGCCTCCGCGCCGACCATGAAGCCGGACACGTCCTGGATGAAGACGAGCGGCGTGCGATGCCGATTGCACACCTCGATGAAGTAGGCGACCTTCTCGGCCGACTCCGTGTAGATGATGCCGCCGAACTTCGGCTGGCCGCCGCCCGCCGCGCGAAACATGCCGCGGCTGTTCGCGATCACGCCGACCTGAATGCCGCGTATGCGCGCGTGCCCCGTGATCATCTCGCGCGCGTAGTCGGCCTGAAACTCGTCCCACTGTCCGCCGTCAATGATGCATTGGAGTACGCCGCGCGCGTCGTAGGGCTGGCGATGATCTTCGGGGATGAGGTTGTAGAGTTCTTCCGCCGTGTGCGCCGCCTCCGCGCTCCCGGCGACGGACAGCGAGCGCGACTGCGCGCTGGCGGGAAGTTCGGAGACGAACTCCCTGATCTTCGCAAGGCATTCTTCATCGCTCGCGACGCGGTAGTGCGCGACGCCGGAAATCTCATTGTGCGTGCGCGCGCCGCCGAGCGTCTCGTTATCGATGGTCTGGCCGGTCGCGCCTTTGACGAGGTTCGCGCCGCCGAGTCCCATGAAGGAGGTGCCTTCGACCATCACGATGATGTCGGAGAGCGCGGGCAGGTATGCGCCGCCCGCCACGCACGGCCCCATCACCGCCGAGATTTGCGGCACGTGCAAATAGCGACGCATGATCGAGTTGTAATAGAAGATGCGCGCCGCGCCATACTGGCCGGGGAAGACGCCGCCCTGATAGGGCAGGTTCACGCCCGCCGAATCCACCAGGTAAATGATCGGCACGCGCGAGCGCATGGCGATCTCCTGCGCGCGCAGGATTTTCCTGATCGTCTCCGGCCACCACGAACCGGCCTTCACCGTCGCGTCGTTGGCGACGACGACGCATTCGCGCCCGCCGACGCGCCCCACGACCGTGACCACGCCCGCCGCCGGTGCGCCGCCCTTGTACTCGTCATAAGCGACGAGCAGGCCGATCTCCTGCTTGTATGCGCCGGGGTCTAACAGGAGCGCGAGCCTTTCGCGCGCGGTGAGTTTGCCCTGGCTATGCTGACGCTCGATCTTATCGGCGCCGCCGCCGCGCTCAAGTTTGGCCGCGAGGCGCTCGTACTCCTCGACCAGTTCGCGCATGCGCGTGCGCTTAGCCCTAGCATCGGCGGAAGATAGTGGTTCTGACTTCATCTTGACACGCGGCCACGCGGGCGTGCGCCTGACAGGCGCAGCCCGGCGGCGTTTATTTCCTGCTTAAATTTTTGGTCGCCAAAGATGCCCCAACATAACATAGGAGCGCGACGCGAGACAACGCGCCTGTTATGCGGCGAGACGGGCAGCGGAAGGCATCGGGCGGGACGGAGTTTTTTTGTCCTTACGGAGTTTCCAGAATCTTTTTCAACAACGCGCCCGCATTGGCCTTCCCCGGCACGCCTTCGAGTATGCAGACGCGCGCCCCTTGTCGTTCCATGACGATCAGCCCCTCGCCCGTCGTGCGCCAGACGCGGCGCGTCTCGACGGGGACGCTGGCGCGCGTGTCGGCCACGGCGTCCTTGTAGCGAAGCCCGGTGCGTTTGACGTAGGCGTCGAAAAACTCGACGGCGTCCTGTTCGGTATCCCAGGCCGTGAGTTGGGCGAGCAAGACCTGGCGCGTGGCGCGATGTTCGTAGAGCGCGAAGCGGTCGCCGCTCCAACCGGCCGTGGCCTGCTGCGACTCTTTCTCCGCGCGCAGATACTCGTCGAGAATTTGGAAATAGCTCCACTCGCCGTTCACATCATAGTCGAGCCGCGCCCAGCCTTGGCCGAGCAGCCCGGCGAGGTCAGGCACGTTGAGCTTCACGGGCGCTTCGCGCGCGAAATATTTTTCGGGGTGCAGGATTTGCTCGGTTGACTGGGGCAGATTTTTGTAGGCTTCGGAGACGAGCGGCCAGCCGCCGCGCCGGTAAACCTGCGATGTCCACTCCATGCCCTGCTTGTAGGGAAAGATGAGCGAATCGCGCAGGACGCGCGGCGCGCGCTCGATCTTTTCGGAGGCCGCGCCCGCCGCGCCCATTGATTTCATCATCGCCGCGACGCGCTTCAAATCGCGCATCACGTAGAAGGTCATGACGAGCGTGGCGTCGCCTTCGACGAGGGCGTGCGCGGCGAGTTCGGCGTCGGAGTCGCCTTTCGGCCAATCTTCCAGGCGGCGCAGGTTGAAGTGCTGGTCTTGGAGCGCGTGCGTGAGTTCGTGCGCGATGACGGGCTGCTGGCCGTCGAGGTCAATCCAGTCGGCGAGGTAAAACTCCTGCGTCTTCGGGTCGTAGTAGCCCGCCACCTGTTCGGTGAGCAGTTCGATGAGGAAGGAGCGCATCCGGAAGTTCGCGGGCACGAGTCCCAACTTCTTGAGCGCGAGTTCGCTCGCGTGGAGTTCGGCGGGCGTGGATTGTTCGTCGAGGTTGCGCACGAGCATGCGCTCGATCTCGGCGCGCGATTGCGCCCCGCTCTTGACCGGGCGCAGCACTTCAAGTTTCCTGATCTCGCCCGTCTCTTTCAAGACTTCGGCGGTGGCCGCCGCCACGCTCGCGCTGCGCGGGTTGACGGCCGCCGTGGCCGGTCTTTGCGGCGCGGCCACCTGTGCCGAGGCGCGCGGCGCACCCGCCGACCACAGACCCATCGTGAACTCGAACGCGACGACGAGGGCGAAACCCGCTCTCAACCAGCCCGACTTGTTTCTCTTTGACATCTCTCACCTTTCGCTTTTATAGTCCGCAGACACGCGGCTCATTTCGGTAGTGTAGATTGCTCCCCGGCGGAGGGCAATCGAGCGGGAGGCTTTTATGACGGCAGAAACTGCTTTGGACGATCCTCTGTTCGACGTGTGGCACGAGACCAACGTGCGCGTGCGCTATGCGGAGACGGATCGGATGGGCGTCGTCTATCACGCCAACTATCTCATCTGGTTTGAAATCGGTCGCACCGAGTTCTGTCGCGCGCGCGGCTTCGCCTACCGCGAGATGGAGGAAAACTCCGACGCCTTCCTCGTCGTCGCCGAAAGCTACTGCCGTTATAAAGCCCCGGCCTTCTATGACGACGAACTGATCGTGCGCACGCACATCACCGAATTGCGCCGCCGCTCCGTCCGCTTCGGCTATGAAATCCTGCGTGCTTCCGACGAACTGATCATCGCCGAAGGCGAAACCGGCCACGTCGTCACGGACGGCAACGGCCGCGTCAAATCAATGCCCGAACTCTACCGCGACCTGCTCTCCGCCGTCCCAGAGGAAGACATCCACACGTCGCAACTCCCGCAACGCATCGAACCCGTCCCCGGAGACAGCGCGCCGTGAAAACTGCGTGAGCTGAGGCGCAGCGATGAGGGATGAGAAAAGCGTGGCCGCCCAACTTGCGCGGCCACGCTTTCCGTTTTGCTCCGCGACGCCTCTTGCCCGCCGCGCGCGGCGCGTTCAGGTCTCGACGCATCCATGTCTCGACGCCTGCGCGCGTTCGCTTACTTGACGCCGAATTTGCCTGTCATCATCGTCGTGCCCCAGTGGATTGAGACCTCGCCCTCGCCCTTCGCGTCGGCCAGATGGATCATCAACGTCTCGGTGGACTCCGGCGCCTTCTCAAGCGTCAGGGGCAACTCGGCGGCATAGCCTTCTTTGAGCGCGGGCGCGCCCCACACGCCGGTCTTCGGGTGGAAGGCGAGCGTCCACGAGTCTTCGCCCGTGCGGCGCACCCAGAGCGAATACTTACCGGCCTTCAGTTCCTTGCCGCCAACCATGAGATCGCCGTCGGTGGTGAACTCGGTCGCCTGATTCATGCCGACGCGCCAGACCGTGCCGACCGGGGCTTGAGCCAACAAGTTGCGGCCTTTCATGGTCGGGGTTCCGTAGTTGATGGAAATCTTTTTGCCCTTGACGGTCGCCTCGGCGTTGGCGCGCTCGGGGGCGGCTTTCTGCGCCGGTTGCGCGGGCTGCGCGGGCGCGGCATTCGACGCGGGCGTGGCGGGCGTGGCGGGCGACGCGGGCGTGGCGGAATTTTGCGCCTGCGAGGAGCACGCGCAAGAGAGCAACAACAAGAGCGGTAAAAGTGTGCGAGTCTTCATCTAAATCCTCCGTGACTGATTCGTGTGGTGTCGTAAACTGTGCCGCCGATTATAACCGGGGCGGCGAGCGAATGTCTTATCGAGACGCCGCCGGAGCGCGCTGCCTCAAGATTCGTGCGGCAGCGAGAGGCGGGAGATTTCGCGTGCGCGCCCGGTTTCGTCGTCAACGTCTATGACGGCGGCGCAGATGCGGACGTTTCCCGTGGAGTGCTCGGCGCGCGGGTGCGTGACGGAGGTGAAGCGCGCGATCACGTCGTCTTTGTCCATGCCGATGACGCCCGCGTAGCTGCCCGTCATGCCGATGTCCGAGAGAAAGGCCGTCCCTCCGGGCAGGATGCGCTCGTCGGCCGTCTGGACGTGCGTGTGGGTGCCGACGACGGCCGAGACGCGCCCGTCCAGAAACCACCCCATCGCACTCTTCTCCGAAGTCGCCTCGGCGTGCATGTCAACGAGACGCACGCGCACCTCCGGCGGGATGGAATCGACCAACTCGTGCGCCACGCGAAACGGGTCGTCGGACGTGCCCATGAAGACGCGCCCGATGAAGTTGAGGACGGCGACCCCGACGCCGCGCACCTCGCCGATCCATAGTCCCGCGCCCGGCGTGCCCGGCGGGTAGTTGGCGGGGCGCAACAGTCGCCCGTTGCGTTCGATGTAGGGGATCACGTCGCGCTTGTCGAAGATGTGATTGCCGGAGGTCATCACGTCGATGCCGGAGGCGAAGAGTTGATCGGCGAGCGTGGGGGTGATGGAGAAACCGCCCGCGACGTTTTCGGCGTTCATCACGGCGAGGTCGATGCGGTGCTGCTCGCGCAGGTCTTGAATGCGCTCCAGGATCGCCACGCGCCCCGGCTTCGCCACCACGTCGCCGATCATCAACACTCTCATCAACACACCCCTAAAACAAAATGACAAGCGACGGGTGACGAGCGACAAGTCAGAAAAGCAAGCCGCTTCAACTTGTCACCTGTCGCTTGTCGCTTGTCACTTAAAAAGGATGGCAGAGGGACATCCGCGAAGCCGCTCCGAAGCCGTAATTGAACCTGCACTCAACAGGTGGGTGTCCTTTTGTGAGCCGCGGCCTTTGGCAGTTCCTTAACGATGAAGGAATGCACTGGCTATCGAAGCGGCGTCGGACTCCCTTATCAACGGCATTGGCTCAACATGGGAAATCGGTGACGAACCACGCAGAATAGATTCCCTCAGCCAAAGCGGATACTAGCATAAAACGGACGGCGGATCGCCAATTTTCAAGCCCTCAAAACAGGCTCTCGAAACTTGACAACCGGCGTCCGATTTTTCTCGGATTTCAGGTGAAGGAGATGTTGCTCTGGTTGGCGGTTTGCTGTTCGGCGACGGTGCGCGCCTTGAGCAAGCGGTCGAGGAGGTCGGCGCATTCGCCGCTGCGCGCGGCCAGTTGCGAGTCGGCCTGTTCGTGGAGACGTTTGAGGCGGTGGAGTTCGTCGGCGATGTGGAGCGCGGCGAGGATAGCCACCTTGAGCGAATCGACCGTGAGCGTGCCCGAAGAGATTTCGCGCATGCGGCGATCGACAAACTCGGCGAGTTGCGTCACGTATTCGCTGTCGCCGTCGGAGCGGATGTTGTAAATCTGGTTATAGATTTCCACGCGGATGGTGGGCGTGCCGGTGGAATCGCCGGGGCTTTTGATGGCGCTCATAGCTTACCTGATTCTCTGCCGGTCATTTCCTGACGGCTTCCGCCATCTCCGGGTCGAGCACGGCGACGGCATCGAGCATCGCTTCGACCTTCATGCGGATCATGTCGCGCTCGGACAGCAGACGCTCGACCTGCGATTCGAGCCGCTCCTTCTCGTCGAGCAGGTTGCCCATCTCGCGCCGCGTGGCGGCGACATCGCGTTCCAATGCTTCCTTCTCCTGACGCAGGGTCTTCGTCAGTTCGATGGTGCGGTAAATCTTATCTTCTAGGTGTGAAAATTTCTCCAGCCCGGTTAATCCGACCATCGCCTCTCCTTCACCCCAATCCGACGCCTCAACATTGCCGACCGATTATGCGGCTTCGCGACTCCGAGCGCAAGAGGGAAAAGACAGAGGTCAGAGGTTAGAGGTTGGAGGTCAGTAAAAAGCAGTTCCTGTTTTCAACTGACCTCTAACCTCTGACCTCTGACCTCTGCTTTACCGCTTCAACTGCGCGCCGAATCTCTCTCCCAGAGCGTTGACGATGCGGCCGTGCGCTTCGTCAACCTCCTCGTCGCGCAGCGTTCGATCATCGGCGCGGTATTCGATCCTGAGCGTCACCGAACGCTGCCCTTCGGGCACGCCCTCGCCCTCGTAGACGTAGACGAGCATGGCGCGGCGCACCTGTTCGAGATTCAACTCAAGCACGGCGCGCCGCATCTCCGCGAACGTTACGCTGCGCGAGGCGACGAGCGACGCGTCGCGCATGACGGAGGGGAAGCGCGCGAGCGGCGCATAGCGCACGCCCGTCTCGCCCGCCGCGAGCAGACCGGCGAAATCAACTTCCGCGACGTAGACCGGCTGCTTGAATTTATAGACGGCGGCCACGTCGTCGGCCAGTCTGCCGAGCGTGCCGACGGGGCGGCCTTCGAGGAGCAGGCGCGCCGCCTGCCCTTCACGGAGATGCTTCACACCGGCGGCGGCAAACTCCGGCGCGGCGACGTTCATCACGGCGAGCGCGGCTTCGAGCGCGCCTTTCAGATCGTAGAAATCGAGTTCGCGCGCCGCGCCCACGTGCCCTTCTTCGGTGGCGACGCCCGTGGCGACGAGCGCGCAGGCTTCGATCTCGTGCGGCTGGCCGCCCGCTTCCGGCGCGGATGCGAAGACGCGCCCCATCTCGAAGAGACGCACGTCGCGCGTGCCGTGATTGAAGTTGTGCCGCACGGACGCGAGCAGACCGGCGAGCAGCGTCGGCCGCATGCGCGCCGCGCCTTCGATGACCGGATTGCTCAACGTCACGAACGGCGACGGCTCGACGGCGCGCCGGACGAGGCCGGGCAGCATCTCGAATTGTTCATCGTGCGCCGTGTCGATGAAGCTGAAGGTCAAAGCCTCGTCGAACCCGCAGGCATTCAGCGCGCGCCGCGCCTCGCGCCTGCGTCCCTCGTGCGCGCGGTACTCGCCCGCGACGTTGGCGGCCGGCAGCGTGTCCGAAACCTTGTCGTAACCGAAATGACGCCCCACCTCTTCGACCAAGTCCTCTTCGATGCGGATGTCCATGCGCCAAGACGGACTGACGAACTCGGCTGCGACGCCAGACGGCGCGGACGCACTTTGCGCGTCCGCCTCGCCGGCCGTGCGCGCGCCGCCGTTTGCGCCCACCGGCTCGATGCCGAGCGCGCCGAGAATGCGGAGCGAATCCTCCGAAGGCACGTCAATGCCCGTCAATTCCCTGACGCGGGCGAAGCGCAGGGGGACGATGGGCGGCGCGGTCGGCTGCGGGTAAAGGTCTATCGTGTCGGTCGTCGCCGTGCCGCCCGCCAGTTCCGTGATGAGCGCGGCGGCTCGCGCCTGAGCGCGCAACTGTCCCTCGTAGTCAACGCCGCGCTCGAAGCGATCCGACGCTTCGGTCTGCAAGCCCAGGGCGCGCGAGGTGCGCCTGACGGACGCGGGCGCGAAGTGCGCCGCCTCGATCAAAACGTCCACCGTCGTGTCGGAGATTTCGGTCTCCGCGCCGCCCATCACGCCCGCGACCGCGACCGGGCGCGCGGCGTCGGCGATAACCAGCATCTCGGCGTCGAGTTCGCGCTCCACCGCGTCGAGCGTCGTGAGACGTTCCCCCGCGCGCGCGCGCCGGACGACGAGGCGACGCTCGTTCAGCTTCTCCAGGTCGAAGGCGTGGAGCGGCTGCCCCAGTTCGAGCATCACGTAGTTGGTGATGTCGGCGACGTTGTTGATCGAACGCTGCCCGACGGCCTGCAAGCGTGCGACGAGCCAGGCGGGCGACGGCGCGATGCGCACCCCGCGCACGACGCGCGCCGTGAAGCGCGGGCACAGGTCTGCGGCCTGCACCTCGACGGACGTGTAACTTGCCGCCGACCCCTCCTCGCGCGCCGCGCGCATCTCAGGCCAACGCACCGCGCCGCGCGCGAGCGTGCAGACCTCACGCGCGACGCCCAGATGCGAGAGCAGGTCGGGACGGTTTGACAGCACGGCGATCTCCAACACGAAATCGTCGCCCGCCTCATGCACGGCTTCGACCTCCAGCCCCGCCATCGTCAGACGCTCGCGCAGTTCGCCCGCTGTCAGTTCGACGCCCGTCAGTTCGCGTAGCCAGTTGTAGCTGATGTTCATGGTATGCCGTTTATCCGTCGCTCGCGGCCGGGCGGCCGCTTCGCGTTCATCGTTTGTCGCCCGACGCCCGCCGCCCGCGAGTCGTAGGCTCAGAGACGACGGACAAATTCACTTGATCCTGTATCCGAAATTCTTTTCGTTGTTAAAAATCCAACCGACGACCGCGCCGATCTGTATCTGTTCGGAGAGGTAGGCCTCGCGGGTAAACGCCGCCGAACCGCGCTCGCGGATGCGCTCCGTTTCATGTCTCATGGTCGAAAATCGCTGTCGCCACAGTTCCATGTTCTCCGGGTGCAAATCCACCCAACCCTTGCCCGCCCACGTTCGCACATCCTCCGCATCGTAGCTGGCGATGTCTTGATTCGGCTTTTCGGGAATGCGAATGTAAGGGCCTCGGATCAAAGATTGCCCGTCGGGCGTGAGCACGGGCAGGCCGACCGAGACGATGGTGTTGCGCAGTTGATCATGCGACCGCAGGTGCGCGAAGACGCCTTCCGACAACTCGGCGCACGGCCTGGCGATCACGTTGACCAAAGTTTTGTACACCTCCTTGAGCAGGTATGCTTCCCACAACAACTTGCCCAACTCGGGCGGGCCGAGATCGCCGAGCGCAACCGAAGGCGCGGCGTTCTCTTTTTCCAGTTTCTCCAATTCCTCGATGGCGAGGTGGCGCAGATAACCGGCGCGGTACGTGGGGTTCATCGAAGCCCCGTCGATCGCCGCGATCACGTCGTAGCCGGTGTTGCTGCCCTTGATCTCCAAGACCACCTGGCGCGCGATCTCCTCGGGCGTGATGAACTCCATCTGGCGCATGTGCGTGATGGCCTGAAATTCACCGTTGGTGAAAAAGCCGTTCTCGCCCGTGTTGACCACCACGGCGCGCAAGGCGCCGTTCGTTTCATATCCCGTGCCTTCCTCGCCCTTCGCCGGGCGGAGACGCAGGCTGCCGCCGTTTGGCGTCAGCGGTTCGGAGCGGCTGGAGTAGATTTGGACATCCTGCCCCGGCACGCCGATCTTCCCTTTCGCGCCGACCGGGATCGGGTGGAAGCCGATGTCGGCGTAGCCGACCATCGCGGCGGGCTTCAACTCTTTCACGGCCGGGCCGTCGAGCGTGCGCGCCATCAGGAACATCAGCCCCGTGTGCGCGAAGGCGATGGCCGTTTTTTCCATCAGCGTGGCCGAGGGCGATTCTTCCGAATGCGTGTAGGGGATATTCAAACCCATGCCGCCGGTTCCGGTCGTCCCGACCTTGAGGTAGAGGCGCGTGTTTACTTCCTTCATCGCCGTGTAGATCAAGCGAACGTGCCGGACGAGTTGCGGGACTGACTGCGAGATGAGAACTCTTTCGAGCGCGTCGCCGGCGGAATCGATCAAGTCTCGCTGCGCCGCCCCGGTCGCGCTTCCTCGCTCGCCGCTTCCTGCGCCGGAGGCCGCATCGAGTTCGTCGAACTCTTTCTTCGCCAGGTCTGACGCGGCATAAACGTCTTGATAGCTGATGGCGGTGGCGGTGTTGATGCTGTCAATGATCACGTTCGGCGCGTAGTCGCGGATGATGCGCACGAGTTCCGAGCGGGGGTAAGCCTTATCGAAATCGCCGAACACATCTTCGTAGAGCGCGTCGCGGTGTTCTTCGCTCGCCAACAACTGCGCGCGTCTGAGCGGACTCTGCTGCCCGTGTGGGTTCCACTCGCTCCGCACGAAGACATCGCCCACCACCCCGCTCACCAGCACTTCCGGGAAGTCGCGTCTGAGGCTTTCAATCGCCCGCTCCACTTCGTTTTTGGTGAGGGCGCAGATGACGATGCGGCGCGGGTTGAGTTCGCGTGCGATCTCGTGTGCGATCTGCTGGCCGATCATGCCGCCGCCGCCCAGCAACAGAAAAGTTTCCCCGGTGAAAAAGCGCATAGCCGATTCTCCCTGAAAAGTAAGTGAGGCTAGGGGTTCGCTCCGCCGATTTAGACGAACTGTTCGAGGAAACGCACGTCGTTCTCGAAGAGGAGACGAATGTCGTCGAGGCCGAAGTTGAGCATACACATGCGGTCGATGCCGAAGCCGAAGGCGAAGCCGGAGAACTCCTGCGGGTCGATGCCCACCGCGCTGAGGACGTTCGGATGCACCATGCCGGAGCCGCCCAGTTCGATCCAGCCCGACCCCTTGCAGAGGCGGCAGCCCGCGCCCCGGCACTTGAAGCAACTGAAGTCGAACTCCGCGCTCGGCTCGGTGAACGGGAAATAGGAGGGGCGGAAACGCGTGCGCGTCTGCGGCCCGTAGAGGCGGCGCAGGAATTCCGTGACCGTGCCCTTCAGATGTCCCATCGTGACGCCGCGATCGACGAGCAGCCCTTCGAGTTGGAAGAACATCGGGTTATGCGTGGCGTCGGGCGTGTCGCGGCGGAAAACTTTGCCGGGCGCGATGATGCGCAGGGGCGGCCTACGTCGCTGCATGGCGTGAATCTGCACGGTCGAAGTTTGCGAACGCAGCGCGAAGCCTTCCGAGGTGTAGAAGGTGTCCTGCGGGCTGCGCGCGGGGTGCGTGGGCGGGATGTTGAGCGCGTCGAAGTTGTAGAAGTCGGTTTCGATTTCGGGGCCGTCCTCGACCGTGTAGCCCATCGCCACGAAGATGTCCTCGATGCGCTGGCGAACGAGCGTGATCGGGTGTTGATGGCCGCGGCGCGCTCGACGGCCGGGCAGCGTCACGTCAACGCGCTCGCGCTCGATCTTTAGAATGCCAATATAAAGTTTAAGATTGGCTTGGGTTTCCATGACCGCTTGCACAATTTCATTGTTCAGTTCCGTCACAACTTGGCCGAACTCTGCACGTTGTTCAGGGGCAATGCGCCCAATCATTTTTTTAAGCGAAGCTAATTGACTTTTTTTACCTGTCTGCCTCGTGCGTAAATCATCTAAATCGCGCAAGATCGCTTCAAGGTCATTGAGTGATAAGTCACCCATACCTTCATTGTTGCGAAAACGTGCGAAGCGTCCGAACTCTTGCTCGAACGCTTCGCGCACCGCTTCGATTTGCGGCTGTTCCCTGACTTCCGAACTCATTCAGAAACCCTCAATCCGGTGAATCATGGAGCGTCAATCGTGAACGGAAGAAAACCGCTCTACTCGATTCACGATCGACGATCCGCGATCGACGACTCTTAGGCCGCTTGCTGCTGTCCGTTGCTGCTCTCAATCGCGTTCTTCGCCTGTCCGGCCAGTTCGGCGAAGGCGGCAGGCGAGTTGGCGGCGAGGTCGGCCAGCACTTTGCGGTCGAGTTCGATGCCCGCCACTTTCAAGCCGTGCATGAACTGTGAATAGTTCATGTCGTTCAGACGCGCCGCCGCGCCGATGCGCACGATCCACAGGCTGCGGAAGTCGCGCTTCTTCAACTTGCGCCCCGTGTAGGCGAAATTCAGCGCGCGATCCACCGACTCGCTCGCCTGCCGGAAGAGTTTCGACTTTGTGCCGCGATAGCCCTTCGCTAATTTAAGAATCTTCTTGCGCCGTTCCGTGCGCTTATTACCACGTTTTGCCCTCGGCATAACATTCTCCTCCTAAAAATTCGGTGATAAGTGATAGGTGATGGATGATGGGTTTGAAAACAAATTCTTATCACCCATCACCTATCACCTATCACCCTCTTAGCTTCTCCCGTAGGGCAGCATGTCTCTGAAACGCTGCTCGTCCGACTCGGACACGAGCGTGTCGATGTCGAGTTGGCGTTTCCGTTTCGCGGTCTTGCTGGTCAGGATGTGGCGCGCGTGCGAGTGGCCGCGTTTGAACTTGCCGCTCGCGGTCATGCGCACGCGTTTGGCCGCGCCCTTATGTGTTTTGAGTTTTGGCATAATAACTGCTCCTTCTTGACTAAAAAACGTGACTAAAAAATATCCTATTGCGTCGGCGCGCCGCCGCTGCCGCCGCCGCCGTTGCCCGTATCCGTCGCTATCGGCGGAGCCGGCGCGGCCGGTTTCGCGCCGCCGCCGCCTTCGGGTTTCGCGCCGCCACCGCCGCCGCCACCGCCACCGCCGCCGCTGGTCTTCTGCTTCTTCGGCGTGAAGATGAAAAACATCTGGTTGCCTTCCATCCGGGGGCGCGATTCGACCTCGCCAAACTCGGCCAGGTCTTTCTCCAGGCGTTGCAGCAAGTCCGCGCCGAGTTCGCGGTGCGTGATCTCGCGGCCGCGGAAGAAGATGGTGGCTTTAACTTTATCGCCGTCCGTCAGCCAGTCGCGCGCGTGCTTCATCTTGAAGTTGTAGTCGTGGTCGTCCGTGCCCGGCCGAAACTTCACTTCCTTGACCGTGATCGTGACCTGCTTCTTCTTCGCCTCTTTCTGCTTCTTGCTGTTCTCATACTGGAACTTGCCGAAGTCGATGATGCGACAGACGGGCGGGTCGGCCGTGGCGGCCACCTCCACGAGATCGAGTCCTTTGTCGCGCGCCATGCGAATGGCGTCGCGCGTGTTCAAGATGCCGAGTTGCTCGCCATCGTCGCCGATGACGCGCACTTCGGGCACGCGAATCCGGTCGTTGATGCGCGCGGAGGGTGTCCGGCGTGTGTCAGGGCGCTGTCCGCGCCCGCGAAAACTTGGTGAGATTGCTCCACCTCCTCGGTTAGAAGTTTCAGGTTTCAGGTTTCAGGTTTCAAGTTGAAGAAATTCAGACTTGAAACTTGAACCCTGAAACTTGAAACTCAGGTATTCGACAATGCGCGCGACTCGATGAGGGCGCGCGCCATCCGTTTGAAATCTTCCGTCGGCATCGAGCCGAGGTCGCCCTGCGCTCGCTCGCGCACGGCCACGTTGCCCTGCTCCATCTCGCGGTCGCCGAGCACGAGCATGAACGGCACTTTCTGCATTTGCGCGTCGCGTATCTTCGCGCCGACCTTCTCGCTTTTCGTATTCAACTCGACCCGCAAGCCCGCCTCGCGCAATTCACGCGCGACCCGCTCCGCATACTCGTTGATGCGATCCGTGATGGGCAGCACGGCCACTTGCACGGGCGCGAGCCACAGCGGAAACGCGCCCGCGTAATGTTCGATCAACACGCCGAAGAAGCGTTCAATTGAACCGAAGAGCGCGCGATGCACCATCACGGGACGATGCGGCTTGTTGTCTTCTCCGATGTACTCAAGCTCGAAGCGTTCCGGCAAGTTGAAGTCGTACTGAATTGTACCGAGTTGCCACAACCGGCCAATGGCATCTTTAATCTTAATATCAATCTTTGGGCCATAAAAGGCCGCCTCGCCCTCAATCCGCTCGTAATGAAAGGTGTTGGGATCGAATTTGTTCAAGATGTGAACGAGAGTATCTTCGGCGTTCACCCAATCCTCATCGGAGCCAAGATAGCTTTTATTTGTCTCGTTTCCCCTTACCGACAACTCGAATATAACGTCGTGAAACCCAAACGTCTTTAACACGTCTATGGCGAAATCTACGCAATCGCCGATCTCCCGGCGCACCTGTTCGGGCGTGCAGAAGAGGTGCGCGTCGTCAACCGTGAAGCCGCGCACGCGCATCAGGCCGTGCAGCGTGCCCGAGAGTTCCGCGCGATAGACCGTGCCCATCTCCGCGTAACGCTGCGGCAAATCGCGGTAGGAACGCTGCTGCGATTTATAGATGCCGATGTGGAACGGGCAGTTCATCGGCTTCAAGCGAAACTCCGTCTCTTCGAGTTTCGTCGGCGCGAACATCGAGTCGCCGTAGTTCTGTTCGTGGCCGCTCACCTGCCAGAGTTCGCGCTTGGCGATGTGCGGCGTGTAGACGAAACTGTAGTTGCGCTTGACCAACTCCTCGTAGAGATAATCTTCCATCTGCTTCCGAATCATCGCGCCCTTCGGATGCCAGAAGATGAGACCCTGCCCGTAGTTGTCCTGAATCGAAAACAGATCGAGTTCGCGCCCGAGCCTGCGGTGATCGCGCCGCTCGGCTTCCTCGCGTTGCCGCTGCCAGGCGTCGAGTTCTTCCTGCGTGAAGAAGGCGGTGCCGTAGATGCGCTGCATCTGCTCGCGCTCGGCGTCGCCCATCCAATAGCTGCCGGAGAGCGTGAGCAGTTTGAACGCCTTCAACTTATTCGTGTTCGGCACGTGCGGGCCGAGGCAGAAATCTATGAACGGCGAATTGTCTATGTGATAGACGCTCACCGTTTCGCCGCCCTTGTCCTCGACCAACTGGCATTTCAAAGGCTCGTCGCGCTCCGCGAAGATGCGCAGGGCGTCCGCCTTCGCGATCTCCTCGCGGCGATAGGCGAGATTGCGCTTGGCGATGTCGCGCATGCGCTTTTCGATCACGGGCAGGTCTTCATCAGTCAACTGGCGCGGCGCGATCACGTCGTAGAAGAAGCCGTAGCGCGGGTCGTCCAGGAGCGCGGGGCCGATGCCGAGTTGCGTGCCCGGAAAGAGGTCGAGGACGGCGGCGGCCAGCAGGTGCGCGGTCGAATGGCGCAACACGTCGAGGCCGTCGCGCGTCGAGGGCAGCACCGGCTCGATCTCGATGACGGACGCGGCGGCTGTGGCGTCGTCGTCGCCGTTCGTCGCTCCCGCCGGTTCCAACTTGTAAGCGAGATCAACTTCGCGGCCGTCCACCTTCGCCGCGAGCGCCTGCTTCGCCGCGTCGCGGTCGAGCCGCTTCAAAGCCTCGCCCACGCTCACGCCGGCGGGCACTTGCACCGCCTCCCGCCCGCCTTCTTTCAGTTGTACGTTTACTTCGCTCATCGCCTATCGTCTCCCGCGAAAATTTACGAGACCCCATGGCGCGCGCCTATCGCCTATTCAAGCGATAATACGCAACGCGCCCTCGCGTCTACCTGGGTTGGAAGAGAAACCCGTCGGACACGAGCGGCGGCCTTCGCGGAAGCAAAAGCGTCAATCTGATTCTGAATTTCGCGTTCGTCTTTTGGGAACGAACAAATTTGAGATCGGATTCGACAGAAGCGCCTTTGCCGCGCGACGCCGCCGTTTTCGGTGGCGGGTCGCTCGTGATTAGAATCGAAACGTAGTTCGAGTTCGCATCAACATAAAAAGCAAAGGTCTTCCGGAGCTCACTGTCGAAAAAAGAAATGGTAGGCTCGTGCGGATTTGAACCGCAGACCCCTACCGTGTCAAGGTAGTGCTCTACCCCTGAGCTACGAGCCTACAACTACCAACTCCAAGCGCTTCAAACACTCTGAAAACGGACTTGTAAAGTAACAAACGCCCCGCGCCCCTGTCAAGCAAGCGTCTCCGCTCCGAATCCACCGCGCACGCTCCGGACGCCTCTCCGGCGACAATCTTCACGTCGTCGCATTTTCAGGCCGTTTTCGCAGTATAATGCGCCGGATGCGCCTCTCTGCCGGTCTCTCACAGAGCTAGACTGAACCTTCCGGCTTTTCATGCGCGACGAGACTTGCCGCGCATCGAGTTGTACGCGCGTCGGTTGATGGAGGGCGTGACGTGCGCCGCTTGAGGTAAAGGTGGAAAGATGACTCTCAAATACATCATGGTGACGGGCTTTGAAGGACACTGGGACAGCATCCCAAATAACGAAACGTCTTATCCATATAGAATGCTCAAGGGCGATACGTCGGGCGAAGTGTTGGTAAATGGCACGCCTACCGTTTTCGTCAGAGTCGATCAAAGCGCTCTGCCGGTCAAAGCCTGGAGCGGGCGGGTGGAAGAAATCAGGGAGGCCGGGTCGCACATCAAGTTTAAGGTCGTATTAGATTCTCCGATTGAGAATCCCGCTCAGTATGCCAACTTACAAAAGGGATGGTATATCGATCGCATCCAAACGGACGCTCAATCGGAACAACTGACCTCGCAAGTTTCAGATTTACAACCCCCCTTCTTCAACGACTTGCTGAATACTCGAAATTGGAGCGATTTTGAAGATTACACCTATTATCTCTTAAGGCTCCTGGGAATCCACACAGTTTATAAGATTGAGCGCAAGAGACAGAGGGGAAAAGCCGATGGCTTCTTCAAATTCAAGGGATTGGCTGTGATTTATGATTGCACGCTTGAGCAAGAACAAAGAGAAGAAAACAAGTCGCAGCAAATCTATAACTATTGCAAACAACTTGAGAGCGGCATGATCGAACTTGACGGAAAGGTAACGGAAACCTTCTTCGATCATGAGAAGCAGGTCTGGCTGATCACGCGCGCCAACGGCAAAATAATAAGACGCATGAATGATATAGCCGTGAAAGAAGTGGACATCGTCGAGTTAATCGACGTTTATGAATATCGATTGCGGAAGATGATGACCGAGCGTGATTTGGAAAAGAGGCTCATGAGCATCGGCCAGGGTCTCGAATTATAAGCCGCCGCACGCCTGCTCATTCAGCCCAATCATCCTCAGCTTACTTTTCATCGACATTGTTTCCTTGCGAGGCGACTCGTGTAGTCGCGCCCGCCACGTGACGGCCGCGGCTCCAAAGCGACCGGCAAAGCAAATCACTCTCCGGGGGCGGCTGACAAACCCACCAGCCCGTAGAGTGATCAGGCATGAGCCGTCTTCAGGTGCATCCTGCTATAGTTGGGCGTGTCCGTTCTATCGGGAGACGCAAACAGGTTGTATGAAAAAGCATGCTCACGGAGAGTTCGGCAAGTGGTTGATGCACGACGACCGGAAGGAACAGTTTGAAGCCCTGTTCGCGAGCGTGCTGACGATCCTTTTTTTTGCCTTGAGCGCGCTGCTGCTGTGGCCTGCGGGACAGGCGATGATGGCCTTTCACTTGATGAAGGGCTATTGGCTCTTTTGCCTCGTGATATATGTAACTTCCGTGGCGGTGGTCTTGCTGCAACGGGTGTTCAGAGTGGACATTGACTCGCACGTCGATGCCTACATCATATCGAGTCTGGCCGTCAGTGGCTTTCTGCAAGCGGGTTGGTCGGCTTTCGCTGCGTTCACGGTTCACAACTTCATTGCCGTCGCGCCCGCGTGGGCGGTCGTCATCCTGTACCTCGTCGGGTTCCTTTCGTGCTACATCGCCTTCCTCGTCGTGTCCATGTTTTACGCCGGCAGCATCTACCGGCAGACCAATATCCTGCTCGCGCTCACCGGCTTTATCATTTTTAGCGTGTGGCCGGCGGCCGGCCGCGCGATCTACGGATGGTTCTTTGAACTGTTTTGAGATGATGTCGATGCTGGTGGATAATCAGCGCGCGGGAACAGGCGTTGCCTCCGCGCCGGGTTTGCGACGCGCCCGCTTGCGCGCCGGTCGTAAAGGACGATAAGCAAGATGTCTCACACGACGACGATCCTCTATGTCGAAGACGACGAACTGTTGCGCCTGACGGTGCAAGACACGCTGGAGTTGGAAGGCTGGCGCGTCGAATCGTGCGGCGACGGTCTGGCGGCTCTCGCCAGGATCGAGAGCGGGGAGCCTTACGACCTGCTCCTCTTCGACAACGAACTGCCCGGCGCAAGCGGGATCGAACTCCTTCGCCACGCCCGCATGCTTCCCTACCATCAACACACGCCCATCGTCATCATCTCCGCGACCGACTCCGAGCACGAAGCGCGCCGCGCGGGAGCGGACGTGTTCCTGAAAAAGCCCGACGACATCGACCGACTCGTCTCAACCATCGCCCGCCTCCTGCCCGCCTCCGCCAGGACTGAAACACCCCCCTAGCGACTCCGAACTGAAGATGCTTTATCAGCACGGACGCGAGCATGCACGCGTAAGCTGACCGGAAGTGTGCGTCGATCGTTCAACACACTCTCGCGGCGTTCCCTTCGCGCGCTCTCGTGTTTGCGGTGGTGAGGACTTTCGAACCGGGGTTAAGGGAGACGCGCGGGCGTTACGCGCTGGCGGCTTCGGCGGAGACCTGTTCCCATTCTTCGTAGAGCGAGCGCAGACGCGCATCGCGCTCCTGGTACTCGTCGTTGAGCGTCTTCGCACGCGACGCATCGCGCGCGACTTCGGGGCGGGAGAGTTCGTCGGACAAAGCGGCGAGCCGCTTCTCCACTTCCGCGATCTCGCTCTCGATGACCTGCGTCGTGCGCGCGGCCGCGCCGTGCTGCCCCGACTTCTTCTTGCCGCCTTTGCCGTCCGGTGATCTCCCTTTGCGCGATGAGGCGTTCGCCGCGCCGCTGCCGGCGGGCGTGGCGGCGGCTTGCTGCGCCGTAGTGGCGGTGGCGGTCTTCGCGGGGGGCGCGCTCGCCAACTTCTGCTGCGCGGCCTTTGCGCTCGCGGCCTCGGCGCGCGTGAGGGCTTTCCAATCGTGATATTCGGTGTAGTCGCCGTCGTAATGTTCGGCCGCGCTCTGCCCGTCGAGCGCGAGAATTTGCGTCGCCACGCGGTCGAGGAAGTAGCGGTCGTGGCTGATGGTGATGATCGTGCCCTCGTAGGCGTCGAGGGCTTCTTCGAGGGCTTCGCGCGAGGGGATGTCGAGGTGGTTGGTCGGTTCGTCGAGGACGAGGACGTTGACGCGCGAATAGATCAACTTGGCGAGCGCGAGCCGCCCCTTCTCGCCGCCCGAAAGATCGCGCACGTGCTTGTACACGTCGTCGCCGACGAAGAGAAACTTGGCGAGGAAGCCGCGCAGTTCGCCCGCCGTCACGGTCGAAGGAGCGACGCGGCGCAGTTCCATGATGATCTCGTTGCGGTCGTCGAGATCGTCGAGTTGCTGCGCGTAGTAGCCGATGTTGACTTTCGTGCCCCAGCGCGTTTCGCCCGCGAGCGGCGGGAGTTTGTCGAGGAGCGTCTTGATGAAGGTCGTCTTGCCCGAACCGTTGGGGCCGATGACGCCGAGAGCTTCACCGCGCGAGAGCGTGAAGGTGATGCCGGTGGCGAGCACGTTGCCGGGGTAGCCGACCGCCAGGTCTTTGACGATGAGCGTCTGGTTGCCCGTTCGCTCGACGCCTTTCAACTGGAAGTTGCCCTGCGACTGATCGACGCGCACCGCTTCGACGCGATCCATTTTTTGCAGCATCGTGCGGCGCGACTTGGCCTGCTTGGTCTTCTGCCCCGCGAGGTTGCGGCGTATAAACTCTTCGGTCTTGGCGATGAGGTGCTGCTGGTTTTCGTAGGCGCGCCGCTGCGCCTCGCGCCGCTCCTCGCGCTCGACGAGGAAGGCCGAATAGTTGCCCTGGTAACTAACGGCCTTGCCGTTTTCCACTTCGACGATGCGGCGGCACGAGCGGTCGAGGAAATAACGGTCGTGCGAGATGATGACGTAGGCCGAGGCGTAAGACGCTAGAAATTCTTCGAGCCATTCAACGCCCGCCACATCCAGATGGTTCGTCGGCTCATCGAGCAGGAGCACGTCGGGTTCGGCGAGCAGGAGGCGCGCCATGCCGAGGCGGTTTTTCTGCCCGCCCGAAAGTTTCTCCGTCTCCATCTGCCACATCTCGCGCTCGAAGCCGAGACCGAACAGGATCGCCTCGGCGCGGGCGGCGTATTCGAATCCGCCCTCGCGCTCGAATTCGTGTTGGAGGTCGCTGTAGCGTTCGAGCACGGCGTCGAGATCGTCGGTGGCTTCGGCCATCCGGTGTTCGAGTTCGTGCATCTCGTGCTCGATCTGTTGGAGACGACCGAAGGCGGCGAGCGCGGACTCGTGGACGGTCATGCCCGGCTCGAAATCAACGTGCTGTTCGAGCAGCCCGAGGTTGAGTCCGCGGGCGCGCACCACGTCGCCGCTGTCGGGCGTCTCCTCGCCGCCGATCAGGCGGAACAGCGTGGTCTTGCCCGCGCCGTTGCGGCCGACGAGGCCGACGTGTTCGCCCGGATTGATCTGGAGCGACACGCCGCGCAGCACATCCTGCGAGCCGTAAGACTTATGAACTTCCGAGAAACGAAACAGCATGACTTTGACGTGTAGAGGCTATGGACGAGACGGTAAATCGTGAATCGTAAATAGAGTAAAGCAAGTCTCTACTTACGATTCACGATTCGAGTTCAAACTACGTGTGCGCCGCCGTGACGGTTACTTGCTGCTGTTCGCCGCATTGGTATTGGAAGCGGCGGGCGTGGCCTGCGCGCCGGAGGTGGCGGCGGGCGAAGCGTCGGGACTCGCGCTACCCGTGGCCGGACTCGCGGCGGGCGTCGTCGCCGGGCGGCTGCCTGCCGGTCGCAGGCTGCTCAACGAAGTCGAACTGTTGAGCATGTCCTGCGCCAGGTTGTTCGTGATCCTGGCCTCGCGCATGGCGACTTCGAGCATCGCGGCGTTCAGAATTTGCTTGCGCTGGTTGAGGATGTTCTCCGTGGCGTCTTTGCGCACGTCCGGGTTGTCGAGCGTCAGGTTCTCGCTCTGCAAACGCTTGTCCGTGAGTTTGAAGATCGTCCAACGGCCGCTCGATTGGATGGGCGCGGTATAGCTGCCGATCTCCATGCCGCTGAAGAAACGCGCGATCAACTCCGGCGGAAAACCGCTCTGCTTCAGTTGGTCTTCGGTGAAGAACCCAATGTCGCCGCCGCGCAGGACGCTCTGCGGGTCTTCGCTTTTCTCGCGCGCGACGCTGGCGAAATCGCCGCCGCTCTTCAACTGCTGGTGGATGATGTCGATCTTCGTCTTGGCCTCGGTGTCGCTCTTGGCGTCGTTGGTCGCGCCGTTGTCCGCCGGGTCAACGACGATGGCGGCCAACGTCACCCCGCGCTGGCTCACGTAGCGCGCCTTGTTGTTGTTGTAAAAGTCTTCCACTTCCCGGTCGGTCGGCGGCTCGATCTTAGCGGCCGTGCGGTCGAGCAATTTCTGGATCGCCAACTGCCGACGCGCCACTTCGCGCACCTGCTCCTCGGTCTGCCCCGACTGCTTGAGCGCGGTCTCGAACGCTTCCTTGGTTCCGAGTTGCTGCTTCTGCTCGTTGATAGCCAGCGCCACTTCATCGTCCTTGGGCAGGAGATTCTCTTTCTCGGCGCGCTGGAACAGCACCTCGCGGCGGATCAACTCGTCGAGCACCTGCAAACGCCCGGCGGCGAGTTCGAGCTGCGACATGTCGGAAAACTGCACCTGCTGGCTCTTGGCCTGCTGTTCGAGAATCTTGTCAACTTCGGTCAGCATGATCTTTTTGTCATTGACCGAGGCGGCGGCGGCCGTCCCCTTGCCGTCACCGCCTCCCTTGGTGCGGTCGCAGGCGACGAAGACAACCGCGAGTGAAACGACGATGGCGAGAAG
The DNA here is from genome assembly GCA_036386515.1 of Pyrinomonadaceae bacterium. Lineage (GTDB taxonomy): Bacteria > Acidobacteriota > Blastocatellia > Pyrinomonadales > Pyrinomonadaceae > JAIVJZ01. The sequence continues at coordinate 86,351 of DASVVO010000064.1, forward strand.
ACTGAACTGTTTGGCGGCTCTGTACACTTTGGCTTTCTACTCCTTCAACTTTTCTGTGGTGATCCTAAAATAGCTCGCGTGCCCGCGGACAGGCTTGCGCGCTTGACCTCTTGTAAAACTGTTTGCTATAAATTTTGGTTTCCCGCGTGTTTCGAGTCCTCACCGTGTGTGTTGGCGACCGGCGCGGCGCGCTTTTACTTATACGGAGGTACTCAGGCAATCATGGCAAAACGATGCGAAGTCTGCGGCAAAGGCCCGCAATTCGGTAACAACGTCTCCCACGCGAACAATCGCACCCGCCGGCGTTTCAACCCCAACCTGCAAGAAATCCGCGTGCAACGCCCGCAAGGCGGCAACGTGCGGATGCGAGTTTGCACCAGTTGCATCAAAGGCAACAAGATAACAAAAGTAGCGCAAACGGCGAAAGCAGCGTAACTAAGGGATGAGGGCAGAGGGATGAGGGATGAACGGAAGGCTTCACTCGCTAGAGTGGTTTTCTGGTTCATCCCTCATCCTTCATCCCTTCTAATCGCGATCGCGTCGATTTCGACGCGCGCATCGCGCGGCAGGCGCGCGGCCTGCACGGTCGAACGCGCGGGCGGCTCGTTTGAAAAATAGCGGCCGTACACTTCGTTCATCGCCGCGAAGTCGTTCATATCGGCCAGAAACACGGTCGTCTTCACCACCCCTGCGAAACTCGTTCCCGCCGCCCGCAAGACCTCCGCGAGATTGCGTAAAACCTGCTCGGTCTGTTCCGCGATGCCGCCTTCGACGAAAACGCCCGTCTTCGGGTCGATCGGAATCTGCCCCGACGTAAACACGAAATCACCCAGGCTGACGGCCTGCGAATAGGGGCCGATGGCCTGCGGCGCGGCCTCGGTGGCGATGATCTCCCTCACGGTCTGCACATCCTTTTTTTAGTCTCGCCGAGCAAATTGCGCATTGTAACAAAAACTCCGCCGCTAGACCAACGCGAGAACGCCCGCGCGCCTCGCCACAGGCCGCAAATCCCGCGTTAGAACCCCGACAGAACAGACTTAAATATTACAGATGAATTTTCCGGCGCGACGGATGCTTTGAGGGCGAATTTAACGCGCGCGCGACTTCTCTCGTCTCAGTCGGGATCGAGCTTCCGGCGGTAAGGTCAATTAAGTCGTCCCCTGCAAACGCTCCACGTCGAGCACGCCGGGGACGCCGCGCACCGCGCGGATGACTTTATCGAGGTGCTTCACGTCGAAGACCTCGACCGTCACTTCGATGCGGCCGCGCTCATCCGAGGCGACCGAGGCGCGCGCATCGCGGATGCCGGTCTTCATGTCGGAGATCGCGCTCGTGATGCCGGCGATCATGCCGGTGCGGTTCTCCGTGACGGCGAGGAGTTTGACGGCGTAGGCGGCGTGCTCGCTCTTGCCCGCCCACTCGACCGCCACGATGCGTTCGGGATTGACCATCAACTGCTGCACGTTCTTGCAACGCTCGGCGTGGACGGCGACGCCCTTGCCGCGCGTGACGTAGCCGATGATCGTCTCGCCGTGAACCGGATTACAACAGCGCGCGCGCGCCACAAGCAGGTCGTCTATGCCGCGCACGACGATGGCGTCGTCGCAGAGGCGGATGAGGCGTTTGACGGCCTGCACGCTCGTGCGCAGCCGCGACTCTTTCCGTTCGTCCAGTTCGGCAAACTTTTCGGGGCCGAGGTATTTCGCGATGATGTTGCGCGAGGCATGTTTGCCGTAGCCGATGGCGGCCAGCAGATCGTCGGTGCGCCCGTAGCCGTATTCGCCCGCGATCTTTTTGAAGTCGCCGTTTGAATCGTTGAGCAATTTTTTGGTCGAGAGTTGGAAGCGCGCGGCCTCCTTCTCGAACAGTTTGCGCCCGATCTCGATGGATTCGGCGCGCTGCTGCTCGGCCACCCAGTGCCGCACGCGATTGCGCGCCTTCGAGGTGACGACGAAGTTGAGCCAGTCGCGCGAGGGCGTGGAATTCGGGGAGCGGATGATCTCGACCACGTCGCCGTTCTGGATCGCCGTGCGCAAGGGAACGATGCGGCTGTTGATGCGCGCGCCCGTGCAGGTGTTTCCGACCTCGGTGTGAATCATGTAGGCGAAATCCACGGGGGTCGCGCCGCGCGGGAGTTGGATGATCTTGCCCATCGGCGTGAAGGCGTAAACGTCGCGCGGGTAGAGATCGAGTTTGAGCGTTTCGAGGAAGTCGCGCGAATCTTTGACCTCCTGCGTCCACTCGACGAGCGAGCGCAGCCACTGGAAGGCCTGGTCGTCTTCATGCGCGCCGCGCCTCCCTTCCTTGTACTTCCAGTGCGCCGCCACGCCTTCCTCGGCGATGCGGTGCATCTCGTCGGTGCGAATCTGCACCTCGAAGGGTTGCCCTTCCGTGCCGATGACGGAGGTGTGGAGCGATTGATAAAGGTTCTCGCGCGGCGTGGCGATCCAGTCTTTGAAACGACCGGGGAGCGGCCTCCACAAGTTGTGAATGACGCCGAGCGCGGCGTAACAGTGGCGCACCTCGTTCGGCAGGATGACGCGCGCGGCAACCAGGTCGTAGACCTGATCGAGTTCGATCTTTTGCCGCCTCAGTTTCTTCCAGATCGAGTAGAGACGTTTGACGCGACCTTCGACGTAGATGTAGGGCACGTCGGCCTCGCGGAGTTTCTCTTCGATGCGGGCGGTGATCGCGTGGAGGAAGTTTTCATGCTCGGCGCGTCGCTGTTCGAGTTGGGCGGTGAGCGTGCGGTAGTCTTCGGGATGGAGGTGCTGAAACGCGAGGTCTTCGAGTTCGCTGCGGAGCTTGCCCATGCCGAGGCGGTGGGCGATGGGGGCGAAGATGTCGAGCGTCTCCTGCGCGATGCGCTGCCGCTTTTCCGGTTTGAGGAAATGAAGCGTGCGCATGTTGTGGAGACGGTCGGCGAGCTTGACCAGGACGACGCGCACGTCGTCGATCATCGCCAGGAGCATCTTGCGCACGTTCTCGGCCTGCTGCACTTCCTTCGACTGGTTGCTGATCTGCGCGATCTTCGTCAGACCTTCGACGAGGTGCGCCACCTCCTCGCCGAAATACTCGCGGATCGTCGCCGCATCGACGAGCGTGTCTTCCACCACGTCGTGCAAGAGTCCGGTGGCGACGGAAACTTCGTCGAGCCGCATGTCGGCCAGAATGTTGGCGACTTCGAGCGGGTGGACGAGGTAAGGCTCGCCCGAGGCGCGCGTCTGCCCCTTGTGCTCGCGCGCCGAAAAGAAGTAGGCGCGCCGGAGCATATCCAGATCGGCCTGCGGATGATTGCGGCCGACCTTTTCGACGATTTCCTCAATGCGAATCATAAAATAGAGGTTAGAGGTTAGAGGTCAGAGGTCAGAAGAAAGCAGTTTTCACTGACCTCTGACCTCTAACCTCTGACCTCTCCTGATAAGAATAGGTGATGCCCGACGCGAAAGTCGAGCATCACCTGATGGCCGGCGTTGGAATTTACAAAGGCGGGACGGGCGTGGCAGCCGCGCGGTGCGCGCGGCGCGCTCGTTCGGCGCGCCCTAGCTTGAGGCGGGCGACTTGGACGCCTTGGCCTTCTCTTCTTCCTCTTTCTTGCGCTTGTTCTCCTCGCTCAATTGCGAGGTCTTCTGCTGGGCGGCGGCGGCCTGTTTCTGGTATTCGGCCTTCTTGTCGTTGTTGCCCTCCATCTCGGCCAGCTTGACGAGTTCGAGGAGCAGGTTCGTCTTGTACGACCAGGCCTGTTCGCTGTTGGAGTCGAGCGCGACGGCGCGCTCGGCCAGCGCCATGCCGTCGTTGACGCACTTCATCGCCTTATCGAAGTCGGCCTGATCCTTCGGCTTCTTGTACTGGATGATGGCCTTGCCCTCTTTCATCGCGGTCTGCTTGTTGTCCTTCTGCTCCGTGATGGTGTAGGAACAATTCCACTCTTTGCTCGCCATCAGCGTGTAGGCCTGCGACCGTTTGACTTCGGGGATTGAACCCATCTCCGCGCGCGCCGTCAACCACTGCCGCGCCTGCTGCTCGTCCTTGAGTTGGCCGAAGAGGTAGATGACGGCGTTGTAGGCTTCGTCGTTACTCTGGTCGGACTTCAACACTTCCTCGTAAGCCGTGATCGCCCGGCGCGCCTTCTCGACGTTCTCCGGGGCTTCGACGCCGGGGCGGTACTGCGCGTGAATCGAGCGCGCGATGAAGAACTTCGCGTTGCGCTGATCGGGGTTGAACCGCAGAGACTCTTCAAAATGCTGCTGCGCCTCGGCGAATTTTCCGGCCTTATAGGCGCGCGCACCTTCGTTCAACTGATTCTTGGCGCGAATGCTGTTGACCATGCCGCAGCCGGAGGAACCGACCGCCGCCAGCAAGACCAACATTATCAAGGTTGTTCTCGACTGAGAGAGTTTCATCTGTTTAACGACTCCCGAAGGGATTTTGTACACGATAGAGATGACAGGTAGCGCGAATGGCAAGCGGCGTCGGATGTTAATTCGTCGCTTGCCATTCACCGAAGGTTCAGACTTTACTGCGCCAGATCGTCGATCTGCAATCCGATGGGGTTTCCGCCCGCCCCCTTGATCGCGTCAATGACCTTCACGACCTCGACGTATTTCAACGAGCGCGGAGCTTTGACGAAGACGGCCTTGGCGATGCGCTCCTCTTCGGGCAAATCCATGCGGTTCTCTTTGCCCGGCTCGTAAGCGCGATTGTCGCGACGCTCTTTGAAGATTTGCGTCAGCCTGGTGCTGAGCGGCGCGGTGTCGTTGGCCGAACCCGCCCCATCCAGATTCAATTTGAGCGAGAGGTCGCTCTCGATCGAGACGACGAGCGTCAGCGGGTTCGGTTTGATCGGCTCGGTCGTGGGCGGCGGTTCGCTCGGCACGAGCGCCTTGAAGCGCGTCGGCTTGAGCGGCGTGATGACCATGAAGATGATGATCAGCACCAGCAAAACGTCAATCAAGGGAGTCACATTGACATGAGGGACGGCGGTTGGGCCACTCTTTGTTCCTGCACTCATTCCCATAATCTTAAAATCCTCTCGGCTATGCTTAGACGCCATCTCGCCGCGTTCGCGGCAACTTCAATTCACACGCCAAACCGCGTTCGTCTCAGGACGCAGCGGCCGGAGCGGCGGACTCGCCGCCGCCCTTCTTCTTGTCGGCGACCAGGCCAATCTGATCCACGCCCGCCTGCCGCACGGTGTTAATCACTTCGACGACGCTGCCGTAGTTGGCATTCACGTCGCTCTTGACGTACACGATGCGCTCCTCGGGCTTCTTGCTTTCCATGGACTTCTGAATTTTATCCGTGAGGTCAATAGTCTCGACTTTGTCTTTCCCGATGTAATACTCGTTTTCCGCCGTGATGGCGATGACCACCGAGGACTCTTTGATAATCGCCGGGTCAATTTCCGGGTTGTTCATCTCCTTCGGCAAAGCGACGGAGACGCCCGACTGCAAGAGCGGCGTGATCACCATGAAGATGATCAGCAGCACCAGCATGATATCCACCATCGGCGTGACATTGATTTCAGAGTTGTACTTATTATTGCCGCCTACGGACATTCCCATAAATCACTCTCCATTCAACACGTGACAGTAATGAGACTGTATATGCGTGCTCTCCCGTCACTAGGGAGAGCACGCACGTTCAGTGATTTTTCAGGAACCGGCTACGCCCGCCGCCCCGCGCAAACTACGGATTCAGGCGCTGCGTGCGGTTCTTCAAGAAATAGTCGAGCAGTTCCGAAGCCGAGTTGTCCATCTCGATGACGAAGCCGTCAACCTTGCCCGTGAAGTAGTTGAACATCCACACGGCGGGAACGGCCACGGCCAGCGACAGAGCCGTCGTCAGCAACGCTTCGGCGATACCGCCCGCCACCGCGCCGATACCGGCGCTCTCCGCGCTCTTCATGCCCGTGAACGCCGAGATGATGCCGAACACCGTGCCGAACAATCCGACGAACGGAGCGGTCGAACCGATGGTCGCCAAGCCCGACAGGCCGCGGCGAAACTCTGCGCTCTTGATGGCGATCGAACGTTGCAGGGCGCGCTTCGAGGCTTCGATCTCATCGCCCGAAATTTCGGTTGACTGTTCGTGCGCGCGAAACTCTTGCAGCCCGGCGTTGACGACCATCGCCAGATGCGACTTCTTGTGCTTATCGCTGATGTTGATCGCCTCTTCGATGCGATTATTCTTGAGCGCCTGCGCGACGCGCGGCGCGAATTCGCGCGATTGCGATTTGGCGGCACGGTAGGTCAGGAAGCGTTCGACCATCACGGCGATGGAGTACATGGACATGACGAGCAGAATGATGAGCACGCCAATGGCGATGGGGCCGAGATTTTTGAGCATCTCGCTCATCGTAAACGCGCTGGCCGTCTCATTGGCGGCGGCATTCCCGCCGCCCTCCTGAAACAAGAAGAGGAAAAAGCCAAGAAACTTGGTGGCTAGCAAACTCATTGAAATTGTCACGGTAGAACCCTCCACAAATTTTCGGATGCACTATAGCGAGAGCGCGAACGTGCCGGCGCCGGATAAGGGGAAAGCGGCGTTTAAAATCAAACCCGCAACGCGCCCGAAATCCCGACCATGGATCGCACCCAATTTAGTTCAACACAAAGTTGTAAGTAATGACGCCGTTCACCTTCACCGGCTGCCCAGACAGGAGCGTCGGCGAGAAGCGCGCCTGGCGCGCCGCCGCGACCGCCGCCTGTTGCAGCAGCGGGTGGCCGCCCGCAGCGCGTGCGGAAATGACGCGGCCTTCCTCGTCCACGGTAACCTGCACCGTGACGGTGCCCGCCGCGCGTGCGGCCTTGGCAATCGCCGGGTAAGCGGGTTGCGGCTTGCTGATCGCTTTGCCGTTCAAGACGCCGCCGGAAATGGGCGCGCGCGGTTTCGGCGGAGGCGTCGGAGTCGGCTTCGGCGGCGGCGGCGGTTCGTCGTCGTTGCTCACGACGACGGGCGGCGCTCCGCCTCCCCCACCACCCACGCCGCCCGCTCCGGGGCCGACCGGGCCGATGGGGCCGGTGTTGCCGCCCACGGGATCGGTGTTCGACGTGCCGCGCACCGCGCCGCCCGGCGGAACCGGCGGAACTTTACTCGCCACGGCGGAAGTTTTCTCCGGAACTCTGGTCGGGTCGAGCGCGCTCGCGACGAATTCCGTGCGGGTCGCGACCTGACGGTCGGGTGTGGCTTCGGCGGGCTTGGCCTCGGCTGGTTTATCCGGCTGCTGCTCGGGTTGATTCTGGACGGGGACAGGCGCCACCATCGTCATCAACTCCAGATTGTCGCTCGGCAAGCTCTCGTTATAGAGATAGATGCTGAGCACGGCGAGAGCCACCAGGATCACCGCGTAGATGGCAAACGTCCCAAGAAAAAAGGAGCCTTTCCGCGCAAGATCGTCCTTGTGCGAACCAGACTCTACAAGACTATCGAACATCTTTTTCTCCTCCCACTTCCGGTGCCAATGGATCAGGGGCGCAAAATATCAATTCATTAGATGCCTTTGAGAGCATTATGTTCCCAAACGTCACGAGCGTTACGCGAAACGCACCCGTAGATTAAATTGAAACTTAAAATTATAGCGGGGGTAGCAGCGGCGGGCGGGCGCGTCCTAGAGCGCGCGCTGTTTAATTTCACACACGCCGCGCGGGGAAACAGATCGGCCTACCGACCACTTTCGGCAAATATCTACAATCACGCATCACCGTCAACGACACGAAGGCGAGCGGACGGGAGCGTTCTTGTTTAAGCGATTAAATTGGGCCAGCAACGCGCTCAGTCTATGTCGCGACGCCCGCTCAAGTCAAGCGCAAAATCTTTAAGCTAAAGCCCTCGCGGCAGCCTCGCACGGCCGCCGCGCAACCTTACGAGCGCGCCGTGCGCTGCGACCCGCGCGCGGCCGACTTGCGCGTCGCGCCGCGCCCGCCCGCCACCGCGCCGCCGGTCGCGGCCGCCGCGCCGCCGGGCGCAGCCACGGCCGCGCGCTTGGCGGGTTCGAGACGCTGCTGGAACCAGACCATGAGCGGCGTGGCGATGGCGATGGTCGAGTAAGTGCCGACGATGATGCCGATAAAGAGCGCGAGCGAGAAGCCGCGCAACACGTCGCCGCCGAAGACGACCATGGCGAGCACGGAGAAGAAGACGAGACCGGCCGTGATCACCGTGCGCGAGAGCGTCTGGTTGATGGCCTCGTTCGTCAGATCGTAGAGGGAGGTGCGGCGGTGCAGGCGCAAATTTTCGCGGATGCGGTCGAAAGTGACGATCGTGTCGTTGACCGAGAAGCCGACGAGCGTCAAGAGCGCGGCGATGACGGTCAGGTCGATTTCCCACTGCATGATGGAGAAGATGCCGAGCGTGACGAGCACGTCGTGGAAGACCGTGATGACGGCCGCCGCGCCGTAAGTCCACTCGAAGCGCGAGCCGATGTAGAGCAAGACGCCGACGAGCGCGAGCAGCGTGACGGCGATGGCTTGATTACGCAGTGCGCGCCCGGCCGCAGGGCTGACGGCCTCCGTCCTCATGCCGTCCTCTCTGACTCCGGAGCCGAGACCCATCACCGCCTCTCTCGCCCTCGCCTGACCCAAATCCACCTGCGCCTGTTCCTGTGCCTCCTCGCCGCTGCCCTGTTGCGGTACTTTGATCAACACTTCGTTCGGCTTTTCGGTTGATTGCACGCTTGCGCCCCGCACGCCCTTCTGCTCCAGCGCGGTGCGAATCTCATCATCCGACGGCCGCTGGTTGAAGACCACCGTCATCAGCGTTCCGGCCTTGAAGTCCACGCCGAGGTTGAAGGCGTCCGTCCCGCCCGGCGACAACTGGCGCGTGACGGCCGAACCCAACCCCGCCAGCATCAGGAGCGAAGAGAAAATGAGCCAGTAGCGACGCTGCGCGAGCCAATCGATTTTTACGTTATGAAGAAGTCGAATCATGATCTTTTTAAAAGTGACGGGTGACGGGCGACGGGTGACGGGACAAAAGTGTTTCTCTTGTCACCCGTCACCTAGTCACCCGTCACGGTTTTAGATACTGAGCGTTTCGGCGCGTCTTCCCTTACGGTTCAAAATCCAGATGAAGATCGTGCGCGAGACGTAAACGGCCGAGAACAGATTTGCGAGCAAGCCGAGAATCAGGGTGACGGCGAAGCCGCGAATCGGGCCGGTGCCGAAGACGAACAAAAAGAGCGAGGACACGATGGTCGTGACGTGCGTGTCGATGACGGTGACAAAGGCGCGCGAGAAACCCTGATCAACCGCCGAGGCGACCGTCTTCCCGGTCTCCAACTCTTCGCGGATGCGCTCGAAGATGAGCACGTTGGTGTCCACGGTCATGCCGATGGTCAGGATCAGGCCGGCGATGCCGGGCAGGGTCAGCGTCGCGTCGAAGATGACGAGCGAGGCGACCGTGATGATTATGTTCAGCAGCAGGGCGACGACGGCGTTGAGACCCGCGCCGCGATAGTAGAAGACCATGAAGAGGACGACGAGCAGCAGACCGCCGAGCGCGGCCGTGACGCCCGCGCGGATCGAGTCTGCGCCGAGGCTGGGGCCGACCGTGCGCTCCTCCAGGTAGACGAGCGGCGCGGGCAGCGCGCCGGAGCGCAGCGTCAAGGCCAAATCTTTCGCCGACTGTTCGGTGAAATTACCCGTGATATTTCCCCTATCCGTGATCTGCGATTTGATGAAGGGGGCGGATTCGACGCGGTTGTCCAGGACGACGGCCATGTAAGCCCCGACGTTCGCGCCCGTCCACGCGCCGAACTTCTCCGCGCCCGTCGGCTTGAGCGTGAAGTCGATTTCGTAATTCGAATCGCCGCCGCCGCTGCCCTGCGTGGCGTCCGCGCTGCGCAACTCGCTGCCGTCCACCACGGCGGGCGATTCGACCACGACCCACTGCGTCGGCTTGCTCGGGTCGGGCGTCGCCGCCGCCGTTTCGCCGGCGGCCGACGGCTCGTCGCGTTCGCTGTAGGGCAGCACGCGACGGTTCGGCGGCACCTGGCCGCCGAGCGAAGCCTTCGCGGCCTCTTCGGTCGGGAAGGTTTGTATCGGCGACGGGTTCGACGGGCCGACGACTTTCATCAGTTCCAGACTCGACTGTCCGGCGATCAACTTCTTGATGCGTTCGGGGTCTTGGATGCCGGGCATCTGCAAGAGAATCTGGTTCGCGCCTTGCCCGCCGTGCCGTTGCAGGGTCGGCTCGGCGACGCCGACGGCGTTGATGCGGCTGTCCACGATGCGGTAGGCCTGATCCACGGCCTGATCGCTCAGGGTGCGTTGCGCGCCCTGCGGCAGCGTCCACGTCACGGTGTTGCCGGAGACGGCGGGAGTCCAGTAGGACAGGTCAACCTTTTTCGCCAGCTCGTCGCGTATCTCGTTCACCTTCGAGGCGTCGGCCGCCGTCAGCGTCACCTGATAGGTGTTGCCTGAGATGTTGGGAGCGACGCTCTGCACGTTATAACCGGCGGCTTTCGCCTTGTTCTCCAGTTCGGGCGCGAGGTCTCTGGTCAACTTCTCAAGATACTTGTTGGTTTGCACCTGCATGACGAGGTGCGAGCCGCCCTTCAGATCGAGGCCGAGCCGGATGTTCTCGGAGAGCGTGCGCTTGATGCCCGTATAGGTGAAATCGCTTCCCTTCGGCCATTGCAGGTTGCCCGCCTCGTCGCGGCGGCGCGGGCCGAGCACGATGTAGAGGCAGGCGATGGTGACGATGGCGATGATGATGACGCGTCGTAAAATATTCTTCTTCATAACAAAATAGCGGGCGCGCGCTTCAAGCGGCACGGGCGCGCCGGGTCAAACTTCAAGCCTTCTTCTCTTCTTCGCCGTGCATGCCGGCGACGGCCGCGCGCGAAATTTCCAGAATGGACTTATCCGCCGTGCGAACGAGCAGAGAGGTCTCGCGCACCTCGGCGATTTTGGCGATGATGCCGCCCGTCGTGATGATCTTGTCGCCGGCCTTGAGGGCGGCGATGGTGGCCTGTAGTTGCTGCTGCCGCTTGCGTTGCGGCAGGATGATCAGGAAGTAGAAGACCGCGAAGATCAGTAGGAACGGGAGAATCTGGATAACCGGCCCTAACGCCGATTGCAGGATAAGGACGAGTGTCATGGTTTAAGTTTCAGTTTGAGCAGTTGTAAATTCGTGCAAGGCGAAAGTGCGTCGGACGAGAATTGACGCGAGCGCGGTGCGGCTCAAGATGTCGTCGTGGTTATCCGATTTCTATGGCTTCCATAGACTTTCGGGTGCGAAAACTCACTCGACACCAGAGCGATAACGCTCTAAAAATTCCCGCCGAAATCGCGTGAAATCACCAGACCGGATAGCTTGCCTGACGCGCCGCATCGTGTCAAGGAAGAACGCGAGGTTGTGATGCGTCAGTAACATGCCGGCGAGCATCTCGCCCGTCGCATAGAGATGGCGCAGGTAAGCGCGCGAATGGCGGCGGCAGACGGAGCAGGCGCACGCGTCGTCGAGCGGGCGGGTGTCGGTCGCCCAGCGGGCGTTCTTGATGTTGAGTTTGCCGCGCGCGGTGAAGGCCTGCCCGGTGCGCGCGTTGCGCGTCGGCAGGACGCAATCGAACATGTCCACGCCGCGCGCCACGGCTTCGAGCAAATCCTCCGGCGTGCCGACGCCCATCAGGTAGCGCGGGCGGTCGGCGGGCATCAGCGGCGCGAGCATCTCGATGGTGTCGTACATGACGGGCTTCTCTTCGCCGACGCTCAAGCCGCCGATGGCGTAGCCGTCGAACCCGATCTCGATCGTCCGCGCCAGACTCTCGCGCCGGAGGTTCGCGTGCGACGCGCCCTGCACGATGCCGAACAAAGCCTGCTCGCCATTGACCGACGGGTGATGTTCCGGCGTGCGTCCCGCGTCGCCCTGCTCCTTCGCCTCGCGCTGCAACTCGTCGAAGCGTCGGCGCGAACGCTCAGCCCAACGCGCCGTCAGTTCCAGGGAGACGCGCGCCTCCTCTTGCGTTGCCTCGCCCGGCGCGCACTCGTCGAAGACCATCACGATCTCCGAGCCGAGCGCGGCCTGCACCTCCATCGAAACTTCCGGCGACAAAAAGCGCGCGCTCCCGTCCACATGCGAGCGAAACTCCACGCCCTCTTCTTTCAACTTCCTGAGCGCGCCCAGACTCCACACCTGAAAGCCGCCCGAATCCGTCAGCAGAGCGCGCTCCCAACTCGTGAAGCGGTGCAAGCCCCCGCACGCGCGCACGACCTCCGCGCCCGGTCGGAGCCACAGGTGATAGGTGTTGCCGAGGATGATGCGCGCGTCTAGTTCCGGGGATTCGAGCGACTCGAAACGCATCCCCTTCACCGTCCCCGCCGTCCCGACCGGCATGAACACGGGCGTCTCGATGAGCGCGCGCCGCGTCTGCAACACGCCCACCCGCGCCTCGCCCTCGCGTGCGACCACTTGCCAGTTAAGCGCGCTTTGACTCATTGCCGATCCGCCTGCACTCATCACGCAGGCACAAAACTGAGATCACTGTTGTGAACCGGAGCCGCCGGACTGCTGGCTGCCCATCCCCTCTTCATCGCTCGGCTTCTCGCTGCCCATGCTTTCCTTACCAGACTTTCCCGCACCCGCGTTGCCACCGCTCACGCCGTGGCCGCCCGCCTCCGCGTTATCTTCCACGCCCCCGGCAGCGTCTTCCCGCCTCTTTTTTTCTTGCGCTTTATCTTTCTGATCCGCCATGTTGATTGTCTCCTTTAACTTTGACCAAGTTCACACCTTCAACTCAACGGCTTCCCGATTCTCAATCTCCCCGGCTCAGGTTCGAGATACAGCTCAATCGCCTCTCTGATGTTTCCCAGAGCTTCTTCGCTCGTCTTGCCTTGCGACCAACAGCTTTTCAGAGCCGGCACGTGCGCGACGCAGTGAACCGTCTTCGCCCTGTTCGACAACGACTTTTATATTCATATCACCTCACAGCGGCCGGGAATGTTGCTCGCAGAGATTAGTGGGCTTGTCCTACAACGGTCAATCAGCGGCTTAAGGTTATTTCGACCGCCCGCCGCCCTTCTCGCGCTTGTGACGCTCTACCTGGCATTGATTAAAGACGCCGACGAAAGAGATGTTAAAGCGGCAACGTGCTGCAATGAATTGTTCGGGGCGATTTAATGATAACGCAGCAATTCTTCTACTGTCAGATTGATGTCTGCCGCGATTTGACGGAGGAGGATGGGTGAGATGTCTCTGCCCCTATGGAAAGGAACTGTCGTCGCGCGACCATCAGGATGCCGAAACTGTTTATGCGAGCCGCGTTGGCGAACTTCGACAAAGCCGCTCTTGTGTAGAATGGCGACCACTTCAGATGGCTTGAGAACCGGAACATTGCCCATCTCACGCTATCATCACCGTTTGTGTGCCGACGAAATCAGCCTCTAACTTAGGCTCGCCGTCTTCCAGCAACATTTCAATTACTTCTCGAAGATTGGCGTTCAATTCATCAAGCGATGCTCCCTGAGAATGCGCGCCGGGGAATCCCGGCACATAGCCAACGTACAATTTCGTATCGGGACATCTCTCGATAACCGCGGTAAAGACTTTCATGGCTTCCTCCGCCAAAATTATCGCACAACCTATAGTCGGCCACCGAACCCTATTTCGACCGCCCGCCTTTGCGGCCGCCGCCTTTCTCGCGCTTGTGGCGTTCGACGATGCGCAGGGGCGTGGCGAAGAAGTCGAACTCTTCGCGCAGGCGGTTGTGGAGGTAGCGTTCGTAGGAGAAGTGGAGTCCGTGTTTGCCGCCCGCGCCGCCCGCCGTGAAGACGATGAAGGTGGGCGGGCGCACGCCCACTTGCGTCACGTACTGCACGCGCAGGCGGGAGCGGCCGCCCTTGACGGGGGCGACGGCCGAAGGCGCGCGCGGCGCGTCGATGGCGCGCTCGAAGAAGTCGTTGAGTTGCGAGGTGGAGATGCGGTTGTTGCGTGCGCGGTTGGCGCGGATGGCGAGCGGCAGGAGGCGTTCGACGCGCTGCCCGGTCAGGGCTGAGATCGTGACGACCGGCGCCCATTCCAGAAACTTCATCTTGTCGCGCAGGTTGCGCTCGAATTCGAAGGGCGTGCCCGTCTCTTTATTCAACAGCGCGTCCCACTTGTTGACGGCGATGATGATGGAGCAGCCCGCTTCGAGCGCGTAGCCCGCGATATGCGCGTCCAGCGCGGTCACGCCCTCGACGGCGTCAACCACCACCACCGCCACGTCCGCGCGTTCCAGGCTGCGCCGCGCCATCACGACCGACAACTTCTCGGCCATCTCGCCCGTCTTGCCCTTGCGCCTGATCCCCGCCGTGTCGATCAAACGAAACAACTGCACGCGCGGCGACGCAGGCTCTTCCTGCGACGCAGACTCTCCCGGCGATGCGGACTCCCCCCCGGACGCAGACTCTCCCCCCGACGCGGACTCCGCCGATTTCAAATTTGAAATTTCAGATTCGAGATGTGAAGTTCCGACTTCCGCATCTTCCCCATCTTCCGCATCTTCCGTATCCTCCCTTGTGCCTCCGACCGCCGACGCATCGTGCGTTGCCGTCGCTTCGTCGCCCGTGTCGGCTTGCCCCGCGAACGCCGCCGCGTCGTCGTCGCTGTGGGACGTTACTTCGCCGGTGGCCGCATCTTCGTCCGCTTCGTCCGTATCGTCGAGCGGCCATTCGAGGACGGTATCGACCGCGTCGCGGGTCGTGCCCGCGAGCGGCGAGACGATGACGCGCTCCTCGCCGAGCAGGCGATTGAGCAGCGACGACTTGCCGACGTTCGGACGGCCGATGATGGCGAGGCGTATCTCGCGCGGCGCGTCCTTGTCGGCGTCGGCAAACGGCGCGGCCGCGTCGAAACGCTCGACGAGCGCGTCAAGCAGATCGCCGACGCCGTCGCCGTGCTCGGCCGCGAGCGGGTACACGCCCTCGAAACCGAAACGATAAAACTCGCCCGCGTCGGCCTCGAAACGCACGGCGTCCGTCTTGTTGGCGGCCACGAGCACGGGCTTGGCGGTCGAGCGCAGGAGGCGCGCGAGTTCTTCGTCGAGCGGCGTCATCCCGGCGCGCGCGTCCACCACCCACACGAGCGCGACGGCGTCTTGAATGGCCGTCTCGGCTTGCTTCAAAATGTTCGCGGGGATGATGGCCTCGTCGTCCGGCACGATGCCGCCCGTGTCCACCACCTTGAAGCGACGCCCCGCCCACTCGGCCTCGCCGTAGATGCGGTCGCGCGTGATGCCCGGCTCGTCTCCGACGATGGAACGCCGCTCGCCGACGAGCCGATTGAACAGAGTTGACTTCCCCACGTTCGGTCGCCCGACGATGGTCACGAGCGGCAGGAAGGCTCGCGCCTTCACCGGCCGCGCTTTCGCGTCGCTTCCCCGGCCTTCATTGGTACTCATAGCCACAGATGATGCGCTATACTTCCGCGCCGCGTCAAAGCCGCCCCCGCGCGACCGCAGGCGCGACGTGCCCGAAACCCCGGCGGCGACGCCTCACGATGAAATTTCCCGGCAACATTTTTCGCATCTTCCAGCAGACCGGCGGGAGCGCGGGCGGCGTTGAATCCGCGCCCGCGCCTCCTGCGGACATCGCGCCGCACGTCGCGCTCGGACGACGGGGCGAAACGCTCGCCGCCGCGTTTCTCGAACGCGCAGGGTACGCGCTCGTCGCCGCGAATTTCGAGTTGCCGGTGGGGAGAAATTTGCGCGGCGCAATCGTCAACGCGGAGATCGACCTCGTCGCCTACGAAGGTGACGTGCTCTGTTTCGTCGAAGTCAAAACGCGCGCCTCCGATTGGTTCGCCGCGCCCGAAGCGAACGTAGACCGGCGCAAGCAACGCCAGATCACGCGCGCCGCACGCGTCTACCGGCGCACCTTCGGACTCACCCACACGCCCTATCGTTACGACGTGGTGAGCGTCATTCTCCCGCCCGCGACCGACGACCAGCCCACACCCAACCCGCGCCTCGAACTCCTGCGCGACTTCTGGACGGAAGCGAAATTCCGCAAGCGTCTCTGGTCGGACGCGGGCGCGGAATGATTCGCCCAAGTAAAACTTCGCCACCCCGGACACAGAGGCCACGTACAGAACACACCGAAGGCGGGTTTCAAATTTGAGATTTCAAATTGGCGTTGTTGCACAAAGAGCTACAGAGACGATAGTGCTGGTATCTTCAGTGTGTGGCAAAGAAGAAACGCAAGCGCACGTACCGTCTCCGTAACTGGAGCGAATATAACAAAGCTCTGGTGGCTCGTGGTAGCCTGAC
>DASVVO010000065.1:0-7356 GCA_036386515.1 Pyrinomonadaceae bacterium
GTGCGCGTCAGGAGCGAAGAACCTTCCGCTATCTTGAAGAGTACCTTGCCGCCGTCCATCTCGCGCACGGCGAACTTCCCGGCGGTGCTCACCCACGTCGGCGGGACGCTCTGCAATGCCATCGCGTCGAAGTTTTCGCTCCACGGCAGCGGCGGCACGATGCGCACGCGCGCCGCGCCCGCCAGCCCCGCGACCGTCGCCCTGACGAGACCGGCCTCTGCGCCGCCGTCCGCGGCGGAGACGAAGCGGCCGTTCGCCAACGTGCCTTTCAACTTATCGAGCGACCAGGCGGCCTCCTTTTCCTCGCGGATAAACTTTCCCTGCGCATCGAACAGGCGGACGCGGAAATTCGCCGTCTCGCCGGGTTTGATGATCAACTCGGTCGGGGAGACCTGCACCCAGGTCGCGGCGCGATTCGGGTTGGGCAAGCCTTCAACCGGGGCGGCCGCGCGCGCCGTCGTGCCCGACTTCCTGCCGATGGCGTAGAGGTTCGAGTCGGTGGCGAAATAGACGCGCCCGTCCGAGACGGCGGGCGAGGCGATGATGGCTTCGGGCTGCTGCTCCGTGCCGAGTTGATCCGAGTCGAGAATTTCGCAGCCCGTGGCGGTCGGCTTCAAGATGAAGAACTTTCCGTTCTCCGTGCCGACGTAAATTTTGCCGTCGGCCAGGACGGGCGACGACTTCTGGATCGTGCCGAGGTTTTGCAGCCAGAGTTGCTTGCCCGTGTCGAGGTCGAAGGCGGCGATGTTCGCGCCGTTGTCAACTTGATAAAGCCGCGCGCCGTCGATGACCGGCGACGAATAGCCGCCCTGCCAGCCGACCGTGCTCCATTTGATCTGCTCCTTCTTCAATTCGCCCCTGGCCGTCGCGTCGAGCGCGGCGATCATGCCCATCTCGTTCGATTCGAGGTTCTCCTCGCTGTGCGTCACGATGGCGAGGTTCTTGTAGACGACCGCGCCGGTGTTGAGTCCGCGTTTCGAGATTTCATACTTCCAGACCGGCTCGCCCGTCTGCGGCTTCAGGGCGTGGACGACGCCGTCCGACGCGCCCTGGATCAGGAGACGCGTGCCGTTGATGTCGGCGATGATGGGCGCGGCGTAGGTCGTATCGTAGGGACGGCCGCCGGGCGCGCTGACCCAGATGGTTTCGCCCGTGCGCTTGTCGAAGGCCATGAAGCGGTGCGCGCCGCGCCCGTGCTCGCCCCACATGGAAGTGACGCCGCTCGTGATGACGAGGTCGCCGTCGATGATGGGCGAGACGGTGCGCCCGCCGTGCGTGGTCAGGAGGCCGAAGTCTTCGCCGAGCGAACGCTCCCACAAGACTTTCCCCTCGCGCGAGAGCGCGATCAGGGAGCCGCCGACGCCGAAGGCGTAGACGTTGCCGGTCGCCGGGTCGCCGACGGGCGAAGCCCACCCGACGCGGTGCGGCGGCACGTCGGACAGGTAGACGTTGAAGCGATGCTCCCAGAGAAGTTTGCCGGTGTCGGCGTTGAAGCACATGATGCGCTCCTGCAAAGTCTCGCCCTTGCCCGCCGTGTTGATGAGATAGACGCGTTCGTTGAACACGATGGGCGCGGAACGACCGCCGAAGGGAGCCTTCCAGGCGAGGTTCTCGCCCGCGGGCGACCAACGCGAGGGCAGATTTTTTTCGGTCGAGACGCCGTCGCGCAAGGGGCCGCGCCATTCAGCCCAATCGCCCGCGAGGGCGCGTGGCGCGGCGTGCGCGGCGAGCGACAGGATGAACAGAGCGAGGGCGAAACGCTGCCAGAGAGGAACGTGCATGATCAGTTTTACCTTGGGCGGTTAATAGAATTGCAATTCTTCCGTAGAGATACGCAAGCGAGCGGTTTTAGTTGCCGCCGCCGAAGTTTTTCTTGACTCGTAACGGGCGCGCGCCACATATTATGTCGCGCTTTATCGAGCGAGGCAAACCCGCCTCTTGCAACCTGGCCGCCGCCTTAGACGTAACACCTACGGGCAAACTTCAATTTCGTCGGCGGCGGGCGACGCACGCTCAACCCGGCATCCGTAAAAGATCAATTCGCGATCCGAAAAAATGTACAACCTGGGAACTCCTCGATCCAGAGAAGCCCTGCCGAGAGGTGAATCTATGACGCGCCAGAGAAATCTTTTGTTGTCTCTCCTGCTGCTCCTCCTCGTGTCCGCCGCGACCCATGCCGCCCAGGCGGCGCAAGACCACAACGAACAACTCTTTGAAGCCGCACGCAAAGGCGACGTGGCGGCCGTCAAGGCTCTGCTCGACCGCGGCGTCGATGTGAACGCGAAGTTTCGCTACGGCGCGACCGCGCTCTCCTACGCCTCCGACAAAGGCCACCTCGAAGTCGTCAAACTGCTGCTCGAACGCAAGGCCGACGTGAACGTCAAGGACACCTTCTACGGCGCGACGCCGCTCATCTGGGCGGCGCAAAAAGGGCACGCCAAGATCGTCGAGGCGTTGCTCGCCGGCGGCGCGGAAGGCCGCGACGACGCTTTGCAGATGGGCGCGGGCGCGGGGCAGTTGGAACTCGTCAAAGTGGTGCTCGCCGCCGGTAAGCTCAACGCCGAAGCCCTGACCGGCGCGCTCTCCGCCGCGACGCGAGCCAAACACACCGAGATCGTCGAACTGCTCACGAAGGCCGGAGCCGTGCCGCCGCCCGCCGCAGACTTTCAGGTGGACGCCGAGACGCTCAAAACCTACGTCGGCACTTACAAACCGCCGACCGGCGGCGAATTCACCGTCGCCTTGAAAGACGGCAAACTCATCGCCGGGCCGGCGAGCCAGCCGCTCACCCTCGGCGCGTTCGACAAGACGCGCTTCCGCCCGTTGGAACTCGACGGCGTGACGATCACCTTCAACGTCGAGAACAACATCGTCACCGGCTTCACCTTGAAGCAGGGCACGAACACGCAGGTCTTTAAGAAAATTCAATAACAGGAGACAGAAGCCAGAATACAGGAGTCAGAATCAACATCCGCGCAGTAGCTTCCTGACTTCTGACTTCTGACTTCTGACTTTTGACTTTTGACTTCTGACTTCTGACTCCTGACTTCTGACAACCATTTCGAGGTTAAGCCATGAAACGAATCATCTCTCTCTGCCTGGGTCTCTGCTTCGCGGCGAGCGCGAGCGCGCAGAACTGGCCGCAGTTTCGCGGCGCGGGCGCGTCGGGCGTGGCGGCGGGCGCGGGGCGCACGCCCGTCAGTTGGAACGGCGAGAAGTCCGTGGGGCTGCGTTGGAAGACGCCGATTCCCGGCATCGGCCAATCGAGTCCGGTCGTGTGGGGCAACCGCGTGTACGTGACGACCGCCGTCAGCGCGGACGCCAAAGCGGTCGCCCGCTACGGACTCTACGGCGATGTCGAGCCGGTCACGGACGAGCCGAAGCACACCTGGCACGTCATCGCGCTCGATAAACAGACGGGCAAGATCATCTGGGATCGCGTGACCCTCGAAGGCTTGCCGAAAACCAAACGCCACCCGAAAGGCACGCACGCCTCTTCGACGCCCGCCACCGACGGCAAGCACATCGTCGCCCTCTTCGGCTCGCAGGGCGCGCTCGTCTGCTACGACGCGAACGGGAAGCTGCTCTGGAAACAGGACACCGGCGTGCTCGACGCGGGTTGGTTCTACGACCCCGACTACCAGTGGGGACACGCCTCTTCGCCCATCATCTACAAGAACCTCGTCATCGTGCAGGCCGACATCCAGAAGAACTCTTTTCTCGCCGCCTACGATCTCAAGACGGGCAAGCAGGTGTGGAAGACCGTGCGCGACGAGATACCTTCGTGGGGCACGCCGACCGTCCACGAGGGCAAGACGCGCGCGGAACTCATCGCCAACGCGACGAAGTTCATCCGCGGTTACGACCCGCTGACCGGCAAAGAACTCTGGCGGCTCGGCGGCAACAGCGAGATCACGACGCCGACGCCCATCATCGCGCACGATCTCATTTACGTGACGGCCGGGTATCGCCCCATCCAGCCGATCTACGCGATCCGGCTCGGCGCGACGGGCGACATCACTTTGAAGGAGAAGCAGGAGACGAACGAGTTCATCGCGTGGAGCAAGACGCGCGGCGGCCCCTACATGCCGACGCCGATTGTGTACGGCGAATACTTCTACGTCTGCTCGAACAACGGCGTCGTCACCGCCTACAACGCGAAGACGGGCGAGCGCGTGTATCAGGAGAGGCTCGCGGGCAAGGGCGGCGCGTTCACCGCTTCGCCCGTCGCGGCCGACGACAAATTATATTTTTCGAGCGAGGACGGCGAAGTGTTCGTCGTCAAAGCCGGGGCGAAACACGAACTGCTCGCCACGAACCCGATGGGCGAACCGCTGATGGCGACGCCCGCCATCTCGGACGGCATGGTCATCGTGCGCGGGCAGCATCACCTGTTCGGCGTCGGCGAGCCGGACGCGCCCGTGCCGTCGATGAAAGGCAAAGCCGGGAAGTAGAAGTCGCCGGAGCGAGCGCGCGCGTTCACGAGTTTGCAAATGGAAGAAAAGCCGATGCTGCCGCGTCTCAGGGGAGCATTGGTTGACCCTCTTAAAAGTAGAAGGAAACCAACCATGAAACGATTTATCGCCGGTTTGTTATTGTCAGCGGTCGTGTGTCTCGCCGCCGTCTTCTCGTTCGGGGCGCGCGAGGCCAGCGCGAAGGGCGGCAACTGGCCGCAGTGGCGCGGCCCGGAGGGGCAGGGCGTTTCGGCCGAGACGGGGCTGCCGACCGAGTGGAGCGCGACGAAGAACATCAAGTGGAAGACGCCGATTGCGGGGCGCGGCCACTCTTCGCCGATTGTGTGGGGCAAGCGAATTTTCCTGACGACCGCGCTCGACGGCGAGGCCATCCCCGGCGCGAAGGCGGGCGTCTCGCACAAGATGGCCGACGGGTCGGACTTCGTTCATCCCGATGCGATGGGCGCGGACGTGAAGCATACGTTCAAGGTCGTCGCCCTTGACCGCGAGACGGGGAAAATTTTGTGGGAGCGCGTGGCCTACGAAGGCGCGGTCTATGACAGTCGTCACAAAAAGGCCAGCTTCGCTTCCTCGACGCCCGCGACCGACGGCAAATACGTCTTCGCCTTCTTCGGCGCGGAAGGCTTGTACGCCTACGACTTCAACGGCAAGCTCATCTGGAAGCAGAACCTCGGCAAACTCGGCACGGCGAGCGTCGGCTACGGGGTGTCGCCCATTCTCTACGGGAACCTCGTCATCATGCAGTGCGACGACAGCGGCCGAAACTCCTTCATCGCGGCCTTCGACAAGAAGACCGGCAAAGAAATCTGGCGCGTGCCGCGCAAAGTTGACCTGACGTGGAGCACGCCCGTCCTCGTTCGCACGGCGAAGCGCACGGAACTCATCGCGAGCGCGGCCGAGGCGATCATCGCCTACGACCCGCAGACGGGCAAAGAACTCTGGCGGCACAAGGGCCTGGAGAGCAACGCCGTGAACACGCCCGTCGTCTCGAACGACCTCGTCGTGATCACGTCCGGCTATCCGGCCAAGATCGCGCTGGCGATTCGCGCCGGGGGCAGCGGCGACATCACGGGCACGCCGCAACTCGTCTGGAAGTACAACAAGGGGACGGCCTACGTGCCTTCGCCGATTCTCTATGGCGACTATCTCTACCTGATGACGGGCAACGGCTCGATCACCGGCCTTGAGGCCAGGACGGGGAAGGTGTTGTATGAGGCGGCGCGCGTGCCGAAGCCCGCCGCGTTCATGGCCTCGCCCGTCGCCTTCGAGGACAAGATTCTGTTGACGAGCGAAGAGGGCGACACCTACGTCATCAAGGCGGGCGCGAAGCATGAGGTGTTGCGAACCAACTCGCTCGGCGAACCCGTCTACGCGTCGCCGGCCATCGCCGACGAGAAACTTTTCATTCGCGGTGAAAAGAATCTATATTGCATCACGCAGCAGCCCGGTTAGGCCATTGACAATTGTAGCGCGTCTCCCCGGCCGTCAACCTCGCCGCGGAGACGCGGAGAGCCGCAGAGAGAGAGAGAGAGGGCGCAGAGAAAAGCAAGCGATGATCTCGAATTCGAGATCATCGCTTTGGTTCAAATTTGAGATCGCAAAATTTGAAATTTGCTCTTGCTTTGCTCCGCGCCCCTCCTTAGCTCGTTGGTCAATCTTAGAGGTTTCGGTTTCTCGATCCGGCAAAGGGGATTTCGCTATGTTTGAATCGCAAGACACGACGCCCTGGTATCGCTCGCGCTCGACGATGATCGGGGCGGGCGTCGTTTGCGCCGTCCTCGCGCTCGCGCTGTTCTACCACTTCTACGGCTACCGCTACTTCGGCGACCGCGACGCGCACTATGCCGAACTCGAACGCCACCGCGCGGAGCAGGCCGCGCGCGCCGCGAACGAACCGTCGCCCGGCGTCGCCGCCACGGAACAAGCCGCCGCGCCGGATCAGAACGCGCCCACCGCCGCCGAAATCCCCGGACAGACGCCCGCCGCCGGTGCAAACGGCGGCGACGCCGCTACAGCCGCCAACGGGGCGGACGCGAATCACGGCCTTGCGCCCGCCGCCCCCGCGTCTTCCGCGCGCAACTACTGGACGAACTTTCGCGGCCCGAATCGCGATGGGCGTTATGACGAGCGCGCCGTGCGGGTCAACTGGCCGGCGGGCGGTTTGAAGCCGATGTGGAAGCAGCCGGCGGGCGGGGGCTTCTCTTCGTTCGTCGTGGCGGACGGCACGGCCTACACCATCGAACAGCGGCGCGCGGAGGAAATGGTCGTGGCCTACAACGTCGAGACGGGACGCGAACTCTGGGCGCACGGCTGGAAGGCGGAGTTCAGCCCCGACAACACCGGCGACGGGCCGCGCTCGACGCCCACCTGGGACGCCGGACGCATCTACGCGCTCGGCGCGGAGGGCGAACTCCGCTGTCTCGATGCAAAAAACGGAAAACTCCACTGGCAGAAAAACATCCTCGCCGATAACAATGCTTCGAACATCTCATGGGGCATGGCCGCCTCGCCGCTCGTCTTTGACGACAAGGTGGTGGTGCTCGCCGGGGGCGGTGCGGGGAAAGGCGTCGTCGCCTACCACAAGTTGACGGGCGCGCGCGTCTGGTCGGCTCTGAACGACCGCGCCTCGTACACGTCGCCGATGCTCGTCACGCTCGCGGGCAAGCGGCAGATCATGGTCGTCACGGCGAGCCGCCTTGCGGGTCTCGATCCTGCGGACGGCGCGATTCTCTGGTCGCACCCGTGGGATGTCTCCTACGGCATCAGCGTCTCGCAGCCGCTCATCGTCGGCGCGAATCGTTTCCTGATCTCCGCGGGCTACGGCAGGGGCGCGGCGCTCGTCGAAGTCAGCGGAAGCGGCAAGAGTTTTACGACGAAGAGC
>DASVVO010000066.1:0-15561 GCA_036386515.1 Pyrinomonadaceae bacterium
TCATTGTCTCTCGCCGCCCCGCTTTGTAGTGGTTGAGAAATCGTCCCGCCGTCGGGTCTAAATTATCTCCGGCCGCCTGCGTCGTGGTCACGCGCGTCGCGCGTGTCGCGAACGTGAACTTCCTTCTTCTTGCGCGGCATCAGGCCGAGCAACCCGGCCAGACCGAGCAGGCCGAGCCAGCCCCAGTCCGTGTCGTCGTCGCGGTCGGCCGTCCTCGTCTCGCGGCGGTCGTTGTCCCTGGTATCGGCCGCACGGTTCGCGTTGCCGTTGTTGTTATCGTTGTTCTGTGCGGACGCCGCGCCCGCGCCGGCCAGCAGGGTCAGGCTGAGCAAACCGACCCTCAGGAATTTGGAAAACCTTCCCACGTTCATCATCAAAAATCCTCCCTGTGATTGTGAAGCGGCCACGGCCGCTGAAATTACTGATCCAACATTTTTCGAGTGACGGTTGCCGCCCCTCGCTACAAAGTTCCTCACGCGTTAAAGGTCGAGCGGGTCGTCGCCCTGTGCCGACGCGCGTGCGCCGCGCGCCTTGCCCGCGTCTATCGGCTCGACGTTCACGTCCGTGCGGCGCAGCGTTTCGTGGACGGTCTCGGTGTGCTGTTCCACATCCTTGTTGACGACCACTTCTTCGACGACGCGCGCCTTCTTGTTCACGACCAACTCCTCGTAAGCCTCCCTGATCTCGACGAGCGATTCCTTGAAAGCCTCCGACTCGGTGCCGTGGAAAGTGTAGTCAACCGGGCGACGCTCGACGTTGACGTGCTCCTCGCGCAGTTCGACGTTCTCCTGCACGGGTTTCTCCGTCACATGCGTCTCGACGCGCACGCCGCCGCGCTCCACCTCGCGCTTGCCGACCTGCAACTGCTCCTCGACGACGGGCACGGCCACCTGCCCCTGCTGCGTCGTGGCGGCGCGCGGCGCGACGGCCGGGCGTTGGTGTTCCGCCGTCACTTCTGAGCCGGTAGCGTTCGCTTGCCCGCCGCCCGCGAAAGCGTTGTAAGCCGTCTCGGTGGCGTTCGAGTCGAAACCGCTCCAGCCTTCGTCGCGCCATTGGGCGGCGCGCTTGTCGATCTCCACCGCGCCGTGTCGCTTCATGATCGACACCGCGCGCTCCGCCTGTTCGTCCGCCGCATCCACGCTGATGAGCGTGCCGCCGCGGCGCACGCCTTCGGCGTAATAGTTGGCGTCTTCTTCGGGCACGCCGAGGCGCGTGAGGCCGCTGATCAGCCCGCCCGCGGTTGCGCCGATCCCTGCGCCCGCGATGATGGCGGCGAGCGGCCCGGCCGCCAGCACCGGCCCGATGCCCGGAATGGCGACGGCCGTCAGACTCAGGAGCAGACCCGCGAGGCCGCCGATGGCCGCGCCCGTGCCCGCGCCCATCGCCATGTCCTTAACCTGTTCGTCGCCGTCTTCTTCGACGTAGGCGACCTTCTCGCCCGCGCGGGCGTCCTGTCCTTCGAGCTTCTTCGACATGACGCTGATGTCGTCGCGCTTGAACCCTTCGTTCACCAACTCCTGCACCACGCTCTGCGCCTCGGCGCGATTATCAAACAACCCGATCACAGTTTTCGCCATATCTCTACTCCCCTTTCAATTTCTATCCGGCACAACGCCGCCCCGAACTACGCGCTTCGGTTAAACGCTCACGCTTACCCGTTCAACTCGATTCGCCGCCCGACGCCTCCGGGCTGCCTACGCGTCCCCTCGTCAAACGGCTATTATCAACTTCATCGTCGCCGACGCGCTCGACCACGGCCTCTTCGCTGCGCAGGGTCACGCGCTGCGGTTTGTAAGTTTCGACCTCGCCCTTCGTGATGTGCAGTTCCTCTTTCAACATCAGACGCTTTTCCACCACCACCACTTCTTCGAGCAGCGAGATGATCATCGTGTTGCCGACGTGGCGGACGGGCACCGGCGCATCAACGACGCGGTTGATCGGCACGCGCTTGACCTGCACCTCCTCGCGCATCAACGGTTCGTCCACCACTTCCTCGCGCTCGTGAACGACTTTCCTGACGCGCACGCCGCCCGTCTGCACCTTGCGCTTCTGCACGTCGAGCGTTTCGGCGACGACGGGCATCACGATGCGTTCCTCCTCGCGCGTGCGGTTGGGGGTGACGATGGTTTCGTCCATGTCACCGGCCACGTCGCGCCGCCCTTCTCCCGCGCGCGCGATGTCGGAGAGGCTGAAGGGGAGGGTGAAACTGCCGTCGTCCTGCAAGACCAACTCGTCCACGGGAACATAGGCTTGCCGCCCGTTATCGAGATGAACGAGCACTTCGGGACGGCCGCCCTCGCGCGTCTGCGGCACGGCGGTGTCGATGCGCCCGCGCAGGCCGTCGCGGTCGGTGACAATTGCGCTTTTCTGTCCCCCGGTCGATGTTGTGGCTCTCGTTTGACTCATCGTTATTCCTTTCGTCTGCATCCGGCGACCATCCGGCCATGCTCCTAAAACAGAAATCTTGCGGTGGCGGCGACCGAGACGAGCGCGACCAAAATCAGAATCACGAGGAGCGGAAGCGGTAATCGCGTACGCTGCGCCGGGCGTTCGTAGACGCCCACCGCGCGGCGTCCGCCGCTCGGCTCGAAGTCGCTTCGCGGCGTGGCCTCGCTCGCCGCCGGGGCGGAGGCCGTCGCCGTAAGTTTGTCGTCGCGCATTGGGTCGCGTGTCATTTGCGTATTTACGTCCGCCCGGTTCGTGATGGCGGCGCACCGTTCGCATCTCGCCAAAACAGCCGCCGCTCGCCGTGATGTGTGAGGCCGGACGACGCCCGCCCTCGTCGGGTAAGGGGGGCATCATCCGAACTTCAAGCGCGCGCGGCCGGGAGTCTCGAAGGCTTCCGGCCGCGCGCACCCGACATGTTTTACCGTTCGCGATCCGTGCGGGTCGTCTCGTTCGTGTTGACCTCTTGCACGTCAACATCCGTGCGCCGCAGCGTGTCGCTGACGGTCTCCGTGCGCTCCTCG
Source organism: Pyrinomonadaceae bacterium (assembly GCA_036386515.1). Lineage (GTDB taxonomy): Bacteria > Acidobacteriota > Blastocatellia > Pyrinomonadales > Pyrinomonadaceae > JAIVJZ01. The sequence continues at coordinate 2,970 of DASVVO010000066.1, forward strand.
ACCTGCTTGCCGACGACCACTTCTTCGACGACGCGCGCCGTCTTGGAGACGACGGCCTCTTCGGCGCGCTCCGTGACTTCGAGCGTGCCTTCGCGGAAGGCCTCGTCGGCGTTCGTCACCGGGCGATCGACCGGGCGGCGTTCGACATGCACGCGCTCCTCGCGCAGTTGCACCTGCTCCGTCACCGGCTTCTCCTCCACGCGGCTCTCGACACGCACGCCGCCGCGTTCGACTTCGCGCTTGCCGACCTTCAACTCTTCCTCGACCACCGGGATCGTCGTCTCGCCGCGATACACGCCCTCGGCCTGGTTGGTGTTCCACTCCCGCTCGAAGTGTTCGGCGTCTTCATCCGAACGCGGGTTGAAACCCATCACGATGCCGCCCTCTTTGACGCCCGCTTCGTACTCTTTCGCGCGGTCTTCCGGAATGCCCGAACCGACCATCGCGCCGATCAAGCCGCCGGCCGCGCCGCCCGCGCCCGCGCCGACGAGCGCGCCCGCGAGCGGCCCCGCCACGAGCAAGCCGAGTCCCGGCAGGGCGACGCTCGTGCCGATGGCGGCAATCGCACCGAGGATCGCGCCGGTCGTGCCGCCGATGGCCGCGCCCGTGCCCGTGCCTTCGAGAGCTTTGCTGCCGAGTTCCGTGTCGGCCGCGTCGCTGCCCTCGGGATAATATTTGTTGCGAGTCTCGTCCGACATGATGACGTTGATGTCGTCTTTGCTGTAGCCGCGATCGGAAAGTGAAGTGTAGGCGCGCTCCGCGCTGTCCCTGTCTCTAAACATGCCCGTAATCACTTGTGAGCGTTTTTGTGTCGTCCCAGTCGAATCTGCCATTCTGTAATCTCCCTTTCAGCTTGTATGACTTTTCCCGCCTTACAGCACGAGGAAAACCGAGTAACGAACTTCAATCTGCCCCGAGCCGTGTATGATTTCGCGTCGCTGACGCAATTCCGAAAGCGCATAGTGCAAGGAGCGTTCCTCAAGTCGCAACGGCGCGCCCGCCGCCCCGCCGGACGCAATTCGAGGCGTGGCCGAAGCGTCATTCGTGTACAATCGTTGCCGTCGTCGGGAGAAACTTGAAAATTTGTGTTTGGGGAAGGGGAGAGCCAAAGTGAAAGCAATCATCAACGTGTTTCGTCTCGCGCTCGTCTTATCGGTGTGTGCGGCGGGCGCGACGGCGCAGGTCGCGCCCGCCGAGACGGCGGTGCCGGTGCCGGAGACGGCGGCGGGCGGCGAGCCGCGCGTCGCCTTGACGGAAGCGACCACGGCTTTCGACGCGGCCGGTCGCATCGCGCTCGGCGGCCGACTTCGCACCACCACGCTCGCGGGCACGCAGGACGCCCCGGCGCGCAACGTCCTCATCACCATCGAAAATCGCAGCCGGTTTTTTTACAACTACGTCTCCGGCTCCGCCACCTTTTACGACGCGGGCGGCGTGCGCTGCGGCGAAGGCATGTGGAAGGTCGGGACGCTGGCCGTCGGCGAAGTGGCGGAGGTGGACACGCCGGGCTTGCGCCTGACTTGCTCGCCCGCCACCTGGCGCATCGTCGCGATCAACCTGTTGACGCGTTCGACGGACGTGGCGAAACCGGACGGCGGCGCGACGCCCGCGCCCGACAGCGCAACGCCCGCCACGACGACGCTGGCGACGACGAGCGCGCCCGCAGCAGGGGCGACTCCTCCGGCATCGGCCGTCATGCCGCGCCTCGAAATCAACATCAACGGCCGGACGCTCCCGCTGCAAATCGGCAACCCGCTCGAAATCATCGTCGGCAACGAGCGCGTGAACATCGTCGTCAATCCCGTCCCCTGAGCGCGTCGGCGTCGCGCGTCGTGGAGAGAGAGTTTGTTGACAAGTTACTTATGAGTCGTCATCACGAAGGCATCACGGCGAGAGGGCGCGCGCGCACCTCCGCCTCGGACGAGGACGCGCTCGCCGCTTTGCGCGAGATCGTCGGCGCGGAGCACGTGCTCGTTGACGAAGATAAGGTCGAGCCTTACGCGGCCGACGCGGTGAAGGAGAAGTTTCCGCCCGAAGCCGTCTTGCTGCCGCGAACGACCGCCGAGGTCGCCGCCATTCTCAAACTCGCCAACGAACGCCGCTTTCCCGTGACGGCGCGCGGCGGCGGCGTCGGCTACACGGGCGGCGCGGTGCCAATCGAGGGCGGCGTCGTCATCGGCACGGATCGCATGAACCGCATCCGCGAGATCAACGCCGACGATCTCTACGTCGTCACCGAACCGGGCGTGACGACTTACGCTTTGCAGCAGGCGGTCGAAGCCGAAGGGGTGTTCTACCCGCCCGACCCGGCCTCTTACAAGACCTCTTTCATCGGCGGCAACATCGCGGAGAACGCGGGCGGCATCCGCTCCGCCAAGTACGGCGTGACGAAGCATTACGTGACCGGCCTCGAAGTCGTCACGCCGACGGGCGAAGTGATCCGCACCGGCGGCCTGACGAGCAAGAACGTCGTCGGCTTCGACCTCACCGGCCTCATCTGCGGCTCGGAAGGCATGCTCGGCATCATCACCGAGGCGACGCTCAGACTCCTGCCGCTGCCCGAAGCGACGCGCACCGTGCGCGCGACCTTCAAGACGATGTCGGAGGCGTGCGCCTGCGTGCCGCGCTTCAACCGCGCGCGCGTGACGCCGGTGGCGATCGAGGTGCTCGACCGGAACGCCATCGCGGCCGTCGAGACGGAGTTTGCCTTCGGCTTCGGCGCTCAGGCCGGCGCGCTCCTGCTCGTCTCGGTTGACGGCCATCCTTCGGAGGTCGAGCGCGACGCGCTCTTGTGCGAACAGGTCGTCCGCGACGGCGGCGGCTTCGACGTGATGCGCTCGGAGACGCGCGAGGAGGAGGAGCGTCTGTGGGACGTGCGTCGCGCCATCTCGCCCGCGCTCAAAAAGTTCGGCACGATGAAGTTCAACGAGGACGTGGTGGTGCCGCGCTCGCGCGTGCCCGAACTCGTCGCCCGCGTCGAGGAGATCGGCAAGTTGCACGACACGTTCGTCGTCAACTTCGGCCACGCGGGCGACGGCAACATCCACGTCAATTTCATGTGCGACCGCGACGACCCCGAAGCCATGCGCCGCGCGCGCGAGGCGGTGCGCGACACCTTCGCCTGCTCCGTCGAACTCGGCGGCACGATCAGCGGCGAGCACGGCATCGGCTACGTCAAAGCTCCCTACCTCGACATGGCGCTCGGCGCGGCGACCATCGACGCCATGAAAAGCATCAAACGCGCGCTCGACCCGCACGGAATTTTGAATCCGGGCAAAATGTTTGTGTAATGGTCAGTTGTCAGTTGTCCGTAGGCAGTTGTCCGTTGCCGCTCGCCCTCGCGCGAATGGCTAAAGATGGAATTGCTCAACCGACGACAGACAAAGAACAACTGACAACTGACCGCTGACAAGTGACAACGGACAACTGACAGCTTTCATGCTCTCAACCTTACTCGAACTCCAACGCTTGAAGCGGCTCGACCGGACGGGCTGGGTGCTGCGCGGGCTTGCGCCGGGGGCGGAATCGGTGGCGGCGCACAGCTACGGCGTGGCGTTCACGGCCATGCTCCTGGCGGACGAGGTGCGTGCGCGCGGCGTCGAGGTGGATGTCGAGCGGGTGTTGCGCGTCGCGCTGTTGCACGATCTGGCCGAGGCGCGCACGGGCGACATGCCGCGCACGATGGCCTTGTACTACGGCGCGGAAGCGCGACGCGCGGCCGAGCGCGCGGCCTTCGATGACATGGTGCGTGATCTGGGCGCGGGGCGCGGCGCGGACTACGGAGCGTTGCATGCGGACTACGAGGCGCGCGAGAGTTTGGAAGCGCGGCTGGTGAAGGCGGCCGACATCGTCGATTTGCTGGCGCAGGCGTTGGCGTTCGAGCGCGCGGGCGCACGCGAACTGGGAGAGTTTTGGGAGGGCGCGCGGGAGCGCGACTTCGGTTTGGAAGGGGCGGCGAAAGAGGTCGTCGCGGAGATGTTCGGCGCGCTCTTTGCGGCGCGTGAAGCGTTGCGTTGAGAGCGTGCGCGCAGAGAGGCGTCGTCGCCGCCGTGCGGAGAATGAATGCTCGATTGGATCAAAGAATTGACGAACTCGCTCGGCCTTTCGGGGCGCGGCGTCATGTGGATAATTTTGTTCTCGGTCGTCACCTTCCTGGTGAGCATCGCCGCGACGATCGTGGTGCTCGTCAAACTGCCGGATACTTATTTCAAGGCCGAGCACGAGCGCGAGTTTTGGGTGGAACGCCACCCGGCGTTGCGTTGGGGCGGTCTTGTGGCGAAGAATTTGTTGGGCGCGTTGCTGGTGTTGTTCGGCGTCGTGATGTCTCTGCCGGGCGTGCCGGGGCAGGGCGTCCTGACGATCCTGATGGGCGTGATGCTGCTCGATTTTCCGGGCAAGCGGCGGCTCGAACTCAAACTCGTGAGCCGCCCGAAAGTCCTGCGCGCCATCAACCGCATCCGCGGCCGGTTCGACCGCCCGCCGCTCGTTTTGGACGAGGGGTAAAGGGGGCAAGGTTACAAGGGGAAGGGGTCGAGGTAAAGACGCCGCTTCGCCGTGCGCCGCTTTTTGTTTTCTCCTTTTACCTTTCCCCCTTTCCTTTTTCCGTCGGCGTTGCGCGTTGACAAGGGCGGAACGCTTTGTTAGGTTCGGCTATTAAGTTTTAAAAGGAATTTTGCCGGATCGGAGGCTTCCCCGGCGTCGGCGTCTGACACTTTTTGATGAACGGTTCAAACTCATTTCGGGCAGGCTCGCGCAGGCGGAGTTACGCGCTGGCGTTAGTGTTAGGGCTGGCGTCGCTCGCGGGCGGGAGCGGCTGCTCAAGATTCTACAAGAGCAAGGTGACGGTGCCGCCGCTGCTCGCCCCGCTCAAAGAGGCCGCGCCCGGCGAACTCATCGAAGTGGTCAACCGCATGGCGCAAGTGCAATCACTGCGCGGCAAGATTGACATCCAGTTTTTAGACACGTCGTTTGCCCAGTGCGGCGTCACCGAGAAGTATCGCACGGCCGAGGGCGACGTGATCCTGCAACGCGACGGCAAGATTTACCTCGTCATCAACGGGCCGTTCAGCGTCAAGATCGCGGAGATGACTTCGGACGGCGAGCGTTTCCGCGTCGCCGTCTTGCAGGGCGACGACAAGTGGCGGCGTTTCCTCAAGGGGACGAACACCGCGACTTATCAAAGGATCGAGAGCGGCGCGGAGGTTGACTGCGGCCAGGGCGACCAGAAGAAGACGGCGCAGATGCAGCTTCGCGCCGCCTCCGCCTTCTCCGGCCTCCGCCCGCAGCACTTCACGGATGCGCTGCTCGTGCGCCCCGTCAACATCTCGCCGGGCGCAAATCTCATCTACGTGCGCAGCGAGGCCTTCGCCGAAGACATCGACACGCGGCCGAACGCCAAGCGCGGCGCGCGCGTCGTGCGTGGCTATTACCAACTCGACGAACTCGCGCCGGAGACGGACGGACGCGCGCGCCTCTTGCGCCGCTTCTGGTTCGACCGCTTCGGCGAGATCAGCCTGGCGCGGCTGCAAACGTACGGCGAGCGCGGGGAGTTGACCACCGACGTGGTTTATCGCAACCCGAAGATTTTCGGCGAGACGACGAAATACACGCTCCCCGGCGACATCGAAATCACGCGCCCGCAGGATCGCTATTCGCTCCGCATCAGCTATCAAGTGCCGGAAGCCGTCAAAGTGGATCAGCCGTGGCCGACGGACGTGTTCGCGCTGGAAAACAAATCGAACCTGCCGGAAGTTGATCTGGATGCCGTTAAGAAATAGAGGCTAGAGGTCAGAGGTCAGAGATCAGTAAAGACAAAACTGACTTTGATTAATCTCTGGCCTCTGACCTCTGACCTCTGACCTCTACTTTATGGAGAGCCTGGTCGCCAATAACATTCGCCAGCGTCCCTTGCGCGCGCTCGTCAGCATCGCCGGGGTCGCGCTCGGCGTGTGTCTGGTGATGCTCTTCACGGGGTTGTCGCGCGGCATGTCGAACGACCTCCAACGGCGTTCGTCGAACATCCGCGCCGAGATTATCTTCACCCGTCCGGGCGGGATGGAATTGACGACCTCGACGGCGAACTTGAGCACGAAATATGCGGACGAGTTGTTGAAAGTTGACGGCGTGGCGCAGGCCGTGCCCATCATTCGCTACGTGTTTCAGGGCGGGCGCGGCTTCGGCTTCGAGCAGGTGGAGGGCGTCGATTGGGACGGCTTCGCCGCGATGAACGAGATGCGGCTGGTGGACGGACGCGCGCCCGCCGCCGTGGACGAGATCGTGATCGACGAGACGAAGGCGCGCAACGGCAATCTGGGCATCGGCGGCACGCTCGCGCTCTTTGGCGGCAAGCCCTACAAGATCGTCGGCGTCTACGCCCCGGAATCCGGCGCGCGCGTGAAGATGTCGCTGGCCGCCATGCAGGACGCGCTCGAAGCGCCGGGGAAGTGTTCGTATATTCTCGTCAAAACTAAAGACGGGGTTGACCCCCTCGCCGTTGTGCAGCGCATCGAGGCCGAGCCTTCGACCCAGGGGAACAAGATACAGTTCACGCGCGACATCATCACGAACATCGAGAAGTCCATTCCTTATCTCGGTGTCTTCCTGCGCGCGCTCGTCGGGTTGTCGGCCGTGGTGAGCGGCCTCGTCGTGATGCTGGCGATGTACACGACGATCACGGAGCGGACGCGCGAGATCGGGATGCTCAAGGCGCTCGGGGCGTCGCGCGGCTACATCGTTTCGGTCATCGAGCGAGAGGCTTTCGTCATCAGCCTGCTCGGCCTGGTCGTCGGCTTCCTTGTCTCGTTCGTCGCGGGCTACCTGATCAATCGCGCTTACGGGTTGCTCTTCGAGTATGGCTGGCGCTGGGCGCTCGTGGCCGCCGCAATCGGCGTCGGTGGCGGCGTCCTCGGCGCGCTCTACCCGGCCGTGCGCGCGGCGAATCTCGATCCGGTCAACGCTTTATCGCATGAGTGATAGGTGATAAGTGATAGGTGATAAGAGGAAAGCGCGGTTCATTCTTATCACCTATCACTTATCACCTATCACCTGTCACTTATGAAAACTATCCTGCAAGCTGAAAATGTCGAGAAAGTGTACCGCGTCGGCAGCATGGACGTGGCCGCGCTCAGGGGCGTGTCGCTGGATTTGGAGGAGGGTGAGTTTCTCGCCATCATGGGGCCTTCCGGGTGCGGCAAGTCAACGCTGTTGCACCTGCTCGGCGGCCTGCTTACGCCTTCGAGCGGGCGCATCGTGATTGACGGCGAAGACCTGACCGCCGCCTCCGACGCCAAACGCACGGACATCCGCCGCCGCAAGATCGGCTTCGTCTTCCAACGCTTCAACCTCTTCCCCACGCTCACCGCCGAAGGCAATCTACGGCTCGCCGAGCGCATTCACGCGGGCGGCGGGGGCAGCGGCGGCGGCGATAACTCCGACCGGCGACGCGAGGTGCTCGGCCTCCTGAAACTCGAAGACAAAATGCACCACAAGCCGCTCGAACTCTCCGGCGGCGAGCAGCAGCGCGTCGCCCTGGCGCGCGCCATCGTCAACCGCCCGGCCATCATCCTCGCCGACGAGCCGACCGGAAATCTCGACTCGGAAAACTCCGCTATCGTCCTGAACATGTTTCAGGAGATGAACTACCGCTTCAACCAGACCATCATCATGATCACGCACAACCCGGAGGCCGCCGCCATGTGTCGTCGCATCGTGCAGATGCGCGACGGACAAATTGTTGCGCCAAACACGGGTTTGCAGGTATAATCTCCGGCGGTAGCAGGTGACACGGACAAGGGCGTGCGCTTTTGTCTTTGCCACCTGTTGCTTTTATGGCAACCCCTTTTTTCGGATTCGGATGGTGAGACGGACGGTGAGGCGGTTTTGAAGTTCCTCCAAAAGCTGTTTTTCTGGTCGTATGGACGCAGTACATGGCAATATGACGTGTTATGCGTCCTCATCCTCGCGTTTATCTTTTTAACGCCCGGAAATTGGTTTGAAAATAGCGAACGCGGCCACCGCGAAGCGCATCAAAAAGGCTCTACGACGGCGACGCGTGTGTTGCTTGTCTGGCCGGAAGATTCTCCGGCAAATCCCGGCACAGAAGATGTTAAAAGGCGCGTGCAAAGTGTCACGAATCGCGCCGATGTGCGGGTAAAAGGGATGCGTCCGGTGGCGGACGCGGGCGGCAAAGTGGTCGCCTACGAGGTTGACATCGAATAGGCTTTCTTTATAATCGGCCGGATTTTAAGCCGGGCGAAAGTTTAGTTCCCCTAATTTTTGAAGGAGTTTGCATGAAGAGATACTTGACGCTTGGCCTCGCAGTTGTTTTAACAGCCATCCTCGCATGTTCCGTCGTCCCCCCGACGACCAACGCGCAAAGCGCGGGTCTGGTCAGTTCGATTTTCTCCAGGATGGAGCGCAACCGCCGCGATTTGCGCAGCCTGCGCGCCGGGATCAGCATGGAGAAGTACAACGCGCAGTTGAAGGACAGCGATAAACAGTCGGGCACGGTGATTTACCTGCCGGGCGCGGGCAAAAACGCCTTCGTGCGCGTTGACTGGCAGCGTCCGCAGCAGGAGACGCTCGCCGTCGCCGACGGCAAGTACACGCTGTTCCGGCCGCGCCTCAAGATGGCCTACGTCGGCGAGGCCAACTCGAACCGCAACAAGGTGTCGAGCGTGCTCGGCTTCGGCCTCGACGCGACCAAGTCGCAGTTGACGAGCGCCTACGACGCGCAGAACGTCTACGACGAAACGCTCTGGGGCGGCGTGCAGACCACGCACATCAAGCTCGTCCCGAAGGGCGGCGCGCGCTACAGCTACGCGGAACTCTGGGTGGACGGCAACGGTATGCCCGTGCAGACCAAGGTCGTGGAGAAAAACGGCGACGCGACGACCGTGCGCCTGATGAACGTGCAGCGCAACGCGCAGGTCTCGAAGAACGAGTTCAAAGTTGACCTCGGCTCGGACATCAAGAAAGTCCGCGGCTAAGTTCGGCCGAACGCTAATCACAGTCAAAGGGTTCCGGCTCCCCACAGACCGGAACCCTTTGCCTTTTCCGGCGGGCGCGTTTCGCCGATCGCCCCGGCCTTCTTGCGTTCGGGCGCGTAGATTTCGTATCTTCTCACCCGAAGTCCGCGTGAGCACTGTAAGCGCAGGCCAGCATAGACAAGGGCAGGAGTTCGGGCGCGGGCGCGCTATCGTCGCCCGTTCGCACCTACGGCCAGATGAAGAGAAGCAATTTCCTTAAACTCAAGGCGCGCGAAGTCGGTTTCATCGCGCGCGGGCTTGTGTCGCCGAACCACCCCGTGCTGGCGCACGTTATCCCCATGCGCCGCTGCAACCTCGCCTGCGCCTACTGCAACGAGTATGACGACTTCTCGCAGCATGTGCCGACGGACGAGATGCTGCGGCGGCTCGACAAACTCGCCGACCTGAAAACTTCCATCGTCACCATCTCCGGCGGCGAGCCGATGATGCACCCGGACATTTTCGAACTCGTGCGGCACATCCGGCGGCGCGGCATGATCGCCGGTCTCATCACCAACGGTTTTTATCTCACGCCCGAAAAGATCAAACGCTTCAACGAGGCCGGGCTGGAATACTTGCAGATCAGCATCGACAACGTCGCGCCCGACGAGGTTTCCAAGAAGAGTCTGAAACTGCTCGACAAGCGTTTGCAGTGGCTCGCCGAGCACTCGGATTTTCACGTCAACATCAACTCCGTCATCGGCGGCGGCATCAAGAACCCGTCGGACGCGCTCGTCATCGGACGCCGCGCCCTTGAACTTGGCTTCTCCACCACGGTCGGCGTCATCCACGACGGGCAGGGACTCCTCAAGCCGCTGGCCGACGAGGAGCAGCGCGTCTACCGCGAACTCAAGCAACTCGGCAAGCAGGAATACGCGCGGCTCGGCTGGTTTCAGGATAATCTCGCCGCCGGTCGCCCGAACGAGTGGAAGTGCCGCGCCGGGGCGCGCTACCTCTACGTCTGCGAAGACGGACTCGTCCACTACTGCTCGCAGCAGCGCGGCTACCCCGGCATCGCGCTCGCCGATTACACGATGGAAGATTTCAAGCGCGAGTATCACGCGGAGAAGCCCTGCGCGCCGCTCTGCACCGTCGCCTGCTCGCACAAGGTCGCCATCCTCGACAACTGGCGCAACCCGCAAAAACCCAGCAGCATCAAGCAGCCGGGGAAGGATGTCGGCGAGACGATCCGGCAGGTTCTCAGCGCGGAGTAGTTCCGCTTGACGCCGCGCCGAACTCAAAGACCTCTTAGTCCGCAGCCGCGAAGGCTATTTTTCGCCGTCGCCGCCGCCCGCGCCGTGCAGCGTGTCGGCCGCCTCATTCACGCCCGAAAAAACTTCCCGCTTCAATGTGTGCCCGCGCCGCTTCGCATCCGACCGACGCGCTGCCAGACCTGCGCGCAAAGCGCGTCCGCCGGCGTGCGCGCGCACGCGCTGCCCTGCAAAAACTTTTGATATTCGGCGTCCGCTTCAATCGTGCGCCCGAGCGCGTCGAGCGCGGAGGCGATGCGATAGGCGAGCAGTTCATCGGGTTCGCCGCCGCGTTCGGCCGCGCGAAATTCGGCGAGGGCGGCTTCCGTCTGCCCGTCTTCGGTGAGTTGGAGGGCGAGGAGTTTGTGCGTGTGCGCGTCGTCGGCGAGGCGAAGCGCGGCGCGGTATTCGCGGATGGCGGCGTCGCGCCGGAGGCGCAGGCGCGCGTCGGCGGCGCGTGCGAGGTGTGCGTCGAAGCTGTGATAGTCGCGGTAAAAATAGACCCCGCCCGCCGAGAGCAGCGCGCCCGCGTAGAGCAGCGAGGGCGCGTAGCGTTTGAGCCGGAAGGCCGCGCGAATCATCCGCGAGGGCGTGGCGGCGGCGGCTTGCGCGACGGTGTCCGCCGGAAGTTCTCCGCCCGCCGCGGACGCGCCAGCCGCGCCCGTCTCTTCAAGGTCGGCCACGCCGGTTCCTTTGAGACCGGCGGCCGCGCTTTCTTCCGCGACAGTTGATGCGGCATCATCTTCGGATGCGGGGGGCGAGGGCTTGAAGGTTCGCGCGATGAGATAGAGAGGCAGGACGACGGGCGCGTGGATGAGCGTGGCGAGCGTCCAGGCGGCGACGGCGTAGAGAGGGAAACGGCGGCGGCGCGCATCGTGGAGCGTCCACGCGGAGGCCACCGCCGCGAAGGCGAAGCGCAGCAGCGGCAACCACTCGGTTACGTCCCCGCCGGAGATTTGCCAGCCCGATGTCAACTCTGAAATTACGGCTGCTTGGCGATGTCTTCGCCCACCGCGTGCAGCGTCATCGAACTCGACAGCCCGAGGCCGGAGAGGCGGCCTGCCATCAGCACGATGATCTGCCCCTGCTGCACGATGCCCGCCTCCATGAGCGTGCGGTCGCCCGCCTGAATCATGCCCTCGGTCGTGCTCGGCGGCGGGTAGATGTGAGGCTCGACCGCCCAGATGATCGCCAGTTCGTTCAACACCTCGCGCGAGTGCGTGAGCGCGGCGATGCGTTGCGAGGGGCGCAGAGCCGAGAGGCGGCGCGCCATCAAACCCGACTCCGTGAAGACCGCGATCACTTTCGCGTTCATCTCCTCGGCCGCGAAGGCCGCCGCTTCGCAGATGGCGCGACTGACGCGCCCCGACTGTTTGCCCGCCCACTTCGTGACCAAGCTCGACCCCGTGCTGCGTCCCGTCTCCGCCGCCTCGATGATGCGCGCCATCGTTGCCACCGTCGCCACCGGGTACGCGCCCGTCGCCGTCTCCGCCGACAGCATCAAGGCGTCCGAACCATCCCACACGGCGTTCGCCACGTCCGAGGCTTCGGCGCGCGTCGGGCGCGGCTCGGTGATCATGGACTGCAACATCTGCGTCGCCGTGATGACGAACTTGCCCGCGTTGTTCGCCTCCTCGATGATCCGTTTCTGATAGACCGGGACGAGTTCGACGCTCGTCTCCACGCCGAGGTCGCCGCGCGCGACCATCACGCCGTCGGAGGCGGCGATGATCTCGTCCAGATGATCTATGGCCTCCGACTTCTCGATCTTGGCGACGAGCGGAGCTTTGCCCCCGGCGGCCTTAATCAACGCTTTCGCTTCGAGGCAATCTTCGGCGCGGCGGACGAAGGAGAGCGCGATGTAGTCCGCACCCTCGCGCACGGCAAACTGCACGTCGCGTCGATCCTTGTCGGTGAGCGAAGGGATGGGCAGGATGACGCCCGGCAAATTGATGCCCTTGCGCTCATTCAGGAGGCCGCCGTTGATGACGCGGCAAACCACGTCGGTCTCGCTCGTGCGTTCTACGTTCAGGGCGATCGCGCCGTCGTCCAACAGGATGCGCGCCCCCGCGTGTACGTCGCGCGCGAGACTAGGATAGTTGGTCGAGACTTCGCGCGCGTCGCCGTTGACGGAACGCGTGGTCAGCGTAAAGAGCGCGTTCTCTTCGAGCATGACGGGCTGGCCGCCCTGCAACACGCCGGTTCTGATCTTCGGGCCGGAGAGATCGACGAGGATGGCGAGCGGGCGGCGCATACGTTCGGCGGCGGCGCGTGCGCGGCGCACCGTCTCGGCGTGTTCTTCCTGCGTGCCGTGCG
>DASVVO010000067.1:0-56209 GCA_036386515.1 Pyrinomonadaceae bacterium
GATGCGGTGCCAGTGCATCGCCGAGCCGCGCCAGCCGAGCGCGCCGGCGCCGTACATGAAGCGGCCGAACTTGCTCTTCGCGCGGTCGCGGAAGGTGGCCAGGTCGGGGATCATGCCGATGTACCAGAAGAGGAGCGAGATCGTGGCGTAGGTCGACACCGCGAAGACGTCCCACACCAGGGGGCTCGTGAAGTTCGGCCACAGGCGAAGCGTGTTCACGTAAGGCAGCAGCCAGTAGTCGAACCAGGGCCGACCGGTGTGGAAGAGCGGAAAAAGACCGGCGCAGGCGACCGCGAAGAGGGTCATGGCTTCTGCGAAGCGGTTGATGGACGTGCGCCACTGCTGGCGGAAAAGGAGGAGAATCGCGGAGATGAGCGTGCCGGCGTGGCCGATTCCGATCCACCAGACGAAGTTGATGATGTCGAACGCCCAACCGACCGGCCAGTTGTTGCCCCAGATGCCGATGCCTGTGGTGACGAGATAAGCAATCGTGAACATCAACACGTTCGCCAGCGAGAACGAGATGAAGAAGCCGATATACCAGCCGAGCGGCGTCTTGCGCTTCAAGACGAGCGCGCTGATCTTGTCCGTTACGGACGCGGCGGTATGACCCGGCTCGATCACGGGGTTTGGCGTGACGTGTATAAGGTCGTCGTGTGGCTCGTCTACTCTTGATGCCATGAAATTTTACGCCCCATGAATTTCTTCGTTCGGATTGCGCATCGCCGACAGGTACGTCGTGCGCGGGCGCGTGTTGAGTTCCGCGAGCAGGCTGTAGTTGCGCTGGTCGTGCTGCATCTTCGCCACGCGGCTGTTCTGGTCGTTCAAGTCGCCGAAGATGATAGCCTCGGTGGGGCAGGCCGATTGGCAGGCCGTGACGATCTCGCCGTCGCGCACGCGCCGCCCCTCCTTCTCCGATTCGATCCGCGCGTAGGAGATGCGCTGGATGCAGTAGGTGCATTTCTCCATCACGCCGCGCGAGCGCACCGTCACGTCGGGGTTGCGCATCATCTTCAAGCTGGGCGTCTCGAAATCCTGGTAGAGCAGGAAGTTGAACCGGCGCACCTTGTAGGGGCAGTTGTTGGAGCAGTAGCGCGTGCCGACGCAGCGGTTGTAAACCATGTCGTTCGTGCCCTCCGCGCTGTGGACGGTGGCGTGGACGGGGCAGACCGGCTCGCACGGCGCGAGTTCGCAGTGCATACAGGGAATGGGCATGAAGTGGACGCCCTCGGGGTTTTCCGCCAAGCCCTTGAAGTAGTTGTCAACGCGCAGCCAGTGCATGTGGCGGCTGCGAGCGACCTGCTCCTTGCCGACGATGGGGATGTTGTTCTCCGACTGGCACGCGATGACGCACGACTGGCAGCCGACGCACGAGGCCACGTCCACGGCCATGCCCCACTTGTAGCCCGTGTACTCGTAGTTCGGGTAGAGCGAGTCGTTCGAGTGCGGCTCTTTGTGTATCTCCTTGCCGACCGTCTGGGCTGCGCCCTCGTGCGTTGCGACGCTCGCGCCGCCGTGAACCTCGCGGCTCGAATCGCCGCTGTTGGTCAGGTATTCCGCGAGCGTGTTGGAGCGCACGATGTCGCGCCCTTCCATGTTGAAGTGGAGTTGGGTGACGGCGAGCAGGTACTCCTCGCCCGTCGGCACGACTTCCAGCCCCGCCCCCTGCCACATCGCGTCGGACGTGCGCAGGCGATAGGCGTTGTAGCCGAGCGGCTTGTCTTCGGTGCTCGTGCCGACGCGCCCCGCGCGCGTGCGGCCGTAGCCGAGCGTGACCGTCACCACGTCGTCCGGCTGCCCGGGCACGATGAGCACGGGCGCGCGCACCGTCTGCCCGCGATAACGCAGATCGACGAGCGGCGCGTTGTACTCGCGCCCCTTGAACGTGTAATCGTTCTCGCCGAGACCGAACATGCGCCGCGCCGTGTTGAGACTCATGTAGGCGGCGTTGTCCCACGTCAATTTCGTCAGAGGCTTCGGCAACTCCTGCAACCAGCCGTTGTTACTGAAGCGTCCATCGTAGACGGACGGGTCGGGGCGAAAGACGATCTCGAACTGCCCGCCGCCGGAGGCTGCCGGCGCAGTCAAATTCGCAGACCAGTTGCCGTTCACCGTGACGCTGCGCTCCCTGGCCGCCGTTCCCGGTATCACACCGTCGTGGACGACCCTGCGCCACGCCTCGTCGAAGTTCGCGGGAGCGGCGGCGGCGGTTCGCGCCGCTGCGTTCGGCGACGCGCTCGGCGTCGGGCTGGGCGACCCGCCCGGCGTTGGGCTGGGCGACGCGGTTGCGTTCGCGCCCGTCGTGCTTTGTCCCGACGCGCCGCCCGCGCCTTCGCCCGGCGTCTCGCTGCCGCCGTGCGCGCTGGCGTTACGATGCCCCGCGCTTTCGGGCGCGGTCGCCTGCGCCACGACCGCCGGTTGCGCGGCGACGAGCGATTCGAGCCGCTGCGTGCGCCAGTAGTCGCGCACGATGTCGTAGCCGGACTGTTCGGGCTTGTCGGTGAAGGCGGCTAAGAATTCGTTGACGCTCCGGCCTTTGTAGAGCGGCGCGATGAGCGGCTGGATGATGGAGACCGTGCCGTCGTGGGCGCGCGTGTCGCCCCAGGATTCGAGGAAGTGCGTTTCGGGAATGTGCCAGTGGCAGAGTTCCGAAGTCTCGTCGTCATAGAGGCTGAGGTGGATGCGGATGCCGTCTTTGCCGTCGGGCGTCCTGATCTTGTCGAGCCGCTCTTTCGTGAACGCGAGATCGACGGGCGCGTTATAAACCGGGTTGCCGCCGACGATGACGAGCATCTCGACGCGCCCCGCCTCGATGTCGCCCACGAGTTCGCGCAAACTGCCGACCTGATCCACCGGCTGCGCCTCGACCGGGTCGGTGTACACGACCGTCTGCCCGACGTTCCCCAACGCCTGATTCATCGCGTGCGCGAGCGCATGCACGGCCGGGGTCTGGTGGTCGCCCGCGACGACGAGGGAACGCCCGCGCGCCGCCTGCAAATCTTTGGCGATGGCGAACAGGTGCTGCGCGTGCGCCACGTTTTGATACTGCGCGCCGTCGGTGGAAACGCCGGGCGCGCCGAGGGCGGCGGCGAGCGCGCGCGCGAACGGCTCCAACTGGCTGGGCTTGACGCCGAAGCGATGATCGGCGAACGCGCCCGTGTTCGTCGCCGTCGTCTCCACCACGTAGAGCCGGTTCATGTCGGTCTTGCCCTCGCCGACGCGCCGCTTCGCGGCGAAGTCGCGCGCGTAGCGCAGATTGGCCGCGCCGCTGGCGAGGAAATCGGAATCGAGGGAAAGCACGCGGTCGGCGCGGTCGAAGCGATAGACGGTGTTGACGGGTTGGCCGAAGGCGAGTTGCGCGCCCAAGGCCGCGCTGTTCGTGCCCGCCGGTTCGTACTGGTGCAACTTCGCGCCGGGAAAGGCCGCGAGGATCGTTCTCAACTGCGCGGCCGTCGTCGGCGACGTGATGGTTTCGGTCAGGAAGCGGAGTCCCGCGCCGCCGCGCCCGCGCATCTCGTCGAGCCGGGTGCGAATCTCGCCGAGGAAGGCCGTGTAGGGACGAATCTCGCCGCGGTTGGTGATCGTCTCGGAGCGGTCGGGGTCGTAGAGCGAGAGGATCGAGGCGATGGAGAACACGTCCGTGGCGGCGACGCGCTGCCCGGCGGGGCGTTCGGGCGTGCCGCTGGTCGGGTGGTCGGGGTTGCCCTCGGCGTGCGTCGGGCGTCCCTCGTTGCTGCGCACGAGCAGACCGGCCGCGCCGCCGGGAAACGGCATCGCGGTGGCGAAAAAGAGCGGCTTGCCGGGAACGAGTTCGGCGGGCTGGCGCACGAAGGGCACCACCGTTTCGGGCGGCTGGTAGGAGCAGGACGTGAGACCGGCGAGCGCAAGCGACGCGCCCATCAACTTCAGAAACGTGCGGCGGCCGACCTCGTCGTCCCACTCGCCCGCCTGGCGTGGAAACTCCGTGTGCAGGAAATCTTCGAACTGTCCTGAATCGGCCAACTCTTCGAGGCTGCGCCAGTATTCCTTGCCCGTCTTCTCTTCGAGGCGCGCGCGTATCTCTTCGCCTTTGACGGGGCGGCGAATGTTGTACAGTTCGGGGAAAGTCTCTTTGATGTGCATCTACTTCTCAACCTCTCGCCGGACAGCGTTTCGGCCTCAGCGGTGGCAAGTCGAACAACTTTCGAGAATGGCGCGCGGGCGCACCTTATATTCCGCTTTCAACGCCCGGCCGCGCGTCAACTGCTCCGCCGTCTTGTTCTCGGCGAGCGCGTTCTCCTGCTGCCAGTCCATGTTGAAGACTTCGGATTTCGGCCTGAGGAAACGCTCCGGCTCGCGGTGGCACGCCAGGCACCACTCCATCTGCAACGACGCCGCCTGGTAGACGAGCGGCATCTCGTCCACGCGCCCGTGGCACGACGAGCAGCCGACGCCTTTGGCGACGTGGATGCTGTGGTTGAAATAGACGTAGTCGGGCAGGTCATGCACGCGCGTCCATTCAATCGGCTTGTTGTCTCTCCAACTGGCGCGCACGGGTTCGAGATACGGGCTATCGCTCCACAGTTGCGAGTGGCAGTTCATACAGGTCTTGGTCGGCGGCAAGCCCGCGTTGGAAGAGACTTCGACGGACGTGTGGCAGTAGCGACAGTCGATGCCGTCGTCGCCCGTGTGGTGCTTGTGCGAAAACTGGACGGGCTGCTCGCGTTCGTCAAACGCGCCCGTGTTCCACGACGAGCGGTTGATCTCGGCCACCGCCCACGTCACGAACAGCAGGACGAAGATCGAGCCGAAGATACTCAGCTTGGCGAGCGTGTTGGTGCTGCGGTGAAAAATTTGCGACATGCTTAGTCCCTGCTACTCTGCTGTTGTGACATGCACCTTCAGGCGACTGTTTTTGTAAAGCTTTAACCGGAGACCGACTGAGCGGTCGCGCGTTCGGACAAAGAAAGGAACACCACCTGGCGAACGAGCGGACGCACAATGCGGACGGGGTACGGTAGTTGGGAGCGTGCAAGCTACAACTTTCCCCGTCATGCCCCCTTGTGCCAAAATTCTCGTGGTGCGGTAGTGATACTAAATTTTCCGCCGAACGGCAAGCGATAGCTTAAATTTATTCACGAAATAATCCGCCTCGCCCTTGCGCCCGCGCGCCGCCCGCGCCCCGACACGGCGTAAACGCTGGACGAAAACCCGCCCGCCCCGCCCGAGTTATAAGTTTGCGACGCGCAAACGCTCACGATTATTCATGGGAAAAGCCGTCCGTAGTCAGTTGTCCGTTGCCCGTTGTTCAATCAAATCTTTAATACTCCGTTGAGAGCCGGATGCAACTGACGACGGACGACGGACGACGGACAACTGACTACGGACGGTTTTCATTTCGCTTTTGCTTCGCCGCCCAAACCGTGTGCGAGGCGACGGCGACGATGATGATCGCGCCGCCCGCGAGCGCCCAGCCGCCGGGGCGTTCGCCGAGGAAGAGAAAGACCCAGACGGGGTTGAGCACGGGTTCGATGTAGCCGACGATCCCGGCGTCGAGCGATTTCACGCCGCGCGCCACGCCGAGCGTGAGCAGCGTGTAGGCGACGCCGAGTTGAATGATGCCGAGATAAGCGGCGATGGCGATGTTGGTCGCCGTGAAATGCTCCGCGCCCCGCGCCATCGCGGGCAGCATCACGAGCGCGAGCAGCAAATTTCCGTAGATGACCGACGAGGCGCGGTTCACCTCGCGCGCGCGCGGGTGGCGCAGCAAGAGGAAGAAGACCGCGAAGCAGAAGCCGGAGCCGAGCGCGGTGAGATTGCCTGCCACGTCCTGCGGCCTCAGTTGGCCGACGAAGAACAGCGACATCCCGGCGACGCAAAAAGCGACCACGATGAAATCCGCCGCGCGGTATTTCTCCTTGAAGAAGAAAGGCTCGGCAAGCAGGATGTAGATGGGCGCGGTGTATTGCAGGAAGATGGCGTTGGCGGCGGTGGTCTGCTTGGTGGCGCGAACGAAGAGATAGAGCAGCGCGGCGTAGAAGACGGCGGCCGTGGCCGTGGTGAGGTTGAGGCGAAAGCCCTCGCGCCTCGTCAACAGCATCACGGTCGCCGCCGCGAAGAGAGCGCGCGCGCCGGAGAGTTCCGCGTCGGTGAGCGTGCTCCACTTGATGAACAGCCCGCCCGTGCTCCACAGCAGCACGGCGACGACGACGAACCAGATGGGCGAGACGGCAGGGCGTCCGAGGTCAGCAGTCGGTTGTCCGTTGTTCAAATCCATCTTGAGCCATTCACGCGTGATAGCCACATGCAACGGACAACCGGCTACTGACCCCGGACGAGTTTTCGACTTGAGACCCGCGACTTATTTCGACGCCGCCGCGCCCCCACCGAAGCGGAACGATTCGAGAATGACCGGCAACTCGCCCTTCTCGCCCACGTCCGCGACGCCCGTCAACTCCGGCGCGCGGTCGGACGCGATCATCACGAGCGCGACGCCCTTCTTCTGTCCGGCGGGCGGCGGCAGCATCACGACGCGCCCCCAGAATTCCACGTTGTTCTTCTCGGCCGTGAAGCGAAACTCGTAGCCCTCGTAAGAGCCGATCTTCGTTTCGCCCTCCGATATCTTTTTGTAGTTCGGGAACTGCGACGCGAACTGCGTGTTGAACTGCGTGGCGAGTTGGGGCATCAACGTCTTATCGAGCGCGGTGCCGGTTGCGCTCACCCAGCCGACGGCGAAATTCTCTTGCGTGAAGTTGCCGCCCTCGCCGCTTATTTTGCGTTCGACCCTGACGAAGTTCGGCGCGGGGTTGGGGTCGAGTTCCCAACTCTCCGGGTAATAAAACGAGAAATCGACGAAGTTCGCCGCGAGGCCGCCCGTGCGCCCCTCGCGCGAGTTGACGTACTGCTTGGTGTTCTCGGCTTTCGTCGGCGCGGCCACGTTCGCGTTCTGCGTGGACTCTATTTTGCGGCTGACGAAGTAGCCGATGCCGCCGAGGGCGACCAACAGCAGCACGATTAACAAGAGGCAGCCGATGACGCCGCCGATGATCCACGGCTTCTTCGACTTCGGAGCCGGGCCTTGCGGCATCCCGGAACCCGAATAATTCGGCGCACCCGCCGGGGGATAATTCTGCATGTTTTGAGTCTCCTTTAAATTAAGGGATGAGGGCGGAGGGATGAGGGATGAATAAAAACCACTCGCTCGGTTGAATGCTTTCTTTCATCCCTCATCCCTCCGCCCTCATCCCTGTTTATTGTTTTTCGCTTCTCGTTTCGCGCGCGGGCGCGGGCGTCGGCTCCGGGAGGCCGACGCCGAGATTGTCGTAGTTGAGCGCGGCGTTGAAGAGGAGGAAGAACTCCCCTTGAGTCTGGTGTCGCCACATGGGGTTGGTGGCGAACAGGAGCACGTGGCCGCGCCCGTAGGGCACGTCCACGATGGCGGCGCGGTTGGCTAACTCCGAGCCGTTCGCCAGCATGCCGCTGATGAGCAGGTCGCGTTCGTCGCGCGCGAACCGCAGCACGACGCGCGGGCGTTCCGCCAAAGGCACGTAGAAGACGCCGAGTTGGAGGCGTTGCTCCTCCGTCAGTTGTTCCTCGCCGGGACGCGCGGGCGGGCGCACGGGCGCGGGCGCGGCCTGCGGCATCGCCTGAATCACGTCCGGGTCGTTCACGCCGCCCCGCCCCGTGGGACGCGCGCCCGCGCCTCCTCCTCCGCCCGCGCCGCCACCACCACCTCCGCCCGGCACGTTCGTCGCCACTTGAAAGAGCGGGGCCTGGTTGAAATAGATGGGCAGCGTTTCGCCGTAGCCGTAGCTGATCGGGCTTTTACGGTCGGCGAAAGTGGCGTTGAAGATGGAACCGGCGGCTTGTAGTTGGCGCGGCGTCTCAATCGTGACGCCGGTCGTCATGCCGTATTCGACGGGCACGCGCACGGTGTTTTGCACGGCGACGAAGAGGCCGCCCTCAGAAACGAAGCGTTGCAGGTTGGCGACGCCGCCGAGTCCCATGCCGCCGCGGATGTCGTCCGTCTGGTCGGGCGAGTTGCCGAAGTTCGGCGTCACGGCCGAAGCCTTCCAGGGGATCGGGTCGCCGCGTCTGGGGATGCCGTTGACGATCGATTGCGCCGTGCCGCCGACGGGCGGGAAGACGATCACGTCGAAGCGTTCGCGCAAATTCGGCGTGTCGCGGATGGTGTGCTCG
Organism: Pyrinomonadaceae bacterium; assembly: GCA_036386515.1. Lineage (GTDB taxonomy): Bacteria > Acidobacteriota > Blastocatellia > Pyrinomonadales > Pyrinomonadaceae > JAIVJZ01. The sequence continues at coordinate 8,179 of DASVVO010000067.1, forward strand.
GAGATGTAGCTGTAGGGAATCTGCAAGCGGTCGAACTCGATGCGATACCAGCCCTCGTTCTGCGTGTTCTGCCAGGTGTGGAGGATGGCGATGCGCGGCGTGCCGACCTCGTGCGTCCGCACGGCCGGTTGGTCGCCGAAGCCGGAGGCCGTTAAACCCAACTCGACGACCGCCGCTTCGAGGCGTGCGCGCAAGTCCGCCGGGTTGCCCTCCGTTTTGATGACGAACGAACCCGCGTTGAAATCCTGCGCGCCCGCTTTGAAACTGCTTTCCGCCACGCTCATCCGCACGTCTTTCAGACGATAACGCAGCGTCGCCAGCGTGTTCTCCGCGTTGTGATTGACGACGAAGACCTTCGCGCCCGACGCGCCCGCGAGACGCCCGCGCACGCTCGCGTCCGAGGTTAAAAGCTCCATCGGCGCGGCGAGCACGGCGCGGTCTTTGACGCGCACGGTGGGCACGTTGCGCATCGCGCCGAGCGTCCAGCCGGTGTCGTCGTAGGGGCGCGGGTCGCTCGCGTTGTAATACTGCGTGTCGAGCATCATGTCGGCCATGCGCGAGTAGGGCTGATCCATGCGGATGATGTAAGAACCGGCGGGGAAACGGCGTTCCGCCGCCTTGCGTTCCGGCTGTCCCGCCCCGGCGCGCTGTGGCTGCTGCTGCGGCGGCTGCGGTTCCGCGCTGCCCGGCGCGCGCTCGCCCTCCGCGCCGCGCTGTTGTTCCGCGCCCTGCTCCGCCGCCCTGCCTTCTCGCGGCGCGTCCCGCTGCTCTGCCGCCGACGCGCGCGGCTGCGGCCGCTCGTCCTTCAACGTAAACTCGCGCGTCGCACGGTGGACTTCCACTCCCATCAGCCGCAGCAGATTCACCATGTCGGCCGCCTCGACGGGTCGCGGCGCGTCGCCCGGCACGACGTAGGCCGCCGGCCCCTCGTTCGACGCCTTCGCCACGGCGCGCTTGCTCTTGAGGTAAAAGTTGCTGAGAAACCGCTCGCGGTTGTTGGCCGTGAAGTTCATCGCGAGCAGGAGAGCCGACTGTTGCAGGTTGACGTTGTTGCGCAGCGACCACTTGACGCGCGGCAGCGGCGGGTTCGGCCGGTACCAATCGCGCTGCGCCTGCTGCGTGACGGTGCGATCAATCGTGTCCGCGCCGCCGTTGCCGAACGTCTCGTAGAAACGCCCGATGGAATTGTGGCCGTTGGCGACGTAGAACATGTAATTGGGCGCCCAGCCGTCGTAGAAGCCGTGCGTCCACACGCCGGGCACGCCGCGCTTCGTCATCTCTTCCACCTCGTGATAGGCCAGCAGGTGCCACTCGTCGATGACGATGGGGTCGAGCCAGGCGTTGTAAGGCCCCGTGCCCGTCGAGGTGTAGAGGAACGGCACAGACTCGTGGAGATCGTGCAAGACCTGCGGGTGATACTCCAGGAAAGTCTTCATCATGTTGCGGGTGAGCGCGAGCGCCATGCCGAGGCCGTCGCGGTTGTTGTCGTGCGCGACGTACTTGCCCCAGTAAAGGAGCGACGGCGAGTTTTTGCCGGGGTTGGCCTTGCGATAGTTGTAGAGGTCTACCATGCGGTCGCGCCCGTCAACTTCGAGCGTCGGCGTGATGAGCACGATGAGGTTGCGGCGGATGTCCTGAATAAACGGCGCATCGGAGACGGCGAGGCGATAGGCCATCTCCATCAACATTTCGGGCGAGCCGGTTTCGGTCGAGTGGATCGAACCCGAAGCCCAGTAGAAAGCCTTGCCCTCGCCGATCAACGCTTTGGCCTCCGCCTCCGAGGTGCGGCGCGGGTCGGCGAGACGCGCCGTGATCTCTTTGTAACGGTCGAGCCGCGCGAGGTTCGCCTCGTCGCTAATGGCGACGAGCAACTGTTCCCTGCCCTCCTCCGATTTCTCCGGCGCGACGAAGACGCGCACGCGCGTACTCGTGCGCTCCAACTCGCGCATGTAACGATGGATGTCTTTCGTGTAGGTCAGCCGGTTCGGCGTGCCGACGACGTAGCCGAGCGTCTTCTCCGGCGAGGGCACGCTGCTCGAAGCGGGCAAGTGATCAACGAGTTCGGTTAGAAAATATTTCTCCGTCGTGTACTCTTTGATCTTGGCGGTGTAGGCTTCATCGTTGCGCGCGCCCGTTGCGGCAGGCGGGTTGGAAGCGGCGGCGCGGCCGTCGGCTCTCCGTTGCGGGTGCGCCGCGAACGCGACGAGCAGCACGGCGGCGCAGGCGGACACGAACGCGGGGCGCAGCGAGCGCGGGCGTCCTCGTTTCATCGAATTTCCTCCGTGGAGAAGAGACAGGGTCAAGCGCGGTACGATCGGTTTGAAATGAAAGCGGAAGGATGATAAATCATCAACGCGCAAATTTCACCATCTTTCTCCGCACCCCTTTTGCGCGCGACGCGTCTTGCGACAACGAAGTACACTCTCCCGGCGTTCACCGACGCGGACACAGCGCACCCCGGAGCGGGCGCGGAGACGGAGCGGCGGCCGGAACTCAACAATGATTCTGAAAACTCTTCTCGTCGCGCTCGCCGTCGTGTTCGTCGGCGGCGCGCCCGCGCGGATGCAAACGAACATGACACGGAACACCAGGCTGCGGGCGCGCGAGGCGGGCGTGCGCGTCGGCGTCTTGCAGCCGGGCGCGTTGAACGCCATCACGGACGTGGCGGGCGTGCGCGTCGGCCACACGACCATCATACGCGGCTCCGACATTCGCACGGGCGTCACGTCCGTCCTGCCGCACGCGGGCAATTTGTTTCGCGAGAAGGTGGCGGGCGCGGTCTTCGTCGGCAACGGCTTCGGCAAACTCGCCGGGTCAACTCAGGTCAACGAACTCGGAGAGATCGAGACGCCGATCCTGTTGACCTCGACCCTGAGCGTGCCGCGCGTCTCCGACGCTCTTATCGACTACATGCTCGCGCTCCCCGGCAACGAGGACGTGCAGAGCGTCAACCCGCTCGTCGCCGAGACGAACGACGGCGGCCTGAACGACATCCGCGGGCGGCACATCACGCGCGAAGACGTGCATGCCGCGATCAGGAATGCGACGGGCGGCGCGGTCGAAGAGGGCGCGGTGGGCGCGGGCACGGGCACCATCGCCTTCGGGTTCAAGGGCGGCATCGGCACCTCTTCGCGCAAACTCCCGCCCGCGCTCGGCGGCTACACCGTCGGCGCGCTCGTCCAGACGAACTACGGCGGCGTGCTCAACATCAACGGCGCGCCCGTCGGCCGCGAACTCGGCAAGTTTTACCTCAAGGAAGAACTCGAACGCGCCGGGGGCGGCGCGTCGGCGAGCGACGGCGGCGACGCGCCCGCGCGCCCGCTGAACGAGCGCAAGCGCGCCTGCCGACGACACGGCGGACGGTTCGATCATCATCGTCATCGCAACGGACGCGCCCCTCGACGCGCGCAACCTGCGGCGCATGGCGGCGCGCGCGATGCTCGGTTTGGGACGCACGGGCGCGTCCGGCTCGAACGGCAGCGGCGATTACGTCATCGCGTTCTCCAACGCTCCGGCAGTGCGCGTGCGCGCTGGCGGCCAGGGCGGTAGGCCGGGCGACGTGTTCGCGCCGCGCGAGTTGAAAGTGTTGGCGAATGAAGCCATGTCGCCGCTCTTTCTCGCCTGTGTCGAAGCGACGGAGGAGGCGATCTACAACTCGCTCTTTCGCGCGCAGACCACGACGGGGCGCGGCGGCCTCACCGTGGAAGCTCTCCCGCTCGCGCGCACGCTCGAAATTTTGCGCAAGTACAACGCGCTCGCACCGGCACCCGGGAACTGACGGAGGCCGCCCCGTTTTGGACACGTTGACGAAATATCTGGCGGTGGCGGCGGGCAGCGCGCTCGGCGGCATGCTCCGCTATTTTCTCGGCAGCACGATCCTGTCGCGCACGGCCGCGCCGTTCCCCACGGCGACTTTCGTCATCAACGTGACAGGCTCTTTCGTCGTCGGCTTCTTCCTCACGCTCGCCACCGAATGCCTGGACATAAGCGCGCACCTGCGGCTCGCGTCGCCGTCGGCTTCGTCGGGGCGTACACGACCTTCTCGACTTTTGAATATGAGACGCTCTGGCTGGCCGAAGAACATGGTTTTCACTTTGCGCTCCTCAACGTGTTGTTGAGCGTCGCGGTCGGGTTCGCCGCCGTCTGGGGCGGGGCGCGGCTGGCGCGCCCGGTCGTCGTCGCGGACGCACCCGCCGCCGCTCGCACGAAACAAGAATCGTGCGAGCGACCGGCCGACCCGGCGCGGAAGGGCGCGGCTGCATCGCAGCGCGACATCCGCGAGGCAGCCGCGAAGCCGCCCCGTGATGTATAATCGCGCTTGATACAGCTTTCAGGCGGGCGTCGGCATCTTAATTTGCACACGGGCGGGCGCAAGAGAAGTTGGAGGCGCGCCCCGGAATTTTCAGCCGTAGTTTTATCGGAGGAAGGATTTCCATGAACGACTTTCAGTCCCCTAATCAACAACGCTACACCCCCCAACCGCAGCAGGCGTGGCCGCCGCATAACGCGGAGGGCGGATGGGGCAGTCTTCAGGCGCAGACGGCGGCGCAGGCCACGATCGCCGAACGGATGGGATTCATCCGCAAAGTCTACGCGCTCTTTTTCGTCGGGACGCTGTTCGCCATCGGCGGCGTCGCGCTCGGCATGTCGTCCCCGATGCTCTTCGATTACGCGAGCGAGCACCCGTTCATCATGCTCCTGGTGATGCTCGGCGCGGTGATGGGCGCGACGGCCGTGCGCCACGTGCCGGTCGTGAACGTCGTCGCTCTCTTCGCGTTCACGACCTTCACGGGTGTCGTCATCTCGCCGCTGATGTACTACGTGAACCAAGTCAACCCGGCCTCGATCTGGCAGGCGGGCTTGCTGACCGTCGGCATCTTCGGCGGACTGACGGCCTACGTCTTCATCTCGAAGCGCGACTTCAGTTTCCTGCGCGGGATGCTCTGGACGGGCTTGATCATCATGATCATCGGCGGGCTGCTCAACGTCTTTCTCGTCGGTTCGAGCGCGCTCGGCTTCGGGCTGGCGGCGGCGACGCTGCTGCTCTTCTCCGGCTTCGTGCTCTACGACACGTCGAACATCATCCGCCGCTACCCGACCAACGAATACATCGCGGGCGCGCTCGACCTCTACCTCGACGCCTTCAACATCTTCCTCGCGCTGATCCGCATACTCAACGCGGGACGACGTTAAAACAGCCGGACTCTCTAAACGGAAAGCAAAAGCGGCGCGGCACTCAAATGAGTGCCGCGCCGCTTTTCAATTTGGGTTGATGGTCAGGGACTAGAAACCATTTGAAAAGTAGCTCTGTTGTCCCGGAGGGACAATTGAGAATAGCCCGGCGATTGATCGCCGGGATCATGGACGTGTCTTTAATACAGAGAGTCCCGTAGGGACGATTGAACGTTCCGCAATATTCAATCGTCCCTACGGGACTCAGACATGTTCCGTCAACTTATTCCCGGCACTAAAGTGCCGGGCTATCAGCAATCGTCCCTGTCGGGACTTATTTAAACAACTTCCTAAAAATCGAACTTGATGGCGAGTTGGAGTTCGCGCGGCGTCAGGAAGGCGCGCGGGAGGCCGTAAGCGGCGGCTGCGGCGGGCGAGGTGAGCGTCAGCGTGCGCACGCCGCCGGCGTCCGTGGCCGTGCGCCCGGCGAAGAAGTTGGTGTTGACGGCGGCCACGTTGGCGCGGTTGAAGAGGTTGAAGCCTTCGAGAATGAGACGCAGGCGCGCGCTCTCGCCGAAGGGGATGGTGCGCGTCAGGCGCGCGTCGAACTGGTAAGTCGAGGGCGTATAAAACTCGTTGCGGCGGGTGCCGGGCACGCGGTCGTTGCGCGCGTTGCCGTCGCGGTTGAGGTCAGCCCCGATGGTTTGCGAGAAGGCGAAGCCGGATTGAAGTTGCACGATGCTCGACAGGGTGTAGCCGCTGAGGAGCGCGCCGAGGACGCGGTTGTCGCTTCGGGTGAACTTGCCGAATTCGTAGACGGGGCTGAAGACGAAGCGATGGCGCAGGTCGGAATCGGCGGCGGCATAATCGTCGCGCAGGTTGAGTTGGTTTTGGACGATCTTGGCGTCGTCGCCGCCGCCGGGCACCACGGCCGTCTGGTCTGGCTTGTCGTCCTTCGCCTTCGAGTAAGTATAGGAGGCGAGGAACTGGAAGCCGCGCGAGAAACGCCGCTGCACCTGAAAGGCGAGGCCGTCGTAGCGCGAGTTGGCGGTGCTCTCGAAGAGGTTGATGCGCCCGAAATTGGGGAGCGGACGCGCGGGCGCGGTTGCGGTGAAACTCGCGGCGGGGAAACGCTCGACCGTGAACGTCTGCCCTGCGCCGGTGGCCGTCACCTGCTCGGGCGCAGACAGATTGATGTCGCGCGTGCGCGATAGATGCACGCCCTTGAAGAACAGGTAGGTGACGGAGACGCTCATGTTCTGCAACACTTCGTGCTCGAAGCCGAGACGCGCCTGCTGCACGTAGGGCTGCGCGTAGTCCGCGGCGAAGAGGAAGATGTCGGGCGTGCCGGAGGCCGTGGTCGGCGCGGTCGTGACGACGTTCGGATAGACCAGACCGGCGTTGGCGATTTGCGCGGGGGTGCTGAAGTTGACGCCGGTGGTTTGGACGCCGTTGCCGGTGTGCGCCATGCCGAGCATGATCGCGGTGGTGCGGCCGTAGAAGATGCCGTAGCCGCCGCGCACGACCGTCTTGCCGTGGCCGCCGACATCGTAGGCGAACCCGAGGCGCGGCGCGAAGTTGTTTCCGTCCGAAGGCTGGCGGCTGGTGTCGAGTCCGGCGGCGAGCAGCGCGGCGTGCGGATTTTGCAGCGGCGGAGCGGCGAGTTTTTGATAATCGTAGCGCACGCCGAGATTGAGCGTCAGGTTGCGGGTGGCGCGCCAGTCGTCCTGGAGGAAGAAGGCGTAGTCGGTGCTGTTCGGGTTGCTGGTCGCGCCCGAAGTGTTGGGCAAGGCGAAGCGTTGCTGGAAGGACGAAGGGATGTTTTGCTGGAACGCCTGATAGCCGTTCAAGGCGACGCCGTTCACGGTGATCGGGGCGAAGGTGTACTGGCCGGAGAAGAAGCCGGGAAAGAAATTCAGGATGCGGTCGAAGTTCAAATCGACGCCGACCTTGTAGTTGTGCCGGTCGCGCACGTAGGAGAGGTTGTTGATGAACTGGGCGCGTTTGATCGTCGTCTCGCGCGGGCTGAAGTTGTTGCGGCCGAGCAGGAGAAAGCCGTTGCCGGTTTGAATCTGCGTCTCCGGGAGATCGCTGTTGGCCGTGCCCGGTTCGGCGTCGCGCGCAAACTGGAACCGAAACTCGTTGACGACGGACGACGTGATGGTGGAGGCGAGCGTGCCGGAGAAAGTGGTGGTGCGCGCGATGCTGTCGCCGGAATGTTCCTCGGCGGCGAGCGCGCCGGTGAACTCGTTGTTGACGCCCGTGAAGTTCTGCCGGTTGAAGCGCAGCGCGAGTTGGTTGCTCGCGTTGAGGGCGATGTCGGTCTTGAGCAGGTACACGTCCTGATTGCGGCTGATCTGGTAGGGGGCGAGGCGCGGGTTGAGCAACTCACGGATGGCCGCCGCCTGCGCGGAGAGGTTGGCCGCTTCGACGATGTTCGGGAGGTCTTGGCGTTGGCCGTCGTAAGTGCCGAAGAAGAAGGCGCGATTTTTGACGATAGGGCCGCCGAGGCGGAAGCCGAACTGGTTGATCTGTTGGGGCGGTCGTTTGTTGCGGTCGAGGCGGCGGCCGAGGTCGAAGTCCGCGCCCTGCTGTCCCTTGATGTTCGGCGCGTTGGCGTTCAAAGACTCGTCGCGGAAATACTCGAAGCCGCCGCCGTGAAACGAGTTCGTGCCCGACTTTGTGACGACGTTGATGACCGCGCCGCCCGCGCGCCCGAACTCCGCCGAGAAGCCGTTCTGGTTGACCTGAAACTCTTTGACGGACTCTTCCGAGAACTGGTAGGGCGGGCGCACGCCCGTGCGGCCGAACGCCTGACCGAAGAAGGTGTTGTTGTTGTCCGCGCCGTCAACCTGCAAGCTGTTCAAAGTTCCCTTCTGGCCGCCGACGGAGAGGTCGCCCTGCCGCGAAGGGTCGCGCACGACGCCGGGCGTGAGCGTGGCGAAGTCCAGATAGTTGCGCCCGCTGACGGGGAGGTTTTCGATGTCGCGCTCGTTGACAGTCGTCGAGACGGACGTGCGCGTCGTTTCGACGACGGGTGACTGCGCCGACACGTCAATAACCTCGCTGTCGTGTAACCCGACGCCGAGGTAGATGTCGAGATTGGTCTGCCCGCCGACCGTGACGACGGCGTTCTCAAGCGTCTTTGGGTGGAAGCCGCCCGCGCCCGCCGTGGCGACAATACGATACGTGCCGGGCGGCAGCAGGATGAGGCGATAGTTGCCTTCGTCGTCGGAGACGGCGGTCTTCGCAAAGCCGGTCTGTTGGTTCGTCGCCGTCACGTTGACGCCGGGCACGGCCGCGCCGTTCGGGTCGAGCACGCGCCCTTCGATGTTGCCCGATGTGGCCTGCGATTGCGGGAAAGCCGAAGCGGCCGCGAGCGCGAAACCGGCACACAGCAAAAGCACTCGGTTGAAACCGGAGAGGAAGTTGTTAAGCATGATGTCCTTTCGACCGGGAACAGGTTGGAGCGGGTGGCGCCGGCGAAACGCCCCATCCGCTGATGAGCGTCGCCGGACAATAAACTATGGCTTGAAATGTATTCGAGGACTGGAAAAACCCTGTGGCTCGTTGGACGGCGAGATATTAGTTGAGGGGCGCGGGGCGGTCAAGGAAACTGCCGGGCGGCGCAAGCGCGCGTGCATGATTTATTGAAAGGGATGGCATCCTCTGATACATTCGTGGGGCAACACTTAAGACCGGAGGGTCAAATGAGCATGGCGGAAATTCAGTATGTGTCAGATGAAAACGGCACCCCGATCGGCGTCATCGTGCCGATGGAGTTGTGGCGGGAAATCGAATCCGAAAGGGAGACGGCTTATTTACTGAAAAGTGAAAACATGAAGCGTCGTCTCTTGGAAGCGCAGGAACGCCAGGACGGAACTCCCCTTGAGGAAGCCTGTGAGAAACTTGGAATTTGATGCCGCCGCCCTTGAAGATTTAGTCTGGTGGATCGAGCAGGATCGAAACAAGGCTCTGCGCATCATGAGCCTCGTCAAGGATGTGCAGCGCGACCCCTTTAAAGGAATCGGAAAGCCTGAGCCGCTGCGACATGAATTAAAGGGCTGCTGGTCGCGGCGCATCGATCAGGAGCACCGGCTTATTTATCAAGTAACGGAAGAAAAGATCAGGATTCTGGCATGTAGGTATCACTACTGAGGCTAGTCCCGCACGCCTCGCGCAACCGGCGCGGAGAACGCGCATTCTCACCTTAAAGATTCAGCCTTCCCACTTCCGACCTAACAGTTAAGGATCGCTTGCGCCCGTTACGCTCGCCGTCCGAACGCGAGCGGCCGTCGCCACGATTGGAGGCGTTTGCCGCCGGCGGTCTGGAGGACGCTCATCAGGCCGATGTAGCCGTAGCCGAAGAAGAAGAGGAAGAGGAAGGGGATCGTGCCCCACATCCGCATGTGCGCGGCATACCACACGGCGCAGAAGAAGTAGGCGGCGAAGCCGAGTTCCAGGAGCGGCAGGAGGCCGCGCTTGCGTTTGTACTTCTTCACTTTCCACGTCTCGTCCGTCGTCTTCTCCACCTGATACTTCGGCGTCCGCACAAACTCCGATTGCACGCCCATCAACGCTTCGATGACGGCGCGCGCGTTCGAGAAGGCCAGCCCGATGCCGACCGCCATCACGAGCGGCAGGTGCAGCAGGCGACGCCCGCGCCCCGCCTCTTTATCCAGATACCAGATGGCCGAGCCGTAGAAGAGGATGACCGAGACGGTGGAGAAGAACAGGAGCGGCACGTCGAATGCCATCAGGTGATAGAAGCCCTGATTGTAGCGGACGAGCAGGAGCGGGAACTGCAAAAAGCTCGCCACGATCATCAGCGGGTAACTGATGTTGCCCGTCAGGCGGAAGAACATTTCGAGCCGCACGCGCAAGGGGAGATTCGCGCGCCAGATGCGTGGGTAGAGTTTGATGCCGACCTGCATCACGCCCTTCGCCCAGCGACGCTGCTGCGCCTTGAAGGCGTTGATCTCGACCGGAATTTCCGAAGGCGCGTCTTCGTCCAGCAGGTAGATGAACCGCCAGCCCATCAACTGCGCGCGGAAACTCAAGTCAGTGTCTTCCGTCAAAGTGTCGTGCTGCCAGCCGCCGGAGAGTTCGATGGCGCGGCGACGCCAGATGCCCGCCGTGCCGTTGAAGTTGAAGAAGCCGCCCGTGCGGTTCCTGACCGTCTGCTCGATGACGAAGTGGCCGTCGAGCATGATGGTTTGCAGGCGCGTCAGGAGGTTGTACGCGCCGTTGATGTGCGACCAGCGCATCTGCGCGCAGCCGACGAGCGGGTCGGTGAAGTAGTCTACGAGTTTGCGCAGGCAATCGGGCTTGGGCACGAAGTCGGCATCGAAGATGGCGAGCAGTTCGCCTTTGGCGGATTGCGTGCCGTTGGCGAGCGCGCCCGCCTTGAAGCCAGTGCGGTCGCTGCGGTGGATGTAATGGATGTCGAACCCCGCGGCGCGATAGTGCTCGACGGTGCGGCGCGCGAGCGCGACCGTCTCGTCGGTCGAATCGTCCAAGACCTGAATTTCAAACTTCTCGCGCGGGTAGTCGAACTGCGTGACGGCGCGCAGGAGCCTTTCGACGACGTACATCTCGTTGAAGAGGGGGAGTTGCACGGTGATGACGGGCAAGTCGCTCTCAGCGAAGCGCGCCTTCGGGGCGGGCTGGATGTGGCGATAACGCCAGAAATCGGCGACCTGCTTGATGCGGTACGCGCCGTAGATGGCGAGCACGCCGAGGATGGCGAAATAGAGGATGAGCACCGTCCAGTCGAAGGCGTCGAGTTCGTAGAGGACGCTGATGTTCGACTGCGTGCGCCAGTGCCATGCGTCAACGAAGTCGCTCTGGAGTTTGGCGTACTCGTCCCACATCTCGGCGGGCGTCTTCGACACAGGCTCGGTTAGAAAAAGGAACATCTCGGTATTTCTCGCTCGGGGGAAAACTACAACGAACGGCGGCGCGCCGCTTGGGGGGCGGCACTCATCACGGCGGCGTATGCAACCGGCGACCCGACGCCGACTCCACACAAAACGAGCAGCGCCTTTGCCGGACGCTGCCCTGTTAATCGCGCACATTGTAACCGAACCGCCGCGCGCTCACAAACTTGCGGCGGCTTCAGACGCCGCTGCCGAAACCGCCGGAGACGCCTGTGCCCGCGCCGCCCGCCGGCGGTTGGTTTCCGCCGAAGTCGGACGGCGGAGGCGGGGGCATCATGTTGTTGAGAGTGACCTGTCGTTTCTCGAAGAGTTTGACGCCGAGCAGCCCGCCGAGCGTGGCGAAGGCGATGTAGACGGCGGTGTTGAAGGCGGCGGTGGCGAGGATGACGGGGAGTTTTTGCGCGAAGGTCTGCGCCTGCGCGATCTCCATCTGTTTCCGCATCTCTTCGGCCACTTGCGGGTTGAAGTTCTCGAACGCTTTCACCAGAAAACGGTTGAACGGCTCGCCAAGCAGGAGGCCGAGCGGGATGCCGATGGAATGCGACACAAACGTCCCGACCGCCCCGGACAGCGCGCCCAGTTCCGCGCCCTGGCCGAGCAGCACCGGCGTCTGCGAACGGCGCACGTAGAGATAAGACGCCAGCGCGCCGCCGCCGAGCACCCACACGCAACAACACATGTTCATGAAGCTGATCGGCGGGATCGCCGAGAGCAGCCCGAGCGTCACGCCGCCGATGACGACGGCGCGCGTCTTGTCAGTCATATATTTTGAATTTTACGAAAGCACTACAGCGGAGCGCGAAGCGGACGGCGCGCGCGACGTTCGTCCGGAGACGATCATCCGCTCGCCGTCCGTCCGCATTTAAGCGTCGGCGCGCGAGTTCTCGACGGCGCGCGCCGGGCGTGGTGTCGCTTTTTAGCTGCCCGACCCGTAAGTGCCGCCGCCGCCGCCGTAACCGCCGCCCGCGGGGGGTTGCGTGCCGCCGCCGTAATTGGCCGGGGGAGGAGGAGGCATCGTTGAGCCGCCGCCCGCGCCCGCGCCCTTCTTCCCGAAGATGGCCGCACCGATCAGGCCGCCGATGGTAGCTAGGATGGTGAAGAAGATTGCGCCGATCACGCCCATCACGAGAAAGAGCGCGAGGCCGGTCAGAGATTCCGGCAGGTTCACGCCCTGATCGCGGAGTTGGGCGAACTGCGCGTTCATCACGGCCGAGTTCACGAAATACTGAAGCGGCGTGCCGATGATGAGATTCAACAACCCGCCGGCCACGCCGGCGATCGCGCCGAGCATCGCCCCGTCTTTGGGGTCAACGGCGACGGGCGAATTTTTGGTGTAGAGATAGACGGCCAGGATGCCGGCGGCGATGGGCAGCAGGCAATTGCAGCAGCCGGCGAAAGGCACGACCGAGCCGATCAGGGCGATTAAGATCATCACAGCGCCAACGCCGAGTCCGGCCATTACCGCTGCTTTTGTTTTGTCATTCATGTCTTTGAAACACCTTCGCGGAGAGATTGGGGTAAAACTTGGAATCGAGCGTGCCGGTCTCCGGCGTTGCCTTACGACCGGCGGGAAAATGCCTGGCGCGACGAAGTTATAAGAATCCCTGGTTCGTTCGAGAAAGACGGCTGGTAAAAAAAAAGACCTGACGGTTAGAAAACGGCCTGACGGGTTTACGTCCTCAACTCAGTTTTGTTCAAAGGACAACGCGGCGGCGCGGCGGGCGCGTCGTTGCCCCGTGATCTCGACCACGCCGGGCACGACGTAAAAAGCCGCCCACGCGCCGAGCCACGCGCCCGTCAGAAAACGCGACGAGTGCGTGTTCGCCCACAGCCCCGTGATGCCGAGCGTGAAATCGAACGCCGTCGGCAACAGCGCGAGGATGAGCCACTCGCGGCGCGGCGTCTGCTGCGTGCGTCGCAGGCGGCGCGAGAGCGGGTAGAGCAACACGGCCGCGGCGAAGCCGGCGTAGATGCCGAAGCAGCGCGCGCAGACCGCCAGCGGATGCCCCGCCACCCAGAAGGAGCGTTCCGGCAACTGGTGACACGCGGTTTTCAAGCCCTGATAAATCACGAAGGCCGTCGCCTCGCGCCCGCCCGACGCCAGCAGCGGCGCGCCCACGATCAGCCCCAGCCACAAGACCGCGACCCCGGCCACGCACACCCACGCCGCCCAAACTCCCCGCGCGGAGAACCCGTGCGGCGCGAACGGCGAAACGTAGTCGGCGGCTGAAGCAGGCATAAATTAAGTAAGGGATGAGGGCGTAAGGGTGAAGGATGAATAAAAGACCCGCTCAAGCGATTGAAGGCTTCTCTTGTTCATCCCTCATCCCTCCGCCCTCATCCCTAAAATCTGATGACCGTATCGGGGCCGCCTTCGACGTGGACGGTATCGACAAAGCGGATGTGGCGCGATTCGGTGGTCATGACGAGCGAGTGGGTGCGTTTGCCCGCGCCGAAGAAGCGCACGCCGCGCAGGAGCGCGCCGTCGGTCACGCCCGTGGCGGCGAAGATGATCTTTTTGCCGGGCGCGAGATCGTCCGTGCTGTAGACTTTGTCCGGATCGTCGATGCCCATCTCTTTCAGACGGCTGACGACTTCCTCGTGCGGCGGGATTTTTTTCCTGTCCACGTCCAGCCGCTCCGGGTCGAACACCAGTCGCGCCTGTATCTCGCCGTTCAGGCATTTCATGGCGGCGGCCGTGATCACGCCTTCGGGCGCGCCGCCGATGCCCATCAGCGCGTGGATGTTCGTGCCCGCGACGGCGGCCGAGATGCCCGCCGAGAGGTCGCCGTCGGAGATGAGACGAATGCGCGCGCCCGCGTCGCGCACTTCCTGAATCAGTTTGCGGTGGCGCGTGCGGTCGAGCACGATGACGGTCAGGTCGTCCACGTCGCGCCCTAAGCCTTTCGCAATCGCGACGAGGTTATCCGTGACCGAGGCGTTGATGTCCACGAGGCCGCGCGAGGAAGGGCCGACGACGATCTTGTCCATGTAGATGTCGGGGGCGTTGAGGAGGCCGCCGCGTTCGGAGGCGGCGAGCACGGCGATGGCGTTGTTCGCGCCGAGCGCGCACAGGTTCGTGCCTTCGAGGGGATCGACGGCGATGTCCACTTCCGGGTAGATGTCCTCGCAGGCTTCGCCCTTCTCGCGTGCGGCGCGTGCGCCCTGCCCCACCTCCTCGCCGATGTAGAGCATCGGGGCTTCGTCGCGCTCGCCCTCGCCGATCACGATCCGCCCGAGCATCGGCACGGTGTCCATCACGGTGCGCATGGCCTCGACCGCGACGTGATCGGAATACTTGCGGTCGCCCTGTCCCATCGTCTTCGCGGCCTCGATCGCCGCCGCCTCGCACACGCGCAAGAAGTCTAACGACAGGTGCTCGGTCTGTATCTCATAGCCCATGCCCTTTTTTCTCCCGATCTGAAATGATGATTCGCGGCAAGTCGGTGAAAGCGTGACGCTCGCGCTCGTGCCCTCGGAAATGCGCCGCCATACTAACAGAGAGGACGCAGAATTTATAGACTCTTGTGTTGACGGGAAACCGCCTCCGGGCGAGGAATGAAACGCGGGGGCGGGCGGTGAAGTTAATCGCCCGCCCCACGTTTCGGATGCGTGGTTTCGTTATTTCGTTATTTCGTCAACCGGCGGCCACCGCTTCGCGCGCGTCGGCGGGGCGGTAGGGCGGGAGCGTCTTGCGCGCGGCCTTCTCTTTCTTCAAGCCCAAAGCCCAATCGGCCTGCATCAGGGTGTGAATGTCGCGCGTGCCCTCGTAGATGATCGCGGCCTTGCAGTTGCGCAGGTAACGCTCGACGGGATAGTCGTTCGAGAAGCCGTTCGCGCCGTGAACTTCAATCGCCATCGAGGCCGCCTTTTCGCTCCTGACGGTCGCCTGCCACTTGGCGAGACTCGTCTCTTTCGCGTTCGGCCTGCCCTCGTTCTTCAGGTAGCCCGCGCGCAGCCAGAGCAGGTGCGACATCTGGTAGTCGGCCTCCATCTCGGCGATCTTCTGTTTGACGAGTTGGTGATTGCCGATCTTCGTGCCGAAGGTTTCGCGCGTGTTGGCGTAGGCGATCGAGGCGTCGCGCGAGGCGCGGATGATGCCGGTTGCGCCCGAAGCCACGGTGTAACGTCCCTGTTCGAGCGCGAACATGGCGATCTTGAAACCCTCGCCCTCTTCGCCCACCAGATTCTCGGCGGGCACGCGCACGTCCGTCAGGTTGAAGTAGCCGGTATTGCCCGCGCGGATGCCCATCTTGCCGTGGATCGTGCCGGAGGAGAAACCTTTCATGGCGCGTTCGACGATGAAGCAACTCATGCCGGTGTGGTCGCGTCGGCGGCGTTTCTCCTCGTCCGTCCAACAGAAGAAGAGGAAGTTGTCGGCCACGTCGCCCGCGAGACTGATCCACATCTTCTCGCCGTTCAAGACCCACTCGTCGCCCTCGCGCCGCGCGGTCGAACGCGAGCCGACCACGTCCGACCCCGCGCCCGGTTCGGTCAGGCCGTAGGTGGCGATCTTCTCGCCCTTCGCCTGCGGCACGAGATACTTGCGCTTCTGTTCCTCGGTGCCCCAGGTGTAGAGCGTCATGCTGTTCAAGCCCGTGTGGACGGACATGATGACGCGCATGAAAGTGTCCACGGCTTCGAGTTCCTCGCAGACGAGGCCGAGCGCGATGTAGTCGAAGCCCGCGCCGCCGTACTCTTCGGGGATGCACACTCCGAGCAGGTTCAACTCGGCCATCTTGTCGAGGATGGAGCGGTCGAAGCGTTGCTGCTCGTCGAGTTCCTTGATGCGCGGGGCGACTTCGCGCAGCGCGAACTCGCGCACGGTGTTGCGAATGGACTTGTGATCTTCGGTCAGTTCAAAATCTATCATCGGTGGCTTTCCTTAAAATTGAAATCGGGTCGAGACGCGCTCCGGCGAGGAGGGTTGGCGGGCGGTTCGGTGTTTGCGGTTTATTCATGACGGGCGAACAGGTGCGAGATTAAAAGGCATCTTACACCACGGGCGGGCGCGCATAAAAGTCGGGCGGGCGGGATCGAAGCGGACGCGGGTCAACCTGGGGGCGGGCGGCGTGATTATTCAACTGAACAGGCGTTCGTATTCCGCGTTGACGACGTGGTAGCACTCGCACGCGGCGGCTTCCAAAGCCTCCCGCTCCAGGATCGTGACGTTGCCCCGGTTATAGCGGATCAGGTTTTTCTCCTGGAGTTTGGCGGCGGCCTCGCTGACCCCGGCGCGGCGCACGCCGAGCATCACGGCGAGGTATTCGTGCGTGAGGTTCACCTCGCAGGAGCCGACGCCGTCGCTGCTCATCAACAGCCAACGGGCGAGCCGGGCTTCGATGTGGTGCAGGCGATTGCAGGCCGTCGATTGCGAGCTGACGACGATGACCGTGTGGATGTAGCGGTTGATGATTTTCTTCAACGCGCCGCCCTGTTCGTAGACCTCTTTGACCGTCGCGGCTTTGATGCGGATGGCCTCGCCGGGGATTTGCGTGAAGGTGGGCATCGTGGTTTCGGCGGCGTCGAGCAGGACGGGCGTGCCGGCCATCCCTTCGCGGCCGATGGAGCCGGATTCGACGGTCGAGCCGTCTTCCATCGTCGTTACCATCGAGAACAGGCAGGTGAGCGGAAAATAGATGTCTTTGATCGGGACGTGCGGCTTGATGATCAAGTCGCCGTGCGCGAGTTGCACCTGCTCCATGTGCGGGCGCAGGAGTTCCAACTCCTCGCCGGGCAGGTGCGCCAGCAGGCGGTTATCGTTCGGGACGGGGCGAGATTGGCTCATCAAACTACTCCTTGTTTAATTACGAGGCAACAAGTCAACCCGAGAGTGCGCGCGGGTTATCCGCGGCCGGAGCGGCCGGTCGCCCGCATTCTCTATTAGCCTTCGCGCTTCGACGTGAGACGGCGCAGAAGATTCCTCAACTGTCCGGGGTCTTCGAGATACGTCACCCAATCGTTGGCGGCGACGTTCACGTCCGTGCCTTCCACGTCCGCGCCGAACTTCTCGGCGATCACGACGAGCGGCGTGTGCCCGTCGTACCTGGCGTGTTCGCGGATGCGTCGCCCGACCTGCAAAACTTCGTCGGGCGTCTTGCCGACGAGGTTGACCAGCAGCAGGTCGGCATGCTTGACGCCATCGATTCGATCCAGCGCATCTTCCTCGTCCAACGCCAGCAACACGCGGTAGCCGTAGGTTTTCAGATTATGCTTCAGAATGGGGCGAGTGTCATCGTCCTCTTCCACCAAGAAAATGGTTGGTTGATACCCCGGCTCTTGGCTCATCTTTGAACTCTCCTTTTTATAACCGGGCATCATGCCATAGTGGAAGTTATTCGTATGTCCGGTTGAGGACAGACGCCGCTCCGTGGCATCAAGTATCAATATCCCGTAAGTATCAAATCCCCCGCAGTATACATTTCCGACTAAGGGTGTCAAACTACTCTCGTTACCGTTGTTCATTTGAAACGCAACATACGCCATCAGGTTAGCCTAGCAATCTCGCCCTTTTTGTCGCGTGCTGTCTGATCGAGACCTACTCGCAACCAGAAAGGCTGCTCTGATGTCAGATTTAAAAGCACCCCCCCCCCCCGCGAATCAAATCCTTAGGGAACTGCCCACGGAAGAATACGAGCGCCTGTCGCCGCATCTGGAACCCGTCACGCTCGCGGTCGGCGACGTGCTCTACTACCCGCAAGTACCCGTCACGCACGTCTACTTCCCCAACCGCGGGTCGATCTCGATCATCGCTACTTTCGCCGACGGCGGGGGCGTCGAAGTGGGCGTCGTGGGCAACGAAGGCGTCTTCGGCGTGAACGTCGTGCTCGGCAGCATGAGCGTCCCGCTCGAAGCCATGGCGCAAGTGCCGGGCGACGGCCTGCGGATACCGGCCGACGTGCTCAAGAAGGAATTCAAAACGGGCGGGCTGCTGCACGATTTGCTGCTGCGCTACACGCAAGCCTTCATCATCCAGATCGCGCAGACGGCCGCCTGCAACCGCTCACACCCCATCGAGGGCAGACTGGCGCGTTGGCTGCTGATGAGCCACGACCGGGCGATGTCCGACGAGTTGCTGCTGACGCAGGAGTTCATCGGCGTCATGCTCGGCACGCGCCGCCCCGGAATCACCGAAGCCGCAGGCCGACTCCAGGATAACGGAGCCATCAAATACAACCGCGGCCAAATCACCATCCTCGACCGCAAAAACCTGGAATCAGCTTCGTGCGAGTGTTACGAGATTGTGAAGAACGAATTCGACCGTCTGCTCGGATAGACGGCGCGGTCGCAAGCGGACGCCCGTGTCGGGAAGTTATTTCTTACGGCCTTTCTTACCCGCCGGTTGCGGCTCTTTCTCACCTTGAGCTTTGCGCGGCCTGCCACGTTTGCGATCAGCGACGAGTTTTAAATCATCTTCCTTTATGAAATAGTCGCGTCCCATCTTCTCGGCCGGCAGCTTTCCTTCTCCAATTAACTGCTGAACGCGTGTGACAGTCACGCCCAATCGTTCAGCGGCTTCTTTAGTAGTCAATAATTTCATGTGAGATTTATATATCCAAGGAATCTTGTCCGCTGCCCCTCCAATTCTGTTCGACGTTCTTATTTCTTACTGCCTTTCTTATTAACCCGCTTTGATTCCTTCTCCGGTTGCGCTTTGCGCGGCCGACCCACTTTGGGCCGGTCTTTAACGAGTTCCAAGTCTTGCGCGTCGATCATGTTCACCTTTGCAAACTTCCTCGCCGGTAATTGCCCGCTCAATATCAACTGACGGACGCGCGCCGCAGTCACGCCCAGCCGCTTCGCCGCCTCTTCAGTCGTAAGCAAGTTATCCATGCGCCGAATTTTAACGAGCGGGGAAATATTTACGCAAGCGCAAAGATATTTCTTGCTCATTACTTACGAATGCGTTAGG
Organism: Pyrinomonadaceae bacterium; assembly: GCA_036386515.1. Classification (GTDB taxonomy): domain Bacteria; phylum Acidobacteriota; class Blastocatellia; order Pyrinomonadales; family Pyrinomonadaceae; genus JAIVJZ01. The sequence continues at coordinate 27,202 of DASVVO010000067.1, forward strand.
ATTTATTTCAGCAACGAGATAATAAGAGAGGCGAGGACTTACCAAGACGGCAATCTTAGGTAAGCCCTCTACACCAGTAACAACCGTCTAAGGAGATACTGATGCGAAAAGATGATAGCACGCAGACGCCGCCTGTCCGCCCGCGACGGGAGCAGGACGGCCTCGAACCTCTCCGCCAGTGGTCTAACTTACCCGTCAGCGAAGAGAGAGCCGCAGAGTTGATTGACGAGATTACGAGGTACGGCGCGGAATATGTCGCCGTCCCGCTCATCGAATTGATCTGCGGACTCATGCCTTCCACCTACTCGGACAACATCCAGGACTTAGATCAAAGGAGAGTGGCCGGTTCGGCCGCACTCACACACGCCTTCGCGCTGACGCGGCGGGCGCACAACGAACTCGGCGCATATGTCGTGGAGCTGAACTGCGCGCAGTGGGAATGAGCGCGCGGCGCGCCTCGCGTTGTCTTGGATGCCTCACTCCGCGCGCTCCGTCGCAATCAACTCCCCGGCCGCCGCCTGCGCCTCTTCGAGCGTGCGGACGCGCCCGTCCAGTTGCATCTCGTAGACGGCGCGCGTGATCTCGCCGATGCGCGGCGAGGGCGCGAGTCCGAGCGCGAGCAGATGACGCCCCAACAGCAAAGGCGCGGGCGGGCGCGTCTCCACCGCCAACTCGCGCGCCCGCGCGAGAAACCATTCCTGCGGCACGGCGTCGAACCAACGCTCGCGCGGAACCCAATCGGCGTTGCGCCCGAGCGTGTCCGCCCGCGCCACGCGGTACAGCAAATCGAGTTCGCACCGGCGCGCGAGGCGGCGAAACGCGCCCTCCGAAATTTCCTCGCGCTTCAGGTAAAACTCGCCCGGCTTCAAATGCGCCCGCACGAGTTCGACGACCTGCGCGCGCACGTCGTAGCCGTCGAGCGTGTAGATTTTCAAACGATCCAGAAACGCATTGGTCGGCGCAACGCCCGCCTCGTCGTGCCCGCGCGAGCGCACGCGCCCCTCGACGAACGCGGTCGTCGCGGGCTTCCCGAAATCGTGACACAGCGCGGCCAGCATCACCGCCACGCGCTTCGCATAAGGCAAGTCGTCGATCAACTCGCGTGCGCGGTCGAGGGTAAGCTGGGTATGATAAAATACGTCCCCAATCTTCACATGAAAGGACTGCTGTTTAGGGTAGCTCTCACTCCCATGAACAAAATCCACATCTCTTACGACCGTCAGATTGAGGTCAAAGAGTACGTTACAATCAACGGCCGCCGCTCGCGCATCCACTACAGCCGAGGTTACATGTACACCAGTTGGCAGGGGCGAAACGGGACGGCACCCCTCCATAGAATCATAATGGAGTTGCTTCTCGGCCGCAGTCTTGAGCGATGGGAGCATGTGCATCACAAAGACGGCAACCGGATGAACAACTCCCCGGAGAACCTCGAAGTCGTTGACGGCGCTGCGCACAACCGAGCGCATACTATTGAGCGGAACCTCAAACATGATCCGCACAACTTCATGTGCCGACGGTGTGGCGGCTCCGAAAAACCACACAAGGCTTTCGGTTTGTGTACGAACTGCTGGGCCAGACATAGGCGGCGAGGCAAGGTCTCTTGTCCCTGCGCAATCTGCGGCGGGGAAACTGCCAGGCGGCGAGGACTCGGAGGTCTCTGCATCCACTGCGCTGTTGCTCGTTGGGATCACTGCCGGGTGTGTGGCCGCACCCGTCAAGAACTCCCTCAAAGACGGACGCCCATCCACGCGAACGGGCTGTGTCATGCCTGCTACGAACGACTGAGGAGGCAAAGCAAGCGGCTGCAATAACCATCCCTCCGGGTGCCAGTCGTATTCCTGCGGCACGCCGGAGAGGGCATGGATTTCAGGGAAGAGTTGCGCGGTGGCGTTCAACTTCGCCAGCCAACCGAGGCCGACTGAAGGCCGCGCCGCGCCGAGGAGCAACTTTTCCAACTCGCCCCAGACACGCTCCGCGGGCAAATCCGACAGATCAATCGCGCGGCACAATTCAATGGTCTCCGGCTCGATGTCGAACTCGAAACGCGCCGCCAGTTGCGCCGCGCGCAGCACGCGCAGGGAATCCTCCGCGAACGTCTCGTGCGAAACGGCGCGTAAGATGCGGCGCGAGAGGTCGGCGCGGCCGTCGTAAGGGTCTATCACCTCGCCCGTGAGCGGGTCTTGGAGCATGGCGTTGATCGTAAAGTCGCGGCGGCGCGCGGCTTCGGCGAACGTCATGTGCGGGTCGCCCTCGATGACGAACCCGCGATGGCCGCGCCCCGCTTTGCGCTCGCGGCGCGGGAGCGACACGTCGAGGTCGTGGCCGAGTTTGTAGACCGTGAACGCTTCGCCGACGGCGTCCACGCGCCCGAACCGCTCCAGCAACGCACGCAGAGACGCGGGTTCGACGCCGTACACTTCCACGTCCCAATCCTTCGGCTCGCGCCCCGCGAGCGCGTCGCGCACGCAACCGCCGACGAGCAGCGCGCGGCCTCCCACCTCTCGAACGGCGACCGCCAGCGCGCGAATTTTAGAAGGGATTTTACTCATCGAAGTGGGAGGTGTCGCGCGTCTGCAAAACTACTTGTGCCTCCCTTTGCGCCTTTGCGTGAGCTATCTTCTCTCTCAAAGAGAAATCTCACGCAAAGGCGCAAAGGCGCAAAGGAAGAGAAGAAAATCGAAGGTCAGCTTTCGGGCTGCGGCTTGACGGGCGCGCCGACTTCATCGTCGTCGTCGTCATCGTCTTCCTCGAACTCGACATCGTCCAACTCTTCGTCGTCGTAGTCGTCGTCCTTATCCTCGTCGCCGACGATGACTTGCAGGCCGCGCGTGGAGGGCAGGCAGCTAATCACCTGCGCGCGTTCGATGCGCGAGAGGTCGCCGCCGGCGGCGTGCCAGAGTTTGACCCAGAAGGTGCGCGTCTCGGTGTGGATGGCGAACGTCGAGCCGTCGAGCATGACGGGGACGAGTTCGGCGAGCGTGCCCGCGCGCAAAGTTTCGAGCAGTTCGGGGATGAACGGCCGCACGTTGTCGAACTGTACGACGATGGCGCCCTCTTCGATCTCCGCCGGCGGCAACTCCACCGCCTCGTCCGCTTCCAAGAGCAGCCGCACGTCCGTGCGCTTCGTGTTTAGTTTCCTGATAGCCATAAAGAAGGTGATAGGTGATAAGTGATAGGTGATAGGTGAAGACAGGGATTTAATCCCATCACCTATCACCTATCACTTATCACTTGAGTAAACGTGTCTGCAAGTGCTGTTGCAGGTCGGCGACCTTGATGCGTTCCTGTTCCCAGGTGTCGCGGTCGCGCACGGTGACGGCCTCGTCTTCGAGCGACTGGTGATCGATGGTGACGCAGAAGGGCGTGCCGATCTCGTCCTGCCGCGCGTAGAGTTTGCCGATGCCGCCCGTATCATCGTAGACGGCGCGCACCACCGGCTGGAGGCCGCGCTTGATGGCCTTCGCCATGCCGACGATCTCCGGCTTGTTCTTGGCGAGCGGCAAGACGGCCACCTTGATGGGGGCGAGGTCTGGATGAAGTTTCAGGATGACGCGCGTTTCGCCCTTCTCCGTGGTGCGCTCGCTATAGGCGTCCATCAGGAAGGCGAGCACGGAGCGGTTGACGCCCGCCGCCGGTTCGATGACGTATGGGTAGTAACGCTCTTTGCGCGCCTCGTCGAAATAGGAGAGGTCTTCGGTCGAATCGGGGTTGACGCGTTTGCCTTCCGCATCCGTGGGATTTTTCGAGTGGGCGCGCAGGTCGAAGTCGGTGCGGTTGGCGATGCCCATGAGTTCGTCCCAGTGCTTCTCCTCGTCGGCGCGTTCGGGGAAGAAACGATAATGGATGTCAACGGTGCGCTTGGCGTAGTGGGCGAGTTCTTCTTTGGGCTGCTCGTAGAGGCGCAGGTTGTCGCGGCTGAGGCCGAGCGACGCGTACCAGTTGTAGCAGTTGTCGATCCACTCCTGATGCGCCGTCTCGTCTTCGCCGGGGCGCACGAAGTATTCCATCTCCATCTGCTCGAATTCGCGCGTGCGGAAGATGAAATTGCCGGGCGTCACCTCGTTGCGAAACGATTTCCCGATCTGCGCGATGCCGAACGGAACTTTGCGCCGCATCGTCTGCTGCACGAGATGAAAATTGATGAAGATGCCCTGCGCCGTTTCGGGGCGCAGGTAGGCGAGCGCGGTCGGGTCGTCTTCGGCCGAGGCCGCACCGAGTTGGGTGCGAAACATGAGGTTGAAGGGGCGCGGCTCGGTCAGGTTAGACGCGCCGCAGTTAGGGCATTTCACTCCCCGTTCGCGGATCAACGCCGCGATGTCGCCGCCCGCTTCCACTCCCGCCGGGAGGTCGAGTTTATCTGCGCGCAGGCGCGCGTTGCACTCGCGGCAATCGACGAGCGGGTCGCTGAACGTCTCCTCGTGTCCCGAATATTTCCAGACGGCGCGGTTGAGGATGATCGAGGAATCGAGACCCTCCATGTCGTCGCGCTCGTAGACCATCCAACGCCACCAGGCGCGCTTGACGTTGTTGCAGAGTTCGACGCCGAGCGGGCCGTAGTCCCACGCGCTGCCCAAGCCCCCATAAATCTCCGACGAGGGGAACACGAAGCCGCGCCGCTTCGCCAGACTCACGATCGTTTCGATGTTCGGTGCAGACAATGATCAACCTCCGTCAATCGCGCATCGTCCGTCGTGAATAGATCAGTAACCCGCTGCTCTCTATTCACGATTCACGATTCACGATTCACTGTTCCCTCGATTCACGCTTGAGGACGCATGTTAGCAGCCGCGCGCCGCAAATGAAAAGAAGAGAGAAACGCGCTCGCCGCTTTCGACGGCGCGTTTCTCTCTTCCGCGAACGAACCTGACTGAAAAACTTCTCTGCCGCTTCCGGTCGCTACTTGCTCGCCGGAGCGGCCGGCGTGCCGACGTTCACGTCAACCTTCGTCGTCTTGCCGCCGCCGAACAAACGCCCGCCGAAGAGCACGAGCGCGAGCACGATCACGATTATGAAAATCACCAGCACGGCCACCACTCCGGTGCTGCCGCTGCCGCCATCACCATCACCCATAATACGATCCTCCTTCAGAGTTCCCTCTGGTTTGCTGTAGACGTTGGACTCCGCTTTATCCGGCGGGGGAAACTCGCATGGCTCTCTAGTTACCACACAACTTTTGCGGCGACAAGCAATAAGCGACGGGCGACGAGTCAAAACATCCGTGCTTCTGACTGGTCGCCCGTCACTGGTGGTCTGTCGCTAATATTTATCGCGGTCGAGGTTGCGGCGGCGTCGCGCCCTGCGGCACGAGCCACAACTCGAACGAATCGGTTTCGCGCGTGCCGCCGTTGACGACCACGACGCGGCTCGCGTCGATGTTGCGCGTGTTGACGAGATACTGGCGGCTGCGCTCGCCGAGTTGGTTGGCGCGATTCGGGCGGCTGCGCCGTCCGCTATAGACGATGACGTAGCCCTGCGATCCGGGTTCGCCCTGCAAAGCCACCGCGAAGTTGTCGAGGTTGGCCTTGTCCTCGTTGAAGGAGATGACCGGGAACTCCGCGAAACTCTTCGGCAGCACGGGCGGCAGAGCGACGGGCGTGACGCCCGTGGCGGCCTGCGCGCGCTGGCGGCACATCTGGTCGCCGGAGCCGTCGTCCACGACGAGGATGGCGGTCACGCGCTGGCTGCCGATGCCGGTCGTGTCCACGGTGATGGTCGGAGTGCCCGCGCCGCTGACGATGCGCGCCGAGGGCGGGCTGATCGTCCAGGTGTAATTGAGACCTGACTGCCCGGCGTAGTTCACGTCGGAACTGAAAGTGATGATGTCGCCTTCGCGCACGCTCGCCGGAGCCGAGATGTTGACCGGGTACGGGCAGGGCGATTTGACGATGGTCGGGCGTTCGATGCTGATCGTCTTCGGCCGCCAGTTGAGCGTGATGCACTGTTTCTTGTTGGCGGCGATGTCGAAGTCGCGCACCCAGCGCGTGTTGTTTGGAAACTGGATTTCGACCGTGTGGCGGCCGGGTTCGAGTTCGTACAACTGGACGGTCGGACTCGTCGTGCCGACGGCGCGCCCGTCAATGAGAAGCGGGTAACCGGCGGGCGTGGTCGAAACTTCGATGCGCCCGTTGGCCGCCGCGCGACGGCCATTCTGCCCGTAGACGCTCGCCCCTGAGAAGCCGGCCGCAACGAGCACGAGGGCGCAGGCCAGCAGGGACAATTTGAATTGGGCGGGGACGGCGGCATTGATCATCGCCAGGTGTCTCGACATGATCTTTTAGACCTCCCTCGCATCCAGAATTTCGTCGGTCTTGTTGCCGGAGCGCGTGGCGCGGCGGCGGCGTGCGCCCGCGCCGAGGGCGGCGAGTCCGCTGCCGAGCAACAGGAGCGTGGCCGGTTCAGGCACTTGCGGCGCAGGCGGCGGCGTGTTGGGCGTCGGCGTCGGGAAGATTTCTATGGGCGGCGTTTCGCCGTCACCGCCGAGGAACAGGAGCGGGATACCCGCCAAAGCCAGAAACGGCAATTTCGGGAAGCCGCCGGGCAAGGCCGGGATTTCGCCGCAGTCGCAGATCGTCCCCTGGATGTCTCCGAGTTCGATGGTTTCGACCTGGACGGAGCCGGGCTGCTGCACGGCGACGGTCGTGCCGGTGATGTTGGTGTCGGCGCTGCCCGTCGGGCTTGCGCCCGCGGGCGTCTGGGCGATTCCGCGCTCCGGTGAATTACTACCGGCCGCGGAAATTTGCCGATCCTGCGCTTTGGCCGCGCCGCCGCTTTGCTGCGTGACGGAGCGGAGCCGGAGGTCGATGGTTTGGCGACCACTCTGACCGTTAACTGTCGCTAGCGTAATCACATCGCCGAATCTGATGGTGCCTGCTTGCGCCGGCACGGCGGCTATGAGCAAGACGCTGAGCATCAGAGCGACCGGGCGTATGGCTTGATGCTTCATCGTGTGTGGTCGTCCTCCTTGGCTAATCATAACTGGTGCAAAATAACAGTTTTTTGAGATGCGACGCCCTGCGGAAACCCTTGAAAAATTCCGCTGTGGGGTCATTTTCACTAAAAGGAAAGACACAATAGCGCATCTCTTCCATTTTTGCGAGACAATAAATCCGGCCTAAATGTATGTATTAGAAGAAAAAAGGGGCTTGCATGGTTGGTGCAAGCCCCGTAGTTGAAACCGGGCGGATTTTGGCGGTCGCCCGCCTACTCGTCGTCGCCCTGCGGTTCGTGCCCGTTGCCGCCGCTCTGCTGCTGTTCGTCGCGCAGAATGGACTTGCGTGAGAGCTTGATTTTGTTGCCCTCTTTGCCGATGCACTTGACCATGATCTGCTGCCCTTCCTTGAGTTCGTCGCGCACGTCGCGGACGCGGTGGTTGGCGATCTCGGAGATGTGCAGCAGCCCGTCCGTGCCGGGGAAAATTTCGACGAACGCGCCGAAATCCACGATGCGCGAAACCGTGCCGACGTAGGTTGCGCCGATCTCGGCTTCGGCCGTCAGACCGCGGATGCGATCCACGGCGGCCTGCGCCGCTTCCCTGTCGGCGGTCGCAATCGAGACCGTGCCGTCGTCTTCCACGTCGATTTTCGCGCCCGTCTCTTCGACGATGGAGCGAATGATCTTGCCGCCCGGCCCGATCACGTCGCGAATCTTATCCGGATTGATCTTGATTTGGATGATTCGCGGTGCGTATTCCGACATCTCCTCGCGCGGCTCCTTGATGGCCTGCTCCATGGCGGCGAGGATGTGGAGACGGCCTTTGCGCGCCTGTTCCAGAGCCTCCTGCAAGATCATGGCGTTGATGCCGCCGATCTTGATGTCCATTTGGAGCGCGGTGATGCCCTCTTTCGTGCCTGCGACCTTGAAGTCCATGTCGCCGTAGTGGTCTTCCGCGCCCGCGATATCGGAGAGGATCGCGTACTTGTTGCCTTCCATCACGAGTCCCATCGCGACGCCCGCGACCGGCGACTTGATCGGCACGCCCGCGTCCATCATCGAGAGGCTGCCGCCGCAGACGGTCGCCATCGACGACGACCCGTTCGACTCGGTGATGTCCGAAACGATGCGCAGCGAATACGGGAACTCGCTCTCCTGCGGCAGGACGGGTTCGAGCGCGCGACGCGCGAGCGCGCCGTGGCCGATCTCGCGGCGGCTGGTCGAACCGAAACGGCCGACTTCGCCCACCGAGAAGGACGGAAAGTTGTAATGCAGCAGGAAGCGGCGTTTGATCTCGCCCGTTTCCAAGTCATCCATGAACTGCTCGTCCTCTTTCGTGCCGAGCGTCGTGGTGACGATGGCCTGCGTCTCGCCGCGCGTAAAGAGCGACGAGCCGTGGACGCGCGGCAGCCAGCCGACTTCGCACGTGATCGGGCGAATTTCGGAGAAGCGGCGGCCGTCCGGGCGTCGTCGTTTGTCGAGGATGTCGTCGCGGAAAATCTTCTCTTTCTGCTTGTCGAAAAGTTTCTTCGCCATCTGCCGCTGCTCGGGCGCGTCCTCCGGGTAGGATTCGACGACCTCTTTCTTGAGCGCGTCCACGGCCGAGTAGCTCGCCAGTTTGTCCTGTCCCGAAGTGTCTAGGGCGGCGCGCAGCTTCTCCGAGTAGTTGCGCTCGATCTCGCCCGCCATCTCCTCATTCAGGACGGGCGGCGTGACCTCGCGCTTCTGGATGTCGAGCGCCTTGTAGAGTTCCTTCTGCCAGCGGCAGAGGCGGTTGATCTCTTTGTGCGCGAGCATCAGGGCTTCGACCATGATCGCTTCCGACACTTCCTTCGCGCCGGATTCGACCATCACGATGGCCTCTTCCGTGCCCGCCACGATCAAATTCAAACTCGACTCGCGCACTTCGTCGTAAGTCGGGTTGATGATGTAGCGTTCGTCGATGAGGCCGACCCGGACGCCGGCGATCGGGGTCGGGAACGGGATGTCGGAGAGGTAGAGGGCGAGCGACGCGCCCGTGATGGCGATCACGTCCGGGTCGTTTTCCGCGTCCGCCGAGATGACGGAGGCGATGATCTGGGTTTCGTTGCGATAGCCTTCGGAGAAGAGGGGGCGGCAGGGACGGTCGATCAAACGACAGGTCAGGACTTCTTTTTCGCCGGGGCGGCCTTCGCGCCGGAAGTAGTTGCCGGGGATGCGACCGGCGGCGTAGTTGTGCTCGCGGTATTCGACCGTGAGCGGGAAAAAGTCGATTCCCTCGCGCGGCGTCTTCGCGCCGACGGCGGCGACCAAAAGCATCGTGTCGCCGTAGCTGACCACGACCGAACCGTCGGCCTGTTTAGCGACGCGCCCCGTCTCGACCGTCAGGTCGCGACCGCCGAGCTTGATAGTTTCTTTCAAATATTTTTTCACTGGCATCTGTTTAATGTCTCCTTCGGACAACGACTCTCTTGAGGTAGTGCGCCAGACCGTCTCATCCGGCCTCGCGCCCTCATTGGAATTTCCGGCTCCCCGCCGTGAGCAAACCCGCGCTACGTGAAGCGCGCCGGGGCTTTCGGCGGCAAAATTTCAAAAGACAAAAGCGGCGACAACTCCACCCGTGAAGTTGTCGCCGCCATGTTGCTTATTTCGGCTACAGGCTACTCGCGTCCGCTTGGCGGCAGTCTGCGCCGTCACGTTCGGCACTGCCACCCGGCTTTTCGAGGGACGCGGGCGTGTGATGTAGAAGGCGCTCAAGACCTTCGCTGTGTTCTGGTCAACCGCCAAAAAAGTATCCCCTGCGCTCTTTAGCGACGGAGTTTCAGGCTGGTGATCAGGCTGTGATACTGCTCGATGTCCCTGCGCTTGAGGTAATCGAGCAGACTGCGTCGTTGCGAAACCATCTTGAGCAGTCCGCGCCGCGAGTGATTGTCTTTCTTGTGCGTTTTGAAATGCTCCGTGAGTTGGTTGATGCGCTCGGTGAGCAACGCGACTTGCACCTGCGGCGACCCGGTGTCGCCCTCGTGCGTTTGATACGTGGTGACGATCTGTTCCTTCGATTCTCTATCTAACATAACTACAACTTCCTGCCCCAGATGGCCCTCCCAGACCGCAGTTCGCCCGTAATCTCAGGCAACCGCAAGAGTTAAGTAAAACCGCCACAATTTAACACGGCGGCAAACCGGGTGTCCAGCAGCCACGCCGCACCGCCTTTTCCCGCCATTCCGGCTATGACGCCTCACCGCACACGCCCACAACATGGACAAGCTGCGCGCAGACATCGCCTGAAACTGACTTTTATTTTGTCGCCCGCCCGGTGACGTACCCGATCAGCCCGGTGACGATGGCCGTGAAGAACGGCCACGCGCGCTCTTTGCTTGCCGCCGTTGAGTCTTCGCTGACGATGACCCACACGCACAGGCACAGCGCGACGCCAATGACGACCAGCGCACTGCTCGTCAGCAGCAAGTCTTTGCGCCGCCGGTGCGCTGCGTCCCCTTCCTCGATGCGGATGCGCGAATCCCTCTGGTCGGGTTCTTCGCGCGGGACGATTGAGAGTTGATGTCGGTTCGCTAAGTCATTGAGATCAATCTGGTCATCATTCATGGCCGAGCGCGCCCGCCCTATAGCCCGATAATCTCCGTCGTGAGTTGCTGATCCTTATCCGCCAGACCCAGCTTCAGGCCGCGACGTTTACCGTCCACGGCGACTTCCATCAAAGCTATCGCCTTGCGCAGAACATCGCTTTTCGTGCCGCCCGTTCTGGCGGCGAGTTGTTCAAGAAGGTCGTTCAACTCGCGAGAGATATCGAGACTGAGACGAACTTTCTCCTTTTCATTTTTTGGTGATCCGCGATTCGCGTTTTTTGCGATGGCTTGGTTCACAGTGGATGTCCTTTCAGAGGTTGCAATAAAAGGTTGGTTAGCGGCTAGTTGGGTTCCATATGACCTAGCGTATTGGTGCCCCTGCTTAACAGCAGTACACGCTCCGTTAGACGTGTGTTGGAACAGGCACATGCGCCTAGCCGTTCGCGTTCATTCTTTGTTTGTAGGTCAAGCCGTGACCTCGGCAGCAAAGAGGAAACGCAAAATCAAAGACAGGATACGTAGATTTTACGTAAAAAGCAATCAAATGATTTGAAAGGGTAATACCTGTTCCGTCCGCATCTTTCCTGTTTGAAAAGTCCCGACAGGGACGATTGCTAATAGCCCAGCACTTTAGTGCTGGGGATAAGGTGAAAGATAATGTGTGAGTCCCGGAGGGACGATTGAATAGGGATGAACATTCAATCGTCCCTCCGGGACTCAATGTAAAAGGCACGTTTACGATCCCCAGCACTAAAGTGCTGGGCTATTCTCAAATGTCCCTACGGGACAAAAACGGGTTTACTTTTCAAACGGCTTCTAACGGTTTTTGCTGCGGGCGGGCGTGCGGCGGATGCCTTCGCTTCTTGTCGGGCTAGGCAGCGTTTCGGGTAGGTCTAAGTTGTCATCGGCGAGGACTTCCAAGAGGACGTTAGCGACGCGGGCGTATTCCAAGAGCACCCGCAATGACGGTTCACGTTTTCCAGTTTCGTAATTTGAAACGTAGAAGCGGTAACTCTTTTCGTCTTCTCCAAGACGCCTGAGCATGTCACCCTGCGAAAGACCAAGCGCAAGACGAATCTGAAGTAGTTTTTCAGCGAGCCGAGCGGGTCGCTCACGCGCGTAGCCCATCTACAGTTTTCTCGATTTGCTCTGTGAGAGGGATTTCCGCCGAATGCCTTCGCTTCTTGTCGGGCTAGGCAGCGTTTCGGGGAGGTCTAGCTCATCGTCGGCGAGGACTTCCATGAGGACGTTGGCGACGCGGGCGTATTGCAGGAGAATCGGCAGCGGCGGCACGCTCCTGCCCAACTCGTAGCCGGATATTTGCGTGTACCAGAGAGCTTCGTCGAAGCCTAAGCGTCTCAGCATATCTCTCTGAGAGAGGCCAAATGCGTTCCTGATTTGTAGCAGTTTTTCAGCCAAGCGTTCCGGCTTGAGACGTGTCCCTCTACCCATCAGGAAGTTCCTCCTGATGGAGCGACACGCGCACCTAGCTTGCGCTTGTATCTATTTTTATATAGACTCGAATCGCGTTCAGATGTCGCCAAGAAGATGCAGCCGTTCTGCTTCGTGGCGACGCTCATCACTCGTGAGTGGGTGAGGGTGAGCTAGACATGCGACCGTTGCCAGTTAGTTTCAAAGATAGACCGCGCGCATCTTACCAGAGTGCGCGCCGCTTCCGTATCCTTTTCTTGCCGGAGGAACACCGCCTATGACTCCGCCGCCTCCCCGCGTCATCTTCTACCTCGAAGACAACGAACGGATGCTCGTCCTCGTCCGTGAAGTGCTGGAGTTTGCAGGCTGGTACGTCAAACCCTGCAACAGCGGCCTCTATGCGTGGACGATGCTCGGCTGGGAGAAGGAGCATTATGATTTGTTGGTCTTGGACAACGAGGCTGACCGCCTGGACGGGCTGACGCTGACCAGACGGGTGCGCCAGATGCCGCACCGGAAAGAGACGCCGATCATCCTGATTTCGCTCGAAGACCTCGAAGCGGAAGCGCGCGCGGCGGGCGCGGATGCGTTCCTGCGCAAGCCGAATAACCTGATCGAGTTGGTGGATACCATCCGCCGTCTGTTGCCCGCGCCCGTCGATGCGTGAGGCGAAGGCGCTTGCGTCGTGCGCGCGTCTCGCTTCTCTGCTACCATGCTCGCCCAAAAGGAACGTTTAAACTTAATCTTATGGCGAACAAAAAAGCGCGGATCGTGGTTGTCGGCGGCGGCTTCGGCGGGCTGTTCACGGCTCTGGAACTCGCGGGCGACGGCGAGGTGACGCTCGTCAGCGCGGAGGATCATTTTACGTTCCGGCCGATGCTCTACGAGTATTTGAGCGGCGAAGTAGAGGCGTGGCACATCGCGCCTCATTACCGCGAGTTGCTGGACGACAAAGTTCATTTCATTCACGGCGCGGCGTCGGACGTGGATTTCGGGGCGCGCACGGTGGCCGTCGAAGGGTGGGCTGAACCGCTCGCCTACGACGCGCTCGTGTTGGCCGTCGGCGGCGTGACGAACTACGCGGGGGTCGAAGGTGCGGAGGAACACGCGCTCCCGTTTCGCGGCATCCGTGATGCCGACGCGCTGCGCAACTTGATGATCGACACGCTCGACCGCATCCCGCCCGACGCCTCCGCCGATGAGGCGCGCGGGACGGCGACCTTCGCCGTGGTCGGCGGCGGCGCGAGCGGCTGCGAACTCTCCACGAAGATGGGCGACCTGCTCCGCGACGCCTTTCAGCGGCGGGGCTTGAGGGGCGAGCCGCGCGTGGTGGTGGTGGAGATGGCCGAACACGTCGTGCCCGGCATGGGCGAGGAGTTGCGCGAGTACGTCGAGGACGCGCTCGGCGAGGCGGGCGTCGAGGTGCATACGAAGACGCGCGTGCGGCGCGTGACGCCCGAAGGGTTCACCTTTGAACAGGCGGGCGAGCAGACACAGGTCGCGGCGGCGGGGGTCGTCTGGGTGGGCGGCGTCAAGGTCAGCCCGCTCGTGGAGCGTTTGCAAATTCCGAAGGACAGGCGCGGCCTCATCAGCGTCGAGCAGACGCTGCAAATTCAGGGTCACCCGGAAGTCTTCTCGCTCGGCGACGACGCACACTTCGCGGACGCCAGCCCGCAACTCGCGGGCACGGCGCAACTCGCTTTCCAGCAGGCGTCGCTCGCCGCCGGAAACGTGCGCGCGCTGCTCGCGGGCGGCGAACTCAAGACGAAGCATTTCGAGGAGATGGGCGAAGCCCTGAGTCTCGGCACGGAGCGCGCGGCGGTGCTCGCGGGCGGTAAAGCCTTCGGCGGCGCGCTCGCCCGCCAGGCGCGTTTCGCCCTCTACACCTCGCGCCTGCCGACGTGGCATCACCGCGTCAAAGTGGGCGCGAGTTGGTTCTTCGAGGGCACCGCGCCGCTCCCGCTCGGCCTGCGTCGGCCGGGCAGTTAATCAGTATTCGCTTCAGGGGCGATTAACCTTCGCCGTCGAAGTTGTGAGATGCGCGGCGTGCGTTCGGTGTGAACTCGACGTGTGGCCGAGACAGGCGGTGTAGGTAGCGTCGGCGAGTGTGAGGGGGCGAGAGACGATGGCGCGTGGGTGGGAGAGCAAAGCGGTCGAAGACCAGATACAGGAAGCGGAGGAGCGTGCGCGGCGCGCGGCCGAGCCTGCCCTCGACGAATCGCCCGAAGCGCGCGAACGCCGCGCCCGCCTCGAAACCCTCCGCCTCTCGCGCGCACGCACGCTCGACCAACTCGAACGCGCCACCAACCGCGCCCACCGCGAAATGCTCGGGCGCACGCTCCGCGCGCTGGAAACCGAGATCGGCGAGTTGAGTTAAGGCGCGGCGCGGCAAAAGAAATCCGACGCCGGGAGCGCGAAGGCGGGAAGTTTGAAACACTCAAACTTCCCGCCTTCGCGTTCTCACCTTGAACTAACTCTGAATATCCTTACTCGCCGAGGCTGTCCTGCACGCCGACGCCCGCTTCGCCGTCGAGGATCGTGCTCATGCCTTCGTTATGTTCCGTGGCGAGGGGCGCGTCCGGCTCGGCCGCGTCGCCGCGCTCGTCGGCGCGATCCTGTTCGTTGAAGTGTTCCGCCCTGTCGTCGTCGCCGCTGTGGTGGCCGCCGCGCGTCTCATCCCTTCGCTCGCTCATCATCTCAGCCCTTTCAATATTTGAACTCACAAACAACTGGTGATTCGTCTCGGACGACCGGCAACCCCTCACACTTCGACCGTTGCCGCCGCGCACGAATCGAGCACGGGCGGCTCCCCGGCCTCTTCCGCCGTCTCGCCTTCTCCCACGTAGACGCGCCCGGCCGCCACCGTCTCGAAGTATTCTTCGATGCGTTCGAGGATCTCGTCCACCTCGTGCGAGTGGTAGAGCACCTGGCGGAAGCGCGAGCCGCCGACGAGTCCGCGCGTAAATTGTCCCGCGAGTTGCTTCATGCGGCCGATGGCGGGAAGCTCCGGCATATCCGCGCGCAGCAACTCGAAGTATTCGAGCAGGAGGTTGCGCTTGTCGGCGAGCGTCGGCTGGAACACTTCGCGCCCGGCGAGCGTGTCTTCGATCTGGCGAAATATCCACGGGTTCGCCATCGCGCCACGACCGATCAAGATGCCGTCGCAATTAGTCTCACGCCAGCGCGCCAACGCTTCGTCAACGGTCGTCACGTCGCCGCTGCCGGAGACGGGCACTTTAACGGCCTCTTTGATCTGCCGCACCAAGTCCCAATTCGCGCGCCCCTTGTAGCCCTGCTCTTTCGTGCGCCCGTGCAGCGCGATGTGCTCGACGCCGCATCCTTCGGCCAGTTTCGCCGTCTCGACCGCGTTGATATTGTTGTCGTAATAGCCCGCGCGAATCTTGATGGTGAGCGGGATGGTGATGGCCTTTTTGATCTCGGTGAGGATGGTTTCGAGGCGCGGCATGTCGCGCAGCAAGGCGGAGCCGCCGCCGTGCTTGACCACCTTCGGGGCGGGGCAGCCGCAGTTGATGTCGAGCAAGTCCGCGCCGATCTCTTCGGCCATCTCGGCGGCCATCCGCATGCGTCCGGGTTGCCCGCCGAAAATCTGCACGGCGAACGGCCGCTCGTAATCGTAAAAGCGCATCTGCCGCTTCGACTTCGGGTTGTTGCGCGTCAAGCCCTCGACCGAGATGAACTCCGACACGGTCAGACCGACGCCGCCGCGCCGCTTCAACAAACCGCGAAACGCCACGTCCGTCACCCCCGCCATCGGCGACAGCACGAGCGCCGGCGAGATCAGCACGTCTCTGATTTTGAAAGGCTTCATAAAACGAAAGGGTAAAGGGTAAAGGGTAAAGGGGAAGGGGGAAGGGAAGAAACCAACTGTTCCCTTCCCCCTTCCCCTTTACCCTTTACCCGGCTTTATTTTCTCAGCTCGACGCCCGTGGCGACGAAGCGAATCTCGTCGGCCGTGCCGTCGGCTTTGCGGTCGATCTTCGCGCCGTCTTCGATGAGGTGATCCACCTGCGCCTTGTCGAGCACCTTGACGAAGAACTCGCCTTCGGCCTTGAACTTCAAGCTCCTGGAATCTTTCGGCACGAAGAAACTATGATCCTTGAACGTGACGCGAATTCCGGCCACGCCCGCCTCCGGCGCGATCTGCATCCAGCAGCCCTCGCTCTGACAGACGCGCTCCACCACGCCCTCGATCCGCACGCGCTTGCCCGCGAACTTCACGGGCTGCTTCAACACGTCGGCGAAGGCCACGGCGGGCGACTCCGCGTTGAGCGCGACCCCGCGCTTGATCACGTCGCCATCGCGCATCTCTTTGGCGGTTTCTACTTTCGCGGCGTCGTGCGTCTTGTGCGCGTCGTGCGGCTTATGCGCGTCGTGCGGCTTGTGTTGTTCCTGCGCGGTGGCGGCCGTGGAGGCGGCGGCGAGGAGGAGGAGCGTAACGAGAAATGTCTTCATAGGGAAAATAAGTTATCCTTTACGACTGAGATTGCAGTGTAGCTTAAAGGCTCCGGCTGCGGCGTTCCGATTATAGCAATGCAACCCACCCTCATCAAAAGTCTGGGGATCGCGTGGACGCTGCTCTACGCGGCGTTCGTCGTCTGGATTTACGCGACCGCGCCGCGCACTTTCACCGAAGCGACGACGGGCGCGAGCGTCGTCGCCGGAACTTACACGATTGACGAGGCGCGCTTTCGGGCGGCGCGCGAACTGTTCGGGCGCGAGCAATACGCGGCCGCGCGCGACGAATGGATGCGCGCCGACCCGGCCGGGCGCGATGCGCGCACGCAGTTCTACCTCGCCTATGCCTTCTACCGCGAAGGCTGGGGACGCGTCTATAACGACGACGCGCTGTTCAAACAAGGCTTGGAGGCAATCGAGCGCGCCATCCAACTCTCGCCGGACGGCGCGCTCGCCGTTGACGACGCGGAGTTGAAGATTCGCTCCGCCGCCGAACTGAAGGCCGAGTTGCGGCAGGGCACGGAGAGTTCCGTGGGCGATCTCAATCCGCTCAAGCTCGTGCGCGAGAGGAAATGAGGCGCGCGCGAGCCTGCTTTGAATCCATGAAGAACCACCGCGACAGCAATCGTCTGCTCGTGCGCCACCTGTTGCTCCCGACGATCTTCCTGACCGTCGCGCTCACGGGCGGCCTGCGCGTCGCCGCACAGACGGGCGCGTTTATCTTCATCGCGCCGCCGCTCGTCGCGCTCGTGCTCTCGGTTCTGCTCATGCTTCTCTTCGCGCGCGGCGGTCTGATTGATTTACGCGCGTGGCTCGCGGGCGACAACCCGCCGCTCACGAACGTCTCGCACGCGCTCACGCTCCTCGCGCTGTTCTTCGCCTCCGCGCAGGCCTTCAACAGCGTGCTGCCTGAAAGCGGCCTGTTCCGCTGGATGTTCGCCTTCTTTTTCCTCTGGACGCTGTGGAACAACCAGTTCGCCGCCTTCGATGCGCGCCGCCTCCTGCGCAGCCTCGCCGCCCTCTTCGGCACGGCCTTCGTTCTCAAACACATGCTGCTCGCCTCGCTCTACGCGGCGGACGGCGGCTGGCTCAAACGACTCGCGGGCGCGCTCCTCGAAGGCTTCACGCAAGGCACGCTCGGCGCGCAGGAAAGTTTCGCGCCCGCCACCGGCTACATCAGTTTCTTCACGCTCGCGCTCTACGTCCTCGGCCTCGTACTCGTTCCGCCCGCGCCCGGCATCGACCGCCGGAACGCGCCGGAACACGAAGCGGAGAGCCTCGTCGCACGCTACCGGCGGCTGCCTCCGGCGGAACGCTCGCTCTTGCATGAGGAAATTTTGCGGACGGAGCGCGGCCGGCTCGAAGATGAGATTCACTCCACCCGGACGGACTAAAGGCGGGAGGACGAACCAGAATCGCCCTCCCGCCTTAGTTTAAAGACCTCTCGCGGCCTCCGCTTGTTTTAACGATCTCTCCAGCGCGCGCGCCGCTTACCAGTTCACGACCAACTCTTCCGAGCCTTGCCACGCGGGCATGTCTTCGCGGATGGCGGCGCGTTGGAGCCGGGGAGCGTCGGCGAGCAGACGACCCGCGCCGAGCGCAACGGCGGTCAGCGGATCGTCTGCGACGGTGACGTGTAAGCGCAGTTCCGTCTGGAGGCGTTCGGCCATGCCTTCGAGCAGCGCGCCGCCGCCCGTCAGGATCAAGCCGGTCTGGTAGATGTCGGCCGTCACGTCGGGCTGCGATTCTTCAATCGCGCGCCGCGCGCCCGCCACGATCTCGGAGAGCACCGGCTCCAAAGCCTCGCGCACTTCATCCGAACCGATCTCCACGGCCTTCGCCAGTCCGCTCGTCAACTCTTTGCCCACCACTTCCATGCGCCGCACTTCCGGTTGGCCGTCGCCGCCCGCGTGTCTCGCGCCGAGTTCCTTCTTCACCTGTTCGGCGGTGCGCTCGCCGATCTGCATCTCGTATTTGGCGCGCACGTACTCGCGGATCGCATCGTCCATCGCGTTGCCCGCGACCCGCAGGCTGCTCGAAGAGACGATGGCCGCCGAAGCGACGATGGCGATATTGGTCGTGCCGCCGCCGATGTCCACCACGAGGTGCGCGCGTTCGTCGTCGCAGCCGAGTCCCGCGCCGAGCGCGGCGGCGAGTCCCTCGTCAACGAGGTCAACGCGCGTGGCCTTGGCGTCGCGCGCCGCGTCGCGCACGGAGCGTTGTTCGAGCGTGGTCGAAGAACCGGGCACGCCGATCACCATGTGGCTGCGCTTGTTCTGGTTGTCGTGAACGCGCCGGATGAAGGCGACGAGCATCTTCTCGGTCGCCTCGAAATTGTCGATCGTGCCGCCCTTGACGGGACGAAACACTTCCGCGTCTTTCGGCGCGCGCCCCACCATCTTGTACGCTTCCGCGCCGACGCAGAGCACTTCGCCCGTGTACTTGTGAATCGCCACCACCGACGGCTCGTTTAAGACGACCCCGCGGTCGGGCGCGTAAATGAGCGTGTTCACCGTCCCCAGATCGATGGCGAGATCGTCCGAAAAGAAATTGCTTAAAATGTTCATGGCTGACACCTGATAGATTCCCAATACCCCATGGATTCCAACTCGGGGAGAGTTGATGCACGCGTCCCGCTCCCACAAATGGCAAATCGCATACCAGCGAAGACCGCCGCGAAATCCCCTCAATTCGCGCGCGGACGCGCCGCCCCGGTGTCTGTTTCTAAGACATTAAAAAAACCGGCGGGCGAAAGGCGAACGCACCGTTAAAGGTGAAAGGCGCGGTTTCCCGGCGCAAGTTCGAAGCAACGCCGGACGCCCGATGAGCGAAGCCCCGCGCGGGGCTTGGGAAGTTCGCGTTGGAACCTCTCTGCGCCCCGCGCGGGGCTTCGCTCGATTTAATCTACCGCTCCTGACGGGGCTTGAGGCCGCCGGGTAATTCCGTCCTCGCGGGTTTCAAGTTCGCGTTTCTCAGCGAGTCCTGGGTTCGGACACGAAAGTCTTGTTCACGATCTTCCACTCGCCGTCTATCTTGAGCATCGACATGTAATCGGTGAGCCGCGCGCGGGCGACGCGCCTCGAACGCTAAACACTGAACACTGAACCCACGTTGCCGCCGCCACGTTCACTCATTTTCCGCCCGCCGCTCGTCGCTCACCACCTCGTACAACATGCCGGCCGCCTGCCTGGAGGTCTGCCGCACGGTCGGCACGTCGAGCACGCGCACGGTCAACAGTCGTTCGCGGCGTTCGATCCTGATCTCGTCTCCTACGCGCACCGCGCGCGACGAACGCGCCGCCACGCCGCCCACCAGCACCGCCCCGGCCTCGCATAATTCCTGCGCCACCGTCCGCCGCAGCACCAACCGGCTCGCACGTAAAAATTGATCCAGACGCATAAGAAAAAAGTGACGGGTGACAAGTGACAGGTGACAGGTTAAAACACAACCTGTGTTCTTTAACCTGTCACCTGTCACTTGTCACCCGTCACTGTAGTTAAGGTTTCTTGTTCCCGCTCGTCTCGGTCTTCTTCTTGTCGTCCTTCTTCGGGGCGACGGGAGCGGCGGCCGGCGGGGTGGCCGACTTCTGCGGCTCCACCTTCAGGAGCGGAAGCACGCCCTCCTGATAGTCTTTCGCGACCTGGATGTAGGCGTCGCGGCGCAGATTGTCGAGATAGATTCTGCGCTCCTTGTCCATGCGGCTGACCGTGATGGCCTCGCGCACCTTGTTGTCGTCGAACACGGCCTCGCCGCCGGGCGTGCGCTCGTCCACGCGCAGGATGATGATGCCGCCCTCGGTGTCGATGGGGTTGGTGACGCCGCCCGCCTTCACATTCTTGAGGGCGTTCGCCACATCTTCTTTCGTGATGTCGCTCATCGCGTAGGTGCCGAGCTTGCCTTTGCTCTCCGGCGCGAGCCGCTTGCCCTCCACCTCGCGCTCGGACTGCACCATCGCCAGCGCGCCGAAGTCCGCGCCCGCGCGCAACTGCGCCACGAGCTTATCGGCGCGGTCGCGCACTTCCTTCGGGTCTTTCCCGACCGTGCTCAGGAAGATTTCCGACAGCACGATGCTTTCGGGCTTGCGGAATTTCTCCTTGTTCGCCTCGTAGAAAGTTTTCACCTCGGCGTCGGTCAGGCCGTAAAAGATTTTCTGATCCACTTCGCGGCCGAGCACCCAGGTCTTCATCACCTCGGTACGCATCGTGGCGCGCACGTTCGCCGGGTTGATGCCGGTGGCGGTCATGGCCTGTTCGAGCGCGGCGAGCGACTTCAAACCCTCGCGCTTCGCCACGTCGAGCATGCGCCGGTTGACCTCGGCTTCCACGTCCTCGTTCATGCCCATCTCCTTGCCCTTCTGGACGAGAAGCTGTTCGTTGACGAGCGTGGCGATGATCTCGTTACGCCGTTTGGCGATCTCTTCCGTGGCCTGCTGCTCGGTCAGCCCGCGCTGCTGCCGGAGGGCTTCGGCGGCTTCCGCCATATCCTTCTTCAACATCGAGAGCGTGATGACATCGGCGTTGACCTGCGCGATCACTTCGTCGATCACGCGCGGCACGCCTTCCTCCTGCGCCCGCGCCGTGCGGGCGGCGGAAGGCGCGAGGAACGCGGCCAGGAACAACACGGCGAACGTAATCCGGCGGGCATGCATTAAAAATTTTGACTTCACAGATTTTTACTCCTTACCAACTCGGCGCGCGCCGTCCGGCGACGCTAAACGCCCTGCTTCAAATTGTCGAATCGAATTTAACGCCTCTGGTCGGGTAGGTTTCAAGTTTCAGGTTTCAAGTTAAAGAACGAAGAACCCTTCAGTCCTGAAATTTGAAACCTGAGACCTGAAACTCATTCTATTCTCCGCTGCTGATTTGCAGCAACAGGCCGTGCGCGGTTTCGATCACGTCGTCGGCCTCCTCCTCGCTCAAGTCGATACGAAGGACGCCGTTCGGCGTGAACGTCGCGCCCGTGCGCGTGCCGACGAGCGCGAGCAACTTTTCGGGCGCGACGCGCGCCTTCTCGCTCAACTTGATGGCGACGCCGGTCGGCGTCCGGTCGAGCGACAGCACGCCGACCGTCTCGGCCGTGCGGCGCAGGCGCGCGTAGGCCAAAAGTCGCTCGACGGATTCGGGGATGCGCCCGTAGCGGTCTTCCGTCTCGGCGCGAATCTGCTGCAAGGTCTCGTCGTCGCGCGCCGAGGCGATGCGCTTGTAGGTGCGCAATCGCTGCCCCATGTCGGAGATGTAATCCTCCGAGATCGCCACGTCCGCGCCGAGGTTGAGCGCGACGGAGGTTTCATCCTGCACGTCTTCGCCGCGCAGTTCCGAGACGGTGCGCTCCAACATCTGCGTGTAAAGATCGAAGCCGAGCGTGTCCATGTGGCCGGATTGCTGGCCGCCGAGCAGATTACCGGCGCCACGCAGTTCGAGGTCGAGCGCGGCGACGCGAAAGCCCGCGCCGAGGTCGGAAAATTCGCGTATGGCCGCGAGCCTGCGCCGCGCAATCGGCGTGAGTTCCTGTTCCGACGGAATCAATAGATAGGCGTAAGCGCGGCGATTGGAACGCCCGACGCGCCCGCGCAGTTGATACAGTTGCGCCAGCCCGTAGTGATCGGCACGGTTTATGATGATGGTGTTGGCGCGCGGGATGTCTATGCCGTTCTCGATGATGGTGGTGGCGACCAAAACGTCGTATTTATAGGCCATGAAGTCGAGCATCACGCCTTCCATCTCCTTCTCGTTCATCTGCCCGTGAGCCACGCAGACGCGCGCCTGCGGCACGAGCCGCTGGACGAGCGCGGCGACGGTCTGGATGGTCTCCACGCGGTTGTGGATGAAGAAAATCTGCCCGCCGCGCCCCAACTCCAACTCGACGGCCGACTTGATGACCGACTCGCCGAACTGCACGACCTGCGTCTGGATGGCGAGCCGGTCGCGCGGCGGCGTCTCGATCACGGACATGTCGCGCAAGCCCATCAGAGACATGTTGAGCGTGCGCGGGATGGGCGTGGCCGAGAGCGTCAGCACGTCCACTTTCTTCTTCAACTGCTTGAGCCGTTCCTTGTGCGCGACGCCGAAACGCTGCTCCTCGTCCACCACGACGAGGCCGAGATCGCGAAACTGCAAATCCTTCGACAATATCCGGTGCGTGCCGATGAGGATGTCCACGTCGCCCGCCTCGACGCGCCGGACGACCTCCTTCTGCTCCTTCGGCGAGCGGAAGCGCGAGAGCAGTTCGACGCGGACGGGGAAGGCCGCGTAGCGCGCCGTGAAGGTTTCGTAGTGCTGGTAGGCGAGCACGGTGGTCGGCGTCAACACGGCCACCTGCTTCGACTCCATCACGGCCTTGAAGGCCGCGCGCATCGCCACCTCGGTCTTGCCGTAGCCCACGTCGCCGCAGAGCAGCCTGTCCATCGGCGTGGTCGCTTCCATGTCCGTCTTCACGTCTTCGATGGCCGTCTCCTGATCGGGCGTCGGCACATACTCGAAGCCGTCCTCGAACTCGCGCTGCCACGGCGAATCGGCCGCGTAGGCGTAGCCGCCGACGAGCTTGCGTTCGGCGTAGAGGCGCAGGAGTTCGTCGGCCATGTCGCGCATCTCGCGTTTGGCCTTGGCCTTCGTCTTCTGCCAGCCGAGGCCGCCGAGGCGGTCGAGCGTCGGCTCGTGTCCCTCCGCGCTCGAATAACGCTGCACGAGATCGAGGCGTTCGACGGGGACGTACAACTTCGCGTCCTCGGCGTAGAACAACAGCATAAACTCGCCGCGGCGACCGGGGCCGAGGTCGAGCGTCTGCAAGCCGCCGAAGCGCGCGATGCCGTGGTCGATGTGGACGACGAAGTCGCCGACTTTCAGGTCGCGGAAGTCCGACAGGAACGCCGCCGTCTTCGACTTCTTGCGCGGCCGCTTCGCCGAGGTTGAAGCCTGCCCGGTGCCCAAGGCGCGGTGCTCGACGGTCGCGCCGTCGTGCGCCTCGTCAAACAGATCGTGCTCGACGTGGACGACCAGCCCCGCCGAAGGCAACTCGAAGCCGCCCGACAAACGCCCGACCGTCACCAACGCCTGTCCCGCTTCGAGCGCGCCGCCCTCGCCCGCGAAGGCGACCCGCACGCCCACGTTATATTCCGCGAGCATCTCCCCGACGCGCTCGGCCACGCCCGCGCTCGGCATCGCGAACACGATGTTCGCCTCGCCCAACGTTTGCGCGCGCCGCGCGTCGGCCGCCAGTTCCGCGATGCGGCCGTGATAGCGACGCGAGGCGCGTGCGTTCCATTCGATTTCGGGCGCGCGCTCCACGGCCGGGAAGAGAAACAGCGGCGCGGCCGTCTGCCGCGCCCGCCCGATGGTCACGGCGGCGGCCGCGTCCGCTTCGCCCGCGAAGCGTTCGTCGGTCGCCGCCGCCGCCCGGCCGAGGGTCCGCAACTCGACGCGCGGCGCGCCCCCTACGCCCTGCCGCAATTCTTCCGCCGTCAGGTAAAGTTCTTCGGGGCGCAGGGCGATCTCGTCCGCGCTCTCCATCTCGGCATAGCGCGCGCTCAAAGTTTCGTAAGTGTTTCCGAGAAAGGTTTCGAGGGCGGCCGGTTCGTCGGCCACGAACACGGTCTCGCGGCGCAGGTAATCGAACGCGCTCGCGGGCGTCGAATGGACGAGCGAGACGAGCCATTCCCAACCCGCGAAAGTCTCGCCCTCGTCGGCATGCACGGTGCGGTCGCGCAGCGCGCGCGCGTAACGCTCATCCGGCCAACGCTCGCGCGCCAGTTCCGCCCACAGGCGGAAATCGTCCGCGCCGAGCGCGTACTCGCGCATCGGCACGATCTCGATCCGCCGCAACTGCGCGACGGACAACTGCGTCTCCGGGTCGAACTCGCGGATGGAATCAACCGTGTCGCCGAAAAACTCCACGCGCACCGGCCGCTCGTGTCCCGGCGACCACACATCCAGAATTCCGCCGCGCAGCGAGAACTCGCCGACCGCCCCGATGGGGTCTTCGCGCACGTAGCCGGTCGCCAGCAGCAACTCGATCAACTCTTCGGGCGCGTGGTCTTCATCGCGCCGGAGCGTCGCGCCCGACGCGCGCAGTTGCTCCGGCTTCACCGTCCGGCGCGCCAGCGCGCGCGCCGTCAGCAACACGAAATCCCCTTGTCCCTGGGCGAGCCGCCAAAGCGTCAGCGCGCGCCGCTCCAACGTCTCCGCGTGCGGCGACGCGCCCGCATACGGGTCGCTCTCCGAAGCGGGCAGCGTCAGCACGGACGCCTTCGGCGCGTCTCCCGCTTGCCCATCGTCCCTACGTCGCCGCAACGCCTCGCTCCAAAAACAGAGGTCGCGATCCCACTGTTCGAGGTCGCGGCTCGCCTGCACGACGACCGCGAGCCGCTTTCCCGTCTCGCGCTGCAAGGCCGCCAGGACGAGCGCGCGCGCCGCCCCCGAAGTCAGCCCGCTGACGGACACCACGCGCGCCCCGCCGCGCACCTCCGCCACGAGCCGCCCCAACTCGCCGCCCTCCAACACGCGCCTCAACGCGTCTTCCACCACAGACCCTTTTTGCGCCGTGCCGCTCATGACTATCGGAGGGATGAGGGATGAGGGATGAGGGATGAATCAGGAAACTAGAAGCTATCCCAAAAATATGCCGCCGCTAACGTCGGCCTGAAACTGCTCAAGGAAATCGCAATCCTTATTCGGTCAGGATGATTTTTGAGATAGCTTCTACTCAACTTAAGCGAGTGCTTTCTTCATTCATCCCTCATCCCTCATCCCTCATCCCTTTTCCTCCTCCTCCCACCATTTCTCGCCGCGCTCGCCGAGGCCGACTTTACATTCATGCACGCGTGCGCGTGCCTCGCGCTCGGCCTCCGCATCGCCCGCGCGCAAAGCGCGCCCCACGTCGCGCCGCGCCCGCATCAACTCGTTGACGAGTTGTTGCCGCCGCTCCTCCGGGATGCCCGGGTCGGTCGCGCGCCAACGCCGACCGTCAATCAACACATGATGGCCGTCGGCGGTTTTCTCAACCCGCTTTTTCCCGCGCCCCGCGTCAGGGATTTTTCCGCCGCGCGCGACGCTTTGCTTCGCGCCGTGCCCGGCGGCGGCAGTGTCGCCGCTGCCCCGGCACGTCGCCTTCTTCCCGCCCTTCCCGCTCGTCACCTTCCGGCTCGTCACTTGTCGCCCGCCACGCTTTTCCTGATGCGCTCAATGATGTCGGTCGTCGAAACGCCCGCGCTGAAGGGCAGAGCGAGCACGCGCCCGCCCGCCGCTTCCACCTCTTCGCGGCCGTGGATTTCGTCCACGCCGTAGTCGCCGCCTTTGACCAGAATGTCGGGCAGCAGTTGGGCGATGAGCGCGCGCGGCGAGAGCGCGTCGAAGATTGTGACGTGGCTGACCGCGCCGAGCGCGGCGAGCATTTCGGCGCGCTCCCCTTCGCTCATCACGGGGCGCGCGTCGCCTTTGAGGGCGCGCACGGCCGCGTCCGAGTTGATGGCGACGAGCAGGGCGTCGCCGAGCGCGCGCGCCGCTTCGAGGTAACGGACGTGCCCGACGTGCAGGATGTCGAAACACCCGTTCGTGAACACGAGCCGCCGCCCCTCGGCGCGCAAACGCTCGCGCACCCTGCGCGCCTCATCCGGCGTTAGAATCTTCTCGTTCATATGCGGCGATGGCGTCAATGCTAACACGGAGAGGAAGTAATAGTCAGTTGCCGGTTGTCGGTTGTTCGCTTCCATCTTTAGGCGCTCGTTCGATAACCACGGGCAACCGGCTACTGACTACCGGCGACTTGTTGCTATAATCCCCTTTTCTTTTGGAGCAGGAATTGATGACAGAGAACAACACGCCCTTCATAGACGACAACGACCAGACGCGCGCGCGCCGCGAGCACCTCGAACGGATTCAACTTCTCACCGGCAACGCCTACCCGAACAAGTTTCAACGCTCGAACGTGACGCAGAACAAGGTCGAAGGCGAAGACACCGTCACGTCGATCGTCGGCCACGAAGAGATCACGAGACACGTCCCGCCGCAGGTGGCGGGCGCGCGTCCCTCGGCCGAACAGCTTGAAGCGGCGAACGCGGCGTTGCAGGAGTTCGGCGCGGTGCGCGTCGCCGGGCGTCTGGCCGTGCCGCCACGCGTGATGGGCAAGGCCGCCTTCGTCCACCTCTCCGACGGCCGTGAACGCCTGCAAATTTACGTGCGCCGCGACGAGGTGCAGTTGATGAACCATCGCGGGCGCGAACTCGACGGCTGGGAACTCTTCGGCCTGCTCGACCACGGCGACTTCATCGGCGTCGAAGGCTTCCTCTTCGTCACGAAGACGGGCGAACTCTCCATCCACGTCCGCGCCTTCGAGTTCTTAGCGAAGGCTCTGCTGCCCATGCCCGACAAGATGCACGGCATCAGCGACCCCGAAATCCGCCAACGCCAACGCTACGCCGACCTCATCGCGGGCAGCCTCAAGATCGACAAAGACGACGATCCGGACGCGGGCGTCGCAGGACGCGCGCCCGAACTCACCACCCGCGAAGTGTTTGAACGCCGCTCGAAGATCATCCGCGAGATGCGCGCGTTTTTAGACGAGCGCGGCTACATCGAGGTCGAGACGCCGATGCTCACGCCCATCGCCTCCGGCGCAGCCGCGCGTCCCTTCAAGACGCACCACAACGCGCTCGACATCGACCTCTACGCACGCATCGCGCCGGAACTCTACCTCAAGCGGCTCGTCGTCGGCGGCTTCGAGCGCGTCTACGAACTCAACCGCAACTTCCGCAACGAAGGCATCTCCACCCGCCACAACCCCGAATTCACCATGCTCGAATTCTACTGCGCCTACATGGACGTGAACGGCATGATGGACTTGTGCGAGGAGATGCTGCGCCAGTCAACGATCAAAGCAACGGGTGGAACAGTTGTGCGCTTTGGGGATCAGGAGTTTGATTTCGGTCGCCCGTTTGAGCGACTAACAATGAAGCAAGCCATTAGCCGCTCATGGCCTGAATATTGGGGGATGGGAAACGATAAGTTCAACGAGACTTGGCTTGACGACCCCACGCGCATTGCTCAAATCAAGCACTTCATAAAAGAAGTTGACAGTTCCGGCGTCGAGACTGGCATCTTGATGCAATACATGGCTAAACATCGAACCGATCATTCTCCCGGAGTAGATCACCCGGAGGTAAAGCCAATAATCATAGAGAAGACTTCTATTCTATGGCAGGAAGCCGCTGAATATTCTCAACCCGGCGACGAGGCGCAGGTTGCCCGCGACGTGGCAGAAATTTTTGAAGCGGTGGCCGAGAAGTATTTAAAGCACCCAACATTCATTTACAACTATCCCAAGCTTATCTCCCCACTCTCAAAAGCGGCACCCGATGATCCGACAGTCGCCGAGCGGTTCGAGTTGTTCATCGCAGGGATGGAGTGCGCGAACGGGTTCTCGGAGTTGAATGATCCGTTGGAGCAGTATGAGCGGTTTAAGGAACAAGGACAGGCGCGGGAGCGTGGCGACGAGGAGGCGATGCAGATGGACACGGATTACGTGCGCGCTCTGGCTTACGGGATGCCCCCGGCGGCGGGCATCGGCATCGGTATCGACCGCATCGTAATGCTCCTGACGAACCGGCGTTCCGTCCGCGACGTGATTCTCTTCCCGCACATGCGCCCCGCCGCCGCGCCGAAGTCGGATGAGACGGCGGATGAACGCCCGGCATTGCCTATCGAACGAGCGGACGAAGAAGCGTGAGTTAGCGCGACCGAACTTTTAAACCCCCTAAACCCCATGAGCCTCGCCTTCGGCGCGGGCGTGAAAGAGAGATAATTTGAGATGACCCGAAAAATCTTTGCGGTTTCCCTGATGCTGGTCATGGCCGGAGTTCTCGCGTTCGCGCAAGAGAAGCAGGCCGCGAAGTCGGTGAAGTTGACCGGCTACCTGATCGACAACATGTGCGCGAACGCGCACGGCGACGGCGACGGTCTGGAAGAGACGGCGCAAGGCCACCCGACCGCGTGCGCGCTGATGCCGAGTTGCAACGCGACCGGCTTCGCGCTCGTCGTGGACAAGAAGATTTATAAATTGGACGAGGCGGGCAACAAGTCCGCGCTCTCCGTGTTGAAGGCGACGAAGGCGACGAAGGGATTGCGCGTTGAAGTCGAGGGCACGCTCGACGGCGATAGCTTGCGCGCAACGAAGGTGTCGGAAGTTAAAGCAGCGGCGTAGCCACAGCGTCCGCGTCCGCGACGAAAAACCAAGAAGCTGTTTGAACAAGTCCCGTCAGGGACGATTGGTAATAGCCCGGCGATTTATCGCCGGGAATAAGGTGCAAGATAAAGTATGGAGTCCCGGAGGGACGATTGAATGGTGATGAACATTCAACCGTCCCTCCGGGACTCTTTGTAAAGGGCACATTCACCGTCCCAGCCATCAATGGCCGGGCTATGATCAAACGTCACTCCGGGACAAGCACAGCTTTACTTTTTTCACAGCTTCTAAGCTCGACTTTATCCATTCAAGCAGCGTAGCAAAGTGCGTCCGTCAGGCGTTCTAACAATGCACGGTCTACTTTTACCCTGTCGGCTTCGGAACGTGATGTGTGAAAACCCACTTCGCGCCATAACTGCTGTCGAACACTC
>DASVVO010000068.1:0-152747 GCA_036386515.1 Pyrinomonadaceae bacterium
GCTGACCCGGCCGCGCACCTTTCTCTTTCGGGTAACGACCGACCCGTCGAGTGCCGCCCATGTTTTCCACTCTCCGAACGAAGACTGGCTACCTGCGCGGGCGGCGGCTATAATCGCCCCGCAAGCAACATCCTGGACAAAACAGATTTCGTGACCCCGCCAATCAACGCCCCGCCGGCGCGGTTAATCGTTCGAGAGCATGCGTATCGCAATTGACGGGATTCCGCTGGCCGAACCGAAAACCGGCATCGGCCACTACACTTTCGAACTCGCGCGCGGCCTCGCGGCTCTCGCTCCCGAACACGATTTCGAGTTGGTCGCCCACGTCCCCATCGAGACGGTGGTCGAGGGCGGGTTCGACGCCGCGCCGCTGCCAGCGAACCTGCGCGCCGTCCACGCCCCGGTCAATTCCCTGAGCCGGCGTTGGTGGACGATCGGCCTGCCGCTCTACGTGCAGAGGCACGGCATCACCCTCTTCCACGGCACAAACTACAAAGTGCCGCTCTGGCATCGCTGCCGCACCATCGTCACCATCCACGACCTCTCGCTCCTGCTCCATTCGCACACGCACGAAGAGGAACTCGTGCGCCGCGCGCGCCTGCGCCTGCCCGCCACGGCGCGCATGGCCTCGAAGATCATCACCGACTCGGAGAGCGTGAAACGCGAAATCTGCGAACACCTGCGGATCAAACCGGAGAAGATCGCCGTGGTGCCGCTCGCGCCGCGCCGCGCCTTCCGCCCCGTCGGCGCGCGCGAGTCGGCGTCGGCTCGGCGTCGGCTCGGCGTCGAAGACGATTTCATCCTTTTCGTCGGCACGGTCGAGCCGCGCAAGAATTTGCTGACGCTCGTGCGCGCCTTCGAGGAGTTGACGCGTTCGACAAACCTCCGCCCGCAACTCGTGATCGCCGGGAAAAAGGGCTGGCTGACCGAGGAACTATTCGCGCTCGTCGAACTGTCCGGTCTCAGCCAACGCATGCTTTTCACCGGCTACATCTCCGACGAAGACCTCGCCGCGCTCTATTCCTCGTGCCGCGTCTGCGTCTACCCGTCGCTTTACGAGGGCTTCGGCCTGCCGCCGCTCGAAGCGATGAGTTGCGGCGCGCCCGTCATCACGAGCCGCATCCCGGTCATCATGGAGACGGTGGGCGACGCCGCGCGCCTCGTCGAACCGACGGACGTGCGCGAACTCACGACGGCCATCCGCGAATTGTGGGAAAACGAAGCGGAACGGCGGCGTCTCTCCGCGGACGGCGTCGCCCATGCCGCAAACTTCACCTGGGAGCGCACGGCGCGCCTGACGCTCGACGTTTATCAGGAAGTTTTGCCGGGCGCGGCGGGCGCGGGTGGAGGAGCGGGCGGCGGTGAAGGGCGCGCGACGAACGCTTGAAAGCGAACGGGGAGCGGGGTTTGAGTCGAATGAAACCGGGCGGGCGTGTGCCGGGAACGAAAAAGGCCGACCCCGTTTGAGAGGTCGGCCTTGAAGTTGTGCGCGCGTTGCGCCGCTTTTTTAGTGGCGGTTGCGGTATTCGGCGGAGTAGACGAAGCCCCAGACCATCGTTTTGTAATCGCCGGGGTTGGCGCGCAGGTAAGTGAGCCAGTTGTTGTAGCCTTCCTCTTCCGGCGCGCGCCGCAGGTAGCCATAATATTGCATCGCGACGTAGGCCGGGTCGAACTCCTTCGCTTCGAGTTCCGCGCTCTCGACGATCTTTCTCAAGACCGACGCGCGCGTCTCCGAGCCGTTCGTGAGACCGGCGATGAGTTGATCCTTGTTCGCCACCGTGATGCCCGCCGTCGTGAGCAGTTTGTTGACGTATTCGGAGGCGGTCAGGCTCGCGGGGTAAGCCGCCGCGAAGTCGCCGCGCGAAGGCCACGCGGCCGCGAAGGCGTCGCGCTTGGCGAAGACTTCGGCCGAGGTCTGCCCGGTCACGCTGCGCATGCCGGCGACGATCTCGGGGTAGGTCGGCAGGCGGCCGAGGCTGGCCTTGTAGAAGCGGTAGACGAAGTAGCCTTTGTAGCGAAACTCCTGCGACTCGAAGAAACTCTTCGAGACGAGCACGCGCTTGCCGTTGACGCCGCCGAGGCAGTTCTGATCGCCGTTGCAGCTATCGAGCACCTTCATCCAATCGCTGAAACCCTGGGCTTCGGGGAAGCGGCTGAGGAAGTCTATGTACTGCTGCTGGACGAAAAAGTCGCTGTCGTCAATCGTGATGCGGGTGTTGGTGCCCGGCCGCAGGCGGACGGGTTTGACCTTCACGTCGCCGTAGAACAACTCGGACGGCAGCGACGGGTCTTCGGTGACGACTCTGAGCGTCGGCGCGCTCTGTCCCTGCGCGACGGCAAAGGACGCGCAGAGGGTGGTTAAAAATAAGGCAACGACGAATTTACGCATGTGTGTTACTCCCGGTACTCAGTAGACGGTGGGACTATTTTTCTGTAGCTTAGGAAATCCTTGGGAGAGCCGGGGCTACTCGAATCGCTCTGTTGCGCCTGCCCGTCGTGGTCGCTCGCAGGGGCAGCCCAACAACTGTTATCGTAGCTTGCCCTTCGAGAGTTTGTCAACGATGTTGACCCCGCACGCCGAGGAGACGGCGGCGCGTTTTGTTGAGACGAAAAATAAGTTTGCGAGGCCGCCCGGCGGGCGTCCGCAGAAACAGTTCTCGCGGGCACGTTGAGAGATGCCGTGCGGCGGGCAGGGCGTTGCCCCGGAAGGCGCGCGGCCGGACGAAAAGATTCCGACGGATGGGAAACACTCTGTGCAGATAATCGAGAGCCTGTGGGCGCGCCTCCAGCGGCGGCTCCGGCGGGGCGGCGGCGACGCGGCCACCCTGGCTACCATCGCCGCCTTCTTCGCGCTGATGTTCGCGCCGGAAATTTTCGGCGGGAAGTTCGTGCTGGCGGGCGACCCTCTCTACTATACCTACCCGCTGCGCACGATCGGGTGGGAGATGATCCGCGCGGGGCAGTTGCCCTTGTGGACGCCGCACGTTTTATCCGGCTACCCGCTCCTGTCCATGGCGCAACTCGCCTTCGCCTACCCGCTCACCTGGGGACATCTCTTCCTGCCGGGACATTGGGCTGAACAGGTCTACGTGCTCGCGCCCTTCCTGCTCTCGCCCATGTTCACCTACGCTTACGCGCGCGAACTGGGACGCAGCCGCACGGCCGCCCTCCTTGCCGGTCTCTCGTTCGGCTACGGCGGCATGATGTGCAGCGCCATCGCCTATAACGGCGCGTTGACCAACAGCCTGATGTGGCTGCCGCTCCTGCTGATCCCGATTGACCGCGCCGCGCGCCGCAACGGGCGATTCGTCCCGCTTCTCGTCGCCGCCACGGCCGCCTATGCGATGTCGGTTTTGAACGGGCACGGGCAGAGCATGCTCTACACGGGTCTGCTGGCCGCCGCTTACGGGCTGTGCCTGTCGCTCTTTCCGCCGGACAGGAGCGCGCCCGCCGAGACCGGCCGGACGGGCGCGCGGCGCATCGCGGCAAACTTCGATTGGAGCCGTTGGCGTCCGCTGTGCGTCGCCCTCGGCGCGCTCGTCATGTCGGCGGGGATCGCGGCCTTTCAGATTCTGGAGACGCTGCGAGCCGCCCGCCGCAGCGTCCGCAGCGTGCTCACCTACGAAGCCCTGAGCGCAGGCTCGTTCACCTTGACCGGCGCGCTCGCCTCGGCCATCGCGCCGCTCTATCATTTCACCGACGTGACGGCCTACATGCCGCCGCTCGTCCTGCTGCTCGCCGTCCTGACCGCCGGAGCCGCGCTGCTGCGACGCAGGACGACCGAGCCGCGCCTCTATTTCTGGCTCGGCGTGGCCGTCGTCGCGTGGTTCCTGATGCTCGGCAGCAATACGCCCCTGCACCACGTCGTCTATTACACGCCCTTATTGAACAAATTTCGCGTGCCCTCGCGGCACACCTTTGAATGGACGTTCGCGCTCGCCATCCTCGCGGCCTACGGCTGGGACGCTCTCGACGGCTGGCTGGGGAAACCGCGCCCGCGTGTGCATGGGCGGCGCGCCGTCGAGTTGGCCGTGATCGCGCTGCTGTTCGCCGTCGGCGTCACGCTCGGCTTTTACTGGTGGACGGCGGCGCAGGCCAAGCCGCAGATCGGAACCATCTATTACACCTCTCTGCCGGAGTCCGCGTTTCTGTGGTGGAAGGCGGCCTTCACTGCCTGCGTGTTCCTGCTCATCTGGCGAAGCTGGCGTCTCGCGGCCGGGCGGCTGCGCACGGGATTCCTGATGGCGGCCATCGCGCTCGCCTGTTTTGTCGAACCCGCGATCGGCTTCTCGCGCTGGATCGGCGAGTTGCTGCTCACGTCCGAGCGGTTCAGCGTGGTGTCGCCGACGACGCGCTTTTTGCAGAAACACCCGCCGGAGCAAAACCGCGTCTACACGCGCGTGCAGCTCTACACGGAAGAGTTCACGCTCGCGCCGCGGATTGACGGCACGAATTTAAGCGCGATTCACGGTCTCCAGAACGTCGCGGGCTACGAGCCGCTGATCCTTGAGCGTTACAGTCGCGCGCTCGGCGGGGTGAGCATGGACGCCGTCACGCCCCGCGCGGGGTTCGCGGGCAACAGCGACCTGTTTCAACCGCGCTCGCGCGTCCTCGACCTGCTCAACACCACGCACGTCGTCTCTTTCTCAAGCCTCGCCACGGTCGAGGAGCCGATGACGTACCGGGAAGGCATCGCCTTCGCGCCGTCCGACATGCAAACCACGCTCCCGCCGGGCGGCTCTCTCACCCTGGCGGGCGGCGCGGCCGAGAGCGATTCGCTCGCCCTCGTCACGAGCCTCTCCAATTCGATTGAGGTGCGGCAGGAAACGCCCGTCGCCAGGGTGCGCGTGCATTTGTCCGGCGGGAGCGTGGTGGAGCGCGACCTGCGCGCCGGGTTAGACACGGCCGAGTGGGCGCACGAACGGGCGGACGTGCGCTCCATCATTCAACACACGCTCGCGCCCATCTTCGAGGCGCACCGGGGCGACGAGAACGATAGCTTCAAATCGCATCGTTACCTCGCGCTCATCCCGCTCGGCACGCGCGGGCGCGTCGAAAAGATCGAGATCAAGAGTTTGACCGAAGGCGCGTCGCTCGCCGTGTGGAAGGCGACGCTCTACGACTCGGCCGACAAGAGTGCGATGCCGCTCTCGCCCGCGGCGTCGGAAGGCTGGGAGACCGTCTATCTCGAAGACAATACGCTCATCCTGCGGAACCGGCGCGCGCTGCCGCGTGCGTGGCTCGTGACGCAGGCCGAAGCGGTGGACGGCGAAGAAGCCCTGCGGCGCATTCGCGGCGAGAGCGCCACCGGGTTCGACCCGCGCCGCACCGCGCTGTTGGAAGTTGCGCCCACAGAGTTGCCCGCGCTCGGGGGCGGAGAGCTGGCGGCCGGGAGCGGGGCGCGCATCACGACCTATGAAGCCAATCGGCTGGTGGTCGAAACGCAGGCCGATCAGGCGACGGTATTGGTCGTCAGCGAGAACATTTATCCGGGATGGGAAGTGACGGTGGACGGCGCGCGGGCGCGCATCGAGACGACGAATTACCTGTTGCGCGGGGTGGCGTTGGGAGCGGGGGCGCACCGTGTGGAGATGCGCTACACGGCTCCGGCCGCGCGCAACGGCCTCTTCATCTCCGCTTTCACGCTCCTCCTGTTGTGCGCCCTCACGATCTACGAGCGGAGCACGAGACAGAGGCGAGAACTCAAAGCCGCCGCGAGACGTGAAGCGGCGCGCCAACAAGCTATCGAGACGACTTCTGCGAAGCCTCCTACCGCGGACGCCGTCGGCACGACGGACGCTGTCAGCACGACGGACGCTGCCAGCACGGCCGACGCCGATGAAGGCATGTCTGACGCCGTCGGCACGAATGACGCAGCGGAGATGGGTGACGCAGCGGGGACGAGCGAGGCAGCGGGAACGAGCGACGCGGCGGGAACGAGCGACGCGGCGGGCGCGGACGACGAGGCTGGCGGTAGTTTCCGCCGACTTCTTCTCTCAATTGAGCGGCGACCCGTCTTGCGTGAGGGCGCGATCTTTCTCGTCTTCATCGCGCTCGCGGCGTTGATGACGTGGCCTTGGCTGCGTCATCCCCTGGATACCGTCTCCGACCTCGGCGACCCCTACAACATCGCTTACACCCTCTGGTGGGATTATCATCAGACCTTCCGCGACCCGCGCCACCTCTTCGACGCCACCATCTTCTATCCATACCGCGACACGCTCGCCTTCTCCGAACACGACTACGGCATCGCGCTCCTGTTCTTCCCCCTATTCGCGCTCGGCGTGCGCCCGCTGACCGTGCATAGCCTCGCCACCTTCATGGCTTTCGTCCTGTCGGGCTATGGCGCGTTTCGCCTGGCGCGCACGCTCACCGCCTCTTACGGCGCGGCGTGGGTGGCGGGCGTGATCTTCGCCTTCATCCCCTATCGCTTTCAACGTCTGCCGCACCTCCACTATATCTTCGCCGGGTGGATTCCGCTGCTGCTTGAGGCGTTGGTTCTCTTCGCGCGCGAGCGAAGTTGGCGGCGCGCCTCCTGGCTCGGCGTCGCGTTTTTGATGAACGCCTTAACGTGCATCACCTGGTTGATCCTGACGCTCATCCCGCTCGGATTGTCGGCCGCGTTTCTGGCCTTCTGGTATGGGGGCTGGCGTCGCCGCTCCTTCTGGCTGCGCGGCGCGGTCGCCCTCGGCGCGGCCTCGCTCGCGTTGCTGCCGTTCCTGCTGCCCTACCGGCGCGTGGCCACCTTCTATCAATTCGTGCGCGAAGCCGGCGAGGTCACGCTGTATTCGGCGACCGCTTCGAACTGGCTGGCGGCCAGTCCGCGCCTCAAGGTCTGGAAGGGGCTGGGCGGGCTGGCCGCCACCGAAGAACTATCGCTGTTTCCCGGCCTCTTGCCGCCCCTGCTCGCATTCGCCGCCCTCGTCCTGTTCAATTGGCGAACCACCGGCGGCGACCGGCGCGACGAACCGGCCGACGCGCGCAACTACCCGCCGCCCGAACGCCGCGCCTGGTTCACACGCTTGGCCGTTCCTTTCAAACTCCGGCCGCTCTTTCTGCTCGACGCGTTCGCCGTCGGCGCGGGCATCGTCGCGCTGTTGATCTCCGGCTACGGCACGATTGACTTCAGGATTTTCAGTCTCCACCTGGTGACGGCGACGCGCCCGGCGACCGCGTTCACGGCCTGTCTCATAGCGGTGGCGGTGCGCGCCGCGATCACCTTCCGGCCGCTCGTCCTGCGCCGGGTGGCCGCGATGAGTCTTAAGGCGCGGGAAGGCGACGGGGCGCGAAGCGTCGAGACGTTTGCGGTCGGCGCGATCTGGTTGTGCATCGGGTTCGTCGGCTCTCTCGGCATGCACGCCTTCTTTCACAGGTTTCTCTTCGAGCACTTCGAGGTCTTCAAAAGCCAACGCATCCCCGCCCGCTGGTCGATGATCTGTTACGTGGGGCTAGCCCTCCTCGCCGGACTCGGCGCGCGTGCGCTCGCCGCGCGTCTCGCCGCCGGGACACGCCGACCCGCGCGCCGCCGCGCTCTAGTGTGCGCGCTCATCGTCCTCGCGCTCTTGTTCGAACTGCGCGTTGCGCCGCTCGTCGTCATGCGCGGGGAGGCTTATCCCGACGAACTCACCCTGCGCCTGAAGGAGACGCCGATGCACGGCGGCCTCGTCGAACTTCCAGCGACGGCGATGGCGATCTTCGAACACATGATCCGCGCCGCCGATCACGAAAAGCCGATCGTCACGGCCGCATCGAGTTTTCTGCCGCCGATCATGCGGCGCATCGAGTCGCTGTCGCAGCAACGCCCGGTTCCCGTCGAGTTGCTCGATCTCATCGAGTCTGCGCCCGCTTCCTATCTCGTCATCCACTACGCTTACATGTCGCCCGCAGAGATCGCCGCCACCGACCCGCTGCTCCGCCAGGGACTCGACACGGGACGCCTGCGCTTCATCCGCAGCTACCATGACCGCGGCCGCAAAGACCTCTACGCCGTCACCAAAACAGAACCCGCCGCCCACAGCGAATCGCACGCGCCGCCCGAACTCGTCGCCCCCGTCGCCAAAGGCGAGGACGCAAAGTAGGTCAATAATATAGTTGGCTCACCCTTTGCTTTTGAAGGCTGCGCTATTCGCGGTCGGGTGCATGCCGGGCGTTAGATGCGTTCAGGATTGACAGCTTTAACCATTGCTTTCTTTGACTCCCCGGCAAATCGCTTCTGTAGCAAGCGGCTCACCGGATAGCCCGCTCGCGCTAACATGTGCCTTGGCTTTGAGAAGGCATACAAATCATACCAAACCTGTCCTTTGGCAGGATGATATTCAACCGTGAACCTTTCTTCCCCGCGCTCGGCATGCTCGGGTAATGTGCCATAAGCGAAGCCATACCTCTCGATTTCGCCATTTTCTTCCATTACATAGACGACCCGACAGGCATTCAAAGACCAGAACCCTAAATGTCGAACAAGAATACCAACCGTTGCGCCTTCTACGATTGGCGTATCCGACCAGCACAACTTGAGCCATGCAAAATCAAACATCTTCCAACCTTTCACGGCTTCGATTGCTTTCAGATATGTCTCGTATCCTTCGCCCAGCAAAATCCGATTGTGGTCAACATTGTATCCACTCGGCGCGACGTGGCGAGAAGCGCCAACTTCAGGATAGGAGAACGGTTTATCCTTCTGCTGCACGACAAATCTGCCAACAAATGATTCATCCGGCTTGTTCAGTAATAACATTCGGTTACATACCCCCAGCATCTAACGCATATTAGACCGAATGATTCGGCCTAAACGCCGCAGACGTGTCAAAACCTGCTCTTGGTTTGGCAGGATGCTCCGTTAGCACTCCGCCATTTAACTACACGCCACGCTAGGTTAAGCCGGAAAGAATCCGAACCCCGCCCCGGCCTGCACTCAAAGGCCACTGCTTGCCGGGTAAAGACCTCTTGTCATATCCGCGTTAGGTGAGTCAACTATATTATCGCCCTAATCAGGATTTCGGGCGGGCGCGCGACGACGAGGAGAGCATCCGCGTCCTCACTTCGATTGCGTTCGGCGCGTCGCGTTTCTATTCAGCCAGAAAACCGTCGCGGCGAGCAGGAGCAGGGAGGCCGCGCTGGCGAACGCTCCACGGTAAAAAGAGCGCGGGCGGAATTCAAAGCGAATGGTGTGCGTTCCGGCGGGAACGGGGAGGCCGCGCAAGACGTAGTTCGTGCGAAACAGCCGCGCGGGCGCGCCGTCCACGGTCGCCTGCCAGCCGGGATAGAACACGTCGCTCGTCACGAGAAAGGCGGGCGCGTTCGACTTCGTTTCGACTTCCATCCGCTCGTCCGACAAATGCGTGACCCGCGCCGTGGCCGCACGGTCGAGGGCTTGAGCGTTGAAGTCGGGCGACTCTTCGACGAGCGCGACCTCGGCGGGGTCGAACGCGCCTCCGCCCGCCAGCCGCGACGAGTGGAGCGCGCCGAGCGCGTCCGCTTCCGTGACGGTGAGCGTTTTACCGACGAGCCACGCGCGCGGCCGGGCGCGCAAATTCTCATAGACGCTCGCCTCGCCCACGTCCTCCGGTTTGATCGCGCCGTAGCCGCTGTTCGATGCGTCGATGTCCATGACGTGACGCCAGCGCGTCGTGTCCGCGAGCGAACCCGCGACGGGGGCGACGGCGACCGAACTGCCGTCGGCATCGTCGAGCAGGCTGATCTTTTTGAGCGAGAGCGTGGCGGCCGCGCCGCCCGTCCATTGAATCTCGATGCGCTTGATCTCGGCGTGCGCGGGCAAGGAGAGACGCGTCGCGTAGTCGTGCCCTTCGCAGCGCACCGCGCCGCGCGTGACGGGATAGCTGCGATAGACGGGCGCGCGCGCCTGCTTCATCGTCGGCAGCACGTCGGCGCAATCGTAAGCCCACTCGGAAGTGTCGCGCCCGGCGCGCAGGCTGCTCGCGTGAGTTTGCCCGCGCGTGTCCGTGACGACGACGCGCGCGACTTCCGCTTGATCCGCGACGGCGGCCGAACA
The DNA here is from genome assembly GCA_036386515.1 of Pyrinomonadaceae bacterium. Classification (GTDB taxonomy): domain Bacteria; phylum Acidobacteriota; class Blastocatellia; order Pyrinomonadales; family Pyrinomonadaceae; genus JAIVJZ01. Next base: position 10,010 of record DASVVO010000068.1, read on the forward strand.
GGCGAGCGCGGTGGCGACGGCGACCACGTTCGCGCGCGTCGCGCGTGGGAGTTCGACCTGAAAGACGTTCGGGTTCGCCGCGCCGCAACCCGACCCGAGCGAGACGTTGAATTCGCCCTCTGTCCATTTGACGCCGTGCGCGTCGGCCGTGGCGGGCGACTGGATTTGCGAGCGCGGCACGAAGAGATAACGCACGGCCATCATATCCAGACCGAGGTTTGCAGGGTTGCGCCACGCATCGGCCACGCTGCCGTGCGGCGGCATCGTCAACAGCCGACTCACGCGCGTGAGGATGAAGGGGCCGTAGCCGCTCGCGCTCGGAAAATTCCAGAGCTTCGAGAGGTCGGGCGGAATCTCGCTGACGCGTCCCGTGCCGCCGCGCACGGGCAGCAGGCGTTGGCGCGTCGCCGCGAGTTCGTCGCGCAGCGGCACGGCGGCAAGCGGCGGCGACTGGAAAACTTTATAAGGCGGCCCGTAGTGCCATTCGTAAAACCAGGTGAAACTGGCGAGGTCGAGCGCGAGCACGAAGAGGAGCAGCGCGCCGCGCCCGCGCGCGTGCGGCCGCCTGCGCCAATAGACGAGCGCGAGCGCGCCGGAGAGGAGCACGAGGAGCGGCACGCCCGTCGCCGGATTCGCCCACGGGAGAAAACTGAGCGGCCGCTTCAACGTCCCGGCCGCCGCCGCGTTCAGTTGGCCGGTCAACGCGACGACGGCGACGAGGCAGGCGAGCATCAGGCAGGCCGCGCCGGCGAGCGTGCGTTTGAGTAGACGGCTCCCCGCCGCTCCCTCCAAAACGGCATGCGCCCCGAACGCGGCGAGCACGCTCGTGCCGAACGATAGTTCCATGAAGTGGCGGGCGGGCACGCGAAACTTGTTGATGAAGGGCAGTTGATAGGTGAGGCGCGCGAGCGGCGTCGCGTCGCCGAGGGCGAGCAGGAAGGCCACGGCGCAGACCGCGAGCCAGAACCACGCCAGCAGCCCACGCCGCCGCGTGGCGAAGAATCCGATCGAGGCCAGGAGCAGTGGCAGCAAGCCGAGGTAGCCGCTCAATTCGCCTGCGCCCCAGCCGCCCGCCTCCGAACCCCACGCGCCGAAGTAGGGCAGGTCGTAGAGCGTGCCGGGCGAGCCGCCGAAGAGATAGGGGAAGAGGAGCATCGGCGTCTGCCGCAGCGGCAGCGCGTAAGACACGAATTCCGCGAAGCCGAGCGAAGCCCGCAGACTGAGCGCGGCGAGTTCCGCCGTCGGCCACAACTGAATGGCCGCGAGTCCCGTCCCCGTCAAAACGAGCAGCGCGGAGAGGGGGTAGTAACGCCAACGCGCGCGGGCGCGCCACCCGCGCACGAGCGCGTACGCCCCGCCGAGCGCGAGCATGTAGACGAAGATTTGCGGGTGCCCCGCGAGCGCACAGCACGCGACGCTCGCCGCGCCGACGCCGTACCAGAAGCTACTGCCACCGGCGCGCCGCCCACGCCCCGCGTCTGCGCGCCGCCCGTCGTTCAGGTCTTCACGTTGCTCGTGGTTTAAGTCTTCACGTTGCGCGTCGTCTAAGCCTTCGCGTCGTGCGACGCCGCCCGCGTGCTGCGCCAACTTCTCAAGCGACAGGAGAAAAAGCGGCAACCAGGCGGCGGCGTGGATGAGCGCGGCGTGGCCGAGGTGCGCGACGATGAAGCCGCACATGCCGTAACAGATGCCGCCGACCGCCGCGGCGAAACGCGAGCGCCTCAGGGCATAACAGTAGGCGTAGGTGAAACTCGCGGCGAGCACGTAGGCCGAGAGCAAAAAGGCGTTCCACGATTTAAGGAGCGAGAACAGGAGCGCGGGCGGATACCACATCATCAACTGCGAATCGCCCGCCGCCGGAAAGCCGCCCCACACGGACGCATCCCACAGCACGCGCGGCGCGTAGAAGTTGGGCAGGAAATACAGTATGCCGTCGCCCGGCGCGAGCAGGTACGAAGAGAAGAGGACGGGCGCGAAGAAGAGGATAAAGAGCAGCGTGTAGAACAACAGGACGGCGAGCGCGTGCAGCCACACACGCTTGCTCGGTTTCGTCTCGGCGGTCTCGCCGGAATGTTCGTGGGGGTTCGCTTCGGGCATGACAGCTTTAGGCGCGCAGCCTGGAAATAAACGGCCGCAGGGCTTTCTCCAAACGACTCATCGCATCGATCATCTCGTGCTGCACCATCTCCCAACGGGCTTCGTCGCCTTCGCTGCCGCCAATCGACAGGTGGTAAGCAATCCGGCTGCTTTTGCTGTCTTCAAGCCTTTCCCATGATAGTTGCCCTACAAAATCGGCTTCAATTTCGTGTTTGTGAGATTGCAACTCATCGAAAATTCTTTTGTTGTCCGTCGCCTCCGGGCGGGCAATGTAAAGTTCGACGCGCGTTCTCTTCAGCCCGACGACATACCGGAAATGGAGTCCGCTGACGCCTGCGCCGACCTCTATGAAATCGCGCGCGGAAGGCGACAGCCTGCCGTCGAGCGTGGTTCGTCCTTCGCTGAGTGTAAGCAGCCGCTCCAAAAATTTGCGATGCGGAAGCGGTGCGGCCGGTTCCCGGTTAGCCATTCGGTTCTCTCTTCCCGCGTCAACGCCGCCGCGCGATGACGTACATGATGTCGTAGAGATTGAGGTAGAAGCCGAGGCCGCCGACGCCGAGGCGTTCGAGCGGGCGGTAGAGTTGCGGTTTTTGCTGGCGCAGGACGAGGACGTTGTAGGCCATGTTGCCGATGCTGCGGTAGAAGCCGCAGTAGCGATTGTAGACCACGTCGAAGCCGTGTGCGTCGAGCAGCCGGGCGATTGATTGGGGGGAAAAATAGTGGAGGTGCGTGGGCGGGTGGATGAGCCGCCACTTCTCCCGGCGCAGGCGCGCGTTGAGGCTTTCGATGTCGCCGGTGGTGAGCGCGAGGAGCGCGCCCGCCTCCGTGTGCGCCGCGATCTTTTCAACGTAGCGGTGCGGCTCGCGCAGGTGTTCGATGGTGTCCCACATGCAGACCACGTCGAACTTCCGCGCGCCGTAGTCGTGCGCGAGAAAGTCGGCCTGCACCACGTCGAGACGCAACTCCTCGCGCGCGTAGCGAACGCCGGCGTCCGTGATGTCGATGCCTTCGACGCGCGCGAAGTCGCCGCGCGCCACGTCGAGGAAGAAGCCGTAGGCGCAGCCGATCTCCAGGAGGCGGCGGTGGCGCGCCGGGTCGAGAAACTTTTTCAACTCGCGCAGGCGGAGGATGAAATTTTTGCGGAAGAATTTCGCATCCGCCGCGTAGTCGCTGAACTCCGCGCCGGTAAAGAATTCTTCGTTGTAGAGTTTGAAGAGTTCTTCGTCCGTGAGGCGCATGTCGGCGAAGATGTAGCCGCAGGCGCGACAGCGGAGCAGGCCGGGATAGAGCGGCGCGGCGTCGTCGTCAGAGCGGCAGACGATGCAGCGGTTGCCGGTCGCGGCATTGGGCGGGGCGGGTTCGCCCGGTTGAGTGTGAGTTGCGCTCAAAACAGTTCGGTATCTTTGATGTAACGCGGGCGCGCTTTGGTCTCTTGATAAATCTTGCCGATGTATTCGCCGACGATGCCGAGGAACATGATCTGCACGCCGCCGAGAAAGTAGATGGGGATGATCGTGCCCGCCCAGCCGGGCGGCGTGTGCCCCTTGATTTTGTGATAGAGGTAAAAGAGCGTCATCAGCACGCTGAACAGGAAGACGAGCATGCCGGCGACCGTCACGAGCCGGAGCGGCACGATGCTGAACGACGTGATGCCGTCGAGCGCGAGCGACGCGAGTTTCCTGAAATCGTGTTTCGACTTGCCCGCGCCGCGCCGCCTGACGGTGAACGGCACGATCTCGGATTTGTAGCCGATGTCCACGAAGATGCCGCGCAGGAACAGATTGTACTCGCGGTATTCCGCGATGGCCTCGATGGCCTTGCGCGAAACGAGCCGGTATTCCGAATGGTGCTTGATGATGCGCGCGCCCATCAGCCGCATCAGGGTGTAGAAGAAACCGGAGGTGGCCTTCTTCAAATAAGAATCGCCGCGCCCGCGCCGCACGCCGTAGACGATGTGCGCGCCCCCGGCATACTTCTCCAGAAACGTCTCGATGACGGCCTCGTCCTGCTGCAAATCCGCGTCAATCGTGACGACGCAACCGGCGTGCTCCTTGACCGCGAGCAGACCGGCCAGCAACGCGTTTTGCGTGCCGACGTTGCGCGCCAGTTTGAGACCTTTGACGCGGGCGTCGCGCGCGTGCAGGTCTTCGATGGCCGCCCACGTGCGGTCGCGGCTGCCGTCGTCAACGAGATAGACGAAGCTCGCCGCGTCAACTTTCCCGGCGGCCGCGAGCCTATGCAAAACTTCGCAGAGGCGACGCGCCGTGTCGCCGATGACGAGTTCTTCGTTGAGACAGGGCACGACGATGGCGAGCACGGGCGCGTCGGGCGGGAGCGCGTCCGCCGTCGCCGCCGACAACGATTCGCCCGCCGTCGTCGTTGTCGCCTCCACAGCGCCGCGCGCCGTGGCGGGTTTCGTCGTCGTCGTCCCGGTTTCTTTGGTCGTCGAACTCAAGAGCTTATGCCACCTCTTCGCGGCGTCGCGGCCGCCGCCGCTGCCCGGCCGAACTCTCCATCCGCGCGATCAACTCGTCGAGAATCGAGTGGACGCTCGCGGGCGTGAAAGCCTCGCGCCGCGTGCGTCCCGGCGCGATGATGCGACGGCGCAAGGCGTCGTCGTCGCGCGTGACGAGCTTAGCGAGACGCGCGGCGGCGCGCAAATCGTCTTTGCGGTCGAACATCAAACCGGCCTCGCCCAGAGTTTCCGGCACGGCCGCGCTGCGATAGGCCAGCACGGGCACGTCGAACCACATCGCCTCGACGAGCGGCACGCCGAAGCCTTCATGTTCGCTCAGAGACCAGTATAGGTGCGCCGTGCGGTAGTAGGCCAGTAGTTCGGCGTCCGTCACCTGTCCGGTGATGAGGACGTGTGCGCCGAGACCGCGCGCGGCGATGTCGCGGAGGAGGCGCGTGTAATAGGGGTCGGAGGCGCGGCCTTCTCCGGCGATGATGAGACGGGAAGCGGGGTCGAGTTGATGGTAATGCGCGAAGGCGGCGACGAGTTCATCCTGCTTCTTATTGGGCGCGATGCGCCCGACGAAAAGCAGGTTGACGCGCCCGTCCTGCAAGCGATCCATGAGCGCGGCGTCGGCGCGCAGGTTCCATTTCGCGGGGTCGCAGATGATCGGCAGCACGCCGGGCGACTCGAAGCCGCAGGCGGCGAGTTCGGCCGCGTTGAAAGCCGAGTCGCCGACGGAGACGGGGAAGTGCGGCGCGAGGCGCGGCAGGTGCGCGCGTCCCGTCGAGAGCATCCAGGCGAAGCCGGGGCGGTAGGGCGCGTAGTACTCGGCCGGGGTGACGTTGTGATAGACGAGACACTTCGCGCCCGCGTGGGCGACGGCGAAGGCGGTCAGTTCCGAGCCGATGGAATGATGATACAGCAGCGCGTCGGCGGGCTGGATGAGCGCGGGGTCGAACAGGCGCGCCTCGCCTTCCACACGCGCCTCGCGCCGCTTGACGAAAATCTCCGACGCATAGCCGCGAGCGCGCAGGTGGTCGCGAATGTTGATCGCCTGATTCGAGATCGCGTCGCCGTAGACGATGTCAGGGAGCAGTTGGTGAACGCTTCCGGCGGTTTGCGGCAGCGGAACTGGCGCGGGCGCGTGTGTGTGCTCGTGCGCCTGTCCGGGGTGTGCGTCTGCGCGCGGGGCGAGGCTGGCGGCGGTCGCTTCGTCTTCGCCCACGGCGGGCGGCTTGTCGGCCGTCGCGTCGAGCAGTTGTTCGTAACGTGCGATGACCTTGTCCCAATCGGCGTGCTCGTTCGCGTAGAGACGACCGCGCGCGCCGGTCTCGTCGAGTTCGGCGTCAGGGGCGTCGGCAACGTGCGCGAAAGCCTGCGCCCATTCCGCCTCGGTCGCCGCGAGCCAGCCGCCGCCCGCGCGCTCGACGGCGATGGCCGTGGCGAGGCATTCGCGGTGCGCCGCGACGGGGCGGCCGCCGTAGCTCCACGCCTCCATCAGGACGCGCGAGAAACTCTCGTTGCGGCTCGGTTGAAACAGCGCGCGACACGCCACGAGCAACGCCGCCTTGGTCTCTTCGCCGACGAGGCCGAGATCGAAAATGCCGCGCTCGCGTTCGTCGTAAGAGTGCGCGCCCGCTCCGGCGAGGACGAGTTTTAACGGCGCGGCCGGGGCGGCTTGCTGGAAGCGACGAAAGGCGCGCACGAGCAGGCCGGTGTTTTTCGTCTCGTCGCGGCGGCCGAGATAGAGGACGAAGGGCGCGCCGCCGTCTCGAAGTTCGGCGGGAAGCGCGTCGGCGAAGTGTTCCGTCGAGGTGGCGATTCGTTCGATGCCCTCGCCGACGACGAGGCCGCGCGGGAAGACGGACGCGCCATAGAGCCGCGCGGCGAGTTCGCGCTCGCCGTCCGAGTTGAAGAGGACGAGCCGCGCGCGGTGAAACAATTCTTCGACGGCGGGGAGATAGGCCACGGGTTCGTCGTGCAGGCACGGCTGCAGGAAAGCGCGGGCGGAGGAGACGAGCGGCAACCCCTGCGTCGTGGGGGCGAACATGTAGGGAATGAAGAGGAAGGCGCGATAATCGTCGGCGTGCGCGCGGAGGTGTTCGAGGAGCGCGGGCGAGTTGATGTTCTCGCCCGTGAAGACCGCGGCGTCTGCCTCTGAGAGCGGAGCGACGCCCGCGCGCAAATCGTGGGGCGTGAGCGCGAGCAGTTTCGCGTTGACGCGATCGAAAGCCTCCGCGTCGCGCGCGCCGACCGGGAAGCGGCGCACGCCGACGCCTTGTTCGCGCACGAGTCCCGGCGGGAGATGATTCGTCGCCCAGTCGTCGTGAAACGAGCGGCAGCAGGTGGTTAAAACTTCCACTTCGCGGCCGCGCGCGGCCAGCCGCGTGGCGATCTGAAAGGACTGTTGCTCGGCTCCGCCTTTCAACTCCGCCCCGAACCAGGGGATGACGATGGCGAGCGGCTTCATGTGTGACCGGAAAAGTTTTCGCGCGCCGCCGACGCCGACGCCGACTCCTGGAGCGAGCGCAAGCGGCCGACCTCCGCCTCGAATTCATCACGCGCGCGTTGCTGTCGCTCGGAGAGCGCGCCCAACTCCTCGCGCAACGCTTCGAGCACGACCTGCTGCGTCTCCACGATCACGCGCTGTTCGTGAATCAAAAATTCCTGCTGCGCGTCGGCCGCGAGTTGCTGTTCGTGCCGGAGGGCGTCGGCCGCGAGTTGTTGCTCGCGCCGCAGCGTGTCGGCCAGGAGTTGTTGTTCGCGTTGGAGCGCGTCGCCCGTGATCTGCTGCGCGTGCCGGAGCGTGTCGCCGGTGAGTTGCTGGGCATGGCGGAGGGCGTCGGCCGCGAGTTCCTGTTCGCGCCGGAGCGCGGCGAAGGCGAGTTCCTGTTCGCGCCGGAACGTCTCGGCGAGTTGCTGTTGCGCGGTCAGAGCCTCGGTCAACCCGGCGAGCGCGGCCTGCGCCTGCTCCGCCTGCGTCTGCGTCTGCGCCTGCAACTCCGCGTGCCCGTTCGACACTTCGATCAACGCGTCGGAGAACATCACCAGCGTCTCGACCATCTCTTCGTGCTGCGCGAGCGTGACGAAGGGCGTCGGCGGCGCGCCGTCCGGCACGGGCACGTCGGGCGCATTGGACGCGGGCGCGCTCGCGTGCGGCATTTGCGCGAGCGTCCGGTTCAGGTAGTCGGCGATGAGTTGCTGCTGCGCGAGCGCGTAGGCTTCAAACTGCTGTTGGTGCTCTATCAACAGGGGCAGCCGCCAGAGAGCGCGCACGAGCCGCAACACGTAACCGACGAAGGGCACGCGACTCAGACGCCGCGACGCGGGCGACGGCAACCCCTCGACGCGCACGCCCCGCCCCGCCGCGCGCGCCTCCGGCGACGACAACAGGCGTTCGATGATCTCGACCTTGCTCGCGCGCCCGCCGCGCAACTCGTCCAACTCGCGCGCCCTCTCGGCCGGAAACGGCGTGCGCCCCAGAATCGCCCGGTAGACGCTCTCGACGAAATGCCGGTCGTGGTAAGCCAACAATTCCCCGACGTGATACTGCGATTTATCTCCCGCCCGAAATTCAGGTTGCAGCACGAGCGGCTCGATGTGCGGCGCGGGCTGCTCGCCGGAAGCGGCAACGTGGGCGGGCAGGGGAAACTCGCCGGCGGCCGCCGGGTCGGGAGCGGGCGAATTGGCGGCGGAGGCGTGAGGCGCGGCGGCATCGCTCAACTCGCCGGGCGCGGTGGCGTCGCTCAACTCGGAGGGCGCGCCGGGGCGCGCGGCCGCGCTCTCGGCGTCACCGCCGCCGCCGTCGCCGCCCTGCGCCTTCGCGGCCAATTCGCCCGCGCCGGATTTTGTGTCGTCCACTTCGGACATCAATTCTTCGCTCACGCTTTCAACGCGGGCGTTACGTCGCCCGCGCCCGCGCTCAAACTCTCGCCGCCCGTCGCCGCGCCCGCCGCCGCTTCGTCGGCAACCGCGATGCGACGCGTCACGACCCGCGCGTCGAGATTCGCGATGCCCTCCATCTCCACGGCGCACGAGACGCGAAAGAAGATCGCGCCGTCGAGCCAATCGAAAGCCTCGCCGTCGGGCGTGTGCGCCGCGACCGAGACGAAATAATGTTCCTGGCCGAGCCAGCAGCGGAACGTGAACACGGCTTCGATGATCTCGCCGCGCCGCGCCGCGCCGAGCGGTTGCCCGCGCTGCTCCGTGTTCGTCCCGTAGACGTTGATCCCGTGCCGGTTGCGAATCATAAATCCGCACACGGGTTCGGCCGCGTCTTCGTGAAACAGCACGCGCAGCCGCACCGCAACCGCGTCGCCCGTCTCCACTAACTCCACGGCGCGACCCGTCGCGCCGTCAACCAACTCCGCGCCGATCACTTCCGCACGCTTGTTTCCATGACGATAAGAATACTGCAAAGGCTGACGCGCGACCGTCCCCCCCGCCTCAACCGCGCCCGCGCCTTCATTCTCGCGGGCGTCAGGCTCGACGGTCTTCGTCGCTTCGCTATTGTCGGCGTAAGCCTCTTCGCGCGCCATGATCACGCGCTGGTAGCGATTGAGGACTTCCATCGGCGTGCCGTCGGCGATCATGCGTCCGCCGTTGAGCAGGATCGCCCGCGTGCAGAGCGCGCGCACCAGCGTCGGCTCGTGCGAGACGAAGAGGATGGTCGTGCCCGCCGCCTGCATCTCCTTGATGCGACGCACGCAGCGATGCTGGAAGATCGTGTCGCCGACCGAGAGGGCTTCGTCCACGACGAGAATTTCCGGGTCGGTGTTGACGGCGATGGCGAAGGCCAGGCGCACGTACATGCCGGAGGAATAGGTCTTGACGGGCTGGTGCAGGAAGTCGCCGATCTCTGCGAAGCGTTCGATGCGTTCGAGGCGAGCATGAGTGTCGGCGCGCGAGAAGCCCATCAAGGCGGCGTTCATGTAGATGTTTTCGAGGCCGGTGAATTCGAGATTGAAGCCCGCGCCGAGTTCGAGCAGCGCGGCGACGCGTCCTTCGACCTGCACGTCGCCGTGCGTCGGCGTGAGCGTGCCCGTGACGATCTGCAAGAGCGTAGACTTGCCGCTGCCGTTCGGCCCGACGATGCCGACGGTCGTGCCGCGCTCGATCTCGAAGCTGATTTCTCTGAGCGCCCAGAACTCCCGGTGTCGCTTCAGCCACCCGCGCGTCAGCGTCTCTTTCAAGCGGTCGCTCGGATGATCGTAGATGCGATACTGCTTCGCCACCCCTTCGACGCGCAATGCCGTGCTCATAACTGCAAACCCTAATGCAAACAGTGACGGGTGACAAGTAACAGATGACAATTCTTAACGGCGTTCCTTGTTCCGCGCCGCCGTTCGGCTACAATGTGGACATACTTTAAGTCTGCATCAACGGAACGAGGTGTTGAGGATGACAGGCAAGCTGCCCGCGTTAAAGCCTAAAGTCGTCATCAAGACGCTTGAGCGGCACGGCTTCTACGTTCATCATACGACGGGCAGCCATTACATCCTGAAGAAAGGTGGTTTGAGAGTCACCATCGCATATCATGGCAAAGACTTAAAGCCGCGCACGCTCGCGTCTATCATCAGTCAGGCGGGATTAACGGTGGAAGAATTTTTGGACTTGCTCTGACGGCGCGGTTACGGCAAGTAGTGAGAAACGGATTCAGGCGAATTCGACACTGACTTCTTCGGTGATGGATTGGTCGGTGGGAATCGGCTCTCCGTCTTTGCGGAGACTTTCGAGATAGCCGTTGATCGCATCGACGGCCATCGCCCGCGCCTCTTCCAGCGTGTCGCCTTCCGTCACCAGGCCGGGCAATGCGGGGCAAGTGACAACGTAGCCGCCCGTCTCATCCGGCGTCATGACGACCGTGAAATTGAGAACTCTCATGAGGCGCATTATAACATCGGGTCTCGTGCCGTGTGTATCCACTTTAAGAGGTGATATCAGTCTTCGCTGACATATGAGCAAAATGATCTCAGCACAGGATTCGCGGGGGTTGGTGTGGCGGCCTTTGTGGGAGTTGCCGGGGCGGTTCGAGTTGATCCGTTCGCTGGCGCGGCGCGAGTTGGCGGCGCGTTATCGCGGGTCTGCGCTCGGCGTGGTGTGGGCGATGCTGACGCCGGCCGTGATGATCGCCATCTACACGTTCATCTTCGCGGGGATTTTCGGCGCGCGCTTCGGCGAGAGCGGAACGGCGTGGGATTACGCGCTCTATCTTTTTTGCGCGCTCCTGCCGTGGACGGCTTTTCAGGATTCGTTGCAGGTCTCCGCCAACGTCATCGTCACGCACGCGAACCTCGTCAAGCGCGTGGTCTTTCCGCTCGAAGCGTTGCCGGTCGCGCAGGTGTTGGCCGCGCTCACGACGCAGTTGCTCGGAACCGTCGTGCTCGTCGCGGGCGTCGTCATCATCCAACGCGAACTGCATCTCACGCTGCTCTGGTTGCCCGTGCTCATCCTGCCGCAACTCGTGTTGATGCTCGGCGCGGCCTGGCTCGTCGCCTCGCTCGGCGTCTTCCTGCGCGACACGGCTCAGGTCGTCTCGCTGCTGCTCGTCGCGTGGATGTTCCTGACGCCCATCATCTATCCCGAACAGATCGTGCCCGCGCCTTACAAAGCGTTCATCAACGCCAACCCGTTCACGCCGCTCGTCAGAAACTATCGCCGCATCATCCTCGAAGGCGCGCCGCCCGACTGGGCTGGCCTCGCCTACTTCACGCTCTTTGCCCTCGCCGTCTTCATCTGCGGCTACTGGTGGTTCGCCAAGACGCGCAAAAATTTCGCCGACGTGATCTGAGCGCGCGCCCCCTCTCCGACATGACTCCCTGACGAAGATTCTATTCCTGCCCGGCGACAACGCGCGGCGGTTCGACAACGCTCACGGCCGTCCCCATCAACCACCAGAGCACGAGCGCGACTTCCGCGTCGCCGAAGTTGTAGTTGACGAGTGAACTGGCGCAGAAGCCCGCGAGCGCGCCGGTTGCTCCGAGCAGGAGGCCGTGCGCGGCCGCCTCTCCGGGCGCGGCGCGCAGACGCCGTTCGCCGCGCGCGAGCGTGCGCCAGAAGATGGCGAGCAGCCACAGCCATAAGAGGAGCGCGGGCAGGCCGCGGTCGAAGGCGAGTTGGATAACGGTGGAGTGCGTGTGAATTTTGATTTGGCCGGGAAAGCCCCACTCCGTCCAGTGTTCTTTAACGGCGTCCATGCCGTGTCCGAAGAACGGGTGCAGGGGGATGCGCGCGACGGCGACGCGCGCCACGGCGAGACGCAGGCGCGAACTCTCATCCTGTAAACGGAGCGCGCCCTCCGCCCGCGTGCGCCACACGGCGAACGCGCCGAGCGCGAGCGCACAGACGACGACGCCGGAGACGACGAGCCGCGCCCGGCCACGCAAAGCGCGCCACGCCACCACCGTCGCGCCGATGGCGAAGGCGACGAGCACGGTGCGCATCGCCGTGAGCGCGATCCCCAAGGCGAGGATGAGGAAGGCCGCCGCGTAGAGCGCGAGGCGCAGGCGCGGGAGAGGGCGCGCGCGGCGTCTCTGCCAGAGGGCAAGCGCGAAGCCGAGCGAGAGTTGAGCGAGGATTTGCAACGTCTCGGCGAAGGTCTGGTAGTGGCGCGTCCAGCCGGAGGCGCGGAAGCGGTGCGCGCGGCGCGTGCCCCGCAGGCCGGAGCCGGACGCACGCGCCTGCCCCGCCCCGGCCGCGCTCCACAGCCCTTCGCGCTCCACCTGTTCGCCCCGCGAAAACAGACTTAACTTGAGCGGTGCGCCGGGCGGCGCGTCCTTGAGCAGCCCGTCAATCTCCGCCACGGAATTGACGCGCCGCCCGTTGATGCGCCAGATGGAGTCGCCCGCCGCGACGCCGAGCGAAGGGGCGTGCAGGGGACTCTCCGGCGTCATCTCCTCGATGACGACGCCGCGCCCGCGCGCCACCTCGAACGCGCTCCAGAGCGCGCCCGCCGCGCCCGAGGCGATCATCAAGGCGGCGACGGCGACGGCCGTGCGCCGCGTCCGCGCGAGCATGCGGACGAGATAGAAGATGAGAAACGCGCTGACCGAAATGAGTTTCAGCAGGCTGATGCGCGGTTCGGCGGAGAGGAAGGCGGAAACGACGCTCCACGCGTAGAACAGCCAGAGGGGGAGGTCGAGCGGCGTGCGGGGAAAGTTCGCGCGGCGCGCGACGAGGGTGCGGGCGAGCCAGCCGAGGATGGAGATGGAGAGCGCGATCCATGCGCCCGCGATCGAGTGTGGGGCGAAGACGGCGTAGAGCAAGAGGCCGGCGAAGGCCGTCGCTTCGGCGAGGCGGAGCGCGGGCGAAGGAGCGATTGGAGCGGGCGCGGCGTCTGCGCCGGTGGCCGGGTCGTGTTGAGGCAATTGAATCAAGTCGTCCGCGCGCGTTTAAGCCGAGACCGAAAGTGCGCGCTCTAAGATGGCCGCAGCGAGGGCGCGTGCGCCGCCGGAAGTTGCCTTTGAACCAGCGTCGGATCGCCCGGCGACGCTTCCGAAAGGTAGCGTTGACACTCGTTGTCGGCGCATGTTAGCGTAAAATCTGCCCGCCACCGACTGCAAGTGTGCGAGCCGGGTGCGAGACGGTATGAGCGCGGTATTGGCACTTTAGGGCATCCCCCCACCACTTAACGCGCGACGCGGACACGAACAGTTTCCCGATGGGATTCGATAAAGCAAAGGCCATCAGTGCGGCTGAAAAGTATCTTGCGCAAGGCAAGATTCCATCAGCCATCACGGAGTATTGCCGCATCGTCGAGCGCGACCCGAACGACCAGAGCGCGCTCAACACGCTCGGCGATCTCTACGTGCGCGTCAACAAGCGGCAGGATGCCATCGAGTGCTTCCAGCGCGTCGCCGACCATTATCGCGAACAAGGCTTCACGCTCAAAGCCATCGCCGTCTACAAGAAGATTTCCCGCCTCGACCCCTCGCTCCCCGTCATCGCCCAACGCCTCGCCGTGCTCTACGAGCAGCAGGGGCATTTCGTCGAAGCGCGCGAGCAGTATCTCGCCATCGCCGACACGTTCGCGCGCGCCGGGCGGATGCGCGAATCGCTCGATGCCCTGCGGCGCAGCGCCGACCTCGAACCCAATAACGTCGAGATTCGCCTCCGCCTCGGCGAGGGCTACCTCGCCGAAGGTTTGCGCGAAGAAGCGGCCGACGCCTTCACCGAAGCGGGCGAGCGGCTGCTGGCGCGCGACAAGGCGCAGCCCGCGCTTGAAGCTTACACGAAGGCACACGCCATCCGGCCGCACGAACACGCGGTGCTGCACGGGCTGGTGGCCGCCCACGCCAAACTCGACGCGCCCGACGAAGCGGCCGCCGTGCTCGAACAGGCCGTGGCCGACAGGCCGCAAGACGTGGAGTTGCGCGCCATGCTCTCGCGCGCCTACCTCGACGCCGAAGACGCGCCCGCGGCCGAACGCGCCACCGTCAGCCTGGTCGAACTCGAAGCGTCGAACTACCCGCAGCTTTTTGAAGTGGCGCAGCTATATTTGCAGCGCGGCGATACGAACGCCGCCGTCAACGTGCTGGCGCACGCCACCGAACCCGCCCTCGCCAAACGACAGGAACAGAAGCTCCTCGGACTCCTGAACGAGACGCTCGCGCGCGACCCCGAACAGATCGACGCCCTCCGCCTGCTCCTGCGCATCTACACCTGGCAGCGCGACGACGACCACATGCGCGTCACGCTCGAACGGCTCTCCGAGGCCGCGCAGACGCACAATCTCATCGCCGAGGAACGACGCGCGCTCGAACACCTCGTCCGCCTCGTGCCCTTCGATCAGAGCTATCACGAACGCCTCAGCGAACTCGGCGACGCGCCCGAGGGCGCGGACGACGAAGCGGACGCGACGTGGTATGAACCGCCCGCCGTGGAAGAGACGCCCGCGCCGGTGTCCGTCGCGGCGGAAGTTCCGGTGTTCGACGACGTGATCGAGCGCAGCGGCGTCGATGCCTTCGCCGCCGAAGAAATGTCGCCCGCACACGTTTCTTCGGCGGGCGGCGGCGGCGCGGTCGAGTTTGAATGGAACTCCGTCGCCATGCCGGAGGACGACGAGCCGAAGGCGGCAGAGGCGGCCGCCGCTGTCACGATTGATCCCAACTCGTCCTTCGCCGATCTCAACGAAGATTTAGACGGCATGGCGACGCGTTCGTCCGGCGCGGCGGCGCGGACAGCCGCCTTCGGCGCGGCCGACCTCGGCGGCGTCGGCGCGTTCGACGACGCCGCGCTCGCGCCCGAAAAAGGGACGAGCGAGGGGCGCGTGAAAGCTCTGCTCGCGCAGGAACTCGAAAGCGTGGACTACTACCTCGCGCAGGGCTATTCCGACATCGCGCGCGACACGCTCGACATGCTCGAACGCCAGTACGGCGCGAATGAAGAGATCACCCGCCGCCGCGGCCAACTCGCGCCGGAGGACGACGCTTTCATGATGCCCACGGTCGTGGCCGAGGCGGAGGTGAGTGCGGAGAACTCGACGGAGTTTGAGACCTTCGCGCAGTTCGAGAGTTTCGCGCCGGTTGAAGAGACGGCGACGGAGGAGATCGAACTCGGCGGAGAGTTGTTCATCGCCCCTGCGGCGGAGTCCGCGCCCACCGTGGTTGACGCGAAGCCCGCCGCGCCGCCCGTGCCGCCGCCGTCGCGCGAAGAAGCGACGCCGCCGCAGCCGGGTCTCCATCCCGATCTCGCGGACATGTTCGACGAGTTTCGCGACGGGGTGGAAGCGGATGCGCCCGCCGCGACCGGCGACTACGAAACGCATTACAATACCGCGCTCGCCTACCGCGAGATGGGCTTGGTGGATCAGGCCGTCGAAGAATTGCAGGCGGCCATCGCGCTCACCGCGCCGCAGGACGGCACGCCGCGCTATCTCCAATGCTGCAATCTGCTCGGCCACTGCTTCATGCAAAAAAACCTGCCGCACCCCGCCGCGATGTGGTTCAGGAAAGGCTTGGATGTCCCCGGCCACACCGAAGACGAGTATCAGGCTCTACGCTTCGAACTCGGCACGGTTTACGAGCAGATGGGCGACCTCGAACGCGCCATCGAAGTCTTCTCCGAAGTTTACGGCACCGATGTCAACTATCGCGGCGTCGCCGCCAAGTTGCGCGACTTGCAAACGCAGAAGACATAGAGGTCAGAGGCCAGAGGTCAGAGGTCAGTAAAACTGCTTTCTCTGACTCTGACCTCTGACCTCTGACCTCCGACCTCTGTTTTTATGTCCGCCAGACTAACCGTCATTTTCTACATCATCCTGTGCCTCGAAGCGGGCATCGTGCTGACGTTTCTGCCGTGGGTTCACCCGTTCGGGTTGAGCGATTGGGGCGACAATTTTTTTCTCATCTACGTGGTGCAAAGGACGGGACTCTACGGCTTGCAGCAGGCCATCGCTTCCGGCTGGGTGCGCGGCGCGGTGACCGCCCTCGGCCTCGTCAATTTCGCCCTCGCCTTCTGGGAGATCGCACACTTCCGTCGCACCACCCGCGCGCTCGACGGCCAACACGTCGCCGCCGCTCCGACCGCGACGGTGGCCGCGACGCCTTCGTCACATGCCGCTCGACCTGACCACACCGATCACTTATCTGATCACTGACGGGCGCACGACCCGCGACACCACGTCGTCGAGCGCGGAGTTCACGCGCCTCTTCGCGCTCGTCGGCGCGTGCGTGCTGGCGCGCATTTCTTTAGTGCAACTGCGCGAGAAACAGATGCGCCCGCGCGTGCTCTACGAACTCACGCGCCGCGCCGCCGACCTGACGCGCGGCAGCGACACGCGCCTCCTCGTCAACGACCGCGCCGACATCGCGCTCGCCGCCCACGCCGACGGCGTTCATCTCACCTCGCGCTCGCTCGACCCGCTGGTCGTGCGCGACATCTCGCCGCGCGGTTTCCTCATCGGCGTCTCCACCCACACGCTCGCGGAGGCGCGCGCCGCCGCCGCGGGCGACGCTGATTTCGCCGTCTTCGGCCCCGTTTTCGACACGCCCTCCAAACACGCTTACGGCGCGCCGCCCGGCCTCGGAGCCTTGCGCGAAGCGGCGCACGCCGTCGCGCCCTTCCCCGTCATCGCCCTCGGCGGCATCACGCGCGCGACGATCCCGCAGGTCATCGAAGCGGGCGCGCGGGGCGTCGCCGCCATCCGTCTCTTCGGCGACGAGAGCGAACTTGATGCCGTCGTCAACGAGTTGAAAGAAAGTCGCGGGGAATAAACCGCACGCCCTCCCCGCCGTCTCGCGGCTCTCCCTTTGCGCGTTTGCGTGAAAATGGTTTTAACTAACCGCCATGACGATTCAACAACTGAACCCGATGCCCGTCGCGCTGACCATCGCGGGCTTCGATCCTTCGGGCGGGGCGGGCGTGGTGGCCGACATTAAAACTTTCACGGCCTTCGGCTGCTTCGCCACCGCCGCCGTCACGTCGCTGACGTTTCAGAACACGACCGGCGTTTTCGGCGCAACGCACCAGACGGCGGCCGACGTGCGCGCACAGGTGTTGCCCGTGGTCGAAGACTTTCGCGTCGCGGGCGTGAAGACCGGCATGCTCCCGACGCGCGAAGTGATCTCGGAAGTCGCGCGCCTGCTCCGCGAGACCACCTTGCGCGAACTCGGCGCAATCGTCGATCCGGTCGTGCGCTCGACCTCCGGCTTCGACCTCATTGACGACGCCGCGCTCGCCGCTCTGAAATCGGAACTGCTGCCGCTCGCGCGCCTCGTCACGCCCAACCTCCCCGAAGCCGAGCGCATCACCGGACTCGAAATCAACACGGAAGCGGACATGCGCCGCGCCGCTTCGCTGATGCGCGAGATGGGCGCGCGCGCCGTGCTCGTCAAGGGCGGACACCTGACGGGCGACGCCCTCGATCTGCTCGACGACGAAGGCCGCGTTGAACTCTTCCGCGCGCCGCGCCTCCACACGGACGCCACGCACGGCACGGGCTGCACGCTCGCCGCCGCCGTCGCCGCCTGCCTCGCGCGCGGAATGAACCTGAGCGGCGCGGTCGGCGCGGCCAAGCGTTTCGTCACCGAGGCCATCCGCCGCTCGCCGCAACTCGGGCGCGGCTTCAGCCCGGTCAATCACAACTTGCGCGCGCGGTTTGATGAAACGGGCGGGCTGGAAATCGAATAAGAGAAATTGTTCGTCATATAGAGGGATAGGAGACACGAAAGGGGCACGGAGAGTTAAGCAAAAGCCGATCTCAAATTTGAGATCGGCTTTTGCTTAACTCTCCGTGCCCTTATATCCAGCTTTCCGTGTCTCGCCGGTGAGGCTTATTGCGCGTCGCCGGGTTCGATGGTCACTTTCTCCATCACGACATCCGTGCGCGGTTTGTCGTTGCGGTCTTTCTCGACCGAGGCGATAGCGTCCACCACTTCCTGCCCTTCGATGACGCGCCCGAATTTGCTGTAGCTCGGCGGCAGCGGGTAGTCGGCGTGCATGATGAAGAACTGCGAGCCGTTGGTGTTCGGCCCGGCGTTCGCCATCGCCACCGTGCCTTTGGCGTATGCGCCGCGGTAGAGTTCGGACGAACGGTTGATCTCGTCGGCGAACTTGCCGCCCCCGGCGGATTCGCCGCCGCGCCCCGTGCCGGTCGGGTCGCCGCCCTGAATCATGAAGCCGCTGATGACGCGATGAAAGATCACGCCGTCGTAGTAGCCTCGCTCGGCCAGTTTGATGAAATTATCGGTCGTCTTCGGCGCGTCTTCCTCCAACAACTCGAAGCGGATCGTGCCGTGGTTCGTCTTGATGTGTGCGATGCGGTTTGCCATTAGTCTCTCCTCAATGAAATGTCGAAACTGAATACAGAAGTCAGAATACAGGAGTCAGAATGAAGCCTGGGGCACGACTCATTCTGACTCCTGTATTCTGACTTCTGTATTCCCGCCGGGTGTGCCCGACAAAATAAACTTCTCGATGGCGGCGGCGACGCCGTCTTCGTCGTTGCTGCCGGTCACTTGAATTCCTTCGAGTTCGAGCACGCGCGGCTCGGCGTTTGAGACGGCGACGCGCGTGCCCGCAAACTCCAACATCTCCACGTCGTTGTGATTGTCGCCGACGGCCATCACTTCGGCGGGCGAGAGCCTGTGCTCGGCGGCGACGGCCGCCAGCCCCGTGCCCTTCGACACGTCCGGGTGAATCACATCGATCAGCCCGAAATCAATCGACGGGTAGAGCGTCGTCATCAGCTTGGCGCGCGCGCCGAGTTCCGCCGCGAACACGACGTTCAGGCGTTCGATGTCGGCGAACGTGCCGGAGAAGGTGATGTGGACGGGCGCGTGGTCGAGATAGGCTTCGAGCGAGGGCACGTGGAGGATGGCGCGCTCGGCCTCGTCGCCGTGGATGCGGCGCGACCACTCGATGTATTCCGCGACGGGGCCGTGGGCGGCGCGCAGGTGATCGTAGACGAGCACTCCCGCGCCAAACGCGTCGTCGCTCACGAGCGGGTCGGCTCGATAGGCGCGACCGAGCCGCAAGACTTCCCGCGCGGTTTCCAGCGGCAAGAGACTCGCCGAGACGGTTTCGAGCGTGCGCGCGTGCTTGGTGAGCGCGCCGTTGTGCGCGACGACGGGCACGTCGAGGCCGAGTTTGAGCGCGAGCGGGCGGGCGTCGCGGAAACGCCGCCCCGTGACGAGCGCGACGCGCACCCCGCGCGCGCGCGCCTGCGCGATGGCATCGGCGTTACGCCCCGACAACTCGCCGAGCGAGTTGAGCAGCGTTCCATCGAGATCGAGCGCGAGCAGTTGAATCATAAAAGCGTTGACGGGTGATAAGTGACAGATGACAAGATAGAACAGTAAATCGTGAATCGTAAATCGCGGATGGAGGAAAAACGGTTTTTTCTGTCTCAGGATTGACGATTCATGGCTTTCTCAACCTGTCACCTGCCACCTGTCACCCGTTACTGCCGGACGTTTGCTCCACCTGACGGATGTTTGGTGGCTGGCGTATGATGCGGGCGTTTTAATGAACGCGGGAAATACTCTGAAAGGACTCGATTTTCATGTACGTGACACACCTGGAATGCGCGGCGTGCGGCCTGCGCCACGAGGCACGGCAGTTGCACAATCTCTGTCGCGAGTGCGGCAAGCCGCTGTTGGTTCGTTACGATCTGGAGCGCGCCGCCGCGCAGTTGACGAAAGAACGTTTACGAGAGAGGTCGGCTGATTTATGGCGTTACAGAGAGGTGCTGCCCGTCGCGCACGAAGAAAATATCGTCTCGCTCGGCGAAGGCTGGACGCCGCTGCTGCGAGCCGCGCGGCTGGGCGAGCGGTTGGGACTCGACCAACTCTACATCAAGGACGAGTCGCAGAACCCGACGCAGAGTTTCAAGGCGCGCGGGATGACGGCGGCCGTCTCGATGGCGAAGGAGTTGGGCGCGCGTAAACTCGCCGTGCCCTCGGCCGGAAACGCGGCGGGCGCGCTCGCCGCCTACTGTGCCCGCGCCGGAATCGAAGCGCACATCTTCATGCCGCGCGATACGCCGCGCGCCAACATCGTCGAATGCGAGCAGACGGGCGCGCACGTCACGCTGTTGGACGGGCTGATCACGGATTGCGGCGCGGAGGTGGGCAGGCGCAAAGAGGCGGAAGGCTGGTTCGACGTTTCGACTTTGAAAGAGCCGTATCGCGTCGAGGGCAAAAAGACGCTCGGCTACGAGTTGGCCGAACAGTTCGAGTGGGAGTTGCCCGACGTGATCATCTACCCGACGGGCGGCGGCACGGGACTCATCGGCATGTGGAAGGCTTTCGAGGAGATGGAAGCGATGGGATGGATCGACGGCAAACGACCGCGGATGGTGACGGTGCAGGCCGCCGGGTGCGCGCCCATCGTGCGCGCGTTCGAGCGGGGCGAGCGTTTCGCGGAAGAGTTTCCCGATGCCGCCACGACCGCTTCCGGCCTGCGCGTGCCGCGCGCCATCGGCGACTTCTTGATCCTCGACGCGCTCAGGGCATCGGGCGGAACGGCCGTCAGCGTGACGGACGACGAGTTGATCGCGGCGACGCGCGAGATCGGCGCGGCGGAAGGTCTGTTCTGCGCGCCCGAAGGCGCGGCGTGCCTGCCCGCGCTCAAGCTGCTGCTGGCGGAAGGCGCGGTCGCGCCGACGGAGCGCGTCGTGCTTTTCAACACGGGCGCGGGCGTGAAATATCTGGAGAGTTATTCATCTTGAGAAGCCGCGCGCAAAAGCAAAGCCGGGCGTTTTGGACGCGTCTCATGTTCTACGTCTCGGCGTTGAACGTGGCGGGCATCCTGTGTCTCAACGCGGCGACGCGTGCGCCCGAACCGCTCGCGACGACGGACGCGGGCTACGGGATGTGGTCGCGCGGGTGGGCGGCCGCGCTCGATTCGCTCGGATTCACTTTGATGATGCCGGGGATATTTTTCGCCTCCTCGGTCTTTGTGGGCGCGCACGTGCTGGCCTGGAACGAGCGTGCGACGCGCTCCGTCTGGTACGCGACGGGGTTTGGGATCAACTTGTTGACGGTGTGGAGAGTCGGCGTCGCGTGGCACGCGGCGCGGGAGACGGGAAGAAAATGATGGGAGAAGTGGTGATGAAAAGGCGTTTGCCCGCGGCGTTGTTCGTGCTGCACGTGACGATGCTGCTGCTCATAATCTGGTTGGCTTCCTATAGCCTCGCGCACGCGCAAACCGGCGCGACCTCGAAGTTGCAGCCGGACGCTGCGACGGCGAATAAAACTCCGGCTCCGACCGCGACGACGAACGTGGAAGCCGACCGCGCCCGCTTCGACAGGACGCGCCTTGAAGGATTCGAGGCTCTCTACAATCTCGACTACGAGGCGGCGCGCGCGCGCTTCCGCGAACTCGCGCGCCTGTACCCGGATCACCCGGCCGGGGCGCAATTTCTCGCGGCGAGCTTATGGCTGGAGACTTTGAATGAGTCGCGCCGTTTGCAGTCGGGGTTGTACAACAACGAGTCGTTCTACGCGAAGACGGAAGACAAGGTTGACCCGCAGGTCGTCGCGCAGTTTAAAGAGTGGACGCGCACGGCCAAACAATTGGCCGAGGCGCGCCTGAAGCGGAACCCCAGGGACGCCGAAGCTCTCTACTTCCTCGGCGCGACGCAAGGCTTGAAGGCGGCGTTCGCCGGGGCGGTCGAGCGCAGTTTCGTCTCGGCTCTGCGCAGCGGTTCGGACGCCGTCGAACGCCACCGCGAAACCATCAAACTCGACCCGAACTATCGCGACGCGGAATTGACCATCGGCATGCAGGATTACATCGTCGGCGGTCTCGCCCTGCCCTACAAGATTCTCGCGGGCATGACCGGCACGCGCGGCTCGAAGCGGCGCGGCCTCGCCACGCTCGAACGCGTGGCGCGCGAAGGCCAATGGGCGAAAGACGACGCGCGCGTGATGCTCATCCCGCTCTACAAGCGCGAGCGGCGTTATGCGGACGCCGCCGCGTTCGCGCGCGAACTCGCCGCGAAGTATCCGAAGAATTACCTGTTCAAGTTGGAGTATGCCGACGCGCTCGTCTCGCAGGCGGCGACGGAACGCGCGGGCGGCGGGGCGGCGCAGGCGGCGAACACGGAGCGCGAAGCATTCGCCATCTTCGACGCGCTCCTGCGCGACCGCGCCACGCGCGACGCGGCCGCACGCCAACTCGACCTCATCCATTTCCAGTACGGCGAAGCTCTCTTCGTCGCCGGGCAGTTCGAGCGCGCGGCGAGAGAGTTTCTGGCGGCCGCCGCCGTCCCCAAAGCGGAAGCGAATCAGGCGACGCTGGCGCGCCTGCGCGCCGCGCAGACGCTTGATCTCGCGGGCAAACGCGGCGACGCGCTCGCGCAGTACAAACTCGTCGCCGCGCGCCCGAACGTCTACGACTCGCTCGAAGAAGCGCGGCGCGGCCTGCGTGAACCCTATCGCCAGCCCGCGCCGAAACCGGCGGAAGAGAATTAAAGGCTGTCGGTCGTCCGTGGCCTGTTGTCCGTTGTGTGAGTCCGTGTCACCAACTACCAAACAACGGGCGGAGCAATGGGCAGCAGGCCACGGCGACGGGCAACGAACAGCTAACAACCGACAACTGACAACTGACAACTGACGACGGACAAGGATTGAGGTGAAGCAGTGCAAAAGTATTCGACCGGAGGCGCGGGTGAGACGCGACCGCGCCGCTTGTTATTGTGTCTCGACGGGGTGCCTTACGAAGTGATCAAGGCGGCGCGTTCGCGCGGCCTGTTCGCGCGCTTCGGCGAGCCGTCCGGGTTGCTCTCGCCCTTCCCGACCATGACCAACGTCGCGCTCGCGCAGATGCTCGGCGCGAGCGTGCCGCTCGGCTACGAGAGTCTCTACTTCAACAGGGATGAGCAGGAGTTGTGCGGCGGCATCCGCAAGTACATCGGCCGCCGCACGCCCGACAAGGTGCCCTCGTCCTACATGGACGAACTCGACTATCAGGAGCCGCTGCCCTTCGAGTTTCTCGTCTACGTCGCGCCCGACGCCGTCT
Source organism: Pyrinomonadaceae bacterium (assembly GCA_036386515.1). Taxonomy (GTDB): domain Bacteria; phylum Acidobacteriota; class Blastocatellia; order Pyrinomonadales; family Pyrinomonadaceae; genus JAIVJZ01. The sequence continues at coordinate 33,027 of DASVVO010000068.1, forward strand.
GGCGCGCCGACATGCGACGCTTCCGCGAGAAGTTTCGCGCCGCGCCGCCCGAACGCGATTTCTTCGCCTTCCTCAAAGGCACGGACGGGCTGCTCCACATCCGCGGCCCGCAAAAACTGAACGTCGCCCTCGAATCGCTCGACCGCATTCTCACGGACATTCAAGCCTACTGCGGCGCGGAAACAGAGATCGTCCTCTTCTCCGACCACGGTATGAACCTCGAAGAGAATCAAAAAATCCACTTGCAGACGCACCTGCGCGCTGGCGGCTACGAAGTCAAAGAACGCTTCGAGCCGGGTCGCGGCAAACGCCGCGTCGCCGCGCCCGCCTTCGGTCTCTGCGGCTACGCCGCCGTCTACTGTGCCGACGAAACCGACCCCGCCGAAGTTGCCGACGCGCTCACGACGCTCGAAGGCGTTGACTTCAGTCTCCACCGCGAAGGCGAGTCGGCCGTCGTCGTGCGCGGCGCGCGCGGCACGGCGCGCATCACACGCGAACAGAACGGCCACGCGCGCTACGCTTACGAACAACTCACGGGCGACCCCCTGCAACTCGACGGCGTGCAACGCGCGCTCCGCGACTCAGGCCAACTCGACGCGCGCGGCTATGCCTCCGACGCCGACTGGTACGCCCGCACCGCCGCGCACGTCTACCCCGACGCGCTCGCCAACCTCCACGCCTCGCTCCACGAGCCGCGCGTGCGCCACACGGCCGACGTGCTCGTCAGTTGCCACGACGGCTACTACTACGGCATGTCCTTCTTCAGCCGCTTCGTCCGCCTCGCCGCCACCCACGGCAACGCCCTGCGCGCCAGTTCCACCGCCTTCCTCATGAGCACGCACCGCCAATTCCCCGCGCACGTCCGCGCGGGCGAAGCCAGGCCACTTTTACGTGAGTAGTGAGAACAGGAAGATAAGGTAGGCGGAAATCTGAAATGCGAAAAGGCTTGCTTAACTCTGCCCGTATGCGTGCAAGAAGTCCTCGCGTGGGATACCGGCCTGGGTGCAGATAGCTCGCAAGGTGGAACTCTTCAGGTGTGCGTGGTTGGGCAATGTCAGCGGCGTGCGCGTGCCGTCCAGATTGTCACGCACCATCGCGATATGCTCCCGCTCGCGGACGATGCGAAATCCGAGCGACTCTAACGCGTTAAGGACGCGCGCCTTCGGAGCATCAACCGGAAACTTGCCCACTAAGCGGCGACTCCCGTCTCCGCGACAAATGCTTCCAGCACCGGCGATTCATCTTCCAACACTTCCGCGCCAAACGTCTCAATATGAAACCGGATGGCCGACTTCACATCCGCCAAAGCCTCTTCGTAAGAATCGCCCGCCCCCACCACCACGCCTTTGAGGCCGAGCGGGTAAGCCACGTAACCGTCGGCGTGTTTCTCAATCAAAATCTTTACAGACTTCATTCCATCGCCTCCACAGGGGCATACTATCACACGGAGCAGAAGCGTCTAACGGCCGACTTATACAAGTTACTGGAGAGGACACAAACGCAGATGCTAAGATGCCGTAAGATAAGGCATCTATGTCGAAAGAGAGATTCGAGACTCTTCGTGATGCAATGAAGGATTGGAAGAATTAGCGGGAGATAATGATGATCTTCCTGATCGAGTATGACCGCCCCCGCGGAGAGTTAGTTACCTTCAAGTCTTTCGACGACTCAGAACGTCGAAATGCTGAAGACGCGCGGCTCGACATGGAACTGGAACTCAATCATCTTGGAACAGAGCATGAGGTCGTCATATTAGAAGCGGCTACCGAAGACGCTTTGCGGCGGACGCATCGCCGGTACTTTGAGAATTTATCCGAGCTAGTCAATTCGCCCGCGTAACACGCTTCCTCTGTTGTGGAAACTCTCGCCTTTAGCAGTTGCCCTCTATTTCATTGCCTGCCTTCCTTGACCGCCCGGCACGTCTGCGCGTACAAAACAGTGTATGACTAATCCGGTTGAATCTGAGCGGGGGCTGGTCGTCGAGACGTTTGGACTCGTGCGGCGGTTCGGGGATTTTACGGCGGTGGACGGGGTGGATTTGCGTGTGGGGCGGGGGCAGTTCTTCGGCTTTTTGGGGCCGAACGGGGCGGGGAAGTCAACGACGATCAAGATGCTGACGGGGCTGCTTGAGCCGACCGGGGGACGGGTGCGCGTGTTGGGGCGCGACCTGGCGGCGGAGCCGTTGGAGGTGAAGCGGCGGATCGGGGTCGTGCCGGAGGACTTGAATCTGTTCGAGCGTTTGACGGGCGCGGAGATGCTGACGTTTACGGGGCGGATGTATGGTCTGGGGCGCGAGGAGACGACCGCGCGGGCGCGCGAGTTGCTGGCGTTGATGGAGTTGGACGGCGAGCCGAAGAAGTTGGTGGTGGAGTATTCGCACGGGATGAAGAAGAAGTTGTCGCTGGCGTGCGCGTTGATCCACCGGCCGGAGATGCTGTTTCTGGACGAGCCGTTCGAGGGCGTGGACGCGCTCGCTTCGCGGACGCTGAAGGATTTGTTGTTGAAGTTGACGGCGCGGGGCATCACGGTTTTTCTCACGTCGCACGTGTTGGAGATCGTCGAGCGTTTGTGTACGCACATCGCGATCATCACGGAGGGGCGGCTGGTGGTGGAGGGCGCGCTCGACGAGTTGCGGCGAGGGATCGCGGTCGGAGAAGGCGACGGCACGGGCGACACTCCCGTATCGCTCGAAGATTATTTCATACGCGTGATCGGCGGGGCGCGCCCGGCGGGCGAGGACGTGTTGCCGTGGCTGACTTGAAAGGTTGAAATGAGCGGCGGGGATGAAGTTTGAGCGGCCGGGTCTGGCGGTCATTTCGGTTCGCCGGTTGACGGGCGGGAAATTGTGAAAGGCGCGGGCGACGAGAATCGACATTCTCGTCGCCCGCGCCTTTCAATTTTCGTGCGACGCTCTCAGCGTTGGCGCGTGGGGCGAAGTGACTGCTTGCCCGTGGCGGCGCGTTTGGTGAGCGTGGCTTCGGCGGCGGCGGGTTCCTCGGACGGAGCGACGGTCGCGCTGGCCGTGACCGCTTCGACGTTGACGAAGAAGCGGAAGCCGCCGTTGGTCATCACGCCGAGACGGAACTCGACGTTGATGCTGGCGCCGGAGGCGAGCGGCGTCGAAAGCGAAATTGAAGGCGGCGCGAGCGTGGAATTGATGCCGCCGCCTTCGGGCTGGAAGGAGGTCTGACCGAGCGTGAGGCCGCGAAGCACGACCGGCTGCTGATTGCTGTTGGTGACGGTGATGTCGCTCGAAGTGAGCGCGCGCAGGTCGGCCTCTCCGGCCTGCACGTTGCCCTTCGTCGTGAGATCAACGACGCGGAAACGGAGGCGGTTGATCTTTTGTCCCGTCGTGTTGGTGAACTTGCGGCGGATGAGGAGCGTGCCGAAGGCCGCGTTCGTCGGGTTGGCGTTGGCGGCGGTGCGTACGCGGGCGCACGCGCTCGTGGCCGCGCCGAAGCCGCCGCACTGCGGGTCAACGAACGACGACTTGATCGTCGCGTTGCGCTGGAGATGGCTGCCGGAGTTTTGCGGCCCCGGCACGCCGAGCACGGATTGGATCGCGCCGTAGGCGGCGGCGTCCGGCGCAACCATCATGAAATCCGCGGCGTTGTTGTTCGTGTCCTGCGGCACGCCGGTCGCGAGCTTGCGGACGAAACTATACTGGCCGTCGTTCGTCGTGATGGCGGGCAGCCCCGCGCCCTCCCGGTAGAAGGCGTCGGTTTCGGCGTCGAAGCCGACCGAGTCGAGGCGGTTGCCGTCCGCGAGATAGTTCGCCGCGTCGGAGGTGCGGACGAGGGCGATGCCGGAGTTGTCCGGAACGTCGCCAATGTAGAACACGTCGGGCGAGGCGAAAGCGGTGAGGCTATAGCCGCTGCCGTTGCCGGCGAGGTAATAGCCGCGCGGTGCGATGATCGTCCCGCGCGGGATGATCGTGCGCACGGAGGGCGCGGAGGCGGCCGACGAAACGACGACCCAGCCGGGCGAGGCGTCGGGCGTGTTGACGACGAAAGTCGAATCCGTGTTGTTGTAAATTTCCACGAACTCATCGCGCGCGCCGCTTTCCCCGCCCGCCGGGAACGGGCCGCGCAGACGAAACTCGCTGATCAGCAGTTGCCCCGCTTCGGGCAGGACGGTGCGCGTGAAGGTGACGGTTTGATTGCCCTGATAGGCGGCGAAGGTGCGGCTGGCCGGTAGAAACGTCGAGTTGCCCTGCACGGCCGCGACGGTGTAGGAGGCATTCGCGCTGAGTCCGACAAAGAGATACTGGCCGTTAGCGTCGGTGGTGGTCGAGGCCGTCGTCGCCCCCGTCAGGTTGATGGTCACGCCGGGCAGGGGATTGCCTTCGGCGTCAATGGCCTGTCCTTCGAGGATGAGCGAGTTGGTCGTCACGCCGGTGCCGATGATCATCTGGCCGTTGCGCAAGCCGCCGCTGCGACACTCGTACTGCGTGAACATCCCGGCCGCGTCGTTCACGCCGCGCTGCACGCCGACCGTCGCGTCGAAGCCGTTGTTGGCAACGGAGCCGTAGATGATGTCGAAGCGCGTCTGGCCTTCGTAGAGCCGGATTTCAAAATTGAGGCCGCCCGCCGGTTTGCCGAGAGCCGAGGCGCGCCACTCGATGTTGAAGATGCGGTTGGGCGCGGCGCCCGACACGGAGGTGAAGATGCCCTCGCCCGCGCCGCCGATGGTGAGGTCGGAGAAGTGCGGGACGATCGAATAGCTGAAGAGGTTGAGCGGGAAGCAGACTTCGTTCTGCCCGTAGTCGGGATTCGCGCTCGCAAACTGGAGGTTGCCGTTGGAACTGACCGTGGCCGACGTGTAGGTGTTCGCGTAGAAGTTGTAGGCGAAGGGGAGGGCGATGGTCGCCACGCAATCGTCGCCGGGCGTCGCCACGCAACTGAAGCCCGTGACGGGCGTCGTGCCGGGCACGAGGCTCGCGCCGGTCGTGGAGGTGAGGCGATACTGGTTCGCGGTCTGCGCCGGGGCAATTTGCTGCGCGGAGAAGAACAGGCCAAGCGCGAAGCCGACGGCCGCCGCCACGCGGACGAGGGAACCTGACACGGGGAAACGCATTACTGACAACCTCCTGAGGCTACTTCAAATGTCGAGCTGAAATTTTGACCGGAAAACGCCGGATGGTTCGGGCTGCCGACTCTTAACTGATGTGCCAACTGCGTGTCGGGGGAGAGGCGAAATTAGCATACGGGGCGGGGAAAGGAAAGGGATGAGAGCGGAGGGATGAGGGCGGAGGGATGAGGGATGAATCAGGAAAACTACTCAAGCGAGTTAAGCATTCCTTTCATCCCTCATCCCTCCGCCCTCATCCCTTCGTGCTTACGGTACTTCGATGGTCAACTCGCGGGCGAAGATGAAGTTGGGACGCTTGCGGCCTTTCATGTACTTGGCGGCGGTTTGCGACAGCGAGGTGACGAGGATGGGAAGCGCGATGGTGGCGTCGCAGTTGACGTAGGCCGAGGTCGCGCCGCGCGCGAGTTTGCCGTAGATGAGCGACTCGTCGCTGACCGTGCCGGCCGAGCGGCCGCCGGGGTGCGGCGCGTCGGTCGAAATCTGGATCGCGTACTTGTGGCCGCGCGCGGGCGTCTTGACGATGTTGGTCGCCACCTCCATCTGGTGCAGGAAACTGCGGGAAGTGCCGCCGCCCAAATTGATCACGCCGGAGACGCGCGCCCGCGCCGCCACCTGCGTCAGATCGAGCACGTCTTGAATGAGGTCGAACTGGAAATTGTTCTTCTTCTCGAAGCGCGAATTGGCGATGCCGATGCTGATCGAAGAATCGGCGATGGTGGGGCAAAAAACGGGGACGCGCGCCTTGTAGGCCGAAGTGAGCACGCCGTCGTCGGTGGCGATCTCGGCGAGTTCGCGCCCGAGGAGGTGCAGAAATTCACGGGTCGAATAGGGGCGCGTCTGGTCGAGTTGATTGGTGAAACCGCCTACCCACTCCTCCGCCTCGCGATACTCCTCCTCGCTGGCGATCACGTCGAGCATCCGGCTGATCTGCGAGGCTTCGAGTTCGGCGTCCGTCATCTGCGGGTGCGATTGGAAGTGCTGGCGTCCGAGCGTCTCGTGCAGGTCGTGAAAGAGCAGGTTGCCGGAGCAGACGAGCACGTCCACGAAGCGGTTCTTGATGACGTAGGCCAGCAGCCGCCGCATCCCCGCCGGGATCAGCGCGCCGGAGGCGGCGACGAAGATCGTCGTGTTGTCGCCGAGCATGTCGAGCCAGATGCGATGCGCTTCGGCCAACTGGCGCGCGCCGAAGCCCGTGCCCTCCATCTTCTCCAACAGCCCGGCCACCGAGCGGTCGCGGTCTACCTGCACCGGGCGCGTCGGAATGGTCAGATACTTCGAGGGTCTCGGTTTGCGTTGAGTTACCATATTTTTTCGAGTGACAGGTGACAGGTGACAGGTGACAAGTTGAAAAAGCACACCGCATTAACTTGTCACCTGTCACCTGTCACCTGTCACTTCCTTTCTTTCCCGTTGACTGCGAGATAGGTGTACGCGTCGGCGCGGGATTCGTAGAACTCGACGAGTTCCGCCCCCTCGGCCTCGGTCAGTTCGCCCTGTTTGATGCGCTGCCTCACCTGGCGGCGAAAGCCGTCGTGCAGTTGCCCCGGCTCGTAGCGCGCAGTCTCGACCGCTTCGCCCACCGTCATGCCGCGCAGGACTTTTTTGATCAGGTAGCCGTCTTCGTCGATGTGGATGTGCGCCTCGTTCGGCGTGCCGAAGAGGTTGTGATTGTTGCCCATCACTTCCTGATACGCGCCGACGAGCAGGAAGGCCAGGTAATACGGTTCGCCCGCGATGAGCGGGTGCAGTTCGAGCACCTGCTTCACGTCGTGCAGATCGACGAACTTGTCCACCACGCCGTCCGAATCGCAGGTGATGTCGCAGAGCGTGGCATAGGCGGTCGGCGGTTTATTGAGACGATGAATCGGAACGATGGGGAACAACTGGTCGAGCGCCCAGTGATCCGGCGCGGAGCGGAAGACGGAGAAGTTCGTCAGATACTTGGCGCGCGACAGGCGACGCAGTTCGTCGAACTCTTCGGAGACGTATTCCGCCTGCTGCGCATATTTGTCGGCGCGCTCGCACACGTCCCAGAAAAGCACTTCGCCCTTCGCGCGGTCTACCAGCGAGATCAGGCCGAGGTTGAACAAGGTGAACATCGTGTCGCGCTGTTCGAGGGCGTCATGGTAATACTCGCGGTAGTTCTTGATGCTGATGCCCCGTCGCAAATCGCCGAGTTCGGTGACGACCTGCGGGTCGTCGGCGTCGATCTCGATGGGCGTGATGTCCTCGACGACCGTCTCGATCTCTTCCTGCACGTTGGTGACGAGGATAGCGTGGTAGGCGGAGAGGTAGCGGCCGGACTCCTGTATGACGGTCGGGTGCGGCACGTTCTCGTCGTCGCAGACCTGCTTGATCGTGTAGATCACGTCGTTGGCGAATTCCTGCGCGTTGTAGTTGGCGGAAGAATCGAAGGCGGTCTTCGAGCCGTCGTAATCGACGGCCATGCCGCCGCCGACATCGAGCAGCTCGATGGGAATCTTCATCTGGTAAATCTTGGCGTAGACGCGCGCCGCCTCTTTCATCGCATTCTTGATGCGCTTGATGTCGGTGAGTTGCGAGCCGATGTGGAAGTGGAGCAGGCGCAGCATCTCGATGCGTCCGGCCTCCTGCAAGCGGCGGATGACTTCCAATAACTCGGTCGTCGTCAAGCCGAACTTCGCCGCCTCGCCGCCCGACTTCTCCCACCGACCCGACCCCTTCGAATAGAGTTTGACGCGCAGGCCGACGAGCGGGAGGTCGCCCTCGTGATCCTCCTCGAAGCGTTCGGCGAAGCGCAGGATGTGGTCGAGTTCGCTCATCTTCTCGATGACGATCACGACGCGTTTGCCGGCGCGCGCCCCGACGAAGGCCAGTTCGATGAACTCCTCGTCCTTGAAGCCGTTCAGGACGAGCAGGCTATCGGAGGCCTGTTCGAGCGCGATGGCGGCGTAGAGTTCGGCCTTCGACCCGGCTTCCAGCCCGAAGTCGTAGCGCGTGCCCTCGCGCAGATACTCCTCGACCACCGCGCGCTGCTGGTTGACCTTCATCGGATAGACGCACATGTGCGCGCCTTGATATTCAAATTCGCGGATGGCGGCGCGGAAGGCGCGTTGGAGTTTGCGCACCTGCGCGGTGACGAGTTGGGGGAAGCGCAGGAGGACGGGCGTTGAGATGCCGCGTCGTTCGAGGTCGTCGATGATCTCTTTGAGGTCGGCTGAGGATTTGGTGTCGGTGTCCGAGGGATGGACGATCAGATTTCCTTTGCGGTTGATGCCGAAGTAGCCGGCTCCCCAATTTTCGATGCCGTAGATTTCGAGCGTCTGTTCAATGGCCGTGGTCAACTTCCGGTCTCCTGCCTCCCTCGTGTTCGTGTCGGGGCATCAAATGCGCGCCCATCCGTCATACGCGCTGATCTTCTCGTGGGAACGTTCATGGTTGGAAAACTTAAGGTCGCAGAGTAACAGAAAAACCGGAGGCGGACAATAACTATTTTTGGCGCGAAACCGCCCGCCGGCGCGCTTAAACGGTCGCCCCAGAAAGGTTTAGGAGACCGCGCCGGGCGTGGTTGAAAAGCGTGCCACAAAGTTTCTCGCGTGAAACCTTGACAGGCTTCGCGGCGGCTCTATAATGCGGACTTTTTTAGCGTCGCACGCAATCGCTCGAATGACGCCCGCTTTGAAGCATTTGCCAAACTTCTCGACAGCCGCCCGCACCTTCCGCAGCAACCCGGCGGCTCGTCACCCCGACACTCCCTACACAACTCAGGAGACTACATGAACGCAAAAACGGCCTTGAAGTATGCCGAGGATCAAGGGGCGAAATTTCTCTCCCTGCGGTTCACCGATCTCGTCGGCGCCTGGCACCATTTAACCTATCCGATGCACGAACTCGGCGAAGGTTCGTTCGAGGACGGTTTCGGCTTCGACGCCTCATCTTTGCGCGGCTGGGCTTCGATTCACGAGTCGGACATGCTGCTCGTGCCCGACGCGACGCGGATGTGGATGGATCCGTTCGCCGAGGAATCGACCCTCTGCCTCATCGCCAACGCCGTCGATCCGATCACGAAAGAAGGCTACGGGTTAGACCCGCGCTCCGTCGCCCAGCGCGCCGAAAGCTACCTGCGTTTCACCGGCCTGGCCGACACGGTTTACTTCGGCCCCGAAGCCGAGTTCTTCGTCTTCGACGGCGTGCGCTTCAACAACGACCAGTTCTCCGCCGGTTACACCATCGAATCCGACGAAGGCCACTGGGCTTCGGGGCGCGCCACCGACAGCACGAACGGCGCGAACCAGGGCTACCGCATCCGCCCCAAGGAGGGTTATGTGCCCGTGCCGCCCACGGACACGCTGAGCGACCTGCGTTCGGAGATCGCCCTGATTCTGGAACGCTGCGGCATCACGGTCGAGTGTCATCACCACGAGGTCGCCACCGCCGGCCAGTGCGAGATCGACATTCGCTACGCGACGATGCTCGGCACGGCCGACAACCTGCAACTCTTCAAATACGTCGTGCGCAACACGGCCTACCAGTACGGCAAGACCGCGACCTTCATGCCGAAGCCGCTCTACGGCGACAACGGTTCGGGAATGCACTGCCACCAATCGCTCTGGAAAGGCGAGCAGCCGCTCTTTGCGGGCGACGGCTACGCCGGTCTCTCCGAGATGGCGCGCTTCTATATCGGCGGACTCCTGAAACACGCCGCGGCCGTCGTCGCCTTCGCCGCGCCGACGACGAACAGCTACAAGCGACTCGTCCCCGGCTTTGAAGCCCCGGTCAATCTCGCCTACTCCGCGCGCAATCGTTCGGCGGCCATCCGCATCCCGATGTTCTCGACCAACCCGAAGTTGAAGCGTCTGGAGTTTCGTCCGCCCGACCCTTCGTGCAATCCCTACCTGGCCTTCTCGGCGATGCTGCTCGCCGGTCTCGACGGCATCCAAAACCGGATCGACCCCGGCGAACCGCTCGACAAAGACATCTACGATCTCTCGCCCGAACAACTCAAGGACGTGCCTTCCCTGCCCGGCTCGCTCGATGAATCGCTCGACGCGCTCGAAGCCGACCACGACTTCCTGCTCAAAGGCGACGTGTTCACGCCGCAGTTGATCGACCGCTGGATCACCTACAAGCGCGAGAACGAGATCGCGCGCCTGCGCATGCGCCCGCACCCGCTCGAATTCTCGATGTACTACGACATCTAAAGCGACGTTGCCGGGCACGGACGACGAACGCGGAAGGAAAAGCAGGAGACAGGAGACAGAATACAGAAGTCAGGAGAGAAGCCGATTAGCGCGCCTTATTCTGACTCCTGAATTCTGTTTCCTGTCTCCTGCCTCATCGTTCCGCGTTCATCGTTTACGCATGACATCTGATATTGTTGCGGGTCAAGGATTCAGTGAACACGTTGGCGACAGTTTGTGAAGGAGAAGTTGATATGCGCGAAGAAGATGTCGAGAGCGAAAGAGTAGAAATCAAACCGGCGAGATCGAGTAATTTGTTGCGGCGCATTGGCATGTATGCCGCGCTGATGCTCGTCGCCTTCCTCGTCGGCTTCGTGCCGATGTGGCTCAAGGCGCGCGAGAGCGGCAACAATCTCGCGGCGACGGAGCGCACGCTCAGCGGCGCACGCTTGCAGAACGCGCTCGCCTCGGCCGCGCTCGACTCGCGCCGGGGCGAACATGAACCGGCGCGACAGGCGGCCAGCCAGTTCTATACATCCTTGCAGGCGGAGATCGCCAAAGGCGACGATTCAACTCTCACGCCCGCGCAGAGAGAGGCGGCGCAAGGCTTGTTCGCCGGGCGCGACGAGATCATCACCCTGCTCGCGCGCGGCGACCCGGCCGCCGCAGATCGCCTCGCCGACGTGTATGCGTCGTATCGCAAGATCGTGGGCGGCTGAAAAGTTTCTCACCGGGCGGCATCGTCGCGCCGGTCAGTTAGCGAGCCTCGAAGCGTTCGGCCGCCCTCAATTCCCGACGGCGAACAAGTGGTGTTGAGTTCTCACGAACATCATCCCGGCGGAGATCGCCGGGGTCGCCATCAGCAGTTCGCCCATCGGATTCCGCGCCACCAACTCGAACTTCGTCCCCGCCTTGACGACGAACATCTCGCCGTCCTCGCTCGCCAGATAAATTCGCCCGTCGGCCGCCACCGGCGACGCGCTGAAGCCGCCGCCCTGATGCGGCAGCCGCTCGCGGTAAACCTCCGCGCCCGTTTGCAGGTCGTAGCAATCGAAGACGCCCTGATTGGACAGCACGTAGAGGTGGCCGCGATAGATGAGCGGCGTCGGCATGTAAGAGCCGCGCCCCTGTCTGCTCCACGCAATTGAACTGTTCGACGTTGCGCCCGGCGCGAGCGTGATGTCGCCCGATGCGCCCGCGCGGATGACGAAGATCGGGGCTTCCGGTCGCCGTCCGCTGGCGACGACGATCAAGTCGCCGTAGAAGACGGGCGTCGGCGCGGTGATCTTGGAACTGCCGCCGAGCCGCCACAACTCCCGGCCTGTCTGTGGGTCGTAGCCGCGGATGAAGTTGGAGGCGTTGGTGATGATCTCCGTCCGCCCCGCGCCCGTGTAGACGGTCGGCGTGCCCCACGAAGGGAGTTCTTCGCGCGCGGTCTTCCACAGCGTCTTGCCGGTCTTGAGGTCGGACGCGAGCAAAAACGATCCCGTCTGCGTGTCGCATTGCACGACGACCGCGTCCTTGTAGATGATGGGCGAACTGGCCGTGCCCCATTCGTAACTCGGAATGTCGTATGCGCCCGCGTTGAGCACGCCGAGGTCTTTCTTCCAAACTTGGCGGCCGCGCATGTCGAACGCGTACAAGCCCTGCGAGCCGAAGAAGGCGACGACGTAACGCCCGTCGGTCGCCGGGGTCGCATTGGCGTAGGTGGCCTTGACGTGTCGCCGCTCGCGCGGCACGCCCTCGTAGGCCGTCCGCTCCCACAGGATTTTGCCCGTCTTCCGCTCTATCGCGTAGAGCTTCCACTGCTGGCTCGATGTATCGTCGGAAGCGTCGCCGTCGCCGTAGAGACCGTGGCGAAAAGTGCCGTCGCCGCGCGCGCTGCTGACGGCGGTCGTGACGAAGACGCGCTCGCCCCACACGATCGGACTCGAATGCGCCAGTCCCGGAATCCTCGTCTTCCACTTGATATGCTCGCCTTTGGCCGCGTTCCAACTCTGAGGCAAATTCTGCCCGTCGGCGATGCCGGACGCCGCGCGGCCGCGGAAGGAAGGCCAGGGTTCGTCAGGCCGCGTCTGGGCGCACAGCGTCGCCGCGCCCAAGAGCAGGGCGGCGAGACATGTGTGTCGTCTCAACTTCATGGCCGGTTCTCCTTCGAGAGCTTTGGATGGAATGATTCAGCGTTCGCCGCGAGGGGCGACGCGTGCCCGCCGGTTCAAATAGTAATTCCACAACAAGCGCGCGCCGATCGCCCGCCACGGCCGCCACGCTTCGGCGATGGCCGCGAGTTCGAGCGGCGCGGGGCGCGACGGCAGGCGTTTGACTTCCTGCATCGCCACGGCGAGAGCGAGGTCGCCAATAGGCCACGCGTCCGGCCTGCGGAGCGACATCAGAAGGTAGATGTCCGCCGTCCACGAGCCGATCCCTTTCACTTGCACCAACGCGGCCTTCACCTCCGCGTCGGCCATCGCGCCCAACGCTGCGAGGTTCAGACGGCCGCCGCGAACGGCCTCGGCCAGATGCCGCCCGTAGAGAATCTTCTGGCGGCTGAAGCCCGCGCCTTTCAGTTCCGCGTCGCCGAGCGCGAGGAAACGCGCGGGCGTGAGCGGCGAGGCGAGCGACAGGAGACGCGTGAAGGCGGCTCTGGCCGAGGCGAGCGACACCTGCTGCTCAAGGATGATGTGAACGAGCGTCGGGAAACCCGGCGCGCGAAACCAGGTGGGCGGCGTGCCGTACTCCGCGAAGAGGCGCGCGAGGTCGGGGTCGCGCCCGCTCAACTCGCGCAGCCCTGCGGCGTAAGAGTTCGCGTTTAAAATTTTCGGCTTGAGTGTGCGGCGCAGTTCGTCAATCCTTCTCGACGCGCCGAGCATGCTCTGACGCGTCAACCGCTCTCGCCGGCGTCAGCCTTTCTTCAACAGCGAAATCTGGCCGCCGTGGTAAAGGTCGTGCTGCGCGCCGCCGTGCAGCGTCACGTAGCAGGAGACGCCGCCGCCCGTCTCGCGGCTGCTCTCCGTGATGAGCACGTCTTCCAGTTGCGCCCCGGTCAAGCCGCGCACGACGATCAATAGCGCGTCGTGTCGCGCCTTCAACGTCGCCAGCGTCTCCCGCCAGCCCTGCTCGCTCGCGTCGGTGACGGGCGGCCAGTCGCCCTCTTCCGGCAACCTCACGGCCTGACCTGCGAGCCTTTGCTGCACAGTCCTTTTCCATCCGCTCAGGTGCGCGACGATCTCGCGGATGCTGTGCGCCCGCGCGAGCGGACGCCGCGCGGCCTGCTCGGCCGTCACACCCTCAAGCGTTTCGAGCAGCGCGGGGCCGCACCACGCGTCGCGGTAGAAGGCGCGCTGTAGTTGATCGGAGAGCCGTTCGATCTCGGTCATGGCTGTGTCCTCGCGGTGCGTACGCCCTGTTCCTCTTCGATGGCCTGATCTTCACTCTTGGCGTCTTCCATCGCCTCCGGTTCCAACTCCTCCGCGCTCTTGTTCAATTTGACGAACACGCCCCACGCCGCCAGGAGCAAGGCCGCCGCGACGGCGATGCCCGCTGCCTGCAACAGGTGCGCCGGGTCGTCGTGCAGAAACTGGAAGACCGCCACCAGCGACTCGATGGAGAGCGACACGATGACGACCACCATGAAGCGCGACAGGAAACGACGCACCCGCGTCGGCGCGCTCATCTGCGCTCCGCGCTGCACCTCTTCTTCGAGGATGGTCTGCCCCAGTTCGAGCGCGGCCACCGCGATGGTCAACAGCCCCACGCACTCCAGCACCGAGTTGAAACGCTCCCGCAGCGGCAAGTCCGAACCCGGATTGATCCCGTGCCACAATTCCATCCCCGCGAAGACGACGAGCGCGACGCCGCAACACAGGAACAAAAAGATCACCGCCGAATAACCCGCCTCGAATATCCTCCGAATGATTTTCAATGTGCCTCCGATTTTTCGCCCGATCTGAACCGGCGCGAATTATACTGCATCCGTCGGCGGCCTCACCCGGTTTGTCCGGCCGCCCGGCGCGCCGCGCGGTGCGCGCGCCATTCCGCAACGCGCCATTCTGCAACGCGCCATTCCGCAACGCGCCGCGCTTCGCGTTACAATCAAGTGGCCTTGCGTAAGTTTGACGAAAAGATCGAATCGCTCGTGCGCGACTTGCCGGATGCCGAGGGCGCGCGGATGTTTTACGAACGGCTCGCGGCCGAGGATGCGCGCGCGGCGCAGCGACTCGTGCGCGACGAGGGGCTGCTCTCGGACGCCCTCGCGCTCGCGGCGTGGAGTCCGCTCCTGGGCACGACGCTCGCGCAGAATCCCGACTACCTGAACTGGCTCGCGCGCGAACGCGCCGACACGCACGTCAGGACGACTGAGGAGTTGGGCGAGTCGCTCGCGCGATTCGCCTTGACGCATTCGCAGGTCGAGCCGCAAGTTGCGCTCGCGCGTTTCCGGCGGCGCGAGTTGCTGCGCATCTACCTGCACGACCTGCGCCGCACCAACTCCATCGTCGAGACGACGGAAGAACTCTCGAACCTCGCCGACACGGTGCTCGCCTACGCCCTCAACCTCGCCCGCCAGGAGTTGGACAACCGCCACGGCGCGCCGCTCTGCACGGACGAGCGCGGGCGCAAGACGACCGCGAGTTTCTGCGTCGTCGCGCTCGGCAAACTCGGCTCGCACGAACTCAACTACGCCTCCGACATAGACCTTCTCTTTCTCTATTCCGACGACGGCCACACGTCGGGCGCGGGCGAGCGCGGCCGCACGACCAACCGCGAATACTTCAACCGCCTCGCCGAACGCATGACGCGTTTCGTCGGTCAGCAGACGGGCGAGGGCGCGGCCTACCGCGTAGACCTGCGCCTGCGTCCGCACGGCCGCGACGGCGCGCTCAGTTGTTCGCTCGCGGAAGCCTCGCGCTACTACCGCACGACGGCGCAGGCCTGGGAACTGCAAACGCTGATCAGGTCGCGCGCCGCCGCCGGGACGGCCGCGCTCTACGCGCGTTTCGCCGCGGAGGTGCGCGGGCGCGTCTATACGCACGCCGCTTCGGTCGAAGAAGCGTTGCAAAACGTCCGTCTCGCCAAGCAGAAGATCGACCGGCAACACGCGGGCGGTTCGCGCGGCTTCAACGTCAAACTCGGTCGCGGCGGCATCCGCGAGATCGAGTTCGTCGCGCAAGCCCTCCAACTCGCGCACGGCGCACAAGACTCCTGGCTGCACGCGCCGCACACGCTCATCAGCCTCGGCCGCCTCGCCGACCGCCGCCTCATCGGCGAGCGCGAGCGCACCGAACTCTCCGACGCCTATGCCTTCCTGCGCATGCTCGAACACCGCCTGCAAATGGAGCACGGCCTGCAAACACATTCCGTGCCCGGCGAAACCGGGCGGCGCACGCTCGTCGCGCGGCGGATGAATTTCACCGGACACGATGCGCTCGCCGATTTCAATCGCGCGCTCGAACTCCACACCGCGCGCGTGCGCGCCGCTTACGAACGCATCTTCGGCGAGAGCCGGGAAGCCGCGCCGCTCGCGGCCGACGCGACCAATACAGCCAATGCGGACGACGAAGCCGCCGCAGGTAACCCGACGCCGGTCGCGGCCACCGCGACGGGCGAGAGCGCAAATCCTGCTCCCGTCACGCCGGAGCCGTTCCGAGCGGACGACGAGCGGAAAACCGTCGGCGTGGACAATGATCGGGAAGCCGTCGGCGCGGACGATGATCGGGAAGCTGCCGGTGCAGGCGATGATCGGAAGGCCGTCGGTGCGGCGTCAGCTTCGCCCGCGACGATTGCTCGCGCGAGCCTTCGCGCCGCGCCGTTTGGCGAGCCGCGTCTCGAAGTCGCGCCGGGCGCACACGCCGACGACGCCGCGATGCAGGCCGCCGCGCAAGTCTTCGCGCCCCGTCTCAGGTTCGAGAGCGGGCAGGCCAACCTCCACGCGCGCGAGACGGAGACGGCCGCCACGGGGCGCGTCGCGCGTCTTCTCGACGAGGCGGCGCATCGTTCGCTCAACCCGCGACGCGCGCTCTCATACGTGGCGCGCGTCGCCGCTTCGCTCGATAAGTCGAGCACGAGCGTCGAACTCTCGGAGGAGAGTTTGCGCGCGCTCGTCCGTGTCTGCGGCGCGTCCGAGTTCTTCGGCGAGATGCTGGCGGGCAACCCGGCTTTGATTCCCGCCCTGCTCGTCGCCGGGGATGCCGTGCGCGAGCGCGATTACCGCGCGTTGCTGCGCCGGGAGATCGATCGCGAGTCGAGTTTTCGCGCGGAGTTGATCGCGCTGCGCCGCGCTTGGGCGCAACTGCTGGTCGAGACGGGCGCGCGCGACGCGCGCGGCGAGCTATCGCACGCCGAGGCCAACCGCTTGCAGACCGAACTCGCCACGGCGAGCATCAACGCCGCCTACTTCATCGCGCGCCGCGAACTGGCGCGGCGTTACGGAAACCTCGCGGCGGGGCCGCGCCTGTCCGTCTTCGCGCTCGGACGCCTCGCGAGCGGCGGGATGGACTACGGCTCCGATCTCGATCTCGTGATCGTCTACGACGCGCAGGTAATTTCGCCCGTGGGCGCGCTCACGCGCGACGAGGCTTACACGCGGCTCGTCGAGTTGATGGTCTCGGCGTTGTCGAGCCTGACGCGCGCGGGCTATCTCTACCGCGTGGACTTGCGCCTGCGTCCCGACGGAAAGAACGGCGCGCTCGTGCGCAGCGCGGCGTCGTTCGTCGAATACTTACGCACGCGCACGAACGTCTGGGAGTGGTTGGCCTACGTGAAACTGCGCGCCGTCGGCGGCGACCTCGAACTGGGGCGCGCGGCCGAGGCCGAGGCGCGGCGCGCGATCCACGAAGCGGCGCGCGCCTGCGACGGGGAAGAGTTGAGGCGGGAGACGCGCCGCGTGCGCGAACGCCTCGAACGCGAGCGGGGCGCGGGGCACGGCGGCGCGATTGACATCAAGTTCGGCGCGGGCGGCATGCTCGACGTGTACTTCGCCGCCCGCTACCTCCAACTCCGCGACGACGTGCGCGACTCCGGCGCGGATCGTTCGACGCAGACGACCCTCGCGCGCCTCCGAGACGCCGGTTCGCTCGACGCGGAAACCTACCGCAGTCTCTCGGAAGGTTACGCCACCCTGCGCGCGCTCGACCATCACCTCCGGCTCATCGCCGGGCGTTCGTCGCGCCTGCCCTCCGCGCCCGATCACGCCGTGCTCAGAGACCTCGCGCGCGCGGTCGGGCACGAATCGGCCGCCGCGCTCACGGAAACGTTGCGCGCACGCATGCACGGTATCCGCGCGGCCTACGACCGCATCACGGCGCGCCGGGATTGATCACGATTTGATAACGGCGGAGCCGCCCGGTCGCCTTCGACGACGGCCGCCGCCGCCACTACTGCGCGCTCACCAGGTTTTTCGGATCGGGTGGGCTTCGGTGTTGAAGACGACTTGTTTGAAATTCAACACGCGCGGCGGCGCGTGGAGCAGGTAAAAATACTTGAACGTCTCCGCCAGCACGAAGCTCTCCATCACGTCCGCTTTTTCTTTCGTCACCACGCTTTTCAAACTCGCGTAGCCCGCCTCGGTCTTACAGGCTCGCACGAAGTCTGCGAACATGGTCTCGCCCATGCGGAGGTATTTCGGGTCGCCGGTGAGGCGGTGCAGGTAATAAGCCGATTCGACGATCTCCGGGCGCAGGGCGTAGGAGGCGTCCGTCACCTGCATCGTTTTGTAGTCGAGTTCTTCCGGTTCGATGCCGTGGAGGTTCCACATCTTGAAAGACGAATCCTGCAGGCGGCGCGCCCGCCGGAGGTCGCCGGAGAGGGCGAGCACGGCCGGGAAGAAGGCGTCGAGCGCGCCGTAGGCGGTCTTCGTGCGGCGACCCGTCTCCATGTCGGCGTGGCCGTACCAGAGTTCCGCACGCGAATCGTCGGCGAGGTGCCGGTTGACGGCGCGGATGCTGTCGAGCCACATCCGCCTGCAATCCTCGTCGCCGAACAGCAGCCAGCACTTCAACAGGTATTCGTAATAGGAATCTATCTCCGCGCTGATGCTGCTGTTTTTGTTCGTCCACTCGCCCGTCTCCACGTTGATTCTCTGCCCGACGAGGCCGACGGCCGAGCGACGCCGGTAAACTTCGACCAGAGCGCGCTTGGCCTTTTGGTAAAAGACGGGCTGGCCGGTCAGCTTGCTGAGCGTGCCGAATTCGATGAGGAGCGTTCCGGCTTCGGCCGGGTTGGTGATGGGCTGGCGCACCTGGCCGGTGCGGAGGTTGACGTACATGTAGGGGATGCCCGTGGGCGACTCGAAGGCCGGGAGCAGCCGCTTCCCCAAATCTTCCGCGAGCGCGAGCAGGCGTTTGTCGCCGGTCAACTGGTAACCGGAGAGCAGGCCGCCGAGCAGCCGGATCGTGACCTCGAAATTCTTGACGCTCAAGTCCTTGTCGAAGGAGAGGCGTTCGACGATCAACTGCCTGGTCTTCTCCGCCTCGGCCGTGAGACCCATCAGGATCATCGTGTCGAGCGCGTCAACCGGCGTCATCAAGAGCGATTCCCGATACCAGTCGTGCGGGGCTTTCGATAGAGGCCGCAGCGCATCGTGTCCCCAGGCGTAACGCTCGTAACCGCGCCAGGCGTGTAGAAACTCCGCGCGCACCTGTTCCGCCACGCGCGCGGGGTCTCGGCGGGCGCGCCTGTCCTGCTGCCGCGGGCGCGACGCGGACGATGCGACGCCCGGCAGGCCGCCGAGCAGCAATAGAAACGCGACGGCTGCGGTTCTCAACCCGTCAAGCGCAAAGTTTTTCATGGGACGCTCCGTTGAATGTCGTTCGGGATCGGTGGAAGTCAGGGTTGCCAGGTGCGGGTCAGGCTTCAAGCCGCGCGCCGCCCGTCTCTTCGTGCCAGCAGCGCACGCACCAGCGATGCCGCGCGGCGCGTTCTTCGATTGAGAAAGAGGCGGCGGCGGGCAGGCGGCGCACGACCTCGCGCTCCTCGTCCGCGAGTTCGTCCCACGCGCGCAGTCGCGGCGCATCGCAGCGCGGGCATCCGGTTCCGGTCGGTGTCATCGCGTCAACATAAACGGGCTTGGGGTCATCGCGCAAGA
The DNA here is from genome assembly GCA_036386515.1 of Pyrinomonadaceae bacterium. GTDB lineage: Bacteria > Acidobacteriota > Blastocatellia > Pyrinomonadales > Pyrinomonadaceae > JAIVJZ01. The sequence goes on from DASVVO010000068.1 coordinate 52,356, forward strand.
TGCGCGGCTCTACGGAACTCGTGGGAAAGGGCGCGAGACCTCGCGGAAAGAAATAAAGACCGCCACGCTCCCGGCCGCGCAGCCGGGAGGCTCATCCGGTGTCGCCGCGCTATACGTCCTCCGGGGCGCGCGTGGCGCCGCGCAATTGATTTGAGTGTCGCCGCCGGGACGGGGTAATATCGTCGGCGTCTTTGCACATCATCTCGAAACAAAAGAAAGCTGCCTGACACATGATCCAGCACGGTCGCGTCCGCCCGCTCCTTCTGCTCGCCGCTCTTTTCGTCCTCTCTCTCTCGACCGACGCACCGGCGCAACGCGATGATTCGCGCTTCGACTTCTATGCGCGCGGCCCCTACCGCGAGCAAGTGCCGCGCCCGCAAATCACGACGCGCTTCGACGTGGGCGACTTCCACACGAACTACGCGACGATGGAGCGCGTCATCGAGCGCATCGCGCAGGCCGCGCCCGACCGCGTGCGCGTGACAGACATCGGCGAGACGAACGAGCACCGCTCAATGCACCTCGTCGTTATCTCCGCGCCGGAAAATTTGCAGCGGCTCGACCAGATCAAAGCGAACATCGCCCGCCTCGCCGACCCGCGCACGACGAACGCCGGGGAGGCCACGCGCATCGCCCGCGAGATGCCCATCATCTCGTTCATGAGCTACACGATTCACGGCAACGAGTCGGCGTCGTTCGAGGCGATGATGCAGGTCGTCTACCAACTCGCCGCGTCGAACGAACCGGCCACGCTCGACATCCTGAAAAACTCCGTCGTCGTCGTCAACGTCTGCTCGAACCCCGACGGCCACGAGCGTTTCGTCACCTGGTACAACTCGTTCGGCACGGGCAACGCCGACCCGCTGGCGAGCGAGCACCGCGAGCCGTGGTCGGTCTGGGGACGCGCCAATCATTACCGCTTCGATCTCAACCGCGACAACCTCGCCGCCACCCAGATCGAGACGCGCAACCTCCAGCGCGCCTACCTCGACTGGAATCCGCAAATCTTTGTGGATCATCACGGCCAGCCCTCGCAGTATTTCTTCCCCCCGGCGGCGCTGCCCGTCAATCCGAATTTGCCGCCCGCGCAGACCACGCGCTGGCTCACGGAGTTTGGCCGCGCCAACGCCGCGCAGTTCGACGCGCGCAACTGGGATTATTACGTGCGCGACGTGTTCGATCTCTTCGGCCCCTTCTTCTGGGACTCGTGGCCTGCCCTGAACGGCGCGACCGGCATGACCTACGAAACCGACGGCGGCGGCACGAAGGGCTACGCATGGCGGCGCGACGACGACACCATCGTCACGCTGCGCTCGGCCATCGCCAAGCACTTCATCGCCTCGCTCACGACGCTCGAAGTGGCGGCGCGCAACCGCGAAGCGCGTCTGAAAGATTTCTACGAGTTCAAACAGAGCGCGATCGAAGAGGGGCGGCGCGAAGCGATGCGGCGCATCGTCATCGTGCCCGGGCGCGACCCGGCGCGCGCGGCCGATCTGGCCGACGTGCTGCTGCGTTCGGGGATCGAAGTGAGTGTGGCGAGCGAGCCGTTTCGCTCGGCGAGCGCGCGCGCCTACACGGGCGGCGCGGCGTCTGCGGGCGGCGGCGGCGCGCGCACGTTTCCCGCCGGCTCATACGTCGTCGAACTCGCGCAGCCGCAGAAGCGTCTCGCCAAAGCCCTGCTCGAACCCGACACGGAACTCGACCCGGCCTTCGTGCGCGATCAACTCGCGCGTTTCGCGCGCAACCAGCGGCGCGGGGGCAACGCCGCGAAAGAGGAGTACGGTTTTTACGACGTGACGGCGTGGTCGCTGCCGTTCGTCTTCGGCGTCGAAGCCTACTGGACGGGCGACGCGCCCGCCCTCGCCTCCGTTCAGCTTCGCGCCGCGCCGCCCGCGCCGGAGACGACGGCCGACGCTTTGCGCGCCTCCGGCGAGAGATTGCTCTCGCGTCGTCTCGGCGTTTCGGGGCGCGCCTCAATCGCCTACATCATCCCTTACGAGACGAACGGCGCGGCCTCGCTCGCCTACCGTTTGCTGCGCGAGAACTACAAACTCGCCGTCGCCACGCGCACCTTGAACGCGGGCGGGCGCGATTGGCCGCGCGGCACCATCGTCGTGCGCGTTTCGCGCAACCCGGACACTTTGCACGAGGCGTTGGCGCGGCTCGCGCGCGAGGCGGGCGTCGAAGTCACGGCCGTCAATTCCGGCTTTGCGGAGACGGGCGATACGAGCATCGGCTCGGAGAACGTCTTGTCTCTGAAGCGGCCGCGCATCATCGTCGTCGCCGACGAACCCGTGAGCCAGACGGGCTACGGCGCGATGTGGTGGACGTTCGAGCGTTACGGCGTCGACTTCACGCCCATGACGATTGCGAATCTCCGGCGCGCGAACCTCGACCAGTACAACGTGATCATCATGCCCGACGGCTCGGCGGGCGGCTACCTGAGCGCGCTCACTGCTTCGGGCGTCTCGACGCTGCGCGCGTGGGTGCAGCGCGGCGGCACGCTCGTCTGCGTCAAAGGCGCGGCGGTCTTCGCGGCCTTGAAAGAGGTGAACTTAACTTCGTCGCGCCTCGTCGGCAGCGACGACGACGAGCAGCGCGACCAAAAGACGCCCGACGACGACGAAGCCAAAGCCGCGACGACGCCCGCCGCCAGTCCCTCGCCCGCGACGCCGGAAGCGGCCACGGCGCGCGAGCAACAGGCCACCGCGCGCAACCGTCGCCAGGCGACGCAGACCGCCACCGAACAGCAGCGCGACGCCCAAGACCGCAACGAGAAGCTTGACGGCGCGCCGCCCGACCTGCCTCCCATCGCCTCGCCCTCGGCCAGACCGGGGCGCGTGCCCGAAGCCGTCCCCGGCGCGATCTTCCGCGCCACCGTGGATCGCTCGACGCCCCTCACCTACGGCTACGAAGACCCGCAGCTTCCCGTGCTCGTGGATTCGGCCTACTTCTTCCGCCCGTCGAAAGAAGGCACGAACGCCGTCGTCTTCACGGGCGACGGCGACCAACCGCTGCGCCTCGCCGGTTTCATCTGGCCGAACAACACGGAACGCCTCCTGCGCGGCACGGCGCACGTCATCGAGGAACCTACGGGTCGCGGCCACGTCGTCCTCTACGCCGAAGACCCCAACTATCGCGGCTTCTGGCGCGCGACCACGCGGCTGTTCTTCAATTCCTTTCTCTTCCAACCAACATTTTAGAAAAAAGTGACAGGTGACAAGTGACAAGTGACAAGTTAAAAACGTATGCTTGGGGTGGCGGGTTGAGTTCGGTTTTTACCCGTCACTTGTCACCTGTCACCTGTCACTGGGGGAATTGTGTTTCAGATCAAAGCGGCTTTTGAAGATAAACTTGAGATTAAGACCACGATTGAGCGCGCCCGCGCCTTCTTCGGCGACTGGCAAAACTTCGTGGAGTTGATGCCGGGCGTGGAGAGCATCCGCGAGGAGGCGGGCGGCGTGATGCGCTGGCTGATACGCGCGGACGTGCCGGTCATCGGCGCGATCCGGCAGGCGTTCGCCGTCGAACAGACGCTCGATCACCCGCAGAGCATCGAGTGGTCGCCGGCCGCGCAGGAGCGGAGCAATTTTTTGCGCTACGCCGCGCAGTTCGAGGAACAGGGCACGCGCGTGCTCATCCGCATCGTGCAGCGCGTCGAGTTGCGTCGCCGCAAGGCCACCGAGTTCCACATGCTCGCCGGACTCGTCGGCGAGAACCGCCTGAGCGCGGAGGTGCAAAAGAACGTCAGCGAGATGGTACGCACCTTCCTCCAACGCGCGCGCACGCAACTGGAGCAATAACCGTCAGTCGTCAGTTGTCCGTGGTCAGTTGTCAGTTGATTCAGTTTGCCGCAGTAATCACTAAAGGTTGAATTGACCGGCCGGCCACGAACAAAGAACAACTGACCACGGACAACTGACCACTGACCACTGACGGCTGACCACTGACCGCGCACGATCCCGCCCTATTTTATCTTCTTGCAAGGAAACGAATTATCAAGTAATCTGGAACACGGTTGACCTCCCCTCCGGGGGACTTGCCCACACTTCCGGTCAACCTCCTCAGCCAGCTCACAGTTCTCCGTTTAAGCAATGCTCGAAGCCCTTTTTGTGTGCGGCGGGCGGCTTCACGGGGAGATGGTTTCACTTTAAAGTCGGGGCGGGTCACGGTTACGCTCGCCGCAAACGCGACCGCACGCGCGTCGCTTGCAGCCCGGCCGAGTTTCCCGACAGAGGATATCTTCTTCCCGTCGCCCGCCCGAACTTTGCGCCGGACATGACAGGCAGGATACGCCTCACCCGAACGACCATGAACTCATTCCTGCCCGCCATCGACCTCGCCGTCTTCCAAAGACTGTGCGAAGCCCACGCGAATCAATCATTCGACCCCACCAGCTACGCCGAAGCGCAGCGGACGCTGATCACGCTGATGGGCAATTTGCCCGGCATGGCCTACTGCTGCCGCAACAACGAGCGTTGGACGATGCTTTTCGTCAGCGAGGGCTGCCGGGAACTGACCGGCTACGCGCCCGCCGACCTGACCGGCGAAGGGGAAATCGCTTACGCCGATTTGATTCACCCGGACGACCGGCAGAAGGTGTGGAACGAGGTGCAGGCCGCGCTCGCGGCGCAGACCCGTTTTCGCCTCGTCTACCGCCTGGTGACCGCCGCGCAAAACGAGCGTTGGATGTGGGAGCAGGGACACGGCATCTTCTCGGCCGAAGGCGAACTGGTCGCCATCGAGGGATTCGTGACGGACATCACCGACCGCGTGCAGGCAGAGGATGCGCTGCGCGCGGCGGAGTTGAAATATCGCTCGATCTTCGAGCAGGCCGTCCACGGCATCTACCGCTCGACGCCCGACGGGAAGTTTCTCGCCGCCAACCCCGCCATGGCCGCCATGCTCGGCTACTCTTCGCCCGCCGAGTTGATCGGTAATTGCACCGACATCGCGCGCGACTTTTACGCCGACGCCGAGACGCGCGCCGCGCTCCAACACCTGCTCGCCACCCAGGGCAAGGTGCAGGGCTTCGAGGCGCAGGTGTTTTGCCGAGACCACAGCATCATCTGGATGCGCGAGAACATCCACGCCGTGCATGATGCGGCGGGCGCGCTCCTGTATTACGAGGGCAGCGTCGAGGACATCACGGCGGGCAAGCGCGCCGAAGAAAAACTCGCGCGCTCCGAGGAGCAATACCGCGTCCTGTTCGAGAGCAACCCGAACCCGATGTGGGTCTACGACGCGGAAACTTACGCTTACCTCGCCGTCAACCAGGCGGCCGTCAGGCACTACGGCTACACGCGCGAGGAGTTCCTGCGGATGAACATCTTCGACGTGCGCTCCCCCGAAAACATTCCGGCGATGCTCGAAAATATCGCGTCACTCCCCTCGGCGCACCGCTACGCGGGCGAATGGGAGCACCGCAAGAAGGACGGCACGCGGATTTCCGTCGAGATCAGTTCGCAATTGATCGACTTCGGCGGGCGCGCCGCGCGGCTCGTCCTGATCAACGACGTGACCGAGCGCAAGCACGCCGAGGCGGCTCTGCGCGAATCCGAGGAACGCTACCGCGAGTTGTTTGAAAACGCCAACGACGTGATCTACACGACCGACCTGGCGGGCCGGTACATCACCGTCAACCGCGTGGTCGAGAAGATTACGGGCTACGCCTGCGAAGAGATTCGCCGGATGACCTTCGCGGAGATGATCGCGCCGGAACATCTGGAACTGTCGCGTCAGATGATGGCGCGCAAACTCGCCGGCGAGGAGACCACCACTTTTTACGAAACCGAGATCGTGGCGAAAAACGGCGAGCGCAGGCTCCTGGAAGTGAGTTCGCAGTTGATCTACGACGAGGGCGCGCCCGTCGGCGTGCAGGGCATCGCGCGCGACATCACCACGCGCAAACGCGCCGAGCGCGCCCTGCGCGAATCCGAGGAGCGTTACCGCGAACTCTTCGAGAACGCCAACGACCTCGTCTACACGCACGACCTGGCGGGCAATTTCACCTCCCTCAACAAGACGGGCGAGCGCATCACGGGCTACACGCGCGAGGAAGCGGCCGCGCTCAACATCGCGCAGATCATCGTGCCGGAACATCTCGCCCTCGCGCGCCGGATGATGGAGCGCAAGGCGTCGGTCGATGAGGCGACCGTCTACGAGGTGGACATCATCGCCAAAGACGGGCGACGCGTGCCGCTCGAAGTGAGCACGCGGCTCGTCTACCGCAACGGCCAGCCCGTCGGCGTGCAGGGCATCGCGCGCGACATCGCCGAGCGCAAGCACACGGAGGCGAAACTGCTCCACAACGCCTACCACGACGCGCTCACGGGGCTGCCCAATCGCAACCTCTTCACGGATCATTTGCAGATGGCCGTCGAGCGCGCCCGGCGGCACGACGAGTTCGTCTTCGCCGTGCTGTTTTTAGACCTCGACCGCTTCAAGAACGTCAACGACTCGCTCGGCCACACGGTCGGCGACCAGTTGCTCGTCGCGCTCTCGCGCCGCCTGCAACACTGCCTGCGCCCTTCGGACGTGGTGGCGCGCCTCGGCGGCGACGAATTCGCCATCCTCTTGAACGACATCGGCGCGCAGCCGGGCGAAGCCGTCGCCCTGGCCGAGCGCGTGCGGCAGGAGTTGATGCAGCCGTTCAACCTGGGCGGCCACGAAGTGTTCACCACCGTGAGCATCGGCATCGCCCTCAGCACCACCGGCTACGAGACGCCCGAGGCGGTCTTGCGCGATGCGGACACGGTGATGTATCGCGCCAAGGCGCAGGGCAAGGCGCGCCACGAGGTGTTCGACCAAAACATGCACGCCCGCGTCGTCGCCCTGCTGCGGCTGGAAAACGATCTGCGCCGCGCGGTCGAGCGCGACGAGTTTCGTTTGCAGTACCAGCCGATAGTCTCGCTGGAGACGGGGCGCGTCTCCGGCTTCGAGGCGCTCGCGCGCTGGCAACACCCGGAACTCGGTTTGATCCAGCCGTCCGATTTCATCCCCGTCGCAGAGGAGACGGGCGTGATCGTCGAACTCGGGCAGTGGGTGATGGAAGAAGCGTGCCGCCAGATGCGCGCTTGGCAACTCATCTCCCCGCAGCACAGCCGCCTCAAACTCAGCGTCAACTTATCCAGCCGCCATTTCGTGCAACCCGACCTCTACGAGCGCATCGTTGAAGTGCTCAAAGACACCGGCCTCGCGCCCGCCGCGCTCCAACTCGAAATCACCGAGAGCGTCTTGATGGAGAACGCGCACACCATCGTCCCGCTGCTCAGCCGCCTGCGCGACCTCGGCGTCGAGTTGGCGATCGACGATTTCGGCACCGGCTATTCATCGCTCAGTTATCTCTCGCGCCTCAAGCCGATCCACACGCTGAAGATCGACCGCTCGTTCATCAGCATGGGCGGCGACGACCACGAAAATTCCGAAATCGTGCGCACCATCATCATGCTCGCCAAGAACATGGGCAAAGAGGTGGTGGCCGAAGGCATCGAGACCGCCGAACAACTCGCGCGCCTGCGCCGGCTCAACTGCGACTACGGACAAGGCTACCTCTTCTCCCGCCCGCAAGACCCCTCCGAGATCGAACGCCGCCTGCGCCAGCAGCACGGTCTGCACGCCCTCAACGCCAGCCCGCTCGGGGACGAACTGAGCGTCGCCTGACCCGGTGTAGGGCGACGACGACCCCGGACTTGTGAACGCAAAAATAGTTTCCCCCGTGCCCGCTCCGCGTCAAACCGTGCCTGCGACGGCGAACGCTGTCGCCCCATGCAAACGACGCCCGCTTGAGCTACAATCACGACATCATAATTTTTCAGACCGGAGAAAATTCGCGCGATGGCAAACATCAAAATGTATACGACTACGTGGTGCTCGGACTGTCGCCGCGCCAAAACTTTCCTGGGCGAGAACGGCATCGCTTACGAAGAGATCAACATCGAAGAACATGACGGCGCGGCCGAACTCGTGATGCGGCTCAACGACGGCAAGCGCAAAGTTCCGACCTTCGAGATTGACGGGCGCGCCTTCAATCTCTCGCCCTACGACGAGCGCAAACTGCGCGCGGAACTCGGTCTGGACGCGGCACGGTAACCGGCGATGGCAACCAATACGACGCGGATGGGAACGGCGAAGAATATGACGCGGCGGGCGGCGCGCGCCGGGGGCTGGAAGCTCGCGCGGCGGCTCATCAAACCGATCCCTATCGTCGGCACGGCCGTCGCCCTCGGCTTCGCGGGCTACGAGATCAGGAAAAAGGGCTGGCGCAACGGTCTCATCCACGTCGGCCTCGACGTGACTCCCGTCGTCGGCACGGTCAAAGACGTGATCGAACTTTTCACGGGCGATCTCATTCCCGATAAGGATGCCAGGAAGGGCTGAGTCTTATCGCGGCTCCGGCCGGGCGTTCGGCGTCGCGTCGCGTCACTAGCGTTAAAAGCTAAGGAGGGTCTGCTTCGATACAGAAGCAGACCCTCCTTAGCTTTTGGCAACGCGCCGCCGGTCGGCGACGCGCTTACGCTTCGCCCTGCGCCATCACGGGCGGGCGCGCGTCGAAAGGTTGCGCCTGCTCGTAGGCATGTGCGAGGCGCAGGAGCGTCGCTTCGCTCCAATGCGTGCCGAGCAGTTGCATGCCGATGGGCAAGTTCGTTCGGGAGAGGCCGCAGGGGACGGAGAGGCCGGGGATGCCCGCGAGATTGGCCGTCACGGTGTAGATGTCGTTGAGATACATGGCGAGCGGGTCGTCGGTCTTTTCGCCGATGAGGAAAGCGGTGGTCGGCGAGGTCGGCGTGATGATCGCGTCGCAATGCTCGAAGGCGCGGGCGAAGTCTTGTTTGATGAGCGCGCGCACCTTTTGCGCTTTGAGATAGTAGGCGTCGTAGTAGCCGGAGGAGAGCACGTAGGTGCCGAGCATGATGCGGCGTTTGACCTCCGCGCCGAAGCCCTGCTCGCGCGTGCGTTGATACATCTCGCGCAGGGTGCCCGACTCTTCGGCGCGGAAGCCGTAGCGCACGCCGTCGTAGCGCGCGAGGTTGGAAGAGGCTTCGGCGGTGGCGATGATGTAGTAGACGGCGATGGCGTATTTCGCGTGCGGCAGCTCCACGTCAACCACCTGCGCGCCGAGCGCGCGGTAAGTTTCAATCGCCGCCTCGACGCTCGCGCGCACGTCAGCGTCCAGGCCTTCGCCGAACAACTCGCGGGGCACGCCGATGCGCGCGCCGCCGAGGTCGCCCGTCAATTGCGAGACGTAATCGGGCACGGGAACGTCGGCGGTCGTCGCGTCGCGCGGGTCGCGCCCGGCGATAACGGAGAGGGTCAAGGCGGCGTCGCTCGCGTTGGTCGCGAAGATGCCGATTTGATCGAGCGACGAGCCGAAGGCGACCAGCCCGTAACGCGAGACGCGCCCGTAGGTCGGCTTCATCCCGACGATGCCGCAGAGCGACGCGGGCTGACGCACCGAGCCGCCCGTGTCCGACCCCAAAGCGACGGGCACCATGCGCGCCGCGACCGCCGCCGCCGAACCGCCCGACGAACCGCCGGGAACACGACTCGTGTCCCACGGGTTACGCACCGCGCCGTAAGCGGAATTCTCGTTCGACGACCCCATCGCGAACTCGTCGCAGTTGGTCTTGCCGACGATGACCGCGCCCTCCGCGAGCAGTCGTTCGATGACGGTCGCGTTGTAGGGCGGTTGATACCCTTTGAGGATGTTCGAGCCGCAAGTAGCTTCCAGCCCGCGCACGCAGATGTTGTCCTTAATGGCGACGGGCACCGAGCCGAGCACACCGGCCAGCGACCAAGTGCCTAACGCGTCCAACTCGCCCGCGCGCGCGAGCGCACCCGCACGGTCGATTTGCAGGAACGCGCCGAGCGTCCCGTCTAACTCTTCGGCAGCCGTGAGCGCGCGCTCCACCACGGCGCGCGCGTCGAGTTCGCCTGCCGCGAGGCGCGTTTTGATCGTTTCGATGTTCATTATTAGTCCGTGGTCAGTTGTCCGTGGTCAGTTGTTTACCCGCCTCGCTAACTTGAGACTTACATCTTCAGCCCGCTGTTGCTGAAACAGAAACAACGGGCAACTGACCACTGACCACTGACGATTTTTACAAAACTTTCGGCACGCGGAAGTGTCCGGCGGCCGCGTCGGGAGCCTGGTCGAGCGCGAGCGTCTGGCCGAGCGAGGGCAGGGGCGCGTCTTCGCGGGCGGCGTCGGTGCGCGCGCCTTCGTCGGTGAGACCGCCGAGCGCGGGCGCGGCCGCGCTCGTGTCCAACTCGTTCAAGTGCTCGACGTAAGCGACGATGGAAGCGATCTGCGGCGTCAACTCGCGGCGTTCCTCGCCGGTCAACTCAAGCTGCGCGAGCGCGGCGATCTTTTCGATGTCCGATTCGGTGATGGGCATAGAAGTTGTCAGTAGTCAGTTGTCAGTGGTCAGTTGTTTTTAAGTTGCGCCGAAGGTTGACTTGTTAAGTTGCCGTCAACATTGTCAGCGACAAACAACTGACAACTGACCACGGACGTTTTTTATTTCCTCTGTTGCTGCGCGTCGATATAGCTTCCGGCGGCGAGCAGGAAGCGGCGACGCAAATCTTCATCTTGAATCGCGCCGGCGGCGTCCGCGAGTTGGCGCGAGTTGTTGAGCGCGCGGCGTTCGTGGGCGGCGCGGTCGAAGTCGGCCTGTCCGAGCCGGGCGCGCTCCTGGCGCACGGTGGCTGCGTCCACGCGAAATTCGATGTAGGTGACGACGGCTTGACCGAGCAGCGAGTTGAGGCGAAAGATCAGTTGGCCGCTGATCTGTTCGAGTTGTTTCTGCCACGCCGTATCCGGGACGGCCACGACGAGCAGCTTGCGATGCAGCCGGAACGGCACGGCCTGACCGCGCAGGGCTTCGCCCGCCACGCGACGCCATGCCACCATCGCCGCCGCCTCGGCCACCTCTTCCGCGTCGCCCGCCGCGCGCAGCAGGTTGGGCAGTGCTCGGATTAAGTCGTCCATCTTTTCAATCGCGGAATGCGGATGGCGGATTGGTAAAGACCCGGCTGGCAATCTCGGCTTGATGTATTTACAATCCGCATTCCGCCATCCGAAATTCGCATTCAAGAGGGGAGTGTAATGGAAGAACAGGGAGAGCCACAAGTAGGAGTTTCGCCGGGCACGGCGGAAGAGTTTGAGTTGGAACCTTTGGTGCTGGCATCGAGCAGCCCGCGCCGGGCTGAGATTTTGCGCGCGGTCGGCTGGCCGTTCGAGGTGTCGGCGGCGAACGTGGACGAAACGGCGCGGGACGGCGAGGAAGTGATCGAATACGTGGAGCGGCTGGCGTGCGAGAAGGCGGAGGCGGTGGCGGAAGGGCGCGCCTCCGGCCTCGTGCTCGGCGCGGACACGGTGGTCGCGGTCGGCGGCCGGATGCTCGGCAAGCCGGTTGACGCGGAAGATGCACGGCGGATGCTCCGGCTCCTCGGCGGCCGTTGGCACGAAGTGCTGACCGGGGTCGCGCTCGTGCGCGCGGAGACGGGCGACGTGCTCGTGGCGCACGAACTGACGCGCGTGCGTTTCGCGCCGCTGACGGATGAAGAGATCGACTGGTACGTGGCGACGAATGAACCGGCGGATAAGGCGGGCGCATACGCCGTGCAAGGCCGCGCCGCGCTCTTTATCGAGGAGATCGAGGGTGATTACTGGAACGTCGTCGGGCTGCCCGTGCGGTTGGTTTACAAACTGGCGGGAGAGAGCCGCTAATTCGGAGAGCGCGCGCAACGTCTCAGCCTAACCGGATTCCTTCTCCGTCACAGAGGAAAACTATAAAGACGGCGGGGGCTGCTTCTCGATTGAAGCAGCCCCCGCCGTCTGTTGATCGCGTCGCGCGGCGGAATGCGTCCGGCGGGCGGCTTAGAGCAATTTGTTGATGCGCGCCGAGAGGCGTTGGACGAGGTTGCCTTCGGGGTCGAGGCCGCCGATGGGCATGCCGGAAATCTGGCCTTCCTTGTCGAAGATGACGAGCGCGGGCAGTTGGTTGCGGTCAACGCCCAGGCGTTTGAAGAATGCGCCGTCCGGGTCGCGCAGGACGCCGATCTTGAGTCCGTTCTTGCGCGCGAACGAGCGCAGTTGGTCGTCCGTGGCGAAATTCTTCGACTTCTGCGATTCGGAATCGGTGCTCACCCAGTAGACTCTCAGGTCGCGGTCGCGATATTCGTCGGCGAGCCGCTGGACGCCTTCGATTTGCGTGCGCGAGAGCGGCAGCCACGATGCGCCGAAAGCGAGGATCACCACGTCGCCGCGCAACTGCTCGGAGGTGATGCTGCCGCCGTCAACCGAGCGCAGCGAAAAGTCCGGCAGGGTCTCTTGCAGGTGCGCGGCGGGCGTGACGGCGAACGCCTGCGCGAAGACGAGCACGAGCGAGAGCAACAAACCGGCGATGAAACGGGGGGACTTGGTAAACATTCTTTTCTCCTTACTACACGGCGTCTCACGATTTCGGAGCGGCGTTTTGACGGGCTGGATCAGCGTCGTCGCGGGGAGCCTGCTGTCTATATACGTGAAACGCTCCCGTACCGAAATGGTTAGATGTGCGGTCAGAAAGAACAGTTGGATTGAAGGCGAACAACCAGCCCGTGCAAGTTTACCGTCGAGTCTGTGAGACAGGCGGCGGGACTCCGAAAATCTCTTCGTGCAGCGCGCGGTAATCTTCCCACGTATCCATGTCGCGCGCAACATATTGGGAAGCGACCGGGAGGCGCAAAACCTCGCCCGCATGTGCGTCGAAGAGGGCGCGCAAACCGCCCGCCTCGTCTAAGTTCAGCAGCGACGCGCGGAGGCTCGCGCCGACCAGCACGGGATGCCCGCCGCGCCCGCGCCACTCGGGCACGACGAGCCGCGCGCCCGTCCGTCGATGCGCCGCGATGATCTCCCCGATCTCCGCGGCCGTCACCGCCGGGTGATCCGCCAGCGCGATCAACGTCGCGCCCGGCGCCTTCGTCTCCGCTGCGCCGCCCGGCGACAATGCTTCCACGCCGCGCGCAATCGAGACGCCCATCTCGCTTCCACTCTCGTTGTTGAGCGCGAAGCGGACGGGCAGGTGCGACAGCCGCCGCCGCACCTCTTCCGCACGGTGGCCGACGACGACGACCACCTCGCCGACGCCCGCCGCGAGCAGACTGTTGACACAGGTTTCGATGACGGTCTGCGCGCCGAAAGGCAGCAGGGGTTTGAACGCGCCCATGCGCCGCGAGCGTCCGGCGGCGAGCAGGACGGCGGCAACGGCGGGGAAGGGATGAGGGATGAGGGATGAGGGATGAATTGAAGAAGCGTCTAAACTTCCGGCGGGTTTTTCTTCATCCCTCATCCCTCATCCCTCATCCCTATTTCTTCGGCGGGGTTTGCCAGAGCACGTTGACGAATTTCCATTTGCCGTCGTACCTGGCGAGGTGAATGTAGTCGATGCCCCAGACGGCGGTGAGTTTCGCACTGGCCGTCTGGTCTGACACGTCGAACACGACGACTTCCTTCGGCGCATCCTTCGGCACACGCCCGTTCTTATTGTAAGTCCTGGCGAGTTCCACTAATTGCGTGAAGGTCATCACGTCGGAGCTATAGGCCGTCTCGCCCCGCTTCACGAAGAAGCCGCGCTTCGCCAGTTCCGGGTGGACGCTGCGCTCGATGCGCGAAGCATCCACCGTATAGATGCCTTCCACGTAATCCAGCACGGCCTGTTTGACCGCCTCCCGCTCCGCCTCCGCGCCCTGTTGTTGCGCCGCGACGCCCACCGGCAGCAACACGAGCGCGGCCAGCGTTAAAATCAACTTGTTCATTGGTGTCTCCGAAAATTCGAGATTGGCAAACTGCTGCCACCTTGAACGCACACGGAGCGGCGTCGGTTTCCGAAAAGTGAGCGGCTAGTCAGCTTGCAACGCTTCGAGCGCGCGCCTGACGTAGATGCGCGTCATCTGCTTGCGCCAATTCATGATGAAATCCGTATTGTCGAGCGGGCGCGCTTTAACGTAGCAGGCTTCGGCCGCCGCTTCGATGCGCTCCGCGTCGAGCCGCGCACCGACGAGCGCGGCTTCCGCCTCGCGCACCTCCACCGGCGCGGGCGCGATGCCGCCCAAAATCAGCTTCGCCTCGCGCACCGTGCCGTCTTCCGCCACGTCGAGCCGCACGGCCACGCCGAGCACGGGGAAGTCGAACGCGCCGCGCCGCCTGAGCTTCCGATAGACCGCGCGCCAACCGTTCACCGGCGGCAACTGAATGTCGGCCAGCAACTCGTCCGGCCGCTTGTGCAAATAGTCTATGCCGTCGTCGTTGTACAGCCCTGCGGCCGTCACCTCGCGCTCGCCGAGCGTCGAGACGAGCCGCACGCGCGCGCCGAGCGCGACCATCAGCGGCACGAGGTCGGCCGACTGCACCGCCCAACACTTCGACGAACCGGGGGCGACCCAGCACACGTCGCCGTCCTTCTTCATGCAGAAGTTGACGCCCTTGCGCCACTCGTAATTCTGGTTGTAATAATTGCAGCGCGTGTCGAGCAGCAGATTGCCGCCGACCGTGCCCATGTTGCGCAAAACGGGCGTCGAGATCGTGCGGGTCGCCGCCGCCACCGACGGGTAGTCGCGCTTGATCACCGGGTGCTCGCACAAATCCGTCAGCGACACGCCCGCGCCGATTCTTACCCCGCTTTGCCCGTCGCCCGTGATCGTATGCAACTCCGCGATCCGCCCTACCGAGATAACGGTCTGCGGCGTCTGCTGCCGCCGCTTCATGTTCGGATACAAGTCCGTCCCGCCCGCGACGAACTGCCCCTGCGCGCCCGCGTCAGCCATCATCTTCACCGCGTCGCCCACGGCCAGCGGCATGCGATACTCAAACTTCGGAAGTCTCATCATAACGGTATAAATTCCCCTCGTACTTATGAACGAATCGCCACGCGCGACCGTCTCGCGGGCGCACCGCCTTCGGATGGCTTACTGTGTCAGGCGCGCTTTTTATCTTCAATCTTCAACTCGGGATGGCGCGCGAGAAAGCCGCCGCGCTTCATCCTGTAGCGGCCGGGCTTTAACATATCATCGTCTGTCCAACCACGCTTTAAACCCTCTTCATAATCCTGCTGTGTGACTTCCAGAATGATCTCTTCAAGCTCTGTTTCGGATTTCTTATCTTCCACCTTTTTCATATAAATCCCTCTCCGCCGGTGTCGGCTTACGCGCTGAAATGATACGAATCATATTGCCGATACGCATGGCAAAGACGACGAACAACAGGCGATTGGCAGAATAGCCGATGATGACAAAGCGGTCTTCGTCGTCGGAGTTTTCGGTGTCATGGGCTTCAAGCGCATTTGGGTCGTAAAAGACTTCGGTAGCTTCTCCAAAAGTGATGCCATGTTTCTCCACATTGCCAATAGCCTTTGCATCGTCCCATTCAAATTTCACCGATGATTTTTCCTCATCTTCCAATTAGCATTCTACGAATGGATCGCCACGCGCGGCATCTCGCGCCCGTCGCCGCCCTCTTCGGGCGTGGCGACTTTGAGCGGTTCAGGCCATTCGACCGCGGGCACGCCCTTGGGGCCGAAGCGGGCGGGCTTGCCCTGAGATTTGGCGCGGAGCGCGGCGAGTATTTTCTCCGGCGTGATCGGCACTTCGTCCACGCGCACGCCGACGGCGTCGTAGACGGCGTTGGCGACCGCCGGCATGACGGGGAGGAGCGGCCCCTGTCCGACCTCTTTCGCGCCGAAGGGGCCGTTCGGGTCGGCGTCTTCGATGAGGTAGGTCTTCACGTCGCACATGTCGTGCGTGGTCGGGCTTTTGTATTCGAGCAGCGAGGGGAACTTGTGGACGACGTTGCGGTTGGTGCGATAAGTCATCTCTTCCATGAGCGCCTCGCCCAGCCCCATGTAGACGCCGCCTTCGACCTGTCCCATGACGAGCATCGGGTTGATCGACTGGCCGATGTCGTGGCCGATCCAGATGCGCTCGACGCGGACGAAGCCCGTCTCCGCGTCAACGTCAACTTCGGCGATGGCCGCCGAGTAGCTGTAAGCGGGCGAGGGGCCGACGCCCGCGCCTTTGAACTTGCCCGGCGAGCGCGGCGGCGTGTAGGAGCCGACCGTTCCAATCGTGCCGAACTTCGACTCCGCCAGCACGACCGCCTCGGCGAAGGCGACGCCCACTTCCGGGTTCTCCACGTCGAACACGCGGTGGTCGGCGAACGAGAGATTCTCGACCGGCAGGGAGAGTTTTTCGGCAACGGCCAGGCTCAATAGTTCGCGCGCGCGTTCGGCGGCCTGGAGGGCGGCGTTGCCGGTCATCAGCGTGACGCGGCTCGAATAGCTGCCGAGGTCGACGGGCGTGAGGTCTGTGTCGGCCGTGAGCACGCGGATGTCGAAGGGGTCGATGCCGAGCACTTCGGCGACGATGTAGGCGAGGATGGAATCCGAGCCTTGGCCGATGTCGGTCGAGCCGCACTGGACGCGCACGCCGCCCTGCCGGTCGAGTCCGAGTTGGACGCCGGAGTGCGGCATGTTGTTCCAGTAGATCGGCAGCCCCGCGCCGCAAATGTACGAGCTGCACGCGATGCCGACGCCCTTGCCGTAAGGCAGTTGGCGAAACTTGTTCTTCCAGCCCGAGCCTTCGACGATCTTCTCGATGCACTTACCCAAGCCCATGCTGCCGATGCGCAGGTAGTTGGCCGTCAGCGAGTAGGGTTTGACGAGATGTTGCAAGCGCATCTCGGCCGGGTCGAGTTTGAGATCGTCGGCGATCTTGTCGAGTTGAACTTCGAGGCCGAAGCGCGGTTGCGGCGTGCCGTGGCCGCGCTTGGGGCCGCACGGCGGCTTGTTGGTGAAGGCGCGCAAACCACGAAAACGATAGCGCGGCACTTCGTAGGTGACGGTTTGCAGCGCGCCCGTGTAGAACGTGGAGGCGACGCCGTAGGAGCCATACGCGCCGCCGTCGAGGAACGTCTGAAAATCCATCGCCGTGATCGAGCCGTCGCGTTTGACGCCCGTCTTGACGTGCATCAGGACGGGGTGACGGCCGCGATGACAGTAGAAGACCTCCTCGCGCGTCAAAGTTATTTTGACGGGGCGGCCGGTGATCTGCGAGAGCTTGCAGACGGCGACTTCGTGGTTGAACGGGTCGCTCTTGCCGCCGAAGCCGCCGCCGTTCGGCGTGGCGATCACGCGGATGTGCGCGGCGGGCAGACCCAGCACTTTGGTGAGAGCGCGGTGGACGTAGTGCGGCGTCTGCGTCGAACTCCAGAGCGTCAGCTTGTGGTCGGGGTCGAAATGCGCGACCGAGGCGTGCTGCTCCATAGGGAGGTGCGTGTTGCCCTCGTAGAAGAAGGTGTCTTCGCGGATGTGGTCGGCGGCGGCGAAGCCTTCTTCGAGGTCGCCGAATTCGAGGTGGACTTTCTTGTGGACGTTGCCGCTCTCGCCGTAGTCCTGCACGCGCGGCTCGTCGATCATGATGGCCTCTTCGATGCTCGTGATCGTCTGAAGTTTCTCATACTCGACTTCGATCAGGTTCATCGCCTCGAAAGCCGTGTCCTCGTCAACGGCGGCGACGGCGGCGACCGGGTCGCCGATGTAGCGCACGCGGTCGATGCACAGGGCGTGCTCGTCCTGACTGACGGGGAGAATGCCGTAGGTCGTCGGCAAATCCTCGCCCGTGATGACGGCATGGACGCCGGGCAGCGCGCGCGCCTTCGACGTGTCGATCTTCACGATGCGCGCGTGCGGCTCGTGCGCGCGCAGGAGCTTGGCGAAAAGCATGCGCGGCAGCACGATGTCGTCGGCAAAGCGCGTCTGCCCCGTACACTTCGCGCGCGCGTCAACTTTGCGAAAAGGCTTGCCGACAACTTTCAAATCTTTCTTGCCCGCGCCGTTCGCGCCCTGGTTCTGTCCGTGTTGGCTGGTCATGTTGTTGCTGTATGTCGTCTGTCGTTAGTCGAGGCCGTAGACGGCTTCGCGCGGTAGTTCCATTTCCTCGCCGCGCATGCGCGCCGCCGCGAGTTCGACGGCTTCGTAGATTTTGATGTAGCCCGTGCAGCGGCAGAGGTTGCCGGAGAGGGCTTCCTTGATCTCTTCCCGCGTCGGCTGCGGGTTGACGGCGAGCAGTTCTTTGGCGACGAGCAGGAAGCCGGGCGTGCAGTAGCCGCACTGCGCCGCGCCCGTGTCGGCGAAGGTTTCCTGCAAAGGGTGCAGACCGGCGGGGCTAGCCATGCCTTCGATGGTTTCCACCGCGCGCCCTTCGGCCTCCAGGCCGAGCACGAGACAGGAGAGCACGGAGCGGCCGTTCAAGAGGACGGCGCACGTGCCGCACTCGCCGAGTTCGCAGCCGTGTTTCGTCCCCATCAGGTTCAGGTCTTCGCGCAAAACTTCGAGCAGGGTCTTGTGCGGCGCGAACGCCACCTCCGCCGGCTCGCCGTTCAGAGTGAATTCGATGTGAGTTTTCTGTTTTGTTCTTTCCGGCATCCCGCCGATTTTATATGAAGAACGGGGCAGGACTGAAACGGAGACGGCACAAAGACCGTGAATCTCGAATCGTCAATCGTGAAGAGAAAGAACGGGTCTGCTTCGATTCACGAGCGACGATTCGAGATTCACGGCTTTGGTCAGGGCATCACGAGTTGGCCGGTCTTGCTCGGCTTGTTGAGGACGATGTTGTCGATGAGGCGGGTCTTGCCGAAGCGCGCGGCAACGATGATGAGGACGGAGCGGTCTTCGAGGCGGTCGAGACGTTCGAGCGTGTCGGCGTCGTTGACGCTGACGTACTCGATCTCGGCGCGCGGCTCGGCCTCGATGTCGGCGCGGATCATGTCGGCCAGTTTCTTGCCGTTGCGTTCGCCCTCGGAATAGGCCGCCTCGGCGTGGGAGAGCGAGCGGTAGATGACGGCGGCGGCGCGTTTGTCTTCCCCGTCGAGGTAGGCGTTGCGCGAGGAGAGGGCGAGGCCGGAGTCTTCGCGCACGGTCGGGAGGATGACGATCTCGGTGTCGAAGGCGAGGTCGCGCACGAGGCGTTTGACGACGAGCGTCTGCTGCGCGTCCTTCTGGCCGAAGTAGGCGAAATCGGCGCGGACGATGTTGAAGAGGATGGTCAGCACCGTGGCGACGCCGCGAAAGTGGCCGGGACGCGCCGCGCCTTCGAGTTGCTCGGAGAGGCGTTCGACCTCGACGTAAGTGGAAAAGCCTTTCGGGTAAATCTCCTCGGCGGGCGGGGCGAAGATGTAATCGACGTTGTAGTCGGCCAGGGCCATCGTGTCTTTGGTCAGGTCGCGCGGGTAGCGCGAGAAGTCTTCGTGGGGCGCGAACTGCTTGGGGTTGACGAAGACCGAGACGATGACCACATCGCACATGCGCCGCGCCTCGCGCACGAGACTGAGGTGTCCCTCGTGCAGCGCGCCCATCGTCGGCACCAGCCCGATGGTCTTATCCAACTCGCGCCGCACCTTGCGCGACACCGAACTCATGCGTTGACGACGATTGATGATTTCCATAAGAGAGAGAGGTTAGAGGTCAGAGGTCAGAGGTCAGAAGAAATCAGTTTTTGTCTTTGTACTGATCTCTGACCTCTAACCTCTAACCTCTGTTTTTAAGGTCGCTCGACCTCCGCGTTATCTTTGACGATGGGCGTGGCTTCGAGTTCGGCGGCGGCTTCGCGCGGCAGTGGGTAGGATTCGTTCTCCGCCGGGTATGCCCCGTTGCGCACGTCTTCGGCGAAGCGGCTGATGGCCTCGGTCATTTGCGCGCGCAGGTCTACGTACTGGCGGACGAAGCGCGGGCGCGTCGGGCTGAACGAAAGGCCGAGCATGTCGTGGATGACGAGCACTTGCGCGTCGCAATGTTCGCCCGCGCCGATGCCGATGGTCGGGATGCGGATGCTCGCCGTGACGATGCGCGCGATCTCACGCGGCACCACTTCGAGGACGAGGGCGAAGGCGCCCGCCGCTTCGAGCGCGCGCGCGTCTTCGACCAGCGCGCGCGCGGCTTCGGCCGTCTTCCCCTGCAAGCGGAAGCCGCCGAGTTTGTTGACGGATTGCGGCGTCAAACCGATGTGCCCCATCACGGGAATCTCTTCGGCGACAAGACGGCGCACGATCTCGACGCGCGCCCGGCCACCTTCGAGTTTGACGGCCTCCGCGCCGCCCTCTTTGATGAGGCGGAGCGCGGCGCGCACGGCATCGTCCGCGCCCGTGTGATAGGAGCCGTAGGGCATGTCGGCCACCAGGAGCGCGCGCTCCGTTCCGCGGCGCACGGCGCGCGTGTGCCGGATCATCTCGTCGAGCGTGACGGGGACGGTCGTGTCGTAGCCGAGCACGACGTTCCCGACGGAGTCGCCGACGAGGATGATGTCCGTGCCCGCCTCGTCAACGATGCGCGCGGTCGGGTAGTCGTAGGCCGTCAGGCAGACGAGCCGCTCCCCGCGCTCTTTGCTGGCGCGCAGCGAGGGAACCGTCACTTTTTCAGGACGCTGCTGTTTGAGATATGCCATTGGTCGTTGTGGTCACTCGTGTCCGGGTCGTTTGTCGTCGAGGATGGCGAATTATAGGCGAGCGCGCCGCGCGGCCGCAAATTAACTTTCGCCGCCGCCGGGTCGCCCCCGCTGCGGAGCGTGTGGACTATCTGCTTTTCGATTCGGCATGTCAATTGAAAATTTCACCTTCAGACGAAACCCCCACGCTCGCCCTAAGGAGTCCAACGCTCGACTTTGGAAGCATCCGAAAGTTCGGACAACAGGGCGGCGAAACTTCGTCCGAGCGTTGGATGCAGCGAGCGGGGCGCGAGTTCGGCGAGCGGGGCGAGAACGAAGCGACGCAGGTGGAGGCGCGGATGCGGGAGCGTGAGATATTCCGTCGCGGCGCGCGCGTCGCCGTAGAGCAGGAGGTCGAGGTCAATGGTGCGCGGGGCGAGCGGCGCATCGCGGCGGCGTCCAAGTTGGTATTCGATGCGGAGGAGGCGCGCGAGAAGTTGTTCGGGCGAGGGAGGCGCGGGCGATGCGTCGGCGTCGAAGGTGAGTTCCGCGACCATGTTGAGAAAGAGCGGCTGCGCGGTCGAGACGCCGACGGGTTCGGTTTCGTAGACGGACGAGAGGCGCGCGATGGGCAGCCCCGCGTCGAGGATGCCGCGCAGGGCGAGCAGGAGACTTCCGGCGCGGTCGCCGAGGTTCGAGCCGAGTCCGACGTAGGCGTGCGTGATGCTTGGCATAAGCGGCGCGGAAGAAGGTTGATTGTAGCCTATTCGCGCGCGGGCGCGGTAAACTCGCGCGCGATGCCGAACGAAACTCAGCCAACGCGGGCGGCGACAGCGGCCAACTTGAACACGGCGCAACTGGGCGCGCTCGTCTGGTTGAAGTGGCGTCTGTTCGTCAACGCGATGCGGTCGAAGCGCGGCGCGGCGAACCGCGCGGCGTCCGCGTTGGGCACGCTCTTTGCGCTCGCCTTCTCGTTGCTGCTCTCCGCCGGGTTCGGCGCGGCGTCGTACTTCATAGTACGCAACCGGAGCGGGGGAGGCTCGCGCCCGTCGCGCTTCGCGCCCGACCTCGCGACGGGCGCGAGTGTGGAAGCTCTGTTCCTGCTGTTCGGCATGGCCTCGATGATCTATCTCGTGTGGGCGACCGCGCCGCTCAGTTTCGGCGGCGGCAATCAATTCGATCCGGGTCGGCTGCTGCTGTACCCCGTCAGCCTGCGCAAACTCTTCGCCCTCGATTTGTTGAGCGAGTTGACGAGCCTCGCTTCGATCTTCGCCGCGCCCGCCATCTTCGCCGTCTCGCTCGGCGCGGGATTGGCTCAAGGGCGGGTGGGCGGCGCGCTCGTCGTCGCCGTCTGCGCGACGCTGTTCGGGATGTCGCTCGCAAAACTGCTCTCGACCTGTCTCGACGCGTTGATGCGAAGGCGACGGGCGCGCGGCGAGGCTCTGCTGGCCGCCCTCGGCGTGTTGGGCGCGCTCTCCGGCCTCGCGCTCGGACAGAGCGACCGCCTCTTCGCGCACCTCGGTCATTTCCCCTCCGCGCTGCGCCTGACGCCGATGGGCGCGATGGCCGCCGCGCTCGCGGGCGGCGCGGGCGCGAACACAAACTACCTGCTCTCGCTCGCCGTGCTCGTCGCCTACACCTCTGTCACGACGATCGCCACTTACAAGATCGCACGCCGCGCGTTGGAGGGAAGCGGCGGCGGTGGCGGGGGTGGCGCGCGGCGTGCGGTGCGCGTCGAAGCGAAAGGCGTGGCGGCGAAGGCGTGGGGGTGGCGTCTGCCGTTCGGCTCGGAAGAGTTGTCGAGCGTCTTCGAGAAGGAGTTGCGCTACGCTATGCGCAACGCGCAGTTGCGCACGATGGCGGCGATGCCCGTGATCATGACGCTCTCGTTCAAGTTGATCGGCTCGCGTCGCGGTGTCGGCGGCGGCGGGGGCGCGCTCGGCGGATTCTTCGCGGGCGTCGCGCCGTACATGGAAGGCGCGGGCGCGGCCTTGAGCGTGCTCTACGTGTTCCTCATCACGTCCGCGGTGTCGGCGAATTTGTTCGGCTACGAGGCGGGAGGCATGCGCGCCTACGTGCTCGCGCCCGTCGCGCGGCGCACGATCCTCGCGGGGAAGAACCTCGCCGGATTCGTCGTCTCGCTCGTCTTCGCAGTCGCGGTCATCGCCGTCAACGCGCTCCTCTACCGCGACCTCACGCCGCGCGCGCTTCTCTTCACGCTGCTCTGCTTCGTCTTCTTCACGACCACGGCCGCGACGGTGGGCAACTGGTTCTCGATCCGTTTCCCCAAGCGTTTGCAGTTCGGCAAGCGCATGAACGCGTCGGGCGTGTCGGGGCTGCTGCTGCTGCCGATCTTCTTAGGCGTCGCCGCCGCGCCCGCGCTCGCCGTGCTCGGCGGATACGCCGCGCAGAGTCTCCTGATCGAATATGTTATACTCGCCGCGTTCGCCGTCGCGGGCGTGGCCGCCTATCTGCTGTTGCTCGGACGACAGGGGCGTCTGCTCGCCCGGCGCGAACTTGACATCCTCGAAGCTGTGACCGGACGCGACGACGACTGAACCTTGCGCCGTCGCCGCTGCTGCTGCTCCGCGCGGACAGACGAGCGGCACGGCGCGCGCCAGGTTTTCCGGTCGCGCCCGGGTAGAGCATTTTGATTCCAGAGGTGCGGCAGCGCGGCTATTATTCTTTTCCGTGCGCGCGGCATCCGGGCGGGCTAATCCAACGGTGGAGCGTCCCCGTCCAGACACAAATGGCACGCAGAAAATACCGCAGCACCCAACCTGTCACGGAACGCTCTTTTCTGGAGTATCTCTCCACGCCCGCCCTGCAAACTTCCCGCATCGAACTGCTCCGGCTCGTGCGCGGCGGCGAAGACACCTATCTCGAACTCAAAGTTAAACTCTCGAACCCGGAGAAGATCGCGCAAGGCATCTGCGCGCTCGCCAACACGGGCGGCGGCGTCATGGTCTTCGGCGTCAGCGATCAACTCCGCGTCGAAGGCGTTGACGACGCCGAAGACGTGCGCGACGAACTGGTGCGTATCTGCCGCGAACAGATCGCGCCGCAACTCGTTCCCTACATCGACCTCATCGCCTTCGACAACGGCCGCCGCGTCGTCGCCGTCGAGATCGAAGGCAAACGCCGCCCGTATCAAACGCGCGATGGCCGTTACTTCATCCGCATCGGCGCGGACAAGCGCGAAGCCACGCGCGAAGAACTCTCCGCGCTTCTGGACGAGGCGCGGCCGCTGCGCTATGAGAACGTCGCCGTGACGGGCGCGAGCGATGCCGACATCGACGAGGCGCACCTGTGGAGCTTCGTCCGCGAGTTCTCCGGCGACGCCTTCGACACGAACGCGAACGCGCCGGATTACCCGACCGCCGACGTGTTGAAACGCGACCTCCTGCTCGCGGCGGGCAACATGGACGTGGCCGTGCCCACCATCGCCGGCCTGCTCCTCTTCGGGCGCGACGAGCGCGTCGCCGAACTCCTTCCGCGCGCCGCCGTCACGGCCATCCGCTACGCCGGCGACACCGTGCAGGACGCCGAAGTCGAGCGCGTCGTATTAGCAGGCAACCTGCACACGCTCTACGAATCGTCCCTGCGTTTCATCACGCGCTACTGTGATTTGCTGGACGCCCGGCCGCGCGCGCGACACGGCGGCGGCGACGCGCCGGACGCGCCCGTCGCGGCGCGCGCCAACTATCACCGGGCGGCCGTCAGAGAGGGCGTCGCCAACGCGCTCGCGCACCGCGACCTCGCCCTGCGCGATCACACGACGCGCCTGCTCGTCTTCGATCATGCGATTGAAATCTTGAACCCGCGCCGCACGGCGGGCTTCGCGCCGCCCGCGCAGAAAGCCATCCGCTACGGCGTGCCGCAGCAACTCAACCCCCAACTCGCGGCCATCTTCCGCAGCCCCGCCTACGGCCTCGACCTGCCGCACGGCGGACTCCCCATGCTCCTGCGCCACGCGCGCCTCTTCTCCGGCCGCCGCGCCGACATCAACGCCTTCAACGACGAGTTTCGCCTCCGGCTCTACGGCGTCTGAAAGAGTGATAGGTAAAAAGTGATGGGTGATGGGAGAGAACAAAGTCTTTCTCCCATCACCCATCACTTTTTACCTATCACCGCTTTTACGCTTTCGGCGAGTTGTAAAACTTGCGGTGCTGCACGTCGTATTCTTTGTCTTCGTAGACGCCGTCGCCGTTGATGTCAACTTTGACGACGATCTTGCGCTGCTTGCCGTCGCGGCGGTCGCCGGGGTTGTAGCCGAGGCTGTACTGGCTGCGCATGAGCGCGTTGATGGAGGCGAGCGTGGAGCGCAGTTCGCCGGGGAAGGTGACGGGGAAATACGCGCCGCCGGTCTCTTTGGCGAAGGTGCTGAGGGTGTTCTGCGCCTGGATGAGCGTGAGGCGTCCGGGGGAGCCGGTGAGCGAGTCGGTGGCTTCCATCTGGTCGCTGTACTTTTTGTAAAAGAGATTGCCCGTGCCGATGATGTAGATGGGGATGCCGGCGTTCTGCGCGATCTTGCGCGCCTGATCGTAGTTGGTGCGGCTGAACGTGTCGATGCCCGTGGCGATGAGGAAGACGGCGCGGCGGCGGCCTTCGACGCTGACGAGGCCGGTATAGTCGGACTTCTCCGGCTGGTTGTCTTCGAGCACGACGGAATCGGCGCGGCCGCCGACGAGCGTCAGTTTCAACGCGTCGAAAAGATTGGTTTCGCGGAAGGCCGGGCGGTTGCGGATGAGCAGGTTGATCACCTGATTGACGCGGCTCGGGTCGTTGGTGAAATCGGTGAGCGGCGTCGGGCGCATGTCGTAGGCGATGACGGAAATATAGTCGCCGCGCTGCACGGCGTCCTGCATGAAGAGGGCGGCGGGGGCGATCAGCTCGGCGCGGCCGTCGTCGTACCCGCCCGCGCCGAAGGCGGCGAGCGATTGGGCGAGCTTGCTGTATTCGATGACGACGGCGACGTTGAGTTTCGCCTCCGGCGTGGCGAAGTTGGTGATCTGCTGCTGCACGCCGTCCTCGAAGACGGCGAAGTTGGCCTGCTTCAAACCGCTGATGATCTGCTTGCTCTTTTTGTGGATCACGACCGTCTCGATATTGACGAGGTTGGTGATGACCTTCACCACCTCGGCATCCTGCGGCGTGTTGATGACCTCTTTCGGAATCTCTTCGTCAGCCTTCTCGCCCTCCGGCTTTTGCTCGCCCGGCCGCTGATTCTTCTTCTGCGGCAGCGTCTCCGGTTTCCGGCGCGATTGCGCGAGCGCATCGAAGCTGCCTGCGGGCGCGCCCGCGAAAACGGACATCAGGGCGAGCGCGACGGCGAGAAGACGCTGCGGCGGGCGACGGTCGAGAGAGTTCTTCATAGCGATACAAACCTCTTAAAACGGCTTCGGGGCGGGTGGATGGTTGATTGACAGCGACGCTCGGCCAATAGTACGGCGCGCGCCGCTCGCAGAGCAAGAAAGGAATTGGATGCGTAGAAGCAGGCCGGAGATGCCGCCGCCGTCAGCGCGGGGGCGGCATCTCCGGCCGGAAGTGGTGCGAAAATTCGGAGCGGTTAGGGGCGCGCCGCGCCCGTCAGGGCTTCGGCCTCGATCGTCACGTCATACGTGCCGGAGTTGTCGCCGAGATTGCCTTCGTTGACGCCGAGGAAGAGGCGGCCGTCGCGCTGCGCCGTGAATTCGCGGCTCGCGCCGAGGAAGATGAAGTCGTCGTTGTCGTCGCCGATGACGGCGATGAGCGCGCCGGTCGGTTCGTTGCGCATGAGCTTGTCGCGGTCGGCGAGACGGGGCAGCCCCGTCGGCGTGGACATGTTGCTGCCGCCCAGCGAGACGCGACCCGTCGCCGAGATGCGCAGGCGTTGACCGGCGCGCACCATCAGGCCGCTGTCGTTCCAGCCGTTCGAGGCATTGTCGGCGCGCACGCGCAGGCGGATGGGAAAGAAGACCGGGGCGGAGTTCGTCGGCGTGCCCGCCGCATTGTCGGCGCGGTCGATGGGCGTCGCGTCCGGCTGCGGGCGCGAGTTGACGGGGGGCGAATTGCGCGGGGCGGGCGCGCTGTTATCCGCGGCGCGATCATCGTTGACGGCATCGTTGCCCGCGCCCGCCGCCGGGGGGGCGTCGGTCGCGTCGAACTCGATGGATTCGATGTCTTCCGAGTAGATCATCATGCGGCTGCGCCGACCGCGCCCGCCCGCCCCGATGAGCACGGTGAACTGTTGATCTTTATAAGCGATGATCTGGCCGCGCACGACCGAGCCGTCGCGCAGGCGGATCGTATCGGCCAACGCCGCCGCGCTCAAACTCAAGGTGAGGACGAGGGCGAGGGTCGCCGTGCCTAAGTTACTCTTCTTCATAATCCCTCCCGGAGACTGTGGACAACCGAATGAATTGTTTCAGCGGACGTTTACCAAACAGAGACACGCTTTGGCAAGCGGGAGAGTAGCATGCTAGCACGAAAGGATGTCGGAACCGGCCATGATGGTTGCCCGTCGGCGGCTATGCCGCCGGTTTCAGGTTTCAAGTTTCAAGTTAGAAACCAAAGCGCGCGTCTCACGCTTGGCCGAGCCGGGCTGAAGCCTTTTTCTTTAACTTGGAACCTGAAACTTGAAACTTGAAACTGCTTCCTTTACCGCCGGGCTTTTCTTGGCTATGCTCTCCTCTCAATTTGAGATGGAAGACGCGGTTTGCTGCGAACGGACGCTCGCCGGAAGTCTCGGGGTGGCGGCGGAGAATTCTATTTAACACACCAGAGGAGTTTTTCTATGGCCTTACCGGCAAGGTATCGGGGCGCGGGCTATCGCGCGTGGCTCAGTGAAGACTTGGGCGCGCTCATCGAGTCGAAGGATTTGAGCCTATCGAATTTGCAGAAGGGCTTCGTGCGCTCGCGCTGGCTGCAACAGGTCTTGCGTCTGGATTACGAGTTGCAGCGCGCGCTCAAGAAATATCAAGTCCTGCGTTTGACGACCGCGCTCGGCTGCCTCGTCATCCTGATGCTCGTCAGCGTCGGCTTCGACGAGGGGCGTTTGGGCACCTGGGCGACGCCGGTGCGTTACCTGACGATCCTGTTGACGCTTTTGGTTTCGGGCAGCGTCGTCGTCGAGCACCTGTTCGACTACGGGCAGCGTTGGCGCGACACCGAGCAGAATCTGGAACGTTTGCAGACCGAGGGCTGGCGATTCCTGCAACTGAGCGGCCACTATCGCCACTACGAAAACCACGCGGCGGCCTTCTCGGCCTTCGTCAATCAGGTGGAAGAACTGAGCCAGCACGAAGTTGAGGTCTACAGTTCGCGCGTGCTGCACGAGCGGAGGAAGGGAGGTGGGACGAACGGCGACGCGGACTACGTAAAAAAGTCGGAAGCCCCGCCCGCTCCGCAGGAGAAGGCGGCGGCGGCGACGCCAACGCCGAGGGAAACTCCAACGGTTCCCACGCGCGACCAGATCGCCCCGCGCCGCGTCCATCTTCCGCGGGGGCAGTAAGCTATCTCGCGCCGGTCATGACGTGGGAGTTGATGTTGGAGCGAGAACCCGCGCTCGGCGAGTTGCAGGTGGAATTGTCGGCGGTGCGCGACGAGGGCGGAAACTCTTTCTGCGCGAACAAGTATTGGTACGTACATGTCGCGCCGCGCCTCTCGGAGTTGGTCGGGACACAGGCCACGCGCGACGACCCGGCCTTCCTCCGCACGCCCGAAGCCTACACGCTCGCCTACGAAGTCCTCTACCGGCTCTTACCCAATTGTCGCAACTGCGTCTGCGTGCCGTGGTGATTTGGAAGGGATGAAGGATGAGGGATGAAGGATGAGGGATGAGGGATGAATTAAGAGAAGCACTCACTTGCTTGAATGCTTTCTTTCATCCCTCATCCCTCCGCCCTCATCCCTCCGCCCTTTGGCCGGCCGGTTCGGCGCGAGGACTTCCGGCCGCTCCCAACTGTTGCGCGGCGCGCGCTGGAGCGTGCTCCGCCGTCCGCGTTATGATGTGGACGTGTTCCGGCGACAGGTTACTTGCAAATTATGAGTCCGAGCTGGCAAGCACGTTGCCTCGGCGCAAGCCTCCGTTGGTTCGTCCGGCGACGCCGTTGGGGGCGGGACGCACGCGCGCTCGCGCGCCGGGCGCGTCTCATCTTCGGCGCGCCGCGTTTGTATCAACGGCTGCGCACGCGCGGCTTGAACGTGAGGCTCGTCAACGAGGGGGGCGTGCGCGGAGAATGGCTGGAACCCCGGGCGGGCGAGGGCGTGATTTTCTATCTCCACGGGGGCGGCTTCGTCTCCTGCTCCGCCGCCACCCAACGCCCCATCGCGGCCGCGCTCGCACGACTCTCCGGTCGCCGCGTCTTCAGTCTCGACTATCGTCTCGCGCCCGAACATCGTTATCCGGCCGCGCTCGACGATGCGTTTGCCGCCTACGAGTGGCTGCTCGCGCGGGGCACGCCCGCGAGCGCGATCTGCGTGGCCGGGGATTCGGCCGGGGGCGGTCTCGTGCTCGGCTGCCTCCTGCGCGTGCGCGACGCGGGACTCGCGCCGCCCGCCTGCGCCGTCTGCTTCTCGCCCTGGACTGATCTCACGGGCGAGGCCGAGAGCGTCCGCGCGAACGACGGCCGGTGCGCGATGTTTCGCACGGAGAACATCAAGGAGTTTGCCGCCGCTTACCTGCCCGCGGGCGCGTCGCCGCGCGACCCTTACGCCTCGCCCGCGCACGCGGACGATCTACGGGCTTTGCCGCCGCTGCTCCTGCAAGTGGGTTCGACCGAGATACTGCTCGACGATGCGCGCGGCGTACACGACAAAATTCGGGCGGCGGGCGGTGCGAGCCGCCTTGAAATTTACGACGATCTGCCGCACGGCTGGCAGATGCTCGACGGCCTCGTGCCCGAAGCGCGCGCCGCCCTGCGGCAAGCCGCCGCCTTCATCGGCGAACACCTGCCGGGGCGGGCTGGAGAGTCGAAAGTGTAACCACGTCGCGCCCCGCATCTTGTATCAACATAGGACAAACAAGCGATACGGTGTCTCACCTCTCATGCCTCTCCCGGCGTCGCGCGGCAGCGGCGGTCAACGCGCCCGCGTTCCGCGTCATCGTAACTGCCTGTATTCCTTAAGTCTGAACAGAGCGGGGAGATCGCAGCGGGATGAGGTGGCGGCTGGCATCACGTTTGCCTTTAAAGGAGAGCTAATGAAACACAAAATGAGCAGAGCGACCGGATTCGTGTTGGGCGCGCTGGTCGCGCTCGGCCTGACGTTTTCGCCGCTTCCGACCGTCGCGCAGGAAACTCCCGCACAGCAACCCGACCCGCTCGACAGCCTGCCGCCGGCGAAGCGGGCGACCATCGTCGCTTTTCAGGAGCGCGTGAAGGACTACACCAAGATGCGCGAGGCGATCGAGGCGAAGATGCCGAAACTCGCCAAGGAGAGCACGCCCGAACAGATCGATGAGCATAAGACCGAGTTGGAGAAGCGCGTGCGCGAGGCGCGCTCCGGGGCTAAACCCGGCCAGTTGTTCAGGCCGAGCATCGCGGCTTATATCCGCACGACGATCAAAACAGAGTTCAAGGGGAGGGAGCTAAGAGAGTTGCGCGAGTCGGTGTTGGAAGCCGACACGAAGGGCGTCCCGCTGCGGGTCAATGAGGTGTACCCGGAGAGCAAAGAGTTGGTCGAGATGCCGCCCAGGCTGCTCCTCAAACTTCCGCCACTGCCGAAGCAGGTGAGGTATCGCTTCGTCGGCCGCAACATGCTCCTCGTCGATCGTGAAAACGGTCTCATCGTTGATTACATGCTCAACGCGCTGCCTAAGTAGTCGCGCGCGGGAGGGGAAGATGAAGATAATGAAACGCTCTATTACTTCGATATTGATGCTCGCCGCGCTCGTCTGCGGCGGCCTCGGCGGAAACGCGCGCGCGCAAACTCCCGCTCCCGCCCGGGCGACGGCCGAGCGAGTGGCGTCGGCGGCAGCAGCGGCCGCGCCCGTCAAACTAACCTTGCCGATGAAAGACGGCTCGGTGCGCTTCCTCGTTATCGGCGACACGGGCACGGGCACGGAGCAGCAATACGAGTTGGGGAACGTGATGCTTCGCTACCGGCAGGCTTTCCCCTACGAGTTCGTGCTGATGATGGGCGACAACATGTACGGCGGCGAGAAGCCGGAGGACTTCAAGTTGAAGTTCGAGAACGTCTACAAGCAACTGCTGGACGAGAAAGTGAAGTTCTACGCCACGCTCGGCAACCACGACGAATCGAACCAACGCTTCTACCAGTTGTTCAACATGAACGGCGAGGAGTTTT
The DNA here is from genome assembly GCA_036386515.1 of Pyrinomonadaceae bacterium. Lineage (GTDB taxonomy): Bacteria > Acidobacteriota > Blastocatellia > Pyrinomonadales > Pyrinomonadaceae > JAIVJZ01. The sequence goes on from DASVVO010000068.1 coordinate 83,097, forward strand.
ATCGCTTCACGCGCGGCAACGTCGCCTTCTACTCGCTCAACAGCAACTACATGGACAAGCGGCAGGTGAAGTGGATGGAGGAACAACTGGCGCAGGACGCCTCCGAGTGGAAGATCGTGTTCCAGCATCACCCGCCTTATTCGTCGGGCGGCAAACACGGTTCGTCTTCGGGCTTGCGCGAAGTGGTCGAACCGATCTTTTTGAAGTACGGCGTCAATGCCGTCTTCGCCGGGCACGAACATTTCTACGAGCGCGTCAAACCGCAGAAGGGCATCTACTATTTCATCTCCGGCGCGGGTGGCAAACTCAGGCCGGGCGACGTGAGAAAGGGGTCGCCGCTGACGGCGAAAGCCTTCGACACGGACATGTCGTTCATGCTCCTCGAAATCGCGGGCGACGAGTTGCACTTTCAGGTCATCTCGCGCACCGGCGAAACCGTGGACTCGGGCGTCCTCACGAAGCAAGCGCCGAAACCGAAGCCCGTGAGCGCTCCTCATCAGGCTGTCTCGCCCGGACTGGCGGAGACTCCGGCCAAGCCTTAGCGCGGCAGGCCACAACGGAACACAGGGAGGGGCGGCGGACATGTATCCGCCGCCCCTCCCTGTGTTCCGGCCTCTCTCGTCGCGGCCTGCTTATTGCCCGGCGGCCATGCCCCGCCGGAGCCTCGCCAGTTCGTTGATGCGCGCGCGCACCGCGCGGCTGAGCGTGCGCACTTCGGCGCGGCTGTAGTTGGCGGCGCGAAAGGCGTCCGCGAGTTGCCGGTCGTTCAGGCGCGACAACAGTTGACCGACCCACCGCGCCTGCTCGACCGTGATGTCGTTGTACATGCCGCGCTTCTTGCCGGAGAACTCGAAATCAACCCGCCCGTCTTCTTTGATCTCGTCGATGAGTTTGTCGCCGCGAAAGCCGCGCGGGTCGTTGCGGCTGCGCGTAAAACGCCACAGCAGCGGCCACTTGCCGGTGTCGCCGAGCGTCGCGCCGAGGTCGCTGATGGCGTAGCGCAGTTGCGTGCCGCCGCGCGCGGGCACGGCCAGCAGGACGTTGTTCTCGTCTTTCGTGTCCCAGTTATTCAAGAGCACCATCATCACCTTCAACCCCTGCAACTCGCGCGTGCCGACGAAGGGGTTCCGCTCCCATTCCCACGCGCCCTCGCGCTCGACGTTTTCCGGGCGCGCCTCGAACCTCACGTTCTCGAACGCGCCCTTGCCGGGGATACTCACGCGCGGGATGAGATATGTGATCTCCGTCATGTACCCGGCCGCCCAGAGCAGGCGCGTGGCCGCCGTCTCCGACTGCGCCTCCTTGCCCACCTTCGCCACCCACACGCGCCCCGCCGCATCCCGCACGCGATACTTCTTCGAGAAGCCGCCCTTCTCCTCCTTGATGAAGGTGAGCCGCCGCACATCGGGGCGCATCCGCGCGCCGCCCGCCCCCCAGAGCAGGTTGCGCGAAGCGATGTCTTCCGGCTCCTGCCACAGCACCGGCGTCCCCGCAGGCGCGCCTTTCTTCTTCTCGGACTTTTCCTGCAACGCGCGCCCCTGCGACGCACCCGACACCAACAGACACGCGGCGACCGCAGTTATCCGCAGGAGTCTCCGGTTGAATAAAATCATGTTGACCCTTCCGTCCCTAAACTTGAGATGACCGACAACGCCCGTGCGTTATAGACAACTGTGCGGGGAGGCCGGAGATTATATGCAACCCGCACGCGCTTGGTCTACACCTCTCCGCGCTCAAACTCGCGGCCGCGCACGCTGTCGCTTCAACGCGGCCGCGTGAGTCGCGTGCGACGCGGTTTCGCGCTCGTCCCGGTTGGTCTAAATAATTGTCACGGGGCGGCGGGATTTGTTAAGCTGTCGCCGCAACGGGCGCGGCGAAATACACTCACTCAGGCGCGTCAGGCTTGCGCCCATCCGCGGCCTTACGTCGCCGCTCTCTGACAGGGTTTAAGCCCGTAACGCTTCGGCTTAATTCTCACCCTCTCGCTTTGTTCGACCTGACGGTTCAGCGCAAAACCCGCGTCGAGAGCGAGGGGTCGCGCGCGGCCAGCCATTCCTCTCGTGGAGACGCCATGAATTTAAGCGACGACAATCAGACCTTCATCGCCTGGACTAAAACCAGGATTCACAGCCTCAAGGCCAGGGTGTTTTTGGCGGTCACGGCGCTCAGTGCGGGCTTTAATCTCTTTATCGCTCTCAATCTGGGTACGGTGGATCGCTCCGCCCACATGATTATTCTGTACGGCACGCAGGCGACGCTCATCTTAATCATCTGCGCCATCATTGCGTTCGGGCAGAAGCCTCAGAAGTTCACCGACCTGTATCAGCGTGGGACGGAGACCCTCAAACAGTTCTGGAGATGGTGGCCGCCGCTCTGGTTCGCCTGGTTGATTCTCTACGCCGGGCTGACCATCAAGGCGTGTTTCTTTTACTCCGACGAATCGGCGGGAAACTCACCGCGTCTCGAAAACTTCGAGCCGGGAATCGTCTTCGGTCTCCACCAGCTAAACAACGTGGCGACCCTCATTCTCCTCATGTTATTTCATCTTTTGGGTCGCCCGTCCCTGCCGCGAAAAGGCTACCCCAATAAAGGCGACATCTTTCTCGACGAGCAAAATCACATTGACGAATCGGAAACCACGCAGGAGAGGCTGGAAGGCGGGGAGTCGAAGTTCTGGTTCTGGGTCGCGTTGTTCTTCGTTTCCGCGATGTTTGAGTTGGCGTTAATCTCGGTCAACGAAAATACGAAGGCGGTGCTCACCGTCTTCGGCATCGGCTACGGAATCATCGGCGCAACCGCCACCGCCCTGGTGGTGGGGAAGCTCGACGATCACCTGCTCGGAGTTCCGACGTTTATCATAGTTTTCCTCTTCATCTACGCCGGCATCCAGCCCTCCTTCGACTTCCTGATCACGTTCTCCGGCAACTTCCCGGAAACGGAATCCGAACAGTTGTTGCTCCTCGCCACGCGTGAGGTCATCGTGGTGATCGCGCTCGTCAGCAAGATCGTGCTGTTCGTGACGATTCAATGGTTAAGCATGACCAACCGGCTACTTTATTATCTGGTTCAGAGTTATTCTCTCTACAGCGGAGTTAATACTAATAGGCAGAAATTCCTGCGGGGGCTAAACGAGACGGCCTCGAAGCAACCGCACGACGCTGCGCCCGCCCCGCACACGCCTCCGGCGTAACGCTTGCGGCGCGTTTACTCTCGACTTGAAGGTTGAACGCTTTCCGGGCGCGCACGTTGTAGACGGCGGCGTGAGATTGCCGGTTCGGTGAAGGAGATGAATTAGCGAAATGACGACTTTAACCAGCGCCCGCCCGGCGGAGACTGAATACGCGCCCTATTACGGCAAATACGTCTCGCTCGTCCACGGCGACGACATACTCGCAGTGTTGAGCGATCAATTATCCGCGACGCTCGCGCTCCTGCGCGGCATCCCGGAGTCGCAAGCGGGATTCCGCTACGCCGACGGCAAGTGGAGCATCAACGAACTCGTCGGGCACATGATCGACGCCGAGCGCATCTTCGCGTATCGCGCGCTCCGCTTCGGCCGCAACGACCAGACGCCCGTCCCCGGCTTCGAGCAGGACGATTACATCCGCCACGCTTCGTTCGACGCCTGTTCGCTCGGCGACCTGACCGCCGAGTTCGAGAGCGTCAGGCGCGCGACGCTTTTTCTCTTCCGGCATCTGGACGCCGCGGCGTGGATGCGCCGGGGCATAGCGAGCGACAGCGAGGTGAGCGTCCGCGCCCTCGCTTATATTATCGCCGGGCACGAGCTGCATCACGCGGGGATTCTGCGCGACAGGTATCTATCGGCAACGCAGCCGAGCTAACGAGCCGTGCGCGGGCGCGCGTGTGTCGGGCGACGCCGCCGCCGCACATCGCGGCCTGCGCCCCGACCGCGCAACTTTCAGGATGCTTAGGGGAGATGAATAATGAAGGATCAGGAAAACAAGTCTAACCGAACCTCGTTCGCCGTTATCGGGTTTGCGGCCGGAGTGCTGACCGTCCTGCTCGTCTTGTTTTCGTTGCGAGGCTGTTGAACTCACACTCATTCGATGTCGCTCGCCCAAAGCCGGAAATCCGGGATGAAGGAGCGACGACTTACCCTCTGCCTATTTGCCCTCACTCTTCACCCCAAAGAAAAACGGCTACTTATTAAGTAGCCGTCAATACTCGATTCTGTTGGTGGAGCAGAGGAGGGTCGAACTCCTGACCTCCGCATTGCGAACGCGGCGCTCTGCCAAACTGAGCTACTGCCCCGAACCGTTGAGAATATTAAGGAGCGGACACGGGCGTGTCAAGCGGCGACCGTGTGAGAGGTGGTGAATGAGAGGGGCGCGGGCGGCGGCTCCGGTGTGAAACCGGGTGCGCCGCTCGCGCCCCTTTCGTCTGTGCCCGAGTTTTTCGGGCTGCCTGATTTCTTAGGGCAGGGCTTCCACGTTGATGAGGAAGCGGAAGGCGCCGTCCTGCATCACGCCGAGCAGGAAGCGCACATTGATGCTCGCGCCGTTGGCGAGCGTGCCGCCGGGGAGGGCGACCGTTACGCTGGAGTTGAGGCCGCCTCCGACGGGTTGCGAGGGCGCGTCGAGGGTGGTGCCCTTGAGCGTGATGAGGCCGCCGTTGGCGTCAGTGTCGATGGAGGTTAAGAGTCGCAGGTCGGCCGTGCCGGCGGGCGGCGCGCTCGCGCCGGTGCGCGTCGTGATGTCAACGATGCGGAAGCGGAGCGCGGTGACGGCCGCGCCCGTCGAGTTGGTGAACTTGCGGCGGATGTCGAGCGTGCCGAAGGCGGCATTGGTCGGGTTGGCTCCGGCCGCGCTGCGGATGCGGTTGGGCGGGGCGGTCGAAGCGGCCAACGGGTCAATGAGCGACGCCTTGACGGAGCCGTTGCGCTGGATGGGCGAGGTCAGGTTCTCAGGCCCCGGCGCGCCGAGCGTGGAGGCGCGCGTGCTGAACGTCCCGTTGGTAGTGGAGACGAAAATGAAGTCGGCGTTGTTGTTGTCCGTATCCTGCGGAACGCCGGAGACGAGATTGCGCAGGAACGCGTACTCGCCGTTGACGGTGATGCCGCCCGTGCCTGCGCCGCTCGGTGTGATGGGCGTGCCCTCGTAGAAAAGCACATCGCGGTCGTCGAAGCCCGCCGCGTCAATCCGCGTGGCCGCCGCCGGCGTCGCCCCGGCGAACAGCGCGACGCCCGAACCGTCAACGATGCCGGTGGACAAAGCCCCGTTCGAAGCGGCGAGCGCGGCGAGACTGTAGGACGCGCCCGTGATCAGATAGTGGCCGTGCGCGGGGATCGTCGTCGTGTTGCTGCCGAGCGCGCCGGGCACGGTGTATCTCAGATTCTGCGCGCCCGCCGCCGTCAGCGTGTGGAGCGTGTAGCCGCTGATGTCGAGCGGGGAGTTCGTCGCGTTGTACAACTCGACGTACTCGTCGGCCGCGCCGCCCGTGCCGCGGAAGCGAAACTCGGTGATGATCACTTGCCCGGCCGTGGCGGGCACGGCGAGAGCCGGTGTGACCGTGATCGCGGCCGTGCCGGTCATGCTCTGGCCGTCGGGGTTGGTGACGGTCACGTCTTGCGGGCCGACGGTCGAGCCGACGGTCGAGATGTTGAGCGTGATCTGCGTCGGGGTGTTGTAGGTAACGCTGTTGACCGTGACGCCGCCCGTGACGGTGGCCGTGATGTGGTTGAAGGGCAAAGCGGGAGGCGCGAGATTTGCGCCCGGATCGTAGAAGCCGGAACCGGCGACGGAGGTGCCCGTGATGACGACGTTTTGCGAGGGCGTGTTCTGCGGCACGCTGGGCGGCGCGGCCGTGGTCGGCGTGGCCGGGGGCGGCGCGTTGAGTTTGACGACGCGCGTGCCGTAGGTGTTCGTGCCGTTGCAGTATTGCTGAATCGTCCACATCGTCATGTCGTCGAGCGGGTCGAGCGACGTGAAGGAATAATCACCCCAGCGGCGGGGCGGGCCTGGGTCGCCGGGCGGGTTATAGGCCGTGCTGCTCGTGGTGTAGATGTTGACCGCGCCGGACGTGCCGAGAGAGTCGCCGGAGAGCCGCCCGTTGGTCGCGGCGTTGGCGCGGTACAGCGTTCCGGCGGTGCTGTAGCCGAAGGCGGCGTGCCCCTGCCCGGAGACCATCGCGGACGGTATCCAATATTCGCGCGCGGCGGCGCGGGTGGCGGCGGGGTCGAAGACCGTGCCCGACTGGTTGAGGGTCGGCGTCCCCGTCGTCGGCGGCACGATCAGTTCGTACCACCGAACGCCGTTGCGCCGCTCGGCGTTCGTGCCTGAAGAGACGCCGGTGGGCAGCACCGAGATGGCGTGCGAAGTCCACAGCCGGCCGTTGCGGATGTGCGCGGCCATGAGGCGGTCGTCGAGTCCGTCGAGGTTGCCGTTCGTGCCGCCCGTGTCGCCGAGGTGATCGACGCTTCTGGGGAAGGAGGTGGAGGGAACCGTAATCGAAATGTTGGCGGAGATCGTGGGCGTCGCGCCCGGCGTGCCGACGCGACGAAGGATGAGACGGCCGAAGGCGGCCGCGCTCGCGCCGATGAAATAGCCTTCGGTGGCCGCCGGGTCGTAGTTGTCCACGCCGCGCGGCTCGAACGGCCCGTCCGTGCCGATCAGGTCGCGGAACGCCGTGGCGACGACCGGCCCGCCGCTCAGGATAGAACTCTTGCGGATGACGAAGACCGAAGTGTTGTTGAAGCCGCCCGCCGCCGCGTCGAACATGTCGCCGCCGATGTAGAGCGCGTTGGCGTCAACGCCGAGCGAAGGGTAGTCGAGAAATTCCCCGGTCGAGGGGATGCCGCCGACCGTGTCCTGCTGGACGAAGTAGAACGTCCAGACGGTGCTCGCGGAGATAACGCCCGCGCTGGCCGCGTCGGAGACGGCGATGAGGATGCGGTTGGCGGTATCGCCGATGTCGTTCGCGCTCGGCACATCGATCATGATCAGAATCCAGCGTCCCGAGAGGCGGTCGAAGCGCACCTGCGGGTCGCTCGTGAAGTTGATGTTGAGGGGCGGCGGCGCGGGCGTCATCACGGAGGAGAAGAACACGTCGGAGTCGGCGTTGATCACGCCGTCGGCCAAGCCGGTCGTTTTGTTGAAAGTGCGGAGCCGCCCGTTCAGGAAGACGAAGAACTGCGCGGGGCCGATCGCGCCCATCGTGTCAGGCGGAAACGCGCCGGTCTCGGTCGGGCCGGTCACGGTGTCGAAGTTCAGGCCGGTCAACTGCGGGGCGCGCGGGGTGATCTCTCCCCTCGCCGATTTCGAGGCCGCGCCCTTGCGCGCGCCCGGCCTCACGTCGGCCGGGGTGCTCGCCACGGCGCGCGCTTCGGGGTCTTGGGGGCGCTTCCGGCGTCCCGGAATTTCGTGCTCGGCCATGAGCAGAGGTCTGCGCGCGATCGCGGGGGCGTTGGCCTGTTCGCGCATGATCTCGTCGGTCAACTTCTCGACGCCGGCCTCGCCCGTAGAGGGCACGCCGACCTTCTCCCCTTGCTGATCAATCGCGCCGGAGCGACGGGAAATGTCCTGCGCGTTTGCGCGCAAGCGGCCGGAGGCTTTTCGGCGCGCCTCACGCACCCGCTCGCGCTCGCGCTCATTCCGGCGCGACACGGGCGCGCTCGACGCCTCACCGGCCGGAAAGCGGATGGCGGTGCGCCGCTGGGCGAAGGCCGGGGAAATGGTGGAAGTCAGCAAGGCAGCGCACAACGCCAGGGCGAAATAGCTGCGGGAAGACGGACGGAGGCGGTAGAGGCCGCGCGAAAGGGGGGAATGTTTCACTGTAGACCTTTCTCGTTCTTGACTTGACGAGGCTGAAGATAGATTACGAGCAGACAGGCGTTCGCCTACGGGAGCTTCGGGATGAACGCCTTGAACGTGGACGATTCAGGAAATTATTTCGATGGCATTAACTCAAAGTGCATGAACCTGCTGGAAGGTCTCTGACGAGGTTAGAACTTGCGGAGATTAACCCTGTTTCTCTATTACTGTCAATTGATTTACTCCCGCCGCTTCGTCGCCGTCGTGCGTCGCGCCCGCCCACGCCGCGGCGCGGCGTAAATTTTTAACGGCACTTTCGCAGCCGCCCCTCGCTGCCGCGCGTGAGCGTGTACGCGCCGATTGTTTGCGACGTGTCGGTCAGCGTTACAGTCAAAGTGAGTTGCCGCCCTTCGAGGCGGCCGACGTAACGCGCCGGGCGCGTCACCCGGTTGATGCCGACGCGAATGGAGCCGCCTTCGCGGACAAAGGTGCCGCGCGCGTCGAAGCGTCCCTCGGAGTCGAGCGTGAGTCGTTCGTCGATGGAGCCGTGGGCGCAGTCGTACTCGACGGTCGCGCCGCCCTCCGTCACGGCCAGACGAATGTGTGCGCCGCCCCAGCCGCCCGGCGTCACCACCCGCTCCACCGCACGCTTCGGCTTGTGCTTCATCCCGCCCCTCCGTTGCGCCTGTCCCGTCTCCGCGCACAAGAGCGGCGCGAGCGAGACGAGGAACGATAAAATTAGTTTGCTCAACATGTTTTCGACCCGCGCGGAATACGCCGCCGCGCGCGGAGAGAGCGTACGCGCGTCGCATCCCGATCTTCATCAATGCGCCGACACGCGACGCGCGGCCGCTTCGAGCGCGGCTTCGAGTTGGGAAAGGTTGCGCCCGCCGCCCTGCGCCAGGTCGGGTCGTCCGCCGCCGCGCCCGTCGAGCGTGGCGCAGGCTTCACGCATGAGCGCGTTCATGTCGCCGCCCGCGTCCGCCGCGCGTGCGAAAACGAGCCGCGCGTTGTCGCCGTCGCGGGAGCCGAGCAGGGCGATGTGGCCGGGACGGGCGATGATTGAAAGGGCGAGCCGTTTCAGTGATTCGGCGTCGCGTTCGGCGAAGACGTGGGTGACGATGCGCGCGCCGCCCTCGGCGACGGCGGCGTCGTTCGTGGCGGCGCGAATCAGTTCCTCGGCTTCGACGCGGGCGGCGATCTCTTCGAGCGCGCGCAGGCGGCGCAGCAAACTCTTGTTTTCTTCGACGACGCGGGCGGCCAGTTCAAACGCATCGTCGCGCCCCGCGCTAAACAGCGCGGCGACGGAGCGCGCCGTGTGATTCGCGCGCCGGTAATCGGCGTGGACGCGACCCCCGGCGAGAAACTCGACGCGCGTTAAATTCTTCGCGCGTTCCCACGAGCGCACGGCGAGGATGCCGATTTCGCCCGTGCGCGCCGCGTGCGTGCCGCCGCAGGGACTCAGGTCGAAGTCTTCGATCTCGACGACGCGCAAATCGCCCTCGCGCGCGGATTCTTTACGCAGCGGGAGCGCGGCGGCCTCTCGCGGCGACACCTGGCGCACGCGCACGGGGCGGTCTTCCCAGATGATCTCATTGGCGAGGGCGACGGCCTGTTCGATGCGCTCGTCGGACGGCGCGGCGAGGTCTACGTCGATCTCGCAGGCGCGTTCGAGCATGCGGAAGGCGCGCGTCGGGGCGTCGAAGAGTCGGACGAAGGCCTGCGAGAGAATGTGCTGACCGGTGTGCTGCTGTAGATGGTCGAGGCGGCGCGGCCAATCAATTCGCCCCGCGATGCGCGCGGCCACGCCCGGCGACGCGCCTTCGATGAAGTGCAGCACGCCCGCCGCTTCGCGTTCGAGACATTCGACGACGCGCGCGCCGCCGAGCGTGCCGGTGTCGCTCGGCTGGCCGCCGCCCGTCGGGTAGAACGCGGTGCGGTCGAGCGTGACGGCGACGCGCCCCGTCCCGGCGTCGGTTGTTACGTCGAGCACGCGCGCGTCAAACTCGATGAGATGCGAATCGTGGTAGTAGAGTCGTTCGGTCATGGTCTTCAACGGAGCAACGGCGCGCGGGCGGCCGGACGGGTCGGTAACTCGTGCGGCTGAAACTAGCCGAGCGGCGCGGCGGGCGTCAAGGGCGGGACGGGCGCGGCGGGCGGCTTTTGACACGGATTCTCCACGCGCGGATAATCGCACGTCTTCCATCACGTCATTCAAGTTTCGGACACGTAGTTCGAGGGAGCACATATGATCGCTTGCAGGAAACTTTTCGCGCGGCGGCGCGCGGCCTTCATCTTCGCGTTGCTCGTCCTGCCGTGCGCCACGGCGGCGGCGCACGAGGACGAACGATACAACATCAGTTATCAACTCTCGATGTCGAACCCGGCCTCGCACCTGTTCGAGGTGAACCTGACGGTCGAACCGCCGAAGGGCGCGGAGGCCATTGATTTTCAGATGCCGCGCTGGTCGCCGGGTCGCTACGCCGTCTTCGATTTCGCGAAGAACGTGCAGGAGGTGCGCGCCGAAACGTCGTGCCCGCCCGTGGGCACGTGCCCGGAAGGCTCCGTTCTTCCCGTGACGCGGGTGGACACGCAGACGTGGCGCGTCTTTCCGCAGCCCGCCGTGTCGCGCGGCGTGACGGTCAGTTACAAAGTTTTCGCCAACGACCTCTCCGGCACGTTCTCGCAACTCGATGCGCGCCACGCCAATTTCAACGGCGGCTCGATCTTCATGTACGTCGTCGGCCACAAGCAAGACCCCGTGCGGCTGCGCATCAACGCGCCCGCGAATTGGCGCATCCTGAACGCCGCCACCGAGCGCGCCGACCAGCGCGAATGGCAGTTTCCGAACTACGACATCCTGATCGACACGCCGACCGAGATCGCGCCCGACTTCACCGTGGACGAGTTTAAAGTTGACGGCAAGACGCACCGCGTGCTGGTGCATTCCTTCGGCGAAGAGAAGGGTCAGCGCGGCGCGCTCGTGCGCGACATCGAGCGCGTCGTGCGCGCCGAAATCGCCCTGATGGGGATGCCCGACTACGACGGCTATCTCTTCATCATGCACTTCGACCCGACCGCGCCGCGCGGCGACGGCATGGAGCATCTCGCCTCCACGCAGATCATCACCACGCGTCCGCTCGGCGACAAAGGCGTCGCCGCAGACGCGCTCGACACGGCGGCGCACGAGTTCTTTCACGTCTGGAACGTCAAACGCCTGCGCCCCGTCGAACTCGGCCCCTGGGATTTCACGCGCCCCCTCAACACGCGCAGCCTGTGGATCGCCGAAGGGCTGACGAACTACTACGGCGGGCTGTTGCAGCGACGCGCGGGCGTCTGGACGGACGAGCGTTTCCGGCGCGCGCTCGCCGGGGCGATCGGCTCCGTCGAGAACGCGCCCGGCAATAAGTTGATCAGCGCGGAAGAAGCCTCGCTCATCGCCTCGTTCATCGACCGCACGCCGCATTATCAACGCACGAACCTCGCCGCGACGACCGTCAGTTACTACAGCAAGGGCGAAGTGATCGGCATCGTGCTCGACCTGTTGCTGCGCGGCCGGACGGGCGGGCGCGCCTCGCTCGACGACGTGATGCGGCGCATGTACGACGAGTTTTACCTGAAGTCGCCGGCGGCGACTTATTACTCGCGCGGGCGCGGCTACACGGGAGCGGATTTCGAGCGCGCCGTCTCACAGGCGGCCGGGGCTGACATGTCCGACTTTTTCGCGCGCCACGTGCGCGGCACGGAACCGCTGCCTTACGAGGAAGCCTTCGCCCACGTCGGCCTGCGGCTCGTCAAAGCTCCCGCCGACGCGGCGCAGACCTCCAACGCGGCGGCGTCTGCGCCGCGTTTTAACTACCGCCTCGAAGAGATCAAAGACGCTCCGGCCGAAGCCCGCACGCTGCGCGCCGCGTGGATGAAGGGCTGAAACCTGGAGAGATGAAATCCGAAGAGATGAAACTCGCAGGGGTGAAACTTGGTGAGATGAAACTCGCAGGGGTGAAACTTGCAGGGGTGAAACTTGCAGGGGTGAAACTTTATCGCGGGCGTTGACCGCCGCGCCGCGCGTCGCGGTTCGCCTCGCGCGGCGCGATGACTTCGATGGGCACGGGCGCGATCTCGAAAGTCACGGGCAGTCGGCCGGTCAACTCGCCGTCAACCTGCATGCGCGCCTCGCCGGTTGCGCGCGCGCGCGTCGCCCGCACGTAGCGGACGCCCGGCATCTCAGGGCGGACGCCGTCGCGGCGCAAGCCGTGCGCGAGCAGGCGTAGGAAGCGCAGGCGGCTGTGCGAGTTGACGATGCAGATTTCAAACTCCGGCTCGTCGAGCCGCGCGCCGGGCGTGACGCTGATGTCGCCGCCGTAATGCGCCGCGCGCCCAAAGGCGGCGAAGGTGGCCGGGTAGGTCTGCCCCCCGACTTCGACGCGGAAGGGGACGGGTCGCCAGCGCACGAGGTGGCCGAGTCCTGACACCCAGAACGCGCCCTCGCCCACGCGCCGCTTGAGACGCGGCCGCACGCGCTCCACCACCGAAGCGTCCAGCCCGATACCGGCCATCAGAAAAAAATAACGCCGCGCGCCGCTCGCCTCTTCCGTGGCGCAGCCCGCGTAGATGCGGCGCGTCTCGCCGCGCGCGATCACGTCGGCCGCGCCCGGCGCATCGAACGGCAAACGTAGTTCGCGCGCCAGCACGTTGGCCGTGCCCGCAGGCCAGATGCCGAGCCGCACGCGCCCTCCAGCCAAGCCCTGCAACGCCTCGTTGATCGTGCCGTCGCCGCCGGAGACAATCACTTCACGCGCGCCGCCCTCGCGCGCAACCTCGGCCGCGAGCCGCGTCGCGTCGCCCGGCGCGCCCGTGCTCACCGTTTCAACTTCGATTCCGCGCGCGCCGAGCAACGCGCAAAAGCGCGCGACCTCGGCCGCGCGCTTTGCGCCGCCGCGCCCCGCCTGTGGGTTCGAGATCAACCTGATCCTTCGTCGCTGCTCAGTCATCGAAAACCTGTCAGTGCAATCACGGTGCCGTCCGCGGTCAACGTCGAACTTCACGGGCGCACGCGGCGAAACCGCGCCGGGTGCGGAAACCGGCGGGCGCCACACGCCCCGCGCGGCGCATGTCCCGGCGGACACGTGTCGGACGATCCATGCACGCGCTACGCGCGCCGCGCAAACTTTCGGGCGGACGAAACTACTTCTTTCATCGCGCGGGACGAAACGACTTCTTTCAAGCGCGCCGCGGCTTCCGCTCGAAACCGCCCGGCGCGCGCGGTCGTTTTGGTTGACGCTCCGCGCTCTAAAAGGTTACTGTGCGGCTTCGACGTGTGACAAATGCCCTGAGCAACAAAATCGCGGGGCGTGAGTTTGTCCCGCGTGCGCTGTGGACACCCGTTAGAGAATTCGCGGAGGGAAATTTTATGCGTCGCCGCCTATACGTTTACGCTCTGCTCGTCGCCTGCTTCACGCTCATGCCCGCCCGCGCGCAACAAGACCTTTCCAGGGTGCAGATGAAGGCGACGAAAGTGGCGGGCAACATCTACATGCTCGAAGGCGCGGGCGGCAACATCGGCGTCTCGGCGGGCGCGGACGGCCTGCTCATCGTCGATGATCAATTCGCGCCGCTCGCCGAGCGGATTCGCGCCGCGCTCAGAGAGATCAACCCCGGCCAGTTGCGCTTCGTCCTGAACACGCACTATCACGGCGACCACACCGGCAGCAACCCCGTCTTCGGCAAAGAGGCGACCATCATCGCGCACGACAACGTGCGCGGGCGGCTCGCCACGGAGCAGACCATGCGCGGCCAGAAAATTCCCGCCTCGCCGAAGGAAGCTCTGCCCGTCATCACGTTCAACCAATCCGTCTCCATCCACTTCAACGGCGAGGAGATTCGCGTCATACACTTTCCCGCCGGCCACACGGACGGCGACAGCGTCATCTTCTTCACCGCGTCGAACGTCGTCCACATGGGCGATCATTTCTTCGCCGGTCGCTTCCCGTTCATCGACCTCGAACACGGCGGCAGCGTCGAAGGCCTGACGCGAAACGTCGAAGCCGTCATCGCGCGCGTTCCGGCCGACGTGAAGATCATCCCCGGCCACGGCGCGCTCTCCACGCTCGACGACCTCAAACTCTACCGGCGCATGTTGACCGAAACCACCGCCCACGTCCGCAGAGGGATGGCCGCAGGCAAGACCCTCAACCAACTCCAGACCGCCGGGCTGCCCGCCGAATGGACGACCTGGGGCGCGGGCTTCATCAACACCAACACCTGGATCGAAACGATCTTCAACAGCTTCTCGCAAGGCGGCAAAGTCCAAAAGTAAGAAGCTGCGCGCAAGCCTTCGGTCTCACGAATCGCAAGTCTCAGGAATCACACAGGCGCATCTCTCACCGAAAGGATTGATGATGAAACTTAGAACCGCGATGTTAGCTCTCGGGTTTATCAGTCTGATTCTGGCCGTCCCTCAGGCCACAGCCCAAACCCCCACGCAAACTCTCTCCGGCGTGCTGCTCTCGGAGATAGATGTGCATCCGGCCTACTCCTACATCGGCAGGGCGAAGTTTAACGCGGACAAGTCCGGCAGGCTGGAAGACGATTACTTCGGCTACCCCGTGTCGCGCGCCTACCCCGCGGGCGAGGGCAGGAACGCGCCCGGCCTGCCGCAGAACTACTACGTGACCGCTAAAGTGCGAAACGCCGGGTCGAAGAAGATTAAGGCCGTCGGCTGGGAGATGACCTTCTTCGGCGACCCCGGCCGGACGGAAAAACTCGGCTGCATTACGACGAGCGTGAGGGGGCGGGTCAACCCCGGCCAGACGAAGGAGTTGAAGCATCATGGTTATGGGCGGCTGCTGCGGGGGCGCGCCACCGCGCACCGCGACGTAAATCTCCTGTGGGTGCAGTACGCCGACGGGACTGTCTGGCAGAGTTTCGATTATCTCAAGGTGAGCCGCGAGGAGAGAGGCCGCTGCGGGATGTGAGGCCGCCGGGAGGTTATAGTGAAAGGGGCGAGCAACCGCGCAGTTGCTCGCCCCTTTCGCTGTTCACCCCTTTTGCTGTTCACTTACTCCAGCCGGTAATTCGGCGCTTCCTTCGTGATCACGACATCGTGGACGTGCGACTCGCGCAAGCCCGCCGCGCTGATGCGGACGAAGCGCGTCTTCTCTTGAAACTCGCGGATGTTGCGGCAGCCCGTGTAGCCCATGCCGGCGCGCAGGCCGCCGACGAGTTGCGTAACCATGTCGGAGAGCGTGCCCTTGTAGGGCACGCGGCCTTCGATGCCTTCGGGGACGAGCTTCGATTCCATCGCGATTGATTCCTGCGCGTAGCGGTCGCGCGAGCCTTCGCGCATCGCGCCGATCGAACCCATGCCGCGATAGGCTTTGAACGAGCGACCCTGAAACAAGATCAACTCGCCCGGCGACTCTTCCGTCCCGGCGAAGAGCGAGCCGATCATCACCACGTCCGCGCCCGCCGCGATGGCCTTCGCCACGTCGCCCGAAAATTTCACGCCGCCGTCGGCAATGACGGGCACGCCCGAGCCGCGCGCCGCCTCGACGCAGTTCACGATGGCCGTGATCTGCGGCACGCCCGCGCCCGTCACCACGCGCGTCGTGCAGATCGAACCGGGGCCGATGCCGACTTTCACGGCGTCAACGCCCGCCCCGATCAGTTCGCGCGTCGCCTCGCCCGTGGCGACGTTCCCGGCGATCAGTTCCGTCGCGGGGTGTCGCCGCTTCATCTCGCGCACGGCTTCGATGACGCGCGACGAATGGCCGTGCGCCGTGTCTATGATGAGGCAATCGACGCGCGCCGAGACGAGCGCGTCGGCGCGTTCTTTGTAGTCGCCGGTCGCGCCGATGGCGGCGGCCACGCGCAGGCGGCCGAGGTCGTCCTTCGCGGCCGACGGGTAGCGGATCGCCTTCTGAATGTCTTTAACGGTGATGAGTCCCTTGAGATGTTTGTCGTCGTCGATGACGAGGAGTTTTTCGATGCGGTGCTTTTGCAGCACGGCCTTGGCCTGATCGAGCGTCGTGCCGACGGGCACGGTGACGAGGTTCGGCTGCTTCGTCATCACTTCGGAGACGGGGATATCGAAGCGCGTCTCGAAGCGGAGGTCGCGGTTGGTGATGATGCCGACGAGATGGCCGTCGCTGTCAACGACGGGCACGCCGGAAATCTTGAAGCGTTCCATCACGGCCAACGCCTCGGAGACGGGACGGTCGTAAGGGATGGTCACGGGATCGACGATCATGCCCGACTCGGAGCGTTTCACCTTATCGACTTCCTCGGCCTGCCGCTCGACGGGCAGATTCTTGTGGACGACGCCGATGCCGCCCTGCTGCGCGATGGCGATGGCGAGCGCGGCTTCGGTCACAGTGTCCATCGCCGCCGAGCAGAGCGGGATGCGCAGGGAGATGTTGCGCGTGAATTGGGTGGAGGTGTCGGTTTCGTTCGGCAGCACGTCGGAGCGGCCGGGGATGAGCAGCACGTCGTCGAAGGTCAGCCCCTCGGTGAGATCGTTGGTAATCATGTCGGATTAAAAAACTCCCTTCCAAAAACTCGAACGGAAGCGCGGCGGCCAGGCCGGCGGGAATGAAAAATTGAACGGATGAATGTTTGGGCTACAGGCGAGCGTAGCAAAGCGCGTGGGCGGGCGCAAGCCGGGCGTCCCGGCGGGCGGCGCAAGCGGCGCGCGGCCGGGCGGGGGCGTGGTTTCAGGGCTGTTGCAGCAGTTGTTCGTAACCGTCTTTCGTGATCACCAACTCGACGAGCGACCGACCTTTCCGCACTTCCGCCGGGACGCTCACGGGGCGACCGTTGATCGTGACTTCCAGCGCGGCCACCTTGCTCTTTGAATACTCCACCACCAGGCGTTCGGCGGGCGCGAGCGTAACCTCTCTCGTCTGCTCCGCCCCGATGTTGCCTTCCGACTTCGGCCGGTCGTCCACACGCGTCCGCACCCACACCTCTTCGCCCTTCGCCTTGATCTTGACGTTTAACGCGCTCGTCGCCGCCGCCGGGTCGGGCGCGGCGGGCGTTTGCGCGGGCAGCGTTTGATCGTTCGTGCCGGGATTGGCGGCCGGGGCGGTCGCGCCCGTCTGAGCCGTGGGAGGGGCGGCGGCGGGCGCGTTGGTGCGCCGCTGGTAGTAGTGCAGCCCGGCGTAGATGCCGAGCGAGATGATAGCGAGGATGACGAGGCTGAGCAGCGCGGTGATGAACGGTGAGCGCGATGTGTCGCCGTCCATGTAGATGCGCGACGACTGGCGCGAGGTCGGGAGTTCGTCGGGAGCTTCACCGGCCGCGCGCGCCACCTCCGTGTACGCGCTGACGGCCTCCGCCTCGTTGTAACCGACGGCCTTGGCATAGGCTTTGATAAAGGAGCGGTTGAAGATGCCGCCGGGGAGTTCCTTGTAGTCGTCCGCTTCGATGGCTTCGAGGTAGCGGCGCGCGATGCGCGTCTGGTCGGAGAGTTCGCGCAGGGAGATGCCGCGCGCCTCGCGCGCCGCTCGTAAGCGCGCACCGAGAGACGACTCGCCCCCGCCAGCTCTCGCGAGTTCTTCAGAGTTCTGGTCAGGGGTCTTAGGGTTCACTTGGTCGCTTGTTCTTCGGAGCCGAAAGGGTCGCCCGAGTTAAAGGCCGTTCGTTTGTTTTCGCCAGCCCGACGCGCCGTCGCCCTGCGTGCCGCAACTTTTGGCGCAATATAACTTGCGCCGCGCGAGCGTGTCAAACTTAAGTTTTTTGGGGAAAGAGGCGCGTCCCTTGATTCTTGCCGCGCGGGGTGCTACGTTGACGCGTTCAGGCAACCAAACTGGAATCGGTTTTAATTTCTACAATCACAGCTAAAGCGAGGAGACGACTCATGGCTCTCGAAGCATTGGGAATGGTCGAGACGAAAGGTTTTGTCGGCGCGGTCGAAGCGGCGGACGCGATGGTCAAGGCCGCCAACGTGCAACTGTTGGGGAAAGAGTACATCGGGGCGGGCTACGTGACGATCTTCGTGCGCGGCGACGTGGGCGCGGTCAAGGCCGCGACGGACGCGGGCGCGGCCGCCGCGCGTCGCGTCGGCGAACTGATCAGCGTCCACGTCATCCCGCGCCCGCACGGCGAGGTCGAGCGCGTGCTGCCGCAAAACGGCCGCACCAATTACAGCCCCGACGAGCGCGCCCTGCAAGGCGGCGGCGGCGGTCAACTCGGCGAAGGCGACCAGGGCCGCTCGCTCCCGGCCGGCTCGCGCGAGAACAACAAGGAAAGAAGCAAATAGAGGTTAGAGGTCAGAGGTTAGAGGTCAGTGAAAGCTGTTTTTACTAACCTCTGACCTCTAACCTCTGACCTCTGCTTTTGGAGGTTTGTCATGTCAGTTGACAAAGACCTGGTCTCGGTGCAGCAGGCGCGCGATGCGGTCGAGGCGGCGCACCGGGCGCAGACCGAACTGGCGCGATTCGATCAGGCACGCATCGACCGCATCTGCGAGGCGATGGCGCAGGCCGCTTTGCGCGATGCCGCTCGCCTCGGCGCGATGGCCGTCGAGGAGACGGGCTTCGGCGTCGCCGACGACAAGCGCGAGAAGAATCGCTTCGCCTCGGAAGACGTGTGGAACGCCTTTCGCAATCTGCGCACGGTCGGCGTCGTGTCCGAATCGAAAGACGTGGTGGAGATCGCCAGCCCGCGCGGCGTGGTGTGCGGCATCATCCCCTCGACGAACCCGACCTCCACGGCGATCTTCAAAATCCTCATCGCCACCAAATCCCGCAACGCCATCGTCCTGTCGCCGCACCCGTCGGCCGCGAAGTGCATCAACGAGACGGCGCGCATCATGCGCGAAGCGGCGATCAGGGAAGGCTTGCCCGCCGACGCCATCGGCTGCATGTCAACCGCCACCATCGAAGGCACCGAAGCCTTGATGAAGAACCGCCTGACCGCCGTGATCCTGGCGACGGGCGGCATCGGCCTCGTGCGCGCGGCCTATTCATCGGGCAAGCCCGCCTTCGGCGTCGGCCCCGGCAACGTGCCCGTCTTCGTCGAGCGCACGGCCGACGTAGCCCTGGCCGTGCAGAATATTTTGACGGGGAAGACTTTCGACAACGGCACCATCTGCGCCTCAGAGCAGGCCGTCGTCGCCGACGCGCCCATCGCGAAAGCCGTGCGCGCGGAGTTTGCCCAACAGGGCGGCCATTTCCTGAGCGCGGCGGAAGCCGACCAACTCGCTAAGGTGGTCGCCACGCCGCAGCGCACTTTGAATCCGGGCATCGTCGGCAAGTCGGTCGAAGTGATCGCGCGGATGGCGGGCTTGAACGTGCCGCCGGGCACGCGCTGCCTGTTGGCCGACGTGGGCGGCGTCGGGCGCGAGCACCCGCTCTCGATGGAGAAGCTGTCGCCCATCCTCGCCTTCTACGTCGAAGACGGGGTGGAGCGCGGGGCTTCGCGCTGCTTCGAGATTTTGAGTTACGGCGGGATGGGGCACACCGCCGGCATCCACACGCGTTCGCGCGACGTGGCGGTGGCTTACGGCATGGAGATGCCCGCCTCGCGCGTCGTCGTCAACACGCCGACGACGCACGGCGCAATCGGTTTCTCCACCGCGCTTCCGCCCTCGATGACTCTCGGCTGCGGCTCCTGGGGCGGCAACGTCACCTCCGACAACATCTCGCCCTTGCACCTGATGGACATCAAGCGCGTCGCCTTCGAGACGCGACCCGTCAAGAGCGCGCGACCGGCGCGCACCGGCGCAGCCTCGCCCGCGCCGTCAAACGTGAACGCGCCGCAGCAGCAGGCGCAACCGGCTGCGGCGATGCAGGCGGGCGCGAAAGTCAGCCGCGAAGATGTCGCGGCCATCGTGGATCGTTTCCTGTCGAACCGGAACGCGTCGCAGCCCACGCCCGTCTATCACGCGACGATGCGCCCGACCGAATCGCCCGCGCCCGTGCAGCCCATGAACGAGATCGATCCGAACTGGGCGCAGTCCAGGAGCGCGGCCGCCCCGCACGCCGAAGCCGCGCCGACCGCGCAAGCGAACGGCGGCCACGGCGGCGAAGCGACGACGTACGTCAACGCGCAGAGCGCGCCCACCACCGCCGCCGCACCGCGCGCGCCGGTCGCCGCGCCGGTGGGGGGCAACGCGCAAACTAAACCTCCCGCGCCCGCGCCGACGAACGGGCACAAGGCCGTGGACTTCGTCTCCGAAGACGATGTGCGGCGCGCCGTCCAGAAGGGCGAAAAGATTTACGTCAACGCCAAAACGATCATCACCCCTTCGGCGCGCGACATCGGCGACCCGGCGGAGATTTTCGCGAAGATTTAAAGTTTCAAGTTTCAGGTTTCAAGTTTCAGGACTGAGGCTCTGAGGCTTTCAAACCTGAAACCTGAAACCTGAAACCTGAAACTTATGTTCCTGGGAAAAGTCGTCGGCACGGTCTGGTCAACGAAGAAGTCGCCCGATTTGGAGGGCGTGAAGTTTCTCATCGTGCATCCGATCGAACTCGACAAAGAGCCGAACCGCAGCATCATCGTGGTGGCGGATCGCCTGGGCGCGGGCGTGGGCGAGATCGTGCTGTGCGCTTTCGGCAAGGCGGCGCGCTCGGCCATCGGCGATCAGGAGATGGCGATCGAGGCGGCGGTCGTCGGCATCGTGGATCGCGTGGACGTGCAAGGCTCGCCGTCCGATGATCTCAACGAGGCCGCGCGAGAATTACGGGGCGGGGATAACGGCAGAAGGTAAAGCAGAGGTTAGAGGCCAGAGGTCAGAGATCAGTTAAAACAAAACTGCTTCTTACTGACCTCTGACCTCTAACCTCTGACCTCTAATTTCAAATGGCTAACGAGGAATTGATCTACCGGATCACGCGGGCGGTGTACGGGCGTTTGGGGGCGCAGGCCGACGAGCGCACGGTGGAGAATTTGGTGACGGACATCTACCGTGCGATTGAGCCGGTGGTGGACGGCGGCGGCGACGACGAGGGCGGCGGCAACAACTCGCGCGGCGGCGGCGCGCGGCGCGGGCTGACGGCGCACGGCGGCGAGGCGGAGGGGTCTTCGGATCGTCTCATCGTGTCGGTCTTCGGCGTGGATCATCCGGGCATCGTCGCGGGCGTGGCGCAGATTCTCGCTGAGTCGCGGTGCAGCATCGCGGACATCAACCAGACGGTCGTGCAGGGCAAGTTCGCGATGGTCATCATCGCCGACTCGACCAATTCCGACGCGCCCGTCGCCACGCTCAAGGAACGCTTCCGCGCCGCCGGCGACAAACTCGGCGTCCGCATCTACGCCCAGCGCGAAGACCTCTTCAATGCAATGCACAGAATATGAAAGAGAGGTCAGAGGTCAGAGGTTAGTGGTCAGTGAAAAACTGTCTCCTACTAACCTCTGACCTCTGACCTCTGACCTCTAACCTCTGTTTCTATGGAACCGGAAATCGCACGTCGGTGTTTGAGTTGCGGCGCGTCCGTGCGCGGGCGGGCGAGTTTTTGTCCGCAGTGCGGGAATCGGATGGACGACGCCGCGGCGACGGCGGCGACGGCGGCGGAGAATCAGGCGGTGCGCTCCTCGCAGGATGAGACGCGACCACCGGCGCAGCGCGCGCTCGTCGAAGAAGCGGCGCGCGTGGCCGCGACGTTGAACGACAAGCTGCCGACGCTCTCCGGGGAATCACCCGCCTCTGCCAACCACCAGGCCGCGCCGGAACGCGAACCGGCGGCGGCGCGGGAGGCGGCTTCCGGCGCGCCTGCCGCTGCTGCGCCCTCGTTCGGGCGCGAAGAAGGCGTCGGGGAACCGGCGGCGGCGCACACGGCGGCGACGCAGGCCGAGACGCGCGGCCGGATGCGGCAACGCGCGGCGACGGTCGGCGCGAGCGTCGGGGAAAATTTGCGGCCGCGCGTGGAGAAGTTGCGCGAGGCTTCGACGGTCGTGTTCGACGAGGCGACCGACGACCCCGGCCTGCGTTTCATCATCATCGCCGTCGTGCTCTTTCTCATCTTCCTCCTTATCTTCCTCTTCAGCTACATCCTCGGTTAAATCGGCGAACATTTTCTATGGAATATTCACAGGCGGAAATCTTGCAGACCGTGCGGATGACCGAGATGGAGCACCTGGACGTGCGCACCGTCACGCTCGGCCTCTCTTTGCGCGATTGCGCGGGCGACTCCATCGAGCGCACGGCCGAACGCGTGCGCGCCAAGATCGAGCGCACGGCCGAACGGCTCGTCCAGACCGTTGACGAGATCAGCGGCGAACTCGGCATCAGCGTCGCCAACAAGAGAATTTCGATCACGCCCGCCTCGCACGTCGCCGCGGGCGCGCGGAGCGTCGCCGATTGCCTGATCCTCGCGCGCGCCATCGACGAGGCGGCCACGCGCGTCGGCGTGGATTTCCTCGGCGGCTATTCCGCGCTCGTGCAGAAAGGTTGGACGGACGTTGAGGACATGTTTCTCGCCTCCATCCCCGAAGCCCTGGCGACGACGAAGCGGCTCTGCTCGTCGGTCAACGTGGCGACGACGCGCGCCGGGATCAATATGGACGCCGTCGCCCGCGTCGGCCGTCTGATCAAAGAGGCGGCGGAACTGACGCGCGATCAGGGCGGACTGGCCTGCGCGAAGTTCGTCTGCTTCGCCAACGCGGTCGAAGATAACCCGTTCATGGCGGGCGCGTTTCACGGGGTGGGCGAGGGCGAGGCCGTCATCAACGTCGGCGTGTCGGGGCCGGGCGTGGTCAATCACGCCGTCCGCCACGCGCCGCGCGACCTGCCCCTGCACGAACTCGCCGAACTGATCAAAAAACTCTCTTTCAAACTCGCGCGCGCGGGCGAACTCGTCGGCCGCGAGGCGGCGCGCCGCCTCGGCCTACGCTTCGGCATCATCGACCTCTCGCTCGCGCCGACGCCCTTGCGCGGCGATTCGGTGGCCGAGATCATCGAGGCCTTCGGCTTCGAGCGGGCGGGCGCGCCGGGCACCACCGCCGCGCTCGCGCTCCTCACGGATGCGGTGAAGAAGGGCGGCGTGATGGCGTCGAGCGCGGTGGGCGGCATGAGCGGCGCGTTCATCCCCGTCTCGGAAGACGCGGCCATGATCGACGCGGCGCGCGTCGGGGCGTTGACGTTGGAGAAGCTGGAAGCGTGGACGAGCGTCTGCTCCGTCGGCCTCGACATGATCGCCGTGCCCGGCGCAACCTCCGCCGAAACCATCGCCGCCATCATCGCCGACGAGATGGCGATCGGCGTGACCAACTCGAAGACGACCGCCGTGCGCATCATCCCCGCGCCCGGCCGGGTGGTCGGCGACATGGTGGAGTTCGGCGGCTTGCTCGGCACCGCGCCCGTCATGGCCGTCAACAGTTTCAACTGCGCCGACTTCATCCGCCGCGGCGGCCACATCCCCGCGCCCATTCATTCGCTGAGAAATTAAATGCCGCAGCGGCGCGGCCGGGCGTGCCGGTGGGAGTATGATGTCGGAGCACAACGCAGCGAGGAGCCTTGGATGAAATTAACTATCGAACTCGATCAAGAGGACGACGGCCGCTGGATCGCGGAAGTGTTAGACCTGCCGGGCGTGTTGGCTTACGGGCAGACCCGCGAGGAAGCCGTGGCACGGGTGCAGGCGTTGGCCTTCCGGGTGCTCGCAGATCGGCTTGAGCATGGCGAAGGTGATCCGGAGTTGATGAGCGTCTCGTTTCTTGCGGCATGAGCGCGTGGCCTTCGACCAGGGCGCGGCTGGTCTTGGCTGCGCTGCTCCGCATCGGCTGGCACATTAAACGCGAGTCGGGCGGTTCACATCGTATTCTTTCGCGAGCGGGTTGGGCTGACGTAGTTTTCCCCTTCCATGACAAGGAAGAGATCGGCCGGCGAATGCTGGCGCGCATCGCTAAAAGAACCGGCCTCAAACCGGAAGATTTATGAGTCGCGCCCTTGATCGTCGCGGCGGCCACATCCCCGCGCTCGTTCATTCGCTGAGAAATTAGTTAAGGAGAGTTTAACCTCGTGGGCTTGTTGTTTTCGCCGGAAGTTAGTGGCGCGTGGCTCCTGCATGGGGCGCGAAGGTTCGTGTTGTCGTGCGCCGCGTTGCTGCTGCTGCTGTGGTCGCCGCCGGGGGCATCCGCGATTTACGCGCAGCAAACTCCGGCCGGGCAGATGCGTTTGGAGAAGATTGAAGTGTCCGGGTTGGAGCGCGTGACGGAGGCGCAGGTGGTTGAGGCGAGCGGGTTGGAGATCGGGCAGCAGGTGGATGCGGCCGCGCTCGACGCGGCCGCCGAACGCCTGCTCGGCACCGGCCTCTTCACGAAGTTGGGTTATCGCTATCGCACGAAGGGCGTGGGGGCGGTGGTCACGTTCGAGGTCGTGGAGTCGAAGGCGGAGCGGAACATTCCGGTCGTCTTCGACAACTTCGTCTGGTTCACGGACGACGAACTCGTGCGCGCCGTGCGCGACGAACTGCCGACGTTCGACGGGAAAGCCCCCGAATCGAGCGGCGCGGTGGCGACCATCACGCGCGCTCTGGAGCGACAACTGCGGGCGCGGAAAATCGCGGGGCGGGTGGACTACATGCCCTCGGCCGACATGGCCGGCGGCAACGCCAAACATATCTTCAGCGTGAAGGGCGTGAGTGTTCCCATCTGCGCGTTGCAGTTTCCGGGCGCGTCGGCGATCGCGGAAAAGGAGTTGGTCGATAACTCAAGGCCGCTCTTGCAGGCCGACTACTCGCGGGAGTTCGTCGAAGGATTCGCGGAGGCCACGCTGAAGCCGCTCTACTGGCAGCGCGGGCACCTGCGCGCGAGCTTCAAACCTCCCGGAGCCACCATCGCCACGGCGGCGGCGGGCGCGGGTAATTGCAAAGACGGCGCGAGCGTCAGCGTGCCGGTCGAAGAGGGAGCGGCTTACTCCTGGGAGCAGGCCGTGTGGACGGGCAACGCCGCGCTGACGGCGGCGGAACTCGACGCCGCGCTCGGAATGAAGACCGGCGAGGTGGCCGACGCCCTGAAAATCAACAAAGCTCTCAGGGAAGTGCGCGAGGCTTACGGGCGGAAGGGTTATATCTTCCTGAGCCTCAAGCCCCGGCAGGAATTCGCAGACGAGACGCGGCGCGTTACCTACGGGTTCGAGATCAAAGAGGGGGCGCAGTTTCGCATGGGCGCGCTCACGGTCAAGGGTCTCGCGGCGGCGGACGCCAACCGGCTCAAAGAAAAATGGGCGTTGCGTCCGGGCGACGTTTACAACGCGTCTTACGTGGATGAATTTTTGAAAAAGAATCTGATGAGCGTCGCGCGCGCCGGAACGATGCAGCAAATGGAAACGTCGGCCAAGCCCGACCGTCAGAAATTGACCGTCGATGTCACGCTCGATTTCAAATGAGTCCTCGCCCGATGCGGGCGCGCGCCGGTATAATCGGCGGATTCGGAAAACGTGTGAGGAAACTTTATGGATGCACTCGGCATGGTTGAATGTATGGGACTCGTCGCGATGATCGAGGCGGCGGATGCAATGGTCAAGGCGGCGAACGTCGAACTCGTCGGTTACGAGAAGATCGACGCGGGGCTGGTGACGGCGATCGTGCGCGGCGAAGTGGGGGCGGTGCGCGCGGCGGTGGATGCGGGCGCGGCCGCGGGCGCGCGCGTCGGTAAGGTCGTCGCCACGCACGTCATCCCGCGCCCGCACGCCGAAGTTGACGAAGGTCTGTCCGTGCTCCGCACCGGCGAGACGACGCGCAAGAAGATCAGCGGGTCGGTGAAGGCGAAGGGATGAGGGATGAGGGATGAGGGATGAATTAAGAGAAGCCTTCAAGAGATTGAGTGCTTTTCTTGTTCATCCCTCATCCCTCATCCCTCATCCCTTTCCCTCATCCCTCCGCCCTCATCCCTTTCCTTGCTCCGGTTCGGGAACGAAGCGATAGCCGACGCCGCGCACGGTGAGGAGGTGGCGGGGCTTGGCGGGTTCGGCCTCGATGTACTTGCGCAGGCGCACGATGAAGTTGTCGATCGCGCGCGTGTCGGTGTCTTCGTGCAGGTTCCACACTTCTTCGAGCATTGATTTGCGCGAGACGGCGCGCCCGGCGTGCCGGATGAGGTGACGCAGCAGATCAGCCTCCATCAGCGTCAGGCGCACCGTGCGCTCCCGCACGCGCAACTCCAAAGCCTCGAAGTCAATCGTCTTCCCGTCGAACTCGAATAATTCTTCTACTTGAGCGCGACGCGCCGCCGCTGCCGCCGCGTCGTCGCTCGCCGCGTTCGACTTGTCGCCGCCGCCATTGATGGGCGGGCGCGCGTCCGCCGCCGCTCGCTCTCGATCCTGGTGAAGCCACTCGCGGCGGCGGAGCAGGCCGCTGAGGCGTGCGAGGAGAATGGCGAGTTCGAAGGGCTTGGGGAGGTAATCGTCCGCGCCCGCCTCGAAGCCGCTCAACACGTCTTCGGGACGGCCGCGCGCCGTGAGCATCAGGATCGGGACGAACCGCCCGGCCTGCCGGAGTTCGGCGGCGACGCGGAAGCCGTTGATGCCGGGCAGCATCACGTCGAGGAGCACGACATCGAAAGGCGTCCCGGCGTCGGTCGTCAATTTCGCGATCGCGGTTTCGCCGTCGCCGACCGTCTCGACGCGATAGCCTTCGGCTTCGAGATTGAAGCGCAGGCCGTCGGCCAGATGCTTTTCGTCTTCGACGATGAGAACGCTCGCTTTCATTCGCCCTCCGAGCGCGGCAACAGCACCGTGAAAGTGCTGCCGCGCCCCTGCCCCTCGCTCTCGGCGTAGACGCGCCCGCCGTGTTTCTTCACCAGAGATTGCACGATGAACAATCCCAAGCCCGTGCCCTTGAAGCGCGCCATGAAGCGACCGGGCACGCGGTAGAAGCGGCGGAAGATGCGCTTGAGTTGCGCCTGCGGGATGCCGATGCCCTGATCGCGCACGCGCACGGCCAGACGCCGCGCATCGATCGTCATCACCTGCACGGAGACACGCACCTCGTCGGGCGAATACTTGACGGCGTTGTCGAGCAGGTTCGAGACGACGGCGCGCAGTTCGTCGGAGTCGCCGCGCACGAGCGGGCGTTCGCCGTGGCGGAATTTCTCGGCGTAGCTGAACGCGCCGTCGGCGAGTTGGGGGTAGCGCGTGCGCGCGAGTTCGAGCGAGTCGCGGACGATCTCCGCGAGGTCGATGAGGGGTTCGTGCTTGCGCTTGACCCGCCCGCCGCCACCGCCGCCGCTCTGCCCGGCGCGCAACACCTGTTCGACGGTGTGGAGCAGGCGGTCGCTGTCGGCCAGCATGACGGAATAGAACTCGCGTCGCTGGCGTTCGTCCACTTCGCGCGTCTGCAAGGTTTCGAGGTAGAGGCGGATCGAGGCGATGGGCGTTTTGAGTTCGTGCGTGACGGCGTTGATGAAGGCGTCGTGCTGTTCGTTGCGCCGGATTTCGCGGACGAGGAACGTGGTGTTCAAGACGAGACCGGCGATGATGACGCTGAAGAAGATGATGCCGAGCACGAGCATCGCCACCTCGCGCCAGTTCAACAAAATCCAGCCGACGTTCAAGGCCACGGCCAGCGCGACCAGGCACGCGCCGAGCGTGATGAAGAAAGCGGTGGATTTACGGCGGCGACCGGAAAGGCGCATGCGTGCATTGTAAGGAAGCGCAGGGCGGAAGGGAAAGCCGCAGGGGGAAGGGAAAGGTAAAAAGGGTAAAGGGAAAAGGGGGAAAGGAAAAGACAAACGTCTTGATCCCTTTCCCCCTTCCCCTTTAACCTTTGCCCTATCTTATCAAGCTGCTTGCGAGAGCGCGTTGTCGTCTTCGCCGCCGGTGGCTTCGGTCTGGCGGGGGAGGTGTTTGATGTCGTGGGCGAGGCCGAGCATTTGGAGCGCGCGGATGCCGTACCAGTTCATGTCAATCTCGTACCAGTGATAGCCGTGGCGCGCGGCGCGCGGGTGGGCGTGGTGGTTGTTGTGCCAGCCTTCGCCGAAGGTCAGGAGCGCGATGATCCAGTTGTTGGTCGAGTCGTCTTCCACCTTGTAACGCTTCGTGCCCCAGAGGTGCGTGGCGGAGTTGACGAGCCACGTCGCGTGGAGGCCGACCGTGGTACGCAGGAACATGCCCCAGAAGAAGACCGACCAGCCGCCGAAGACCAGGAGTAGCACGCCGAGCGCGACGACGGGCACGAAGAACCACTTCGAGAGCCAGACGTGAACGGGGTCTTTCAACAAGTCGGGCACGTAGCGGCGGAGCGTCGCTTCGTCATGCTGCTGCGCCGTGCCGGTGAGAATCCAGCCCATGTGCGCCCACCAGGTGCCGTCGCGGGGCGAGTGCGGGTCGCCGGGCTGCTCCGTGTGCGCGTGGTGGATGCGGTGCGTGGCGACCCACTGGATGGGGCCGCTCTCCAGCGTCAGCGTGGAGCAAACGGTCAGCACATACTCGACCCACTTCGGCGTCTTATAGCCGCGGTGCGTGAGCAGGCGGTGGTAGCCCATGCCGATGCCGAGGCTGCCGGAAATCCACCACAACGCGAGCGAGACGAAGAGCGCCGTCCAGGAAAACATGAATAGCGCGGCGATCGCGCCGGCGTGGAAGATGATCATCGTGATGGTCGTCGACCAGTTGATTTTTCCGTTGCGCTGTTCGCTGATTTGCTCCGCGCTCATTCCCTGTGCTGCCATATTGTTCAACTCTCCCCTTCGAGCGGATACTCCCGGTAACTGCTGTTTCGCCTGTGTTTGATGTTGGGGGCGAGAGTTATCGTAACAGGCGTGGGGCGCGGCGAATGTAAAAGTTATGTAAAAGCAGGGCGGCGCGATTATTTGCTTGGCAAACTCGCGGCCGGGGGTATACTCGTGGCCGCTTTTTCGGCGACGCGAACGGCGAGAGGAGTGATGAATTGATCAGAACGGTGTGCCTCAACACGCAGACCAAGTCTTTTACGGACAACTGCCTCGCGGCCGACATTAGCGATTTGCGCGTCGAGTCGCAGAACATCATCTGGGCGGACGTGGCCGACCCGACCAGCCGCGACTTCGAGGAGTTGGCCGAAGAGTTCGGCTTCCATCATCTCTCGATTGAAGACTGCCGCAACGAGCACCAGCGGCCGAAGATCGAAGAATATCCCGGCTACTACTTCATCGTGCTCTATGAGGCCGAACTCGCCGGGGCGAGCGACCGGCTCGAACTGCGCGAGTTGAACATCTTCCTCGGCAAGAACTACCTCGTCACCGTCCACAGCCGCCCCATCCGCGCCATCGACACGGCCTCGCGCATCTGGCACGAGTGGACGGATCGCGCCGAATACGGTTCGGGCGTGCTCGCCTACATCCTGATCGACGCCATCGTGGACGACTACCTGCCGCTCTTAGACGTGGTGAGCGACCGCATGGACGACCTCGAAGACTCGATCTTCGGCGAGTTTCGCCCCGAGGCCATCGAAGAGATTTTCGCCATTAAGAAGAAACTGCTCTACCTGCGCCGCTCGATCACGCCGCTCCGCGACGTGTTCAACGTCCTGCTCAGGCGCGAGCAGCCCATCTTCCCGCGCGAGACGCACGTCTACTTTCAGGACGTGTTCGACCACCTCATCCGCGTCTCCGACACGATTGATAATCTGCGCGACATGCTCAGTTCGACGATGGACGCCTATCTCTCCGTCTCCGGCAACCGCATGAATCAGGTCATGAAGCGGCTCACTTCGATCTCGACCATCCTCATGTCCGTCACGCTCGTCGCCGGAATCTACGGCATGAATTTCGACTTCATGCCCGAACTCCACTGGCGTTACGGCTACGTCTTCGCGTTGCTCTCGATGATCGGCGTCGGGCTTGCGCTCTACGTATTCCTGAAGAAGGTGAAATGGCTATGACTCTCAGACACCCGCTGCGCGACCACCACAAAAAAAGGAAGAAAGGCGACACGGCGCAACTCGCCGCCCAACTCGCCCCGCTCGAAGAACAGGACAAACACGCCGCCCGCCGCCAGGGCGGCAGCCAGAACGGCGGCCGCCTGATCCAGGAGCACGGCGCGCTCATCATCGATACGGAAGGTTTGAATCTGCCGAGAGATTTGACCGAATCGGGAGATGCGGGAGCCTTGTGGAAGATCGAGCCGGTGGTGCTCGTGATCGTCGGCGTGATGCTCCTCTTCGTCGCCTTCATCGCGTGGAAAATCTCGGAGATGCCGGTGAAATAAACGCGCCCGGCGAGCGGGGAAAGCGAAACGCGGCCTGAAAGACAAGTTGCTTTCAGGCCGCGTTTGGTTTGACCGTCGCTCTCGCTGTTACGCTCAGGGCTGCTTGTTCGAAGTTGAAGTCGCGCGCGCGGGCGCGGGCGCGCTACCGCCGCCACCGCCGCGCGGGGCGGTATAGCCGGGGCGCGTGATGGCGATGCGCTTGTCGCGTTTGGCGGTGTCTTCGATACGCACGTTCACTTTGCGAAACGTGCCGTCGCGCCGCTTGTTGGTCGGGCTGTAGCTGACGACGTACTGCGTGCGCAGGTCGCGCGTGATCTCGTCGGCGATGCCGGGGAGTTCCGCGAGCGACATGGGGTAGAAGGCGCGGCCGCCCGTCTCGGTGGCGATCTTGTTGAGCAGGTTGACGGATTTGTCCTTCGTGCTTTTGCGGATGAAGCCGCTGTCGGTTTCGAGTTCGTTGACGAAGCCGATGACGTAAATCTGCACGTCGTTCTCGCGCAGAAACTCGAAGAGTTCCGCCTGCTTGTAGTAACTGCTGCGGTCTTCGCCGTCGGTGACGAGGATGAGCGCGCGGCGACGCTTATCGTTTAAAGGATCGCCCTTTTTGTGTTTCCCCACGTGTTCGGCGGCCAGATACACGGCGTCGAGCACGGCGGTCTGCCCGCCCTCCGTGTGCATCTTGTCCATCGCGTCGATGAGGTCGTCTTTGTTCGCGGTGAAGTCCTGAAGGATGGAAATCTCGTCGCTGCTGACGAAGCGTTGGAGAAAGGTCTCGTCGCCGGGCTTGTTCTGCTCGATGATGGTGCGCGTCGCGTCGATCACTTTTTCGAGCTGCGTTTTCATCGAGCCGGAGTTGTCCACCACGAGGCCGTAGCTGATCGGCACTTCGGCGCGCGTGAACGAGAATATCTGCTGCGGCACGCCGTCCTCGAATATTTTGAACTCCTCCTGCCTGACATCGTTGACGGGGCGGTTCGCGCGGTCGATGACGCGCACGTTCAGGTTGACGAGGCTCGTATCGACCTTGACGATCTCATCGGGGTCAACTTCCTGCCCCGGGTCTTGCCCCTCGGCCGGGCTGGCCGACGGACTCGCGCCGGGCGCGGGCGTCAAGCGCGGCTGCGGCGGCGTCTGCAACTGCGGGGCGGGCGTGGTGGCGGCGGGCGTCGGGCGCGGCTGTTGCGGCGTCTGCGGCTGCGAGACGTTGACGCGGCGCGGGCGCGAATCGGCGGCGGCCGTCCGCTGCGCGTGGGTCGCCGAACCGGCGAAACTCAGGATGGCGAGCGCGGCGATGAGACCGAGCGCGAGCGATAGGCTCACGCGCGAATTCCGGCGGCGACTTTTCGGATCAACTGTGCGGTGTGTCATCGCGTCATCTCCTGCGACTAAAACTGGCGTCCAGCCCGCGCGCGCCGTCGTGGCGGCGGGCGATAACAAGCCGAAGCGCCCGGCGAGGCTCCCGTACGCCACTTCGGCTGGCTGGCGGCGGGCGCTTTTCGCGGGCGCTTCTTGTCTGTCAGCCAAAAATTTGGCTTCGCGCGGCTGGGGCTTAAAAAGAACCGGAGCGGACGCCCGGCGGCGGGCGCGCTCACACCCCTTTAGAAGTGTCCGGGGGCGCGCGCGTTGCCAGGTAACAGCCGGTCGGGTCAACGGGCGGCCGTCCGCGGCCGTCGCGCTCTAGCGCGGCTGGGCGGTGGCGTAGTAGCCCTCTTTGGTGCGCACGAAGATGCGCTGCATCCCGCGCGGCGGCGTCACTTTCACCTTGAGTTTGTGCCACTTGCCGTTGTTGACGAAGTTCTTCGGCTTGTAGCCGATGGAATACTGATAGCGCAGTTCGATGGCGATGCGCTCGAAAATCTCGTTCATCTCGGCGGCGGTGTCCGGGAAGAAGGCGCGCCCGCCGGAGACGCCGGCCAACTCGTCGAGGATGGCCTGGCCGGCCACGCCGAAGCTGGTCTGGTCGCCGCGGTCAACGATGCCGATGGCGTAGATGAGCACGTCGCTCTCTTTGAGGACGCGGCGCAGTTCGTTGAAGGTGTAGCGCGAACTGTTGTCCTGCCCGTCGCTGATGACGAGGAGCGCGCGTTTCGGATGAGTGCCGCGCGTCACTTTTTCGACGCCGAGGTAGCACGCATCGTAGAGCGCGGTTTGCCCCTTGGTCTGGACGAAGGTCAGCTTGTTGAGCAAAGCGTCGGCGTCACGCGTCTTATCCATCAAGACTTGCGAGCGATGATTGAAGCCGATCATGAAATACTCGTCGCCGTCGTGGCTCGTCTCGATGAAATGTTTGAGGGCGTCGCGCGCCTTGGCGATCTTATCCTTGCCCATCGAACCCGACACGTCGAAGATGACGCCGAGACTGACGGGCGCATCAACGTCGGAGAAAAAGGTGATCTCCTGCGGCTCTTTATTGTCGAGGACGGTGAAAGCCTCTTTGGTCAACCCCGTCACGAAGCGGCCGTACATGTCCGTCAGCGTCACGTTCAAGGTGATGAGATCGCTGTTGACGATGAGTTGTTCATCGCCGAACGTCGCGGCCGCTCCGCCGCCCGCGCTCGCGGGAGGCGCGGCTCCGAAGGTTGCGCCGCCGGGCGACGCGGCGGCCGGAGTGGGCTGCGGAGTGGTGGTGACGCTGCCAGCCGGTTGTTCGGCGGCGGATTGAGTCGTGGTCTTTTGTTGCGCGAAGCTCGCGACGGGCGCGACGAGCAGCAGACAGGCGATGACGTGCGAAGAGACGAGCGCGGAACGGAGTCCGGGACAGGGGCGCCGTACTCTCATGAGAGACCTCCAGTCGGCGGAGTTATAACGGGATCAACTCCTGCGATGCTAAACCTTGTATGACCTACGATTCCGAAATCGCACGAGAGCGATGCCTGAAGCCGTAAAAAAACTTTTGTGCGTGGCTCGATGCAATGAAGCGGGAGACTTCTGCTGGGGACGTTTCGCATTGTAGGACACGACGCGGCGCACGCGCAAGAAGGGGCTTTGTTTAAAGTGTCTTTTTTGAGTTGAGAGTTTAGTTCTTAGAAGCTGTGACAAGTAAAGCCGTGTTTGTCCCGGAGGGACATTTGATCATAGCCCGGCCGTTGATGGCGGGGGAGTGCGAACGTGCCCTTATACTATAGAGTCCCGGAGGGACGATTGAATGTTCAGCACCATTCAATCGTCCCACCGGGACTCCATACTTTATCCCGCTGCCTGATCCCCGGCGATAAATCGCCGGGCTATTATCAATCGTCCCTCGCGGGACTCGTTCATACAGCTTCTTAAGAGTTGAGCGGGCGGGCGTGAAGCCCCGCGTGCAACTTTCGCGTGCGCCGTGCAACTTTCGCGCGCGGCGTGCAACTTTCGCGCACGCGCCGTGCAACTTTCTTCCGGCCTCGGCGTGTAAGGGTTGCGCGCAACCCGCGCGCGTGAGCTTGGCATGGGGCGCGTGTTATACTCTCTATCCCGTTTAGTCGTTGATTTCGCCAGCCGTGGAATCAGCGCATCAATCATAAACCGATGGCCGAATTTATTTGTCGTTTGGGAACGCCCGCGGGCGAGGTGGTGACGCGCACGATTGACGCCGTGGGCGTGGCCGAGGCGCGCGTGCGCCTGGAGAGCGAGGGCTTTCGCGTCTTCTCCGTGACGCCGCCCAAAGCGCGCGGCATCGCCGCCCTCACCCGCAGCGGCAAGGGCGGCACGACTCCCCGCATCAAGGCGGGCGACTTCCTCCTGTTCAACCAGCAACTCGCCGCGCTCCTGCGCGCGGGCATCCCGATCCTGCAATCCATCGGCATGCTGCGCCGACGCGCCTCGACCGGCCGCCTGCGCCAGATGCTCGGCGACGTGGAAGATAAGATTCGCGGCGGCATGGCTCTCTCTTCGGCTTTCGCCGAACAGGGGTCGGTCTTCCCCAGAATTTACACGGCGTCGATTCTCGCGGGCGAGCGTTCGGGCGCGCTCGACGAGGTCTTGAACCGTTACAACGCCTACATGCGGCGCGGCGTCGAGATCAGGCGCAAGATTCGCGGCGCGCTCGCCTACCCGCTCTTTCTGCTCGTCGCCTCGTTCGGCATGGTGACGTTTTTGACCACCTACGTCGTGCCGCGCATGGCGCGACTCTTCGAGGGCTTCGGGCGCAACCTGCCCGCCATCACGCTCGTCGTCGTGAGCATCTCGAACTGGATGGCGGCGAACATCTGGTGGTTCGCCCCGCTCGTCGTGATCAGCGCGGTCGCGTTCTGGTTCTGGTCGAAGACGCCGCAGGGGCGCATGTCCATCGATCGCGCCGTGCTCAAACTCCCGATCGCCGGTAATCTCGTCATCCAACTCTCGGTGGCGCAGGTGACGCGTTCGCTCTCCACTTTGCTCGCGGGCGGCATCACGCTCGTCGATTCGTGGGAGATCGCCTCCGAGGCGATCACGAACAAGGAACTGCGCGCGCGCTCGACCGGCATCCTGCCGATGATCCGCGAGGGGCGTTCGTTCACGGAGAGTTTGGAAGACGCGAATTGGCTTCCGGAGTTGGGTCTGGACATGATCGGCGTGGGCGAGCGTTCCGGCAGTTTGCGCGAGATGTTAGACGAGGTGGCGACCTTCTACGACGCCGAATCGGAGGTCAGGCTTGAGCAGTTGACGACCGTGCTCGAACCTGCGATTCTGCTCGTGATGGGCGGGGTCGTCATCACGATTTTGCTGGCGATTTACCTCCCGATCATCCAATCCATCTCAAACGTCTCAGGAGCGCACGCCGGCGGGTGACGGCGGGCAATCCCCCAGCCCCATTCCCGCATCAGACACAGGATACGCAAGCTTTGGCAGCGGAAGAATTTTCAAGCGCAATGAATACCACTCTCGACGAAACACCGGTGCGCGAAGAAGGCGAAACCACGCTCGTGCGCCCCGCGGGCGCGGAGGCCACGGCGGCGGCGACGGCGACGCGCGACGACGGGCACAACGCCGCACAGGCCGCCGCACAGGCTGCCGCCGCATCGCTCTCGCTGCCGCCCGAAGTGCGCGCCGCGCAGGAACTCGCGCGCCGCTACCGCCTGCCTTACATCGACCTGCTCCCGCCCGAAGGCGATTCGCCCATCGATTACGCGCTCCTCGGCGAGATTCCCGTCGATTTGATGCTGCGCCACCAGTTCGTCCCGCTCCGGCGCGAGGGGCGTCGCTTTCACGTGGCGATGGCCGACCCGTCCGACCTCGAACGCCTCGACGAACTCGCTCAAGCCCTGCGCGCGCGCATCGTGCCGCACGTGGCGACGGCCGGAGCCATCGACGTGGTGCTCAAGAAGGGCGACGCCACACAGCGCGTCCTGCAAGAGGCCACCTCCAATTTCCGCATCTCGCTCGTCAAAGAAACCGAGCACGGCGACGAAGTTTTAGACCTCGACCGCCTGGCGACCGACAGCGACATGTCGCCGATCATCAAGCTTGTGGATACCATCGTCTTCAACGCGATGGAATCGCGCGCCTCCGACATCCACATCGAGACGCGCGACACGGAAGTGCAGGTCAAGTACCGCATCGACGGCGCGCTCTACGCCAAGGTTGACCCGATTGACCTCGCCTATCACCAGACGCTCATCTCGCGTATCAAGGTCATGTCGGAACTCGACATCGCCGAACGGCGCGTGCCGCAGGACGGCCGTTTCCGCGTCCGCTACAAGGGACGCACCGTTGACTTCCGCGTCTCGATCATGCCGACCGTCCACGGCGAAGACGCCGTCATCCGTATTCTCGACAAAGAGCAGATCAACGAAGAGTTCAAGGATTTGCGCCTCGACGTGGTGGGCTTCGACGCCGCCGACCTGCGCAACTTCCGCCGCTACATCGCAGAGCCTTACGGCATGGTGCTCGTCACCGGCCCGACCGGCTCGGGCAAGACGACCACGCTCTACGCGGCCTTGAACGAGATCAGGAACGAAGAAGACAAGATCATCACCATCGAAGACCCGGTCGAATACCAGTTGCACGGCATCACGCAGATTCCCGTCAACGAGAAGAAGGGTTTGACGTTCGCGCGCGGCCTGCGCTCTATCTTGCGCCACGACCCGGACAAGATCATGGTCGGCGAAATCCGCGACAACGAGACGGCGCAGATCGCCATCCAGTCAGCCCTGACGGGGCATCTGGTGTTTACCACCGTTCACGCCAACAACGTCATCGACGTGATCGGCCGTTTCCTGAACATGGGCGTCGAGCCGTATAATTTCGTCTCGTCGCTCAACTGCGTGCTCGCCCAACGCCTGATCCGCATGCTTTGCGACGTGTGCAAGCGGGCTTATCACCCGACGGACGACGAATTGATCGAGTCGGGCTTGAAGCCGGAGGAATACCGCGAACGCCAGTTTTACATGAGCGTCGGCTGCGATGCCTGCAACCACACGGGCTATCGCGGCCGCACCGCCATCCACGAACTGCTCAACCTCTCGGACAACATCCGCGAGATGATCATCGAACGCCGCCCCGGTTCGGAAGTGCGCCGCGCCGCGGAGCAGGAGGGCTTGGCCTCTCTGCGCGAGTCCGCGCTCAAGAAAGTTTTGTCCGGCGTCTCGACGCTGCACGAGATCAACCGCGCCACGTTCGTCGAGGAGGTCGTCCTGAACGGGAACGGAACCGCCGCCGCGTCGCCGGTCGCCGGCAGTTAGCCGCCGACGGCCGACAAGGCGGTTCAAACTTGCGGACGGCGCATCGCTCACAGCCTTTTTGGAACAGTCTCACGCGCCCGACGTGTAAACAGCTTCAGGTGGTCAGTCTCGCCCGGTCATGCTGACTATCGCAAACCTATAACCGAACGCCGATTTATTTTTGAGGATCGAAATGAAATTAACAGTTAGTGTGCGTGCCTACGCTTCGCTCGTCCTGATTTTGTGTCTGTTGGCCGCCCCGGCGGCGGTGCTGGCGAAGAAGGGCGAGAAGAATTACAAGCGCGGGCTGGAACAGGAGCGCGCGATGCAATGGGAACGCGCGGCGCAGGAGTTTGCGCTCGCCGTCGCCGCCAACCCTTCCGACATCGAGTATCAACTCCACTACCGCCGCGCCATCTTCAATGCCTCGCAGCGGTTCATGGAGCAGGGACGCACGCTCGCCGAACAGGGCGATTTCACGGGCGCGTATAACGCCTATCGCCAGGCCGTCGGCTACGATCCGATCAACGAACTCGCCGTCTCCGAGATGGAGCGGATGCTGCGCCTCCAACGCGAGAAGGAAGGGCGCGACCCGGCGAACACGAACGGCAACGGCGCGAACCGTCTGAACGGCACGCCCTCGACCGGCTCGGCCATCGTCCCCACGTCCTTCAACGGCGGCGCGACGCAACAACGCCCCTCGCAAGACCCCTCGCTCGCTTTGCCGCCGCCGCGCACCGAGCAACTCCGCGTCATCAACTACAACGGCGACCTCGAAGGCTTCATACGCAAACTCGGCGACGAACTCAGTCTCAACGTTCTCTTCGACCGCGACTTCCCGAAAGGCCGCACCGTCAACGTCAACCTCAAGGACGTGACGACGGCGCGCGCGCTCGACCACATCTTTCTTTCGCAAAATCTCTTCTTCCAGAAACTCGACCGGCGCACGATC
Source organism: Pyrinomonadaceae bacterium (assembly GCA_036386515.1). Classification (GTDB taxonomy): domain Bacteria; phylum Acidobacteriota; class Blastocatellia; order Pyrinomonadales; family Pyrinomonadaceae; genus JAIVJZ01. The sequence goes on from DASVVO010000068.1 coordinate 120,561, forward strand.
ATCGTCGCCGACCAATCGAAGCGCGGGCAGTATCAGCAACTCGTCCTGCGTACCTTCTACCTGTCAAACATCGACCCGAACGACGCGCGCTCGCTCATACAGTCTTCCTTGCCGCCGACCGCCGGGCGGCAACCGCAGGTGACGCCCAACAAGGCCACCAACTCGATCACGGTGCGCGACACGCCGGAGAACATCCGACTCATCGCCGAACTGCTGCAAGCCATCGACAAGGATCGCGCCGAAGTCGTGATGGACGTGAACATCTACGAAGTTTCGCGCACGAACCTTCTGCAACTCGGCAACCAACTCGGCACGGACTCCACGCTCGGCAACCTCGGCGGCCTGCTGCCGACCTCCTTCCTGTTCGGCGGCGGCAAGGAGCGTTTCGGAACGACCACCACGACGACCGGCACGACCACGGGCAAAGACCCCGGCAAGGGCGGCGCGATCGTCAACACGGCGGCCAGCGTCATCGGCGGCGCGTTCCTGTTCCCGGCCTCCACTATCACGGCCTTCCAGGCGAAGGACAACACGCGCCTGCTCGCCGCCACGCAGGTACACGCCTTCGATAGCGAACAATCCACCACGCGCATCGGCCAGAAAGTGCCGGTGCAGACGGCGCAGGTGTCGCCCTTCGGCTCCACCATCGGCGGCACCACGGCGGGACAGGCGGGGGGCGCGGCCTCTTCACTCTTCGGCGGTTCGGGCTATCCGGTCATCCAGTATCAGGACACGGGTTTGATCCTGAAGTTCACGCCGCAGGTCTTCCCGAATCTGGACGTGCAGGTGAAGATGGAGATCGAGTCGAACGATGTGATCGGCGGCGCGTCGAACCTGACGCCCACCTTCAGCCAGCGCAACGTGAGCGGCATGGCGCGCATCCCGAACAATCGCACCATGATGATCGCCAGCGTCGCGCAGGATAAGCACTCCGAAGGGCGGCGCGGCGTGCCCTTGCTCGGCCTCATCCCCATCCTCGGCCGCCTCTTCAGCACGCCGACGCGCAACGACGTGAACTCCGACATCGTCATCACGGTGACGCCGCGCGTCTTGCGCGCGCCGACCGTCAGCCCCGGCGACATCGATCAGCGTCCGAGCGGCACGCTGCAAGCGCCCGTCTCCGAATCGCTCGAAGCCATGCTCGTGGTGGCCGACCGCGAGGATCAACTCGCCGCCGCGCGCCAACTCCCGAAAGACGTTGCGATTCAAATGCCCGCCGCGCCCCTCAAAGACGCAATAGCGGCGGCGACAAACACGGCGGCCGCCGACACCCAGCACGCCTACGCGCCCGCGCCGAAAGTTCTCATGGGGGCGACGCCCGACACGTCCGCCGCCAACGCCAGCAACGCCGCCAACGCCAATCATACCGGCGCGGCGACGGGCGGCGTTGTCGTCAACCCGGAAGCGGGCAAACAATCCGCGCCCGCCGTCTCAAACGGCGCGCCCGCCGCGTCATCATCGTTCGTGCCCGTCTCGAATTCCGGCGCGAACATTTCACCCGCGCCCGCCGCAAACGTTGATCCAAACGCCGCCCGGTTGACGAACGCGACGTTGAAGACGAATGCGACGAACGCGACGAACGCGACGACAAGTGCGCCGACGAATGTGACGCCCGTTCCCGCCGTCGAGAAAACGGCCGTCGAGAAAACGGCGACGCCGCCCGCCGCCGCAGCGACTACGACGACTGCGCCGGCAACCGCTGCGCCCGCGCCGCTCGGGGTCATGGCGGAGGGCGGCACGCTGCTCTACGTCTTATCGGGACAGAAGGAGATGCGCGTCGGCGAAAAGCAGCGTCTGATGCTGCTCGTCAAGACCTCGACGCCGCTCGGACTCGCGGCCGCTACGCTCAGGTTCGACCCGCGCGTCGTCGCCGTGCGGAGCGTGACGCACGGCAGCCTCTTCGGCGAGGCGAAAGAATTGTTGCCGACGATCACGCCTTCCATCGACCCGCGCGGCTCGCTGCTCGCGCTCATCGCGCCCGCCGCGAACACCCCGATCAACGGCATGGGCGTTTTGCTGTTCGTCGAAATCGAAGCGGTCGCCGTGGGCGAAAGTGACATCGCGCTCGATCAGAAGGGCGTTCATCTCATGTCCGTCGCCGGTCAGAACGTGGCGACGCAACTGGCGCACACGCGCCTCGTCGTGAAGCAGTAACGCGGCGCGCTATTCGCTGCGAGGACAGGTCAAGTTTATGAGAAAGGGCGCAGGAGGAGAAGGGAGCAAGTCGGGAGAGGCGGCGCGGCAATTCGCCGTGCGCGTCCGCTGCGCCTTCGCCCTCGCTCCGCGCCGCTCGTCGCAGGGCGGGTGGACGCTCATCGAACTCGTCATCACCATGACGGTGCTCGCGATTCTCTCGATGGGCGTGATCCCGATGGTCAAGACGGCCGTCAAGCGGCAGCGCGAACAGCAACTCCGAGACTCTCTGCGCGAGATGCGCGAGGCCATCAAGGATTTTCACCGCGACGCCTTGAATAGCCCTTATCTGGATCAAATGCCGGGTGCGCCGGGCGCGCCTCCGGGCGCACCGCCGCCCCCCGTCGTGCCGGGACAGCCGACGGCCGGGGCGGGCATGGTTTCGCCCGACCCGCGCACCAAAGTGGCGATTGCCGACAAGACCCTGTTCGGCGTGGACAACCCCGACCGCTTCCCGCCGAAACTGGAAACGATGGTGGAGGGCGTGAACGTCGCGCCGCGCGTGCAACAGGTGGGCGGAGACATCAACAAGAACTTGCTGGATCAACAGTCGCCGCTCGCCTTCAAGAAGAAAGTTTACCTGCGCAAGATTCCCGTCGATCCGATGACGGGCAAGGCCGAATGGGGCATGCGCTCCTGTTACGACTCGCCGGACTCCGGCTCCTGGGGCGGCGAAAACGTCTTCGACGTTTACTCGAAATCAACCGACACCGCGCTCAACGGGCAGAAATACAGTGATTGGTAAAATGGAAAAAACCTTGAGCCGCGAGCCGCCAGCGATGAGCCGCGGGGAGAGAGCGGAAGGCCGTGCCGGTGCGCCGCGCGCGCCACACGTCTCGCGTCTCCGGGGCTTGCGCCGCCGCGCCTTCGCGCTTTCGCGCGTGCGTTCTACGCGGGCGCGCCAGTCAGGTTTCACCCTGCTCGAATTGATGATCGTCATCTCGATCATCATCATCCTCGCCATCATCGTGCTGCCGCAGTATCAGAAGACGGTCTTGCAGGCGCGCGAGTCGGTGTTGAGAGACGACCTGGCGCAGATGCGGAAGCTGCTCGACCAGTATGCCGCCGACAAGGGACGACTCCCGCAGTCGCTCCAAGACCTCGCCACCGAAGGTTACCTGCGCGAAGTGCCCGTCGATCCGATCACGGGGCAGCGTGAGTGGAACACGGTGATGGGTGCCGACGCCAACTCGGCCGAAGGCGGGCAGGGCATCGTTGACGTGCGCAGCACCTCCGGCGACATCTCCAGCGACGGCACGACGGCCTACAGCGATTGGTAACGAAAAGCCGTGAATCGTCAAACGTCAATCGTGAATAGCAAGAACCCGTTCTTCTCTCTTCACGTTTGACGTTTGACGATTCGCCGATTCTTATGAACTCTTTCTCCAGGCTGATTAAACCGCGGCTGCCTTCGGCCGCTTTGGGTTTGACGGGCGAGGGCGTGGCGCTCGTCTCGCTCGATCGCAAGCGCGACGGAACGCTGCTCGTGCGGCGCGCCGGTTACGTGCCGTTGGCCGAGGGGTTGGTGCGCCCGAATTTCGACGAGCCGAACGTGGCCGACGCCGACGAGTTGGCCGCCGTGCTGCAAGGACTCGCCGCGAGCGCGGGCGTGCAGAAACGCAAGCGTTGGTCTGTGGCCTTGCCCGAAGCGGCGACGCGCACCGCGATCCTGACGCTGGAGGGCGGCGCGGCCTCGCGCGCCGAGACGGAAGAGATGTTGCGCTGGAAGACCGAGCGCGGCTTCGGCACGCCGGTCGAGGAGTTGCGGGTGGCGCGCGAGCGTCTGCGCCCCGACGCGCAAGGTCGGCCGCGCTACCTCGCCACGGCCGTGCGCCTGTCAGTCCTCGCCGAGTATGAGGCGACGCTCGCTATGATCGGCTGGCACACGGGTCTCATCCTGCCGCGCCACATGGGCGAGGTTTGGTGGCTGATGCGCGAGCGCACGGCCGCCGCCATGGCGTCCGATTCGCTCCTCGTCAGCACGCACCACGAAGGCTTCACGGCCGTCCTCTTGCGCCACGCGCAACCGCTGCTCGTGCGCAGCATCGTCTGCGAAGCGGAAGACCGCATCGATGAACTCTATCGCTTCCTGCTCTTCTACCGCGACCGCGTGCAGACGCTCTCCGCCGATGCCGACGCGCCCGCCGCCGACGCGATCGGGCGAATGATGATCGCCGGAGACGGCATCGAGCACGGGGAAGCGAGCGCGATCATCGAAGAGACGCTGAGCGTGCGCCCGCGCCTCGTCACCGCCGCCGACGTGCGCCTCGCGCTCCCCTCGAACGAACTCGACTTCGACGCCATCGCCGCCCCCGCCGGTCTCGCCGCCCTCGCGTGGGGTTGAATGCGCCGGGGCGGGCGCGCTCAGGGTAGTTGAAAAATGAGGAAGGTGGCTCTCTGCGCGGAAACGCGTTCACCCCCGCGAACCGGCACCTGATCGAGCGATACGCGACGACGAAACGAGTCTTTCACCTGCGCTCGCCGGAGGAGATCAAGACGTGTTGCGCGCAGCACGCGCTCTGACGCCCCGCCCGAAATCCGCCGCCGGAAGGGTTGAAACTTTCGCTTTGGCGCAAACGTAAAGACGCATTACAAGAGTTATGAGTGCAGCTTCCCCCACAATTCAGAAGTACGCGGCCGTGGCCGATTGCGAGTTGGTGACGCGCGCCATCGCCGGCCGCGATGACAGTTTCGAAGAACTCGTGCGCCGCTACCAGCGGCCGCTCGTCTCCTACGTCTATCGCATGACGGGCAACTACGAGTCCGCGCTCGACCTCACGCAGGAAGTGTTCATCAAAGTCTACGGGTCGCTCGCGCGCTACCGCCCCGAATACAAATTCTCCACCTGGATTTACCGCATCGCGCACAACACGGCCATCGACCACCTGCGCCGCCACTCGACGCGCGAACAGGAACTCGAAGTGACCACGCCCGAAGGCGACATCTACGAGAAGCCGTTTGCTTCCGGCGCGCCGACACCCGAAGAGGAGAGCGTGCGCGCCGCGCGCCGCGCCGAGATCGAGGACGTGATCGGGACGCTCCCGGCGAGTTACCGCGAGTTGATCGTGCTGCGCCACGCGCACGATCTCAGCTACGACGAGATCGCGGAAGTCACCGGCCTGCCGCTCGGCACGGTCAAGAACCGCATTTTCCGCGCGCGCGAGGCGATGCGGTTGCCGCTCGTCGAGCGCGGCATCACGGGCATTTAGAAAAGGGGAAGCGCGAGACCCGAATCGTGAGCCGACGAACGCCAACAGCCGCAGCCATCGAACCGGACGCGACCAGCCCGTGTCTGGATGTGGCCGCGTACCTGGACGGCGAATTGGACGAGCGCGCGAGCGCACGCTTCGAGCAGCACACGAAAACTTGCGCGCCCTGCTCGACCGCCCTGCGCGAGCAGCGGCGTCTGCTCTGCGTGCTCGACGCGGCCTTCGGCGATGCGCAGCGGCAAATTCAACTCCCAGCCAATTTCACCGAGGTCGTCAAAGCGCGCGCGCAATCGGACATGAGCAGCGTGCGGCGTGGTTCGGAACGGAAGCGCGCCGCGTTGTTTAGCGCGGGGCTGGCCGCGCTGTCGTTCCTCCTGCTCGGCTGGCAGGCCTGGGATGAACTGTTCGCGCCCCTGCGCGCCGTGGCGGGCGCGGCCGAGACGATGCTCGGCATGGCGGCGAACGCCATCACTGAAGCGGCTGCGGGCGTCGCCCTCACGCTGCGCGTGCTCGGCGGGCAAATGTTAGAGGAGCCGCGCGCGGGCGGCGTCGCCGCATACGCCATCTTCGCCGTCGCCGTCGCCCTGCTTTTCCGGCTCATCGTCGGCTATCACCGCACGCCTCGTCTCCCCGACTAGATAGACGCGCACGCTACTGCGAACGCGAAAACTCTCCGCCCGATTTTTACGTAACACCTCCGGCATTGTTCGATCCGCCGCCGTCGCGCGCGCGTTAACAGATGTGACTTCCTTTATCTTTCAGCCGACCTTGACGCTCCCCGGCCTCCCGCGCCTCGCGCGGCCGGCCGCCATTCTCTGCGCGCTGCTGTGCGTCGTGGCCGCGGCCTCTGCGCGCACGCCTTCCGTCCGCGTGGCCGAGAACGATCCGACGACGCTCATCGTCGAGGGCGAGGATACGAAGGACGTGTTCGGCATGGGGCGCAACGTCATCGTGCGCGGGAGGGTCAAGCACGGGGTGATGGCTTTCGGCGGCGATGTGTTCGTCGAGGGGCAGGGGCGCGTCGAGGGCGATGTCGGCGTCATCGGCGGCACGATCACGCAGCACAAAGATTCGTACATCGGCGGCGACGTGCTCGTGATCGGCGGAGCGTATCATCACGGCAAAACCGCGCCGGGGCGCGACCCCAGGATGAAGACGATCATGTTCGCGGGCTACGAGGAGGAGTTGCGCGAACTGGGGCGCAACCCTGCGTCGCTGCTCGAACCGAAATGGACGATGGCCTCGTTCGGCCTGCGCGTCCTGTCGATCCTCTTCTGGTTCATCATCTCGCTCGGCTTAACGGCTGCGACGCCGGGAGCGATCAGCCGCGCGGCGATGCGGCTGCAATTGACGAGTTTGCGCGTGGCGGTGATCGGTCTGCTCGCGGCCTTCGTGCTCGCCTTCGGCGTGCCCGTCGCGCTGCACGTCTTGCCGCCCGTGCTCGGCCTCTTCGTCGGCGCGCTTTCGATCCTGCTGCTGCTCGTGGCCTATCTCTTCGGGCGCGTGGCGATTCACGCGGCGACGGGTCGGTGGTTGCAACGACACCTGCTCCGCGAAGAACAGCGTTCCGAGTCGATCGCGCTGTTGCTCGGCGCGACCTTTTGGGCGTTCGTGCTGTCGCTGCCGTACCTGTGGACGCTCGGCGTCGCCGCGCTGGTCGTCACGAGTCTGGGCCTGGCTCTCACGGTGCGCTATCGCATCGGCTGGAAATCGCCCGTGCGCGCTTGATCTCGCCCGCGCAACACACTAATCTTCACCTTCATCCCCCTGAAATTGTTCGCTTTCGGAGGCGACTAAATGAGGCCGCCGCGCGTCTAACCTGTTGCCGTGAAAGCGCGCTCTATCCCTCCCCCAAAATTTTGGCCGCCGGCAGTTGGCAACCGGCGACGACACACGATTCGACCCGCTACGCCGGGGGCGGCAAACAATATCGCCACCCCGACGTGAAACTTTAAACGCTCCGATAACCGCTAATCCACGACCGAGAGATCACCTAGATGAAAAAGCACTTTTTGAGCCTCGCCTGTGCCGCGCTCGTTTGCGCGACGGGCACGAGCGTCGCATTCGGACAAACTTCCGCGGGCGGCGCGACTTCCGCCGCTGCCGGTCAGGCGAACCCCGCCATTTCAGCCAACCGCATCCTCGGCGACGTGACGGCGATCGACCCCACGGCTCTTACTATCACGCTCAAGGTGGACGGCGCGAGCGCGCCCGTCAACGTCGTGCTGAACGCGGCGACCGTCTATTATCGCGTTAATCCTGACGCGCTGGCGCGTGCCGCGAAGGGCGCGATCACGCCCGCCGACATGACGAAAATCTCGCTGGCGGGCGTCGGCGTCGGCAACCGGCTGGTGGTGCTCGGCAAAGTTTCCGACGATCAAAGGACGATCCCGGCGCGCGTCGTGATCGTGGCGACGAAAGAGGACATCGCGCAGAAGCAGGAGCGCGACCGCGCGGAGTGGCAGCGGCGCGGCATCCTCGGCACGGTCACGGCTCTCAACCCCGCGACGAAAGAGATCACGGTGTCGGCCGCCACTCCCGAAGGCGTCAGGCCGCTCGTGGTTGACGCGGCGGGCGAGAAGGTGTTGTTTCGACGCTACGCGCCCGACTCCGTGAAGTTCGCGGATGCGAAGTCGAGCAGTTTCGCCGATGTGAAGATCGGGGATCGGCTGCGCGCGCTCGGCGAAAAAAGCGCGGACGGCGGCCGTTTCACGCCCGAAGAGATCGTCTCCGGCGCATTTCGCCAACTCGTCGGCACGGTCACGGCCGTTGACGCGGCGACGGGAGAGATCAAGATCAAGGGGCAGGACAACAAGCCTCTCACCATCCTCATCAACAACGATTCAAACATGCGCCGTCTGCCGCCGATGATGGCGCAGTTCATGGCGCAGCGCGCGGCGGGCGGCGGCGCAGCAGGAGGCGGCAGACCCGCCGGCGGTGGCAGACCCGAAGGCGGCGCGCCGGGTGAGGGCGCGCGTCCCGCGCCGCAGGCCGGTGGCGGCGCGCCGGGCGGGGAAGGCGGACGCGGTGGTGGTGGCGGCGGTCAACGCCGGATGGGCGGCGGATTCGACCCGCAGGAGATGCTTGAGCGGATGCCGAAGACGACTCTGGCCGAGTTGAAGCCGGGCGACATGATCGTCGTCTCCAGCACGTCGGGCGCAGACCCAACGCGACTGACGGCCATCGCCCTCGTCGCCGGAATCGACGCGATCATCAACGCCATGCCCGCCGGAGCGGCGCGGCCGAATATCGGCGGCGGTCAGGACTTAGGTCTGCCGGGCGGCATCGACCTCGGCATCGGCCTTCCGTAAACGGTTAAAAATAAAGACGGGCGAGATGTAACCTGAGTCGCATTTCGCCCGTCTTTATTCTTGGTCTGGAAAAACACGGGAAAATTTTAAGGCGGAAGTCTCTCCAACAAGGAATCATGAACTTTTTATCGAACCACATTACACGCGGGTTGAATTTACTGTTGGCCTTCGCGCTCACGGCGTCGTTTGTCGCGGCGCAGGGCACGGGCAGTTTGCGCGGGACGATCACGGACGAGTTCGGCGGCATCGTCGTCGGCGCGACCGTCACGCTCGTTGACGCGGCGGGCGCGGAAAAGACCGCGACGACCAACGACGACGGCCTCTACACATTCAACAACCTCGCGCCCGGCACTTACACCGTGCGCGCGACGACGACCGGGTTCGGCCTCTACGAAAACGCCGCCGTCGCCGTGGTCGCCGGGCAGCGTCAATCGCTCGACATCAGGTTGAGCATCGTGCTCGAACAGGAGGACGTGACCGTCGCCGCCGACTCGCCCGTCAGCACCGAGGCCGAAAACAACCAGAGCGCGCTCGTCATCAAAGGCACAGACCTCGATGCTTTGCCCGACGACCCGGACGATCTCGCCGCCGCCCTGCAAGCCCTCGCCGGGCCTTCGGCCGGGCCGGAAGGCGGGCAGATTTTCATCGACGGCTTTACGGGCGGGCGTCTCCCGCCGAAGGAATCGATCCGCGAGATTCGCATCAATCAGAACCCGTTCTCCGCCGAGTACGACCGTCTCGGCTTCGGCCGCGTCGAGATTCTGACGCGTCCCGGCACCGATAAACTGCGCGGGCAGACCTTCTTCAACTTCGGCGACGAAGCCCTCAACTCGCGCGACCCGTTCTCCGAACGCCGCGCGCCTTACCAGTTGCGCAGCTACGGCGGCAACCTGAGCGGCCCCATCCAGAAAGGGAAGTCGTCCTTCTTCCTCGATTTCGACCGCCGCGAATTGGACGGCAACTCGATCATCAACGCACAGATCATCGACCCCGTCACGCTCGATTTCGCGGGCGTCAACCGCACGCTCGTCGTGCCGACGCGCCGCCTCAGTTTCAGCCCGCGCGTCGATTACCAGATCAACGCGTCGAACACGCTCGTGGCGCGCTACCGCTACTCGCGCGATAGCCGCGACAACCTCGGCACGGGCGAGTTCTCGCTCGACTTCGATCCCTTCTTCGGCATCGACCGCACCTACGCGCGCAAAGGTTCCGACCACAACTTCCAACTCACGGAGACGGCCATTCTCACCCCGACCGTGATCAACGAGACGCGCTTCCAGTTCAACCGCGACACGGGCACGTCGGGCGGCGACATCTCCGCCCCCGTCATCTTCGTGCGCGACGCCTTCACGGCGGGCGGCTCCTCGGCAGGCCCCTCGCGCAACACCAACACGCGTTATGAGATTCAGAACTACACCTCGTTCACGCTCGGCCTCCATTCGCTGAAGGCGGGCGCGCGCGTGCGCAGCGTCAAGATCACGGATTTCTCGCAGCAGGGTTTCAACGGCACTTACATCTTCGATTCGCTCGAAGAGTTTCGCGCCTTCCAACTCGACCCGACGAACGTCCTGCCCTCGCAGTTGAACCTGAACGGCGGCGTCCCGGAGACGAGCGTCAGCCAGACGGACTTCGGCGCGTTTATTCAGGACGACTGGCGCGTGCGCAAAAACCTGACGCTCAGCGCGGGCTTGCGCTACGAGGGGCAAACGAACATCAGCAGTAATTTCAACTTCGCCCCGCGCCTCGCCTTCGCCTATTCTCCCGGCGGCGACGGCGCGCGCCAGCCCAAAACCGTCATTCGCGGCGGCTTCGGCATCTTCTACGCGCGCTTCGGTGAGAACCTGACGTTGCAGACCAACCGCTTCAACGGCCAGAACCAGCAACAGTTCGTCATCTCCTCGGACGACCTCGACGGCGTGTTCACCGGCCTGGACGAAGTGCCTTCGCTCGGCCAGTTGAACCAGTTCGCGGTTCCGCAGACGACGCGCGTCATCGCCTCCGATTTGCAAGCTCCCTACACGATCCAATCGACCGCGAGCATCGAGCGTCTGCTGCCCGGCCGCGTCACGCTCACCACGAGCTTCGTCAACACGCGCACGCTGCACCTGCTGCGCACGCGCAACATCAACGCGCCCGTCGGCGGCGTGCGCCCGAGGGGCGACGCTGCGGGCAACATCTACCAGTACGAGTCGAGCGGCATTCTCAACCAGAACCAGTTGATCGTGTCGGCGAACACGCGCTTCAATCCGAACTTCTCGATCTTCGCCAACTATACGCTCGGCAAGGCGAACAGCGACACGGACGGCGCGGGCACTTTCCCCGCCGACAACTACGATCTGTCGTCCGAGTACGGGCGTTCCGCGCTGGACGTGCGCCACCGCTTCTTCCTCGGCGGCTCGATCACCGCGCCGTGGGGCATTCGCCTGAATCCGCTCATCTTCGCCTCGACCGGCTCGCCCTTCAACATCACGACCGGGTTCGACAACAACGGCGACACGCTCGTCACGGATCGTCCCGCGTTCGCATCGGCCTCGACCCTCCCCACGAATTTGCGCCAGACGCGCTTCGGCGATTTCGACATCAACCCGCTGCCCGGCACGCCCGTCATCCCGCGCAACTACGGGCAGAATCCGGGGCAGTTCACCGTCAACCTGAGAGTCAACAAAAACTTCGCCTTCGGCGATGTACCGGGCGCGGCCTCGCGTCGCACGGCCGCTAACGGCCAGACGCCTGCGGGCGGAGAAGAGACAACGGCGGCGGGTGGCGCAGCAGGCGGTCGTCGCGGTGGACGCGGTGGCGGTGGCGGCGCGCGTGCCGGTGGTGGCGGGCGCGGTGGCGGTGGCGGCGGCCCGTTCGGGGGCGGCGGCATCTTCGGCGCGGGCGGCGGCGGCGCGGAGCAAAAACGCTACAACGTCTCGCTCGGCATCAACATCAACAACATCTTCAACCGCACGAACCCCGGCGGCTTTACCGGCAACCTCAGGTCGCGCTTTTTCGGCATCGCCACGCAATCGGGCGGCGGCTTCCGCGGCGGCGGCCCGTTCGGCGGCGGCGGCGCGGCGGGCAACCGCAGCGTCGAAGCCCAACTACGCTTCAGTTTCTAAACTGAACTTTCCAAACGACCGGCACGTAAAGACTCACGCCGGAGGTCAACAGGTTAAGGATACGTTCCGACATCCTGTGCGCCTCCGGCGTGAAATTTTTTATCACGGTCTTCCCCCGACTTTTCGCGCGCTTCGATCGCGCCGCAACTGGCACGGGATGATTCACCCGCCGAACAAAAGAGGTATTGCCATGAAGTTCACCGTCCCCGCCCGCGCCGCCGCCGTCCTCCTCCTGCGCCGCGTCGCCGTCGCGCTCTGTCTCTGCGCCACCGTCGTCATGGGCGCAAGAGCGCAGGAAAAACCCTCCGACAAAACCAATGCGGCCGCCACGACCGCCACGGCAGCGAACGCTCCCGCCAAAGTTCCGGCCGCGGCGGGACAGGCTTCCGTCATCACGGCGGCGATGACGCCCACGGAATTGGCGCGCGCGGCCTTCGCGGCGCAGGGCGGCGAGAAGTTTCGCAACCTGAAGAACATGATGCTGCTCGGCTCGGTTGATCTCTACGCGCCGAATTCCACGCAGTCGCTGACGGGCAAGTTCGGCATGATCGTGGCGGGCGAAAAGTTGCGGCAGGATGTGCAGTCGCCCCTCTTCAGTTTCCAACTCATCTTCGACGGCGAGCAGAGCTATTCGTCAATGCGCGGCATGACTCTTCCGCCGCTCACGAAGTACGGCATCCCCGTGCTCGCCAAGTTCGACCAGCCGGGCTACGCCGTCACCGCGCTCCCCGACAAGAAGAAGGAGCGCGCCTTTCGCATCACGGACGCCGAAGGCAACAGCACCGACTACTACGTCCAGATCACGACGGGGCGCGTCGTGCGCTTCGAGATTCCCTATAACCGCATGACCTATAGTTTTGAGTACAAGGGCTTCCGCGAACTCGACGGCGTGCTCATCCCCACGAGCTTCGTGCAAAAACTGGCCGCGCCGCAAGGCGACTTCGTCGCCGATTTCAAAGTCAAAGAAGCGAAACTCAACCAAGACCTGCCCGCCGACGCATTCAAGATTCCCGCACAATAAACAGGCGAGGGTAAGGGGTAAGGGGTAAGGGGGAAGGGATAAGCAGTGTGCTTTATCCTTTCCCCCTTACCCCTTACCCTTTACCCTGCTTTGGTCTTCCTAGACGCTCATGATTTCCTGCTCTTTAGTCTTCGCCAGTTCGTCCACTTTGCCGATGTAGGTGTTGGTGAGTTTCTGCACCTCATCCAACCCGTCGCGCTCGTTGTCTTCGGAGATCGTTTTGTCCTTGAGCAATTTCTTGAGCCGCTCGTTGGCGTCGCGCCGGATGTTGCGGATGGCGGTGCGATGCTCCTCCGCGAATTCGTGTACCTGCTTCGCCAACTGCCTGCGCCGCTCCTCCGTCAACGCCGGGATCGGCACGCGCACCATCTTGCCGTCGTTCGACGGGTTCAAGCCGAGGTCGGCGGTGCGGATGGCCTTTTCAATCGCATTGAGCTGCGACTGATCCCACGGCTGCACGGCCAGCATTTGCGGGTCGGGCACGCTGATCGAGGCCATCTGGTTGAGCGGCGTCGGCGTGCCGTAGTAATCGACCAAGACCGGGTCTAAGAGCGTCACCACCGCGCGCCCCGTGCGCACGCTCGACAACCTGCGTCGCAAATCGTCAACCGACGCCTCCATGCGCGGCCGCGTCTCTTTGATCACATCTTTCTCGCTCATCTGTTTTCTCCGAAGTGATAGGTGATGGGTGATAGGTGATAAGAAAGAACTTGTTTTTCTTATCACCTATCACCCATCACCTATCACGGCTTTTCCGGTTCCTCCATGCACACCGTCGTGCCGACGCCGACCTCGCCCATGACGACCCGCATGATGTTGCCGTGGGTGCGCATGTTGAAGACGACGATGGGCAGCCGGTTGTCCATGCATAGTGAGATGGCCGAGGCGTCCATCACCTGCAAACGTTGCTCCAAAACTTCCTGGTACGTGATGCAATCGTAGCGGGTGGCGGTCGCGTCCTTCATCGGGTCGGCGTTGTAGATGCCTTCGACCTTCGTCGCCTTCAGGATCACTTCGGCCTTGATCTCCAGGGCGCGCAGGGCGGCGGCCGAGTCGGTCGTAAAATACGGGTTGCCCGTGCCGCCCGCGAAGATCACGACACGCCGCTTCTCCAGGTGGCGCACGGCGCGGCGGCGGATGAACGGCTCGGCCACCTCCGGGATGTTCAAGGCGGAAAGGATGCGCGTGTGAACGCCCGCCGTCTCCAGCGCATCTTGCAGCACGCAGGCGTTCATCACGGTGGCGAGCATGCCGATGTAATCCGCGCTCGAACGATCCATGTTGCCCGCGCTCTTCGAGACGCCGCGAAAGATGTTGCCGCCGCCGACGACGATCGCCACCTCGACGCCGCGGTCGTGGACGGCCTTCACCTCTTCGGCCACCGTCCGCGCCACGTCAACGTCAACGCCGTAGTTCTGCGCGCCCATCAAAGCCTCGCCGGAGATTTTTAAAAGTATCCGGCGATAGGCGGGCGCGTTGCGGTCGGCCATCTGTGTCTCGACTGTGCTCATTCGTGGACTCTTACAACTTGCGGCATTCGGATTGCGGATTAAAAAGCCGCTTGTCTTAACCACCCGCAATTCCGCCTCAGCTTCCCGCGAGCGCGGCCACTTCGTTGCCGAAATCCTCGTCGCGCTTCGCCAATCCCTCGCCCATTTTATAACGCGCGAAACGGCGCACGGTAATGCGCTCGCCCGTCTTTGAGACCCTCTCCGTCAGCAAATCGCCGACGGTCTTGGCCGGGTCTTTGACGAACGGCTGGTCGAGCAGGACGGCCTCCTCGTAGAACTTGTTCAAGCGGCCTTCGACGATCTTGTCGATCACGGCGTCGGGCTTGTTGGCGTTCTTCGGATCGTTCCTGGCCTGCGCGCGCGCGATCTCGCGCTCCTTGTCGATGTCCTCCGACGGAACTTCCTCGCGCGTCACGTAGCGCGGCTCGGCCGCCGCCACGTGCATGGCGATGTCCTTGATGAGCGATTGAAACTCTTCGGTGCGCGCCACGAAATCGGTCTCGCAGTTGACCTCGACGAGCACGCCCACCTTGCCGCCCATGTGGATGTAAGAGCCGACCGCGCCCTCGGCCGCGACCCGGCCTTCCTTCTTCTTCGCCGACGCGAGGCCGCGCTTGCGCAGCAACTCGATCGCCTGCTCCTCGCTCCCCTGCGCCTCCGTCAGCGCGTTCTTGCACTCCATCATCCCCGCGCCCGTCTTCTCGCGCAACGACTTCACCGCTGCCGCTGTAATCTCTGCCATGATTGCTCTCCTCGAAAAACCGTCAGTAGCCAGTGGTCGGTTGTCCGTTGCCTGTGCTGAACGACCTGACGCTTAATCTTTAGCAGTTAAGCCGAATAAGCACGAATAAACAACTGACAACTGACTACTGACGAATATCTAAAATAAAGCGCAGCCCGGCGGTGTATCCGCTGTTGGAGGCTGCGCTCACCGAAAAATCTAACTGAACTTGGTTGTAAATTACTTCGCGACGCCGACCGACTCCGCGCCCTTCGTCTGATGGGCATCGTCCGGGCGGGGCAGCGTGGATTCGTCTTCGCCGCCGCCGCTCGCGCCGCGCACCGGCGCGCCCGTGCCTTCAACCGGATGATCGCCGATGCTGTCGGGCTGTTGTCCCGTGCGGCCGAAGCCGATGTTGCCGGCAACGGACACTTGCGTCTCCGCCGAAGGCGCGCTCGCGCCCATGTCGGTGAAGTTCTGCGCTTCGCGGCCGGGGTCGCGCGCCGTCGTAACGGACGAAGTGCCGTCGCCGCTCGCGCTCAGGGAATTTCTAGTGCCCGTGTCCGTGGTCGCGCCGCCTGTCGCTCCGGCGTCAACTTCCATGCCGTCTTCATCCGCCGCCTTCGAGCGCATCTCCTGCCCTTCGACCACCGCATCGGCGATGCGCGAGGCGAAGAGGCGGACGGCGCGCAGCGCGTCGTCGTTGCCGGGGATCACGTAATCGATGCCTTCGGGCGAGCAGTTGGTGTCAACGACGGCGATGACGGGGATGCCGAGGCGATTGGCTTCCTGCACCGCGATCTCTTCCTTGCGCACGTCGATGATGAAGAGAGCGTCGGGCAGGCGTGACATGTTCTTGATGCCGGAGAAATTCTTCTCCAGCGTCTCGCGCTCGCGGTCGAGTTTGATGCGCTCCTTCTTGGTGAGCATCTCGTAGCGACCGTCAGTTTGCATCAGTTCGAGTTCGCGCAGGCGTTTGATGGATTTCTGCACGGTCTGGAAGTTGGTCAACAGGCCGCCGAGCCAACGCTGGTTGATGAAATACTGGTTGGCGCGCGTCGCCTCTTCGCGGATGGCGTCCTGCGCCTGTCGCTTCGTGCCGACGAAGAGGATGGTGCGCCCGCGATCTTCCGAAGACATGTTCGTGACGAACCCGATGGCCTCGCGAAACATCTTCTGGGTCTTCTGCAAATCGATAATGTTGATGCCGTTGCGCTCGCCGAAAATGTATTCCTTCATCTTCGGATTCCAACGCCTGACCTGATGGCCGAAGTGGACGCCGGCCTCCAAGAGTTCTTTCATCGTTACCGTGACTGCCAAAAGTGAGCCTCCTTAGGTGATTGGTTTAATGTACTCGCCGCGCCCGTTCGCGACTCCCACGAGGGAGAGCAACCAACCCGGACAACGACAATGGATTGACGACAGTGATAGGTGATAAGTGATGGGTGACAGGAGAAAAACTTCTTATCACCTATCACCCATCACTTATCACCAGATTATTACCGTTTCGAGAACTGGAAGCGTTTGCGTGCGCCCTTTTGCCCGTACTTCTTGCGTTCCTTGATGCGCGGGTCGCGGGTGACGAGACCGGCCTGTTTGAGGGTCGGGCGCAGTTCGGCGTTGAACTCCATGAGGGCGCGCGTGATGCCGTGGCGAATCGCTCCGGCCTGACCGGCAGGGCCGCCGCCGGCGACGTTGACGAGGATGTCGAACTTCGACGCCGTCTCGGTCAACTGCAAGGGCTGGCGGATCACCATGCGCAACGCCTGGTTGGGGAAATACTGATCGAAGTTTTTCTTGTTGACCTGAATCTCGCCCGTGCCGGGGCGCAGGTAGACGCGCGCCGTCGAAGTCTTGCGCCGTCCCGTTCCGTAATACTGAGTGTCAGCCACGATGTTTCGTCCTTAAAATCTGCAAAGGTGTTGGATTACTGATGCGCCAGTTGTCCCGTGCTCGGATCGAGCGCGAGCGGTTCGGGCTTTTGCGCCGTGTGCCGGTGGTTTGCGTCCGCATAAACTTTGAGCTTCTTGCCCATCGCGCGCCCGAGCTTGTTCTTCGGGAGCATGCCGCGCACGGCGAGTTCGATGACGCGCTCGGGGTGCTTCGCGAATTGATCCTTGACGCTGATTTCGCGCAGGCCGCCCGGATAGAGCGTGTGATGGCGATAGACCTTCTGCTCGGCCTTCGAGCCTTTGAAGACGGCCTGGCGCGCGTTGATGACGATGACGTGATCGCCCATGTCCATGAACGGCGTCCACTGCGGGTTGTTCTTGCCCGACAAAATGCGCGCCACTTCCGTGGCGAGCCGCCCGACCGTCTGCCCCGCCGCATCAACGACGTACCATTTGCGTTTTTCTGCGAGACCTTGCCCGCTGGGAAAGTATGTTGACATAGATAACTCTCTCGGAAAATAGCGTCTGAAACGCGAACGAGTAGAATACTTAACGGGGCGGAAAATTGTCAAGTTAAAGAGCGGAGTGTAAGTGCGTGAGGCGCGACGATTTGCCGCGCATTTGCGGCGACGGGGGCGGGGAAGTCGTGTATCATCTGCCCCCATACTCGCGAGGTCGTTCGAGCGTTAAGCGGCGCAAGTTCGGAGAGGGCGCGCGCTTTCGCAAAATTTCGCAAAATTTAAGGAGAAACGAGATGCGGAGAGTAAAAACTGTCGTGGCCGCGTGGTGCCTGCTCGGGATGATGGCCGCCGTCGCCCCGGCGCAGGGTTCGCAGAGTAGTCCGGGACAAAAGTCACTTTACGAACGTCTCGGCGGTTTGGACGCGATCAAGGCCGTCGTCGGCGAATTCACGGCGCGCGTGCTGGCCGACGAACGCGTCAACAAGAAGTTCGTTAAGAGCGACGGCGCGCGCCTGACGCACTTCCTCGTCGAGCAACTCTGCGCCGCGACGGGCGGCCCGTGCCGGTATACGGGCAACAACATGAAGAAAGCGCACAAGCACATGAAGGTGACGGAGGGCGAGTTCAACGCGCTCGTCGAGGATTTGGTGAAGACGCTCGACAAGTTCAACGTGCCGGAGGCGGAGAAGAACGAACTGCTCGGCGTGTTGGCTCCTTTGAAGGCCGACATCGTTGAAGTTCCCGGCCACGCGACGGGCACGCCCCTCCCGCCCAACTTCAAACCCGCCAGTCCGCTCCCGAAGGCGAAAATCGACGCCGGTACGGCCAAGAAGAAAGGCCGCTAAGGACGGGAAAGCCGCACGCGCGGCCGAGGCATCAAAGCCGCGCCAATGGCGACGCATTAAAGCCGAGGGCGCGTCGCCTTGAGGTTTCACCAAAACTAAAGAGGCTCTCCGGGTGGTCGCACCTGGAGAGCCTCTTTTAACGTCAAGGGGTCGGAACGCGGTTACGGCTTGTCGTCGGTCGTGGCCGGGTTCGGATTGTCCGTGTTGCGCTTCAACTTGGGCGGCGCATCCTTCTGGTCTTTCTGGTCGCCCGTGCCGGTGGGCGCGTCGGTCGAGGCCGGTGTGCGGCGTTTGAGCGTGGGGCGGCGCGGCCCGTCCTCGCCGCCGGCAATGTCACCGGCGGTCGAAGCCTTCGCGTTCGAGAGGCGCAGCAGGCGTCCCTTGACGCGCTGAAACTCCGACGTGCTCAAAACGTACTCCTCGCGTTCCGGGAAACGTGAGACGAGCACCTGCGAGGCCTGGAGTCGTTCGGCCGATTGCGGGTGCGAGGCGAAAGTCTTGGCGAGGAAGCCCGGCTTCTTCTTGTTCTTGGAGGCGAGTTTTTCAAACATCGTCGCCATGGCGTTCGGGTCGTAACCGGCGGCGTAGAGATATTGCGTGCCGAGACGGTCGGCCTCGGATTCCGCGCTGCGGCTGAACTTCGAGAACAGCGCGGCCAAACCGAAGCCCGCCGTGTTCTGGTAGATCAGGCCGGGGATGCCGCCGAGGAAGATCGAACCGGCCATCGCCAGACCCTGATAAAGATTGGCCTTCGCGATGTTTTCCATCGCGTGGCGCGCAGCCACGTGCGCGATCTCGTGCGCCATCACGCCCGCGATCTCCGCCTCGTTGTCGGCGGCCAGGAGCAGACCCTTGTTGACGTAGAAAAAGCCGCCGGGCAGGGCGAAGGCGTTGACCTCGTCCGAGTCGATGACTTTGATCGTGAAGGGGATTTTCGCGTCCGAGTGGAGCACGACGTTCTGCCCGACGCGGTTGACGTATTCGGTGATCACCGGGTCTTCGATGAACTTCGCCTGCCGGTCAACTTCCGCCGCGAGTTCGCGCCCGAAGTTGACTTCTTTCTCAATCGAACCGCTCATCGAGGCGATCAGACCGCCGTTGAGTTTGCGCTTGCCGATCTGGTTGGGGTCTTCGTCGGTGGAGAGCGGCTTGCCCTTGGCGATCTCCGCCTTCTGCTTGGCGGCGGCGGCTTCGGCGGCGTCTTCCCGATCCTGCTTCGCGGCGGACTCTCTGGCCTTCTGTTCGGCGGCCGCTTTTTCGCTCGCCGAGGCCTGCTTCTGCGGCGCGGCGAGCGCGGCGGACGAGCCTCCGGCAACGACGATGAGCGCCCAGACGAGCGCGAGAGCCGTGATACGGCGTGCGATTTGATTGAACATGGCGGAAAATCTCCAGAATTTCATCGAACAACTAATGGCCGCCGGGGAGTGTTGCTCATCCCTGTTGTCGGGCCGAAGTCGCCGAAGAGTATTCGCGCGACGTGAACTTTCTGATGCGTTAGGGACGCGCTCGCGGCTATCGGCGGCAACGTCCACGGACGGCGGAGGCATTACCGGCGGGCGGCGTTAAAAAGCGCGTCACTCTTTGATGCGGGCAGGCGCGCAAGTGGTTGCGCCGTGGGCGCGCGGCGGGGTCGCCGCCCTTAGAAATCCGTCGAGATAACCCGCTGTCCGTTGGTTGTCGTCGGGCGCATTATAACAGCGCGCGGGGAAAAGTATAGGGTTTGCGGCACGCTCGGCGCGCGTCAAAGTATATTGATTGCGCCCCTTCGGGCGCGCGTGGTACAGTCGAAAGTGCCTTGCCTGACCGCGCCGTGGCGGTGTCACGGTCTGCTATTCCCCTCCCACTTTACAAGCGGATGAAACGAACACAGGATAAGATCAAGGACTTGGTTGAGCCGCAGGAGTTCGACGACCTGCGGGACTTTGCCGCCGACCCGGCGCGCGCGCTCGCCGCCTACCGCTTCACCGACGCCACCTCCGACCTGCTCGCCCGCTGGCTCGACGCGCTCGCAGACCTGCCGCGCGACCGCGGCGCGGCGCACGCGCTCGCGGGGATGCGCGGCGTCGGCAAAAGCCACACGCTCGCCACTTTCGGCGCGCTCGTCGCCGCCGCCGCCCGCCCGCACACGCAGATCACAGACGCGCACGTCGCCTCCAGCGCGCGGCGTCTGGCAAACCGCCGCCACCAACTCGTGCGCGTCGCGCGCGGCACGCGCCCGACGCTCCGCGATGAACTCGTCGAAGCCTTCGTCAACGCTTTCGGCGGGAGCGCGGCCGATTGGGCGGGCGACCCGGCCGCCTGGCTCGCCCACGCCGCCACGCGCTCGCCTGCGCCCGCCACGCTCGTCATCCTGGTTGACACGGCCTTCGGCCGCGAGGCGCGCGTCAAACGAGACGACGGGCCGCTCCTCAGCGAATTGGCCGTGGCCGCGCGCGCCTCGAACGCCTTCGTCGCCCTCGCGCTCGATGACGACATCGCGGGCGCGGAAGGCGTCAACGTCGCGCTGGCGCGCACCTTCCAGATCGACTACCTCGAACCCGAACATCTCTACCACGTCGCCAACATCTACGTCCTGCGCAAAAACGCCCCGGCGCGCGACGCCCTGCACGAAATCTATCTCTCGCTGCGCCAATCGGTGCCGAACTTCAATTGGAGCGAGCCGCGCTTCGCCGCGCTCTATCCCGTCCACCCGCTCGTCGCCGACACGTCGGCCTCCGTGCGCCTCTACGCCCCGGCCTTCGCCTTCCTGCCCTTCGCCGCCTCGGCCGCGCGCAACGCCGTCAACCGCCCCGCGCTCTCGCTCATCCTGCTCGACGAAGTTTTCGACCACAGCGAGGAAGCCCTGCGCCGCTCCGACGACTTGCAGGAAGCCTTTCGCGTCTACGACGAACTGGCGTCGAAAGCCGTCGCGCAGTTTCCGGCCATGCAGCGTCTGCAAGTGCGGCTCGTGCTGAAGAGTCTCTTCGTGCTCTCGCTCGACGGCCGCGGCGCGACGGCGCGCGACCTCTGCGCCGCGCTGTTGTTTCAAGACGAGCATTCGCAGCAGGCGGCCATCGAGCGCGTCGAAGAGACTCTGAAGCGGCTCGCCGACCTCGCGCCGCAACGCGGCCTCACGGCGCAGGCCGACGGCGAAGAGTTGCGCTACCGTTTTCAGGTCAGCGCGGCGGCCGACTTCGACGCAGCCCTCGCGGCCTCAAGCGACTCGCCCGCCATTGACGAGCGTGCGCTGGCCGCGCTCCTGCGCACGCTCGCCCGCGCGCGTTTTGAAGACTGGCCTTTCGCCGACGGCGACCGGGACACGACGCACGCCGAGTTTGAAGTGGCCTGGCGCGGTTCGGAGCGCGCCGGTCGTCTCACGCGCCCGGCGGCCGACGACAACAACGCGCCGCCGTTCAACCCGGCGAGCGACGCGAGAGTTGATGTAGCGGCCGGTGCCGTGCATGACGCAACGGCCGGTGCCATGCATGACGCGACGGGTGAGAGGATGGGCGTCGGGTACGAGTGGCAACTGATCGTGCGCGACCCCGGTCGCGGCGATGTCGCCGAAAATCTTCCCGCCGCCGCAGCCGCGGCGCGCCAGGCCGCCGGTGCCGATGCGTCGTTGCTCGTCATCTGGCAGCCCGCCGAATGTTATGCGGAAGAGTCGAGCATCCTGCGGCGGCTGGTCGCGCTGCACACGGATGCCGCGCTCGCGGAGTTTGGCGAGACGGCGCGCGCCGCCGCCAACTCGCTCGCCGCGCAGGCCGAGCGCATCTGGTCGCGCCTCTATGTTGACGACGGCCGTCTGTTGGTTGACGACGAGAGCATCGCCTTCACGCCCGCCGCGCGCGCCGCGCAAAGTTTCGCGCCCGCGCTGGCCGACGCGCTGGCCGCGCGCTTCGCCGCGCGCTTCCCCGCGCACCCGCTGTTCACCGCGACACCGGCCGAACCCGACATCGCGCTCCTGGTCGATCACCTGTTCGGCGGCGGCAACGTGGCCGACGCCGCCGTCCAACAACTCGCCGAAACCTTCGCCGCGCCGCTCGGACTCGCCACGCGGCGCGGCGACATCTACATTCCCGAAACCGGCGACGCCGTGCTCGGCCAACCCTGGGTGCGCGAAGTTCTCGCGCTCGTTGACGAGGCCGGGAGCCGCGTCGTGCCGTTGGCCTGCGTGCATCGCGTCCTCGGCGGGCGGCCTTACGGGTTGTCGCGCCGCACGCAATATCTCGTGCTCGCCGCGCTCGTCGCGCAGCGTCGCATCGAACTCGCCACCGCGGGCGACGACCGCGTCAGCCGTCGCACGCTCGGCTCGTCTCTCAAGTGGGACGAGGTGGCCGGGGTCTGCCGCGCCGCCGAGATTCATCACAACGCGGAGGAGTTGACCACCTGGGCGCGGCTCTTGACGGGCGACGCCGCGCTTCCTTCCATCGCCGATGCCGCCGCGCGCGAACGCGTGCGCGCCGCGCTCTCCGCGTGGCTCGAAGCGTGGCGCGCGGAGCCGGTGCTCAAAGAGTTCGACGCGCTGCCCGATGCCGGTCTCACGACCCGCGCGTGGGACTTGGCCTCGGCCGTGCGCCGCACGTTCGGCGCGGCCGCCGATGCCGTGGCCGACGCGCTCGCCGGCAACCTCTCGCTCGAAGAAGGCTTGCAGCGCGTCGCGGACGTTTACGGCGCGGCGCCCGAACAACTCGCGCGCGTCTCGGAGCAACTGGCCGCGCTGCGCACCTACACGGCGGGCATCGTCCGCCGCGAAAGCGTGCGCGCCTACTTGTCGGCCGCCGAACTGACTTCGCTCGAAGTGGTTGAGAGCGCGCGCCGCGAACTGCTGCTCATCGCCGACGACCCGCACACACTCTTCGACGCCGCCCGCACCGAACGCTTCGAACTGCTCTGGCAGGAATTTCAAGTTCAATACGCCGGGCACTACGCAGACGTACACGCGCGCTCCGTCGGCGACGCGTGCGACCACCTGGCTCTCGACGAGTTCACGCGCGGCGCGGAGTGGCGCGACTTCGAATCGCTCGCCGGGCTGCCGTTCGTCGCGCCGCAACTATGGGAAGAGGCCGCCTCGCTCCTCGCCGAAGTGAAGAACGCGCGCTGCGATCTGCCGGTCGCGCGCCTGCTCGCCACGCGCCCGCGCTGCGCCTGCCAGTTTCGCCTCGCGCGCGCCGAGCGTTTCCTCAACGCCGCGCCGCTGCTCACCGAGATGACCGCCCGCGGCCGCGCCGCCTACCGCCGCACGCTCGCACGCTTTCACCCACACCTCGCGCGCGCGCTCAACCTGCTCGCCGCCGAGGCCGTGGACGATGCCGAGACCGCGAGCCGCGCCGTCGCCCTCGCGCAACGCTTCGCCGGGCGGCAGACGCCCGCGCAGTTCACGCACTTGGACGTGCGCCTGATGACGCGCGCGTTGGAGCAGACGCCGCCCGCCGGGCCTTTGCGCGTGGGGCTGCCGGGAGGCGTCGTGCGCGGTCTCGTCACGCGCGACGAACTTGCGGCGCGCTGGCAACAGTGGTTTGATGAACTGCCGCACGACGCCGCGCTGGTCGAGATCGCAGTTGAGAACACCGGCGACGCCGCGTGAGCCGCAGCGAACGGAGCGAGACGAAGATCAAAAGAGCGGGCGCAGCCGCGCACCAGACGCAGGCGCGCGAAGACCAAACGCACACCGCGACCGCGCGGACGCCGGCGGCGCGAAAGGCGTCCGCGCGCGAAGTGAAGGCGCGACAAGTAAAGAAGTCGGGCGCGACTTCTTTCGCCGCCTCGCGCCGCGCTCCATCCGAGCAACCGGCCGAGCAACCGTGCGTCGCCGTCGTCGGCGCGGGGCGACTCGGTACCGCGCTCGCGCTCGCCCTCCAACGCGGCGGCTATCGGGTCGTCGCCCTCGTCGCGCGCCGCGCCGCCCGCGCACGGCTCGCCGCCCGCGCCTTCTCGCCCCGCCCGCTCGCGCTCGACGCGACGCAGTTAAACTTACTCCCCGACACCGCAGACCTCATCTTCATCACCACGCCCGACGATCAGATCGCGCAAGTCGCCGCGCGTCTCGCCGAAGCATCGGCCGCGCGTCTCGCCGAAGCGTCGGCCGCCCGTGGCGCATCGTCGCCGTCGGCGCGTCGCCGCCGTCGGCGCGTCGCCCTGCACGCGAGCGGCGCGCTCGCTTCGGACGCGCTCGCCCCGCTCGGCGCGCACGGGTTCGGTCTCGGTTCGCTCCATCCGCTCGTCTCGATCAGCGACCCCGCGAGCGGAGCGCGAAATCTGCGCGGGGCTTTCTACTGTCTCGAAGGCGAGGCGCGCGCGCTCACGGCGGCGCGCAAAATCGTCCGCGCCCTCGGCGGCCGCAGTTTCTCTCTCGCCGCGCGCGACAAATCGCTCTACCACGCGGCGGCCGTCATCGCTTCCGGCCACACGGTCGCACTCTTCTCGCTCGCGGCCGACCTGCTCGCGCGCTGCGGCCTGAGCCAAGCCCGCGCGCGTCAAGTGCTCCTGCCGCTGCTCGCCAGCACGCTCGACAATTTGAGAGCGCACGCGCCGGACGAAGCCCTCACCGGCACCTTCGCCCGCGCCGACCTGGCGACCGTGCGCCGCCACCTCGCAGCGCTCGCTGCGGCCGAAGACGTGCGCGGCGCAACCGCCGTCTATGCGCTGCTCGGCGAGCGTGCGCTGCATCTGGCCGCCGGCCGTCGCCAGTTCGATTCAAGCGTCGCCTCGGAGATCGCGCTGCTGTTACAGAAAGCATTGAGCGCATCCGGCCGCGCCTGAGGCGAGATGCGCTCCCTGTCTTGCACGGTGCGCGCCGTTGGCGTTAGAGTTAAGGCAACGCGTTCCACCTTTGATCCGCTACCATTCGGAAAGGATTAGTCAGAGCCGCGATGCCCAATGCGCCAAGCGTCAGTTACAGTTCGACCCTGCGTGTCAAACTATCGAGCCGCACCGGCACGCTGGGAGAGTTGACGACCGCCATCGGTCGCGCCGGGGCTGACATCGGCGCGATCGACATCGTCAACGCCTCGCGCGACGCCATCACGCGCGACATCACCTTCACCGCTTCTTCGAGCGAGCACGTCAAAGAGATCGTCGAGGCGGCGCGCGACATAGACGGCGTTGAAGTCGTCAACATCTCCGACCGCACCTTCCTGCTGCACCTCGGCGGGAAGATCGAGGTCGTCTCGAAGTCGCCCTTGAAGACGCGCAATGATCTCTCGATGGCCTACACGCCCGGCGTCGCGCGCGTCTGCGAAGCCATCCACCGCGACCCTGAAAAGGCTTTCACGCTCACCATCAAACGCAACACCGTCGCCGTCGTCACGGACGGCACGGCCGTGCTCGGCCTCGGCGACATCGGCCCCGCCGCCGCGATGCCCGTCATGGAAGGCAAGGCGATGCTCTTCAAAGAGTTCGCGGGCGTGGATGCGTTTCCGATCTGTCTCTCGACGAAAGACCCGGACGAGATCGTCCGCACGATCAAGCTCATCTCGACGGCCTTCGGCGGCATCAACCTCGAAGACATCTCCGCGCCGCGCTGCTTCGAGATCGAGGATCGACTCAAAGAGGAACTCGACATTCCCGTCTTTCACGACGACCAGCACGGCACGGCCGTCGTCGTGCTCGCGGCGTTAATCAACGCGTCGAAGTTGATCGGAAAGTCGATGAGCGATTTGAAAGTGGTGGTCAACGGCACGGGCGCGGCGGGCGTCGCCTGCACGAAGATCATCATGGCGGCTGGCGTCCGCAACATCATCGGCTGCGACCAGCACGGCATCCTGTACAGCGGCCGCCGCGAGCACATGAACTGGGTCAAAGAATGGTACGCCGAGAACACCAACCCCGAAGGCGTGCGCGGCACGGTGCATGAGGCGATGACCGGCGCGGACGTGTTCATGGGTCTCTCCGTGCCGGGCGTCATCAGCCGCGAAGATGTCAAGCGCATGGCCGACCGTCCCATCATCTTCGCGATGGCGAACCCGACGCCCGAGATCATGCCCGAAGAGGTGGCCGACATCGTCGCCGTGATGGCGACGGGCAGGTCGGACTACCCGAACCAGATCAACAACGTGCTCTGCTTCCCCGGCATCTTCAAAGGCGCGCTCGCCTGTCGCGCCTCGCGCATCAACGAGGAGATGAAACTCGCCGCCGCCAACGCCATCGCCGGTCTCATCTCCGGCGAAGAACTCCACCCCGAATACATCGTCCCCTCCGTCTTCGACAAACGCATCGCCGAAGCCGTCTCCCGCCAGGTAGAAGAGGCCGCCTACGCCACGGGCGTGGCGAGACGCGAACGCGCCCAAATCGACCCGCCGGCATAGTCTCAAGCGAACAGACGTAAAGAGGCGAAAGGCGGAAGTGAAGCGGCGCGCACCGCTTCACTTCCGCCTTTCGCCTTTTTACCTCGATACTACCGCGCGCCGTCGTTTAGCCGATGGGGAAGCAGTCTCTGAGAAAGGGACTGTCATACTGATAAAACGGCTCGGGGTCGCAGATGCGCGTGCCGTCGGGCTGGGTATAGCAGTGGAACAACTGCGTCGTCAGCGTATAGCCGGATTGGCAGGGTTGTTCGGGCGGATTGTAGAAGACAGGATACTGTCTCAGGCTGTCCTTGCACTTGTGAATCGTGGGATCGTCGTCGGCGCAATCACCTTGACAGACGGTGAAGCCGTCGCCGTCGTCGTCGCCGTCGTAAGCGATGGTGGGGTTAAAGTCGTTGCAGTCAATGGGCGCACAGACGCCGTCCTGGTCGTAGTCGGTACAACCGGAGACGGGCGCGGGGGCGGAGGGGAAAAGGAGAAGCGCGCCGAACATCAGCGCAAGACACAAAATCGCTCTCATGCTTTGATTCCTTTTGGCTACGGGCGTGTGAGTTGACGAGTGATGGGAACTCGCAGGATTGAGACGCGCGGCAAAGAATACGTCTGCCCTCAGAGGGTGTCAAGAAATCTTTTAATCGACCGCATTAGCGTCGCGGTCAAGCCCCGTCGCTCGATGAAAGCCACGCGCTCGGCGTTTGAAATGTCAGACGGCGGGGCGCAGAGAGCGGGCGATGTGCGGGATGATCCGGCGGGGCACGGCGATGGCCTGTTTGATGTGGCGGGCGTGGGTGAAGTGGCCGGCCACGTAGAGGCCGGGAACGTTGGTCTCGTAGGTGTCGGGGTCGTAGACGGGCACTTCGGCGAGTCCGGCTTTAACAAATTCCACCCCGGCGCGACGCAGGAGCGTGTGGTCGGCGTCCGCGCCGATGAGGATGAACACGGCATCGTTCGGGAGCGCGCGCGTCGCGCCGTCTTCCGTTTGGAGGCGAACTTCGCGCTCGGTGATCTCCGCGATCCGGGTGAAGAAGGCGAGGGCGAGTCGTCCCTCTTCGAGTTCGCGTTCGAGCGGGGCGCGCACCCAGTGTTTGATGGCGTTCATCTTGGGGTCGCGCTGTTCCCAGTCGGCGCGCCAGATGGCGAGCGTGGTGTGCGCGCCTTCTTCGGAGAGAAAGAGCGCGGCCTCGGCCGCCGAGTTGCCGCCGCCGACAACCATCACGCGCTTGCGCACGTAGGGGTATGGCTCGACGAAGCGGTGTTGAACTTTCGCCAGGTCTTCGCCCGGCACGTTCAGGCGGCGCGGGTAGGCCATCGCGCCCGTGGCGACGAGGACGCGCGCGGCCGTGTATGCGGCGCGCGCGGTGCGCACGAGAAACGCGCCCGTCTCCGCGTGGCGTTCGATGGCCTCCGCGCCTTCTTCGGTGTGGATGCGTAAGCGTTCGTCGAGCGCGAAGCGGACGTAGTGCGAGAGCAGTTCCTCGCGCGTCGGCTTGTCGCGGCAGGGGCGCAGGGAGTTTTCGCGCAACTCCAATTCGTCGGGCGTGGAGAAGACCGTGCGGCCGACGGGGTAATGATAAATCGTGTCGGCGATCAAGCCTTTTTCGATGACGAGATAGTTGAGTCCCGCGCGCGCCGCCGCGCCGGCGGCAGATAACCCGGCGGGGCCTGCGCCGACAATCAACAAGTCCAACTGCTCGTCGCGCGAATTCGACATTTGAATTAATACTCGCACGCGCCCGCGCCGGACGGCAACCCGTCGCCCGTCTCGCGTTCTCCGTCGCGCCGATTCGCGTCGCGCGCCGCCCGCCCCCACGCCCCCGCGCCGCGCGCGACGGAAAAGTCTTGACACTCAATTCTCACTTGCTTTATCGTTCGCGCGCGTTCATGCACCTACTTTCGCGCCGGCGGTTGCCCCTTCTCCACACATCACATGAGGACACACCCGGTCAGACGGCCGCCGGTTCTCAATCACTTACCCGCCGACTTTTTCCACCGCGCCGAGTCGTCGCCATCGCCGTCGCCGCCGCAATACCTTTGAGCAAACGTGTCGCTAATGGGGAGAGGCCTGAGGCGGAGCCGCCGCCGCCGCTCGCGCCTGCGCCCGGAATCGAGAGATGACCACTTCAAACACCGAACCTAGTGCCGCCGCCACCGACATGCCCCGCAGTTATCCGGAACTGGAAGCCTATTGCGACCGGCATCGTCTCTACCCGCTCTATCGTGCGTTGGAGGACGAGTTCATCCATCAACACGGCGCGCTGCCGCCCGCCTACATGAACGCGAAAAAGAGTATTGATCTCGAAGTTGAAGCGCAGATCGATGCGGAGGTCGAAGCGGAGATCGCCGCCGAGGTCGAGCGCGAGGCCGACGAGGATCGAAGGGCGGCGCACCGGCGTCGATCAGGGCGAGACATGTCCGAAGCGGAACTCCACCGCCGCGCGCTCGAACAGATCGAAGGCTCGTTCGAGGAGCGGAGGGCGTGGAAGCAGAAGCAATACGTCGTCCTGTTGAACGAAAAGTTCACGGCCGAACTCTACAAGCACATTCACGACCTCCCGGAGAAACGCACCGCGCTCTGTTTCTCCGGCGGCGGCATCCGCAGCGCGAGTTTCGGACTCGGCATCGTGCAAGGTCTGGCGCGCTACGGCCTGCTCGAACGATTCGACTATCTTTCGACCGTCTCCGGCGGCGGCTACCTGGGGAGTTGGCTGTCGGCGTGGATTCATCGCGCTCGCCTCGCGCCCGTTATCACCGCGCTCAGGAACGAACCGGAGAAGAACAAACTCCAACCCGAACCCGAACCCGTTCGCCACCTGCGCAGCTACAGCAACTACCTCAACCCGAAACTCGGCTTTCTCTCCGCCGACACCTGGACGCTCGTCGCCATCGTCGTGCGCAATCTGTTGCTCAACTGGCTGGTGCTCATTCCCGTTATTCTGTCCGCGCTCATGCTGCCGCGCCTCGTCGTGGCAGCGGTGCGGATGAGTCCCGAGGCGGCGCGCGTTTCGTGGGTGTTCTGGCTCGGCACCCTGTTCGGTCTGGTCGCTATCGTGTACATGGGCGTGGCGCGTCCGAGCGCGAACCGGCCGCGCAAGTTGAATGGTCAACGTTTGAACCAGCAGGGCTGGTTCATCACGCTCTGTCTAACGCCGCTGTCGCTATCGGCCATTTGCCTGACGAGTTGGTGGGTGTGGGATCGCGCCCTGCCGCCGGGCGAGAGGTTCGAGGGCGATTGGGGTGTGTTTTTGCAGTACGGCGTCGCGCTCCACATCGCGGGCTACATCATCTACACGCTGATCCAGGCCGTGAAAGATTTTAAGTTCTGGCGGCAACGCTGGTCGCGCAACTGGCCGCGCCTCGCGTGGGAACCGCTGGCCGTCGTGTTGATCGGCGGCCTCTGGGGCACGCTCGCCTGGTGGGCGGCCACCGTCCTGTTTCCCGTGCCCGCCGCCGCGAGCGTCGTGCCCGTTCCCGTGACGGAACTCTACACCTGCTTCGCCGCCCCGTTGTTCGTCTGCCTGTTCCTGCTGGCGGTGATTTTGTTCGTCGGCCTCACGAGCCATTTCACGGACGACGACGACCGCGAATGGTGGGCGCGCTTCGGCGCGTGGGCGCTCATCGTCTCCCTGTTGTGGAGCGTGGTGAGCACGCTCGTCATCTTCGCCCCGGTCGGACTGATGTATTTAAGATACGAGTTCAGGGTGATTCTGGCCGCGCTCGGCGGCGCGTCCGGCCTTCTCACCATCCTCGGCGGCAAGAGCGAAAAGACCCATTCGCACCCGGAGCAGGAAGGGAAGTCGGGCGGCCTGGCCGATTACGCCATGGCGCTCGCCGCGCCCATCTTCGCCCTCACGCTGCTCATCGTCTTCTCACTCATCACGACCCTGCTCGTCAGGAAACTCGCGCCCGCCTCCGTGCAATGGCACGACGCCGCACGGCTCGACTACGACCCGGCCGGCGTGTTGAACATCGTCCACTACGCTCCGCTCTGGTTGCTGCTCGCGCTGGCTCTCGCGCTCCTCGCCGTCAGCCTCGTCATGTCAACCTGCATCAACGTCAACAAGTTTTCGCTCCACTCGATGTATCGCAATCGCCTGATCCGCGCCTACATGGGCGCGTCGCGCCCGCAGTCGGAACGCCGCCCCAACCCATTCACCGGCTTCGACGTGTACGACAATCTGCCGATGTACGAACTGCGACACTATCGCGGCGCGCCCCACGAGCCGAAGCGCAAGCTGCTGCACGTCGTCAACATTTGTCTCAACCTGACGAGCGGCCACAATCTCGCCTGGCAACAACGCAAAGCCGAAACCTTCACCGTCTCGCCGCTGCACTGCGGCAGTTTCCATCTCGGCTATCGTAAGACGGAGGAGTACGGCGGCGGCAGCGCGCCTCCCGGCGACGGCATCAGTCTGGGCACGGCCGTCACCATTTCCGGCGCGGCGGCGAGTCCCAACATGGGCTACCACTCTTCGCCCGCGCTCGCTTTCCTGATGACGCTCTTTAACGCGCGTCTCGGCTGGTGGCTCGGCAATCCCGGCGAGGCCGGAAACGACAGGTACTTCCCGTCGCTTCATTCCTACCGGCGTTCCGGGCCGCGCTTCGCGCTGCGTCCGATTCTCACCGAAGCGCTCGGCCACAGCGACAACACCAACCCCTACGTCTATCTCTCCGACGGCGGCCACTTCGAGAACCTCGGCCTCTACGAGATGATCCTGCGCCGCGCGCACCTCGTCGTCGTCGCCGACGGTTCGCAAGACCCGCAGAGCCGCTTTGAAGACCTCGCCGGCGCGGTGCGCAAAATTCGCATCGACCTCGGCATCCCCATCGACTTCATCGGCGGCATGCCCATCTACGCCAAAGACGACGAGGAGCACAAGGGCGACACGCGCTACTGCGCCGTCGGCCTCATCCGCTATTCGTGCGCCGACCGCGACACCTCCGGCCAGCCCGCGAAAGACGGCGTCATCATCTACATCAAGCCCGCCATCACCGGCCGCGAGCCGATCGACATCCTCAACTACGCCAGCGCCAGCCGCGCCTTCCCGCACGAAAGCACCGCCGACCAGAACTACACCGAACAGCAACTCGAAAGCTATCGCGCGCTCGGCTCACACGTCCTCCAGACCATTTGCGGCCTGCCCCTGCGCGACCTGCCGCTCATGTCCGACGCGGCCGACAACTTCATCAAACGCGCCTACGATCAATTGCCCCCCGCCATGCAGCCGACGGAACTCAAAGGCCGCTTCAACATTCCTTAGAAGCTGCTTGAAAGTAAAGCCGTGTTTGTCCCGGAGGGACATTTGAGAATAGCCCAGCCATTTATGGCTGGGGGTCGTAAACGTGCCTTTTACATTGAGTCCCGTAGGGACGATTGAATAGTGATGAACATTCAATCGTCCCTACGGGACTAACACATTATCTTTCACCTTATCCCCAGCACTAAAGTGCTGGGCTATTAGCAATCGTCCCTGGCGGGACTTGTTCAAACAGCTTCTTATACCGAGTTGCATAACAAGTTAAGGTGATGTAGAACGCTGCCATGGCAACACCGATCATCTTGATGCCGCACTTGACGACCGAAGAACTTTACCGCCGCTACCGCCGGTGCCGGGTGCCGCAGGAAAAGACGCGCTG
>DASVVO010000069.1:0-109225 GCA_036386515.1 Pyrinomonadaceae bacterium
GCGGCGTGCGCGGTTCTCCTAAAGACCATGCGCACATTCTATCAATCTCAGCTATCTTGCGCGCGGGCATCGAACCCCCGCGCAAGATGGTTCATCCATCCCCGCCGCAAGCGGCGGGGCATTAAGAACCTTTTTCGTAAACTTCTCGGCAATCCTGGCCTGTCTTTCCGGTGTTACGTTGTCTTCCTTAGTAGTGCTGATAGAGCAATGGAAGACCCTCCGCTCGACTTCCGGCTGTAGATCTGCAAGCGACTTGAATTCGCGCTCCAGTTCTCTCGCGTTCCGCCCAGCCATATTTCCCGCAATAATTACCCCTCGTGTTTCTTGCTTCATGTCCTGAGATACACCGTCCGCTTCTAGTGGCACTGAAGATATGCGAGTAAGCTCTTCTACCCTTTCCAGCCCCACCCAGTTATGCTCATTAATCTCCGGCTGGTTTAAAGCCTCTAGAACCTTCTTCGCTTTCTCTTCCTGCATTGGTTCCCGCTCAGGCGGCGGCTTATTCTTGTGCTCGAAGAGGTAGTTAAGAATCCCTCCGAAGCTACGTCCCTTACTGATTTTGGCTATCACTATCATCCCCCGTTAGTAATTTGCGTCGCACAGATTGCAGTAGCTCATGTGTGTCATTGATGAGGCTCGGACTGATCCCATGACACTTGCCGGTGTTGAGGAGTGTCATCAACTTTTTAAGATTGGTAGCCATGAGTGCCAAGCCGCGATGCGCCTTAATATTGATCGCAGGGATGGGGCGTGGCATGCGGTAACCAACTCCGCGGTAGCGGAGATAGCCCGCCTTTGTCATGTGATTGGCGGTGGCACTGCGCATGATCTCATCCTCCTCATATTTGTTAACTGGGACGGAGATTCTCCCCGCGCGGCGCTCATCATCGGCCAACTCGGGTCGGCCACGCCGCACCTTTGGTTCCTTCTTGATAATTTTTCTAAGTCGCTTCTTTTTCATGATTGCTCCGATGGGTAGAAATTTATGTACTACCAAAACATTGCTGGCTGCTGCCGAAATGACGCGGTAGGCTTTCACGGCCACGGTTCAGTCCGCCGACGTGTAGGTGAGAGGGAAATGTCCGAAGGAAAGGACAAGAAGCTATTTGCTGTTGCCGCGGTGATCGCGCCGGTAAGAACAAGTAGCCGCTAAAGATCAAGAGTGGGATCAACTGTGTGTATGGACATAGCTAATCGAATTTATAAACTTAGGAGTTCTAGGCCGGGTGATAGCCGTCAAAGAAATTTGCAAGTCCAAGGCATTGCGTTCCCGTCAATTGAGCTGAAGCGGCAAGGAATGTCATGCTAGTGATAAACAATATCGTGCTCCGCTATCGCTCAACTAAAATCACATGTTTGCGTTCATTCACATGTCCAATTGCAATTGTCCATCGTCTTGGGTCGCAACGTTTGCTGTAGGACTCCGTGCTCTGGTTGCTGTCCCTTTAACTACTCTTCCAGCTAACGCTAAATATTGCGCGAGGATAGCGTCAGCTACCACGACTTCTTTCGTTTGCCCACTTCTCTCG
The DNA here is from genome assembly GCA_036386515.1 of Pyrinomonadaceae bacterium. Classification (GTDB taxonomy): domain Bacteria; phylum Acidobacteriota; class Blastocatellia; order Pyrinomonadales; family Pyrinomonadaceae; genus JAIVJZ01. Next base: position 1,530 of record DASVVO010000069.1, read on the forward strand.
ATGATTTCCGTTAGTGCAATATGAATATCTTTTGGAAGGTGCACGCGCAGCAAGTACAAGGCTTCTCGTTCAGGAGAAGCCTTATCCATCAGCACATCGCGTTTGAGTTCCCGCACATAAGAGCGGAACTGCTGGAGTTTGTATTCAGGTTCCGCGTTTTTCGCTTGGGCAATCTCAATCGCCGCCAGCGGATCTGGCGCGCTAAGTGCGACGACGTAGTACTCGCGCGGCAAACAGTCCTCGTGCACGAGCATAGTTTCGCCCCGTTTGAAGAATGTTTCGCTAATCCTTGCATCAGTATCTAGAGTCTTGGTATTGATCCCGATCTCTTTTGCCAGCCGAGTCATCTGCGCCTTGATTCCCAAGCCTTCCCTGTCCTGTTTACCACGTCCGCCGGCGAGACGGATGGGGATGCGCCGACGTAACTCAGCGGCGCACACGCCACGCAAGACAAAGGCGAATCTCTCAAGATACAAAGCGTTGATTGCTGTCTTTACAAGTGCCGCATCGTCCATTTGTGAGATGGACGGCAGCAAAGTCATAAGCTCATTTACCTGCTCAACTCTCGTGATCAATTGATTCGTATTCTCCATAATTCACCTAGTCCTTGAACATCCTTCTTTAGTCTTCTCGCCTAAAGCGAGCTGACATAGTTTTCTGAAAGCATCAATGTGGGTTATAGAGCCGGAAACCTATTCACTCTCCCTTAGCTTTCAAGGTCATGTGCGCATTAAGAACTGCGCGCTGCTTATACACAGTGCAACATCCGTGCCGTATAGATCACATAGCCATTACACGTTAGGTCGCATAGCCATTACACCGCTTAGAGTCGCCTCTGAGCACTTTTAGCCTACCCCCCCGAGTCATTTCTATTGGGCCACTTCTACCCGCTTTAATGATGGCAACTAATCTCTTCCATTCTCTTCCACTCTGTTGGCGAAAATAACCACCCACTGTGTTTCACGAAAAGCCAAGAGTTTCGCTTCTTTTTCATCTGTTATTCGACCCTACATGGATTTGAAGACTATGCGACTCACTAGCTGCACACTTATTGCACTAGCCAGTGACTAGGTGGTGCTCACCTGCGAAGGCATTACAGGACTACCCGGAGTTAGGTTCAGGCACCAATTATCGAACGGTAGGAAAGTAAGAAATGAACAATCGTATTCACTCAAGCACCCAGTCTGAGCAGCCCCAGTTTTTAACCGTCGCGGAAGTAGCCGAGTTGCTGCGCCTCAAGCCACGCACTATCTACGAGATGGTCAGTGAGAGACGTATCCCCTACCGGAAGGCGGGCGACCGGACGATCTTTCTCCTCGACGAGATATTGAAGTGGACGAAACCGGACGACAGGGATTAGGATGCGAGTAATTCCTTGACACGGGCTGCGATCCGCAGAAAGGAAGAAGCAGATGGCGATTTTCAGAAGGAAATACAAGGACAAGGATGGAAGGTGGCAACTGACGAAGACCTTCTATTACGACTTCTGGGTGGAGGGGCGGCGCTACCGCGGCTCCATTCCGGAGACTAGAACTAAAGCTCAGGCCGAGCGCGCCGAGACAAAAATCCGCGACTCGGTTTACGAGGGAAAGTACGGGAAGGCGGTCATAGCGCCGACGCTCGCAAAGTTCGTCGCTGAAACCTACCTTCCTCACTCGCGGCAGCACAAGCGCTCGTGGAAGCATGATGGATTCCGCGTGCGCCCGCTCGTCGCAGCTCTTGGCAAGTATCGACTCGACGAGATATCTCAGATACGGATCGAGCGGTACAAGCGTGATCGCGGTGCAACGGTTTCGAAGCGGGGATCGGAGTTTTCACCCGCCTCTGTGAACCGTGAGTTAGAACTCCTCTCGGCCATCTTTAGCTACGCGCTTGACCTCGGAGTTTTCGTGGGGACTAATCCCTGTCGCAGGGTGAAGCGCTTGGATGAAGATAACGAACGAACTCGCATCCTCTTTTATGAGGAGGAGGAGCGTTTGATGGCTCAACTGGTTGGCAGGCGGGCGCACCTTGCCTCGATTGTCCAACTCGCGATTCACACGATGCTTCGCAAGATGGAGCTTCTCAGTCTCTGTAAGGCGAACCTCGACTTCGAGCGGGGTCTGATCTGGGCATCGAACTCCGGCGGGCAGAGAACGAAGTCGAAGAAGAGCCGCCCTGTCCCGATGAACTCGCTAGCGAGGCAGATGCTAGAAGAACTCTGCCGAGCGAGCGAGAGCGAGTACGTCTTCCCGAACGAGGAGACAGGAAGCTATATCAAGGACGTGAAGACGGGCTTCAGTTCGGCCTGCCGGGACGCGAAGATCAAGGACTTCAGATTCCATGATCTGCGGCGCACCGGCGCGACGAGGCTCGGGGAAGGAGGTGCCGACGCCTTCTACATCACGGCCATCCTCGGACACTCTGATGTGAACACGAGCCAGATCTACACCATCGCCACGAATGAGGGGTTGCGGCGCGCGATGGAGTCGCTAACTCGGGGGCGAGGGCCGACCGTCACAGAAGTCCCCACAAACGAAGAACGGCTGCCGGAGGCGACAGCCGTAAGTGCTTGAAACTGTTGGTAGCGGGGGGGAGACTTGAACTCCCGACCTTGGGGTTATGAATCCCACGCTCTAACCACCTGAGCTACCCCGCCACGTTGGGAAGAAACATTATAGGGGGCGTGGTTGAAAGGTCAAGTTAGGTGGGGGCGGGTGGGGCGGTTTGCTAGCGGGTGGCGGCTGCACGTATTATCGGGGCTAATTTGTTGAGTTGGCGGGGCGGTTGCAGCCGGTGGCCGTGTGCGGAGATGGTGAAGCGGAAGATTGACCGGCGGGGAAGGAATTGTTGATGGCTGACTTGGTTCATCGTCCGAGGCGACTGCGGCGGCGGGAGGCTTTGCGCGCGTTGGTGCGCGAGGCGCGCCTGGCGCGTGAGGATTTGGCTCTGCCGCTGTTCGCGTGTGCGGGCACGGGCGTGAGGCGTGAAATTTCTTCGATGCCGGGGGTTTTTAATTTGTCGGTGGACGAGGTGGCGCGCGAGGCGTCGAGGGCTTTCGACGTGGGCGTGCCGGCGATCATTTTGTTCGGGCTGCCGGAGACGAAGGACGAGACGGCGACGGGCGCGTATGCCGCGGACGGCGTGGTGCAGGCGGCGATCCGGGCGGTGCGTCGCGCCGTGCCGGAGATGGTCGTTATCGCCGACACGTGTTTGTGCGAGTACACTTCGCACGGGCATTGCGGGGTGGTGCGCGAGGGCGAGTTGTTGAACGACGAGACGTTGGAGTTATTGGCGCAGACGGCGGTGAGTCAGGCCGAGGCGGGCGCGGACATCGTCGCGCCGTCGGCGATGATGGACGGGCAGGTCGGCGCGATCCGCGAGGCGCTCGACGGCGCGGGTTTGGATCAAGTTGCGATCATGTCTTACGCGGTGAAATATGCGTCGGCCTTTTACGGGCCGTTCCGCGAGGCGGCGGCGAGCGCGCCCGCGTTCGGCGATCGTCGCTCCTACCAGATGGACGGGGCGAACGCGCGCGAGGCGATGCGCGAGGCCGAACTCGATTACGCGGAGGGCGCGGACTTCCTGATGGTCAAACCGGCGACCGCCTACCTGGACATCCTGCGGATGGTGCGCGACCGTTTCGATCTGCCGCTCGCCGCTTATCACGTGTCGGGCGAGTACGCGATGATCAAGGCGGCGGCCGCGCGCGGGTGGATTGACGAGGAGCGCGTGATGATGGAGACGCTGACCTCGATCCGCCGCGCCGGAGCCGACCTCATCATCACCTATTACGCGCAGGACGCGGCACGACTGCTACGCTAAAAGCTGTCAGTTGTCCGTGGTCAGTTGTCAGTTGCAGGTGGCAATCAGACGAGTTGCCAGAGACGGATTTTGAACAACCGACCACGGACAAAGAACAACTGACAACTGACAACTGACAGTTTTTCCTTATTATCTCACTTCAACTTCGACGGGTTTGGCGTCGCGGTTGTGGTCGCCGGTCGGGAAGTTGGAGAGGTTGAGGCCGAAGGGGAGATCGGCGTCGAGTTCGACGACGAAGCGAACGGAGAGCGGGCGACCACGTGCGGCCTCGGCGCGCAGGGCGAGTGAGTTCACGCGCCACTCCTGCATGAGCACTTGCGGCGGCTGCTCGACGGTCACGAGACGCGATCCACAATTCGTCCCGTTAAGGTAGAGCGTAACGCGCGTGCCCTCGTAGCGACCCCGCGCTTCGGGGGGAAGGACGGGTTGCAGGTGCGCGCGCACGACGATCTCGCCGACCTGACGCCAGTCTTCCCTGCCCGGCACGACGTACTCGAAGAAGCCCATCCCCGAACCCCACACGTAACCGCTGCCGCCGCCCATCTTTTCAAAGCGACCGCGCACGGCCTGTTCCGGCAGGAAGCGGTAGAGCAAGCCGCCGCCGGGAAGCGGGTTCGTGATGTCGGGCTGCGCGCCCGCTTCGCCCGCGGGGCGCGTGAAGGCGAACTGTCGCGGGATGAGATGACGCCGCACGTCGAGCGTATGGTCGGGCGGCGCGGCGGCGCGCTGCGACGTGAAGAGGGTCGCGCCGCGCGCGATCTCGGCGCGCACGGCCGTGTCGCGCTCGTCCGTGTAGGTGATGCCGTAGCCGCGGCGCGGGTCGGGCGTGATGATCCAGAAGATCGCGCCCGCCGCGCCGTTTCGCGCGGAGTGCTCGAAGTAGGCGCGATACCACTCGGCCTGCGTGTGTCCCTCGTAGCCTTCCGGCCCCATGCCGAACTCGCCCATCACGAGCGGTTTGTTGAGCGAGAAGGTGGCGGCGGCGCGGTTCGTGATGAACTCGCCGAGCGCGTCGGGCGACGTGACGAACGTGTCGTGGTCGTCGCGCGGGTAGTTGTGTACGTCGATGAAATCGACGTGCGGGAGGCGGTGCTCGTCCAACCACGCGCGCCGCTCGAAGGCCGAGCGATAGCCCCAGGTGCCGGGCGTCAAGAGGTGATCCGGGTCGAGTGATTTGATGTATGCGCTCATCTCCTCGACCCACGCGTGCCGCTCGTGCCAGCGACCGGGCGGAGCCTGCGCTTCGTTCATCAACTCGTAGGCCATGATGGTGGGGTCGTCGCGGTAGAGCGTGCCCGTTACGGTGTTGCGGCGCGAGACGATGCGTTCGACGTGCTGACGATAGAGGCGGCGCGTTTCCTCGTTGGTGTAAAAGAGCATCGCCCGCTCGACGTTGATGCCGAACGGCTGCGTCTCGTCGGCCGCGTCGGGCACGCCCGCCCAGCGCAGGTATTGCGTGACGCCGCCCGTGTCGCGCCACCAATTGACGAGGCAGAGTTGGACGCGCAGGTTGCGGCGCGCGGCTTCGGCCAGTACGTGGTCGAGGTGGACGAAGGCTGCTTCGTTCCAATCGTCGGGGGCGCGGCGGAAGGGGTGCGTGCGCGGCCAGTCGTCGCGGTCGCGCCCGACCGGCATCACGCCGTCGCGTTCCGTGCCCTCGCCGTAAGCCCACACGCGCAGCACGCGGAGGCCGAGCCGTTCGGCCTCGGCGAGCGTCTCCGGCATCCGCGCGCGATCCTCTTCGCGGTACATGACGGAGACGTTCGCGCCCGCGAAGCGAAACGGTTGTTTGTCCACGAGGAAGCGCGTGCCGTTCGTCGTGACGAAATGCGGAGGCACGGTCTTCGGGCGCGCGGCGGGTTCGCGCACGGTCAGGATGATCGCCGCGCCCATGACGAGCGCGAGCACGAGAAAGAAGAAATTTTGTTTCAACGCCGGATGGAGAACTTTCTAAAGTGGTTTATGTGCGCGAGAGGTTTCAGGGGCGCGGGTTGGTCAAACGGAGAAAACCGATGACGGCGCAGATGCTGCCGAGCAGCAGGAACAGCAGGGAGAACACGCCGAAGCTGATCACTTTTTCCGGGTCGGTTTCGTTCATGCCGAAGATGGCGACCGCCAGCAGGTGCAGGTAGAAACCGAGCAGGCAGACGCAACTGAAGGCGAACCAGCGGGTGGCGGGGCCGAAGGCGCGGGCACGGGCGAAACCGAGCACGGAGGCGATGAACCAGCCGAGCAGCCCGCCGAAGAAGAGGACGAAAAAGACGACGACCGTGAGCGAGGCGAAGCGCGGCACGGGGGCTTGCGCCAACATGAGCGGGAGAGTCGAAGCGTTGAGCATGCGTTTTCAGTTCCTCATTCGAGCCGAACGGGATCGGCACAAGAAATCGCCGTCCGCGCGGAGTCTGTCTTGAGCAGCCACACGGCGCGCGAACGGCGTCGCAGAGTTTCCAGCCCGGCGTTCCCGGCGCGGCCGCACGGACGCGAGAGCGAGCGCGCGTCGCACATCGAATTGTCGCGCCCGCGCTCGCGTTGGCAGGCCGGGCGCGGGCGACCATGCTTGCAGGCGTCCGGCTACGTGATGTGAATTTCTTCTTCCTTGTTGACGTGGCGCACGAAGTAGAGCAGCGCGCAGATGCAGGCCACGACCGCCAGCCCGATGGCGTACCAGAGCCAACTCTTGTTTCCCTGCGACCCCTCCGATTGCAGGAATTTCACGAAGTAATAGAGTGCGCCGACACTGGCGATGAGACCCACCACCCAGTAAACGATGTCCAGAATGCGATTCATGTTTTGACCCTCCGGCGTTGGTTGTTAATCGAAATGATGGCAAGCAAACCGGCGACCACTCGCTGTAACGTATGATCCGAAAAAATTACGCCAGACTTGTCGGGACAGTCGTTATCGGGCAAAGAAACTTTTTGTGTACGGCCGTTATGTTACCGCCGCCGCGCGCGAGAAGCAAGATGGAAAAAAGGGATGAGGGATGAGGGATGAGGGATGAACAGAAAAAAACTCAAGAGATTGAGGCTTTTCTTCATTCATCCCTCATCCCTCATCCCTCATCCCTCCGCCCTTATCCCTCCGCCTTCATCCCTCATCCTTTCAGGATCAGCCTGCGGTCTCCGGCGCGGCGGGTGATGCGGGCGCGGTCGAGGTATTCGAGCAGGGGGATGGCGTACTTGCGCGAGACGTTGGTTAAATCTTTGAAGGCGGCGACATCGATGAGGCGTTCGGGTTCGTGGCGCGCGGCATACTCGCGGAGGGTTTCGACGAGGCGCGCGAGGGCGTCGCGGTGAATCAGCAGATCGTTTGAGACGCGCACGAGCGCGCCGGAGTCGATCAGGAGTTGCAGGATTTTGCGCGCGTGTTCGCGGGCAACTGACGCGCCCCCGGCGGCGCGTGCCAGCGCGTCGTCGAAGGTGGGGGCTTCGAGCGCGGCCTCGCGGTAAATTTGTTCGAGGCGCGCGTGCAACTCGGAGTCGGCGGCGGAGAGCGCGAGCGTGTGGCCGCCCGCGCGCACGATGTCGCGCTCGGAGACGAGCAGCCCCGCCCGCTCCGCTTCGGCCAGCACGGCGCGAAACACTTCCGGCGCAACGTGCCCGAACAGCCGCTCGCGCAGAGTTTCGCGGGCGAGGCCGCGCTGCAAAGGCTCGCGCCGGTGATGCGCTTCCACCTCCGCGCGCGCGGCCTGAATGAAGGCGTCGAAAATTTTCCGCCCGACGTACACGCCCTCGGCTTCGACCACCGCGCCGCCCGCCGCCGTGGTTTCCCGCAAGGCCGCGCCGAGCGTTTCGTCGCGCCAACCCGTGCGCGCCGCGAGGTCTGCGCGCCGGAGGCCGTCGTCGCCCGCCGCTTCGACGTAGAGGAGGAGCCGCTGCGCCGCGCCGGCGTCCGTCAAAGCGGTCAGGCGCGCGCGCGCGGCCGTGCGGTCGCGGCCGCGATGCTTCGCGGCGAAAGCGTCGAGCACGCTGCCGCCGCCGATGGTGCGCTGCGGCGAATAGGAACGGATGATGAAGCGTTCTTCGGGCAGCGCGACGACGGGAGATTCGAGCCTGAGTTGGGCGAAGCCCCGCGCGCCCGCCGCGATCTCGCCCGCCGGTTCGAGCACCTGCACGCGCGCCAGCACTTCCGCCGCGCCGAGATGCACGCGCACGCGCGCACGCGAACGCAAAGCACGCGGGGCGGTGGGCAACACTTCCAGCGACGTGTCGATGATCTGCGTGGCGCGCAGGCGACCGGCGGGCGCGAGCGTCATCCCGCGCTCGATCGAGGCCACGTCCACGCCTCCGAGGTTGATCGCCGTGCGCTGCCCGGCATAGGCTTTGGCGACCGCGCGGCCGTGAACCTGCAACCCGCGCACGCGCACGCGATGTGCGGCGGGCAGCAACTCCATCTCGTCGCCCTCCGCGATCTCGCCCGCGACGAGCGTGCCCGTCACGACCGCGCCGAAGCCGCGCATCGTGAAGGCGCGGTCTACGGGCAGGCGCGCCACCGCTTGCGACGAACGCGCCGGGACGCGCGCCGCCACTTCGCGCAACCGTGCTCTCAACTCATCGAGTCCCGCGCCGCTGCGCGCGCTCGCGGCGACGACCGGAGCGGCTTCGAGAAACGACCCGGCGACCAACTCTTCGGCCTCCGCGCGCACGAGCGCGAGCAACTCCTCGTCCACCAGGTCGATCTTCGTGATGACGACGAGGCCGTTGCGGACACCGAGCAGTTTGCTGATGTCGAAGTGTTCGCGCGTCTGCGGCATCACGCCCTCGTCGGCGGCGATGACGAGGGCGACCGCGTCGATGCCGTGCGCGCCCGCGAGCATGTTCTTGACGAAGCGTTCGTGGCCGGGCACGTCCACGAAGCCGACGCGCGTGTCGCCGAGGTCGAGTTCGGCGAAGCCGAGGTCGATCGTGATGCCGCGCCGCTTCTCCTCCGGCAGGCGATCGGCGTCCACGCCCGTCAGCGCGCGCACGAGCGTCGTCTTTCCGTGGTCGATGTGTCCGGCCGTGCCGACGATAATAGATTTCATGGTTTCAAGTTTCAGGCGTCAGGCGTCAGGTTAAAACAGAAGAACTTGAAACCTGAAATCCGAAACTACTTGACGACTTCGAAATCGATCCACTGCGTGGCGACGCGATGCTTGTCGTTGCGCAGCCGGTCGGTGACGATGATCTGTAGGACGTATTCGCCGGGCGTGAGTTGCGCGCCGAGTTGGAACTGCGCGAGAACGCCGAGACGCTTCGCATCGGCGTCGGGCTGATCGAGGCCGACGGGCTGCTCCGCGCCGTCGAAAATGAGTTGGCCGTCGCGGTAGATGCGCGTCTCGGCGGTGAGTTGCGGGCGGCCGGACGTTTTATCGAGCCGCGCGTTGTAGATGGCATAGGCGAGGGCGAGGAGGGAATTTTGCCGGAAGCGGCGCACGGCCGGACTGGCGAGCGTATCCGACGCCGCTTGCCCGTTCCCTGTCGCCGACGCGGACGACGAAGCGGCCGGGGCGACCTGCGCCTGCGCCTGGCTCGCGCCCCCCACCAACAACCCCGACAACGCGAGGCGGTTCTTCTTCAAGTCCGGCACTTCGATAAACTGGCTGGCCGAACCCGTGCGCTCGGTGGCCGCGTCGCGCACGGCCATGCGCAGTTGATACGCCCCGGCCTTTTTGACGGGGACGTTCATCGTGTAGGTGAGACCGTCGCGCAGCATCTTCCGGTAGAGGTCTTCGGCCAGCGTCAGCGTGTAGATGCGGTCGGTGGATTCGACGACGCGGCCGCTGTCGCCGAACGTGACGCCGACCACGTCGAGCACGGCCTTGTATTTTCCGTCCGGCTCCCGTTTGAACTTCACATCGTTGCCGTCGAGATACAACATCGAACGCATGAAAGAGCCGTCCTCGGCCGTGTTGCCGAAGAAAGTGGTGAGGCGCAGTCGTATTTCGGGCGAGGCGAAAGGCGAGGTGATGGCGGCGAGAAGTTGTTGGTCGCGCGTGCGGCGCGAGGGGCGGCGGTTCTCGTCGCTCACGCCGAAGAAGCCGGTGCGCGTGCGCACGCGCAAACCGGGTCGCTTGACCCGCACCGAGATGCGATGGTAGCGGCGGTCGAAGGTTGCGTTGTCGGGACGGTAGCCGAGCAGGTAATAGCCTTTTTGATCTTCGACCACGCGCCGGATGCCGCCTGTCAGGTCGTTGTTGTTTTTGATGAGGAAGCCGCCCGTCTGCTCGGAGAGATAGGCCAGGCCGCTCTGCGTGTCGAAGAGGAAGTTGCTGCGGTCTCTGAACGTGTCCTCGATCTGTTGCGGCGTCATGCCGGAGACATCGTCGGCGGCGGAGACGCCGGGCACGACGAGGCCGCGCGCGTCGATCGAATAGACGACGACGGAGGCGCGGTTGGCGAGATCGGTCAACTGGCGCAGGGATTGGAGCACGCGATCGCTGCGCCCGCGCCCGCGGTCGGGGGTGAAGAGGGCGAAGCCGTCCGACAAGAGCAGCACGGACTTGCGCCCCGGCAACTCGCGCATCCCGCGCACGACGAAGTTGAGCGCGCCGAGCGTGCCGACGGCGAATATCTCTTCGCGGAAATCTTCGAGTTCGGCCGCGACATCGTCGTCGGTGCGGGCGTTGCCGTCGTCAACGTTGCCGCGCGGGCTGCGGCCGCCCCCGGTCTCCCCGCCCATCGCTCCGCCCAGGAGATTCGCGTCGCCGCCCTGGAGGGGGGCGAAGGCCGCGACGCCGCCGCGCCCGTTCATAAACCACTTCACGCGCTCGATGGCGGCGTGCAACTGCCGCTTGTCCGAGGTGAACTGCTGCAACGCGCCGACGCCCGCGCTCGTGCGGATGATGGCGACGAGATCGTTCGGCTGCATCTGTTCGTTGACGAACCGCCGCAGAGCCTCGCGCACAAACGCCGTGCTCTCGAAGGAGAGGCCGAGATCGTCAACCACGAGCGCCATCGTGCGCCGCACCTGTTCGGGGCGCAGGCGGCGCGGCGGCGGGGCGGGCGGCGGCACGCTCGTTTTATCCGCCGGGCGGCGCGTCGCGCCCACGGTCTCCGTCGAGGCGGCGGGCAGCGCGCTTTCGGTCAGGATGTAAGAGAAGTTGGTGAGTTTCTGCGGGCGTTTGTCCTCGAAGATTTCAAAATCATCGGGCGTCAGGTCGGTCACCTGCTTGCCCTTCCTGTCCACGACGACGGCATCAACCTGCACGAGGTTGGTCGTGATCCGCACCACGTCGTCATCGTCGTCGTTGTCGTCAGGGGCGGGGGATGGGGCGGGCGTCGTCGGCGTCGTTGGCGGGGGCGCGGTTTGCGCGGGGGGCGAGGGCGGCGCGCTGCGCGGTTGTTGCGCGCGGCCTGCGGGCGGCGCGAGTAGTGAGAACAGGAACGCGTGTGTGATGAGGCACGAGGTCAGTTTCTTCATGGGTTGGAAGCTCCGGTCGGGCGACGCGGCGCGAATATTTTTCGCTTGACGCCGGGCAAGTTGCCTCGCTGGATTTCCGCGGGTGACTGTGCGATGCTCTCCCGCGACCACACACCAGCGAACATGGAGAGCATTATGCCAGAGCAAGCGAAAAACGGCGATATTGTGCGCGTGCATTACACGGGGCGTTTGGAGACGGGCGAGACTTTCGACTCGTCCGTGGGCGGCGACCCTTTCGAGTTCACCGTCGGCGCGGGCGACACCATCGCGGGCTTCGACGAAGGCGTGCGCGGCATGAACATCGGCGACCGCAAGACCGTCGAGATCGCCGCCGACGATGCCTACGGGCAGCACATCCCGGAACGCGTGCAGGCCATTGACCGCGCCGTCATCACGCAGAGCCTCGGCCAGGAACCGGAGGTCGGCATGGCGCTCGCAATGGAGATCGCGCCCGAGCAGCAAATCCCCGTCACCATCGTCGAAGTTACCGACACCCACGTCACGCTCGACGCCAACCACCCACTCGCCGGGGAGAAACTAATCTTCGACATCGAACTCGTCGAGATCAAATAAGATAAGAATTGATTCATTGGCTCATTGATCCATTTCTTCATTGAACCAATGAACCAATGAACCAATGAATCACTGAATCAATGAATCAATTCTTCCAGGCTCGTCCATGAAATTTACCGGCCACAGTTTGCTTCGCGCCGCGCTTCTTCTCGTCGTCGCCGCCGCGCCCGGCGTCTCCGCACAGACAACGCCGACGCCGCCCGCGAACGAAGACATTTTCGTCGTCGAGGTCGCGGCCTCCAAAGGCAAACTCGGATTCGGCCAGCCCGCCAACATCACCAACCGCGCGGGCTACGACAATCAACCCGCTTTCCTCGCCGACGGCCAAAGCCTGCTCTACACCTCGCAGCGCGAAGGCGACCAGACGGACATCTATCGCTACGACTTCAAAACCAAACAGACCACGCGCCTCACCACCACGCCCGAAGGCGAATACTCGCCCACCCTCGTGCCCGGCGGCAAATTCTTCTCCGTCGTCCGCGTCGAAGCCGACAAGACGCAACGCCTTTGGAAGTTTCCCCTCGCGGGCGGCGCGCCCGAACTCGTACTCCCCAACCTCAAACCCGTCGGCTATCATCTCTGGTTAGACGGGCGCACGCTCGCCCTCTTCATCCTCGGCCGCGAAGGACAACCCAACACGCTCCAACTCGCGCCCACCGACAACTCGTTTCTCGATACCATCCACATCAACATCGGCCGCGCGCTGCACCTCGTCCCGCGTCGCCAGGCCTTCAGCTTCGTCCACAAAATCTCCCCTGAGCAATGGCTCATCAAAGTCTTCGACCTGAAGACCAAGCGCAGCGCGACCCTCGCCCGCGCCCTCCCCGGCAGCGAAGACCTCGCCTGGATGCCCGACGGCACGATCCTCATGGCGCAGGATTCCAAACTCTATCAACTCGACCCGGCCGCGCCCTCCCCCGACTGGCAACTCATCGCCGACTTCTCCGCCGCCGGACTCAAAAAAATCACACGCCTCGCCCTCAGCCCCAAGGCCGACCGCCTCGCCCTCGTCGCCCGGAGCGAAACCGCCCCGCAATAAGCTCTCTTGCGCGCACCCGTAGCGTGAATTAAACTTGCCCTCCGCGCGCTCAAACCGGGTGCTATACTGCCCGCCGCCGTTCATGCGACGCTCAGGCATCACACATCTCAAACCCACAATTCGCAGGACATCAAACGGCGAGGATCAGTATGTGGAATAACGAATCGGAAGGATTGAGAACCAGAATCGCGCACCTGTCGAACGCGGAGCTTTTACAGATGGTCAACCTCGACCACGAGCAATACCGCAAGGAAGCCCTCGACTGCGCGCGCGCCGAGATGGAAAGGCGCGGACTTAAAATCGAGCCGGTAACTTTTGCGAATGCGCCCGTGGAAGCGGAAGACGAGGCTGCGGGAGAAGCGAAGTTCGCGGACGAGGAACTCGAAGTGGAGGCGGCAGGCTCCGAATATTTAGAGACGGACGCCATGAGCGAGCAAGAAGCAGTCTATGCGTCCGCAGTTGAGTTTAAAGTTTTTCGCGGGGAGTGGGCTTCGTGGGATGAGTTGTTTTCCGAAGCGGCGGCGTTTGCCACCGAGATCGGCTCGTTGAGGCTGATCAACATATCTCATTCCGCAGATAAGAACGTCGGGGTCGTGACGGTTTGGTACTGGACGTAGCCGCGCCCGCGCGGAGACGCAACCCGGCTTGGCTGCTCGATGCCGCAAGAATCCTCTCGCCGCATGACCACGGGCTGACGGAAGTCATAACCCGAACTCGCAACGGTTCGCCTCCGCCGTCAGCCGCTTTAGTTCCCTCCCGGCGTCAGCCCCTTTAGCTCGCTCCCGGCATCGACCGCTTTAGTTCCCTCCCGGCGCGAGATGCTTTACTCGTCATCTTCCGGCGCGACGCCGAAGTAGCGCATCCAACGCTCGGTGCTCTCTTCAATCGGCGGTGCGTCCCCGTCCACATGCGCCGCCGCGCGCTCCGTCTCCAACGCTTCCATGCGCCGCCGGAACTCGCCCGCGCGGAGAACTTGCGCGCCGCAACGCCGGACGTATTCGCCCAGAGCGCGATCCGAAGTCACCACCAGCAGCGTCCGCCGCTCGCGCGAACTCTCGACGAGAGTTTTGATCCGCGCGTCCGCATCCGACCCGCGCTCCGCGTAGTACACGCGCACGCCTTTGTAACTCGACCCGTCAGCGAAATTCTCGTCCGGCGCGCCGTCGAACACGACCTCCACGCGCGCCCGTCCCCCGGATGCGAATCGCGCCAACTCCGCCAGCAACTCGCGCCGCGCCCGCACGCGATCCCTGTGCCACCCGACGCGCTGCCCCATCACGTTATTGCCGTCAACCAGGTAAGACATAAGAATTAATAGTGACAAGTAACAGGTGACAGGTGACAGGTTGGAAACCAAGTTGCTTTAACCTGTCACCTGTCGCCTGTTACTTGTCACTATATTAGAGTTTGTCCGTAGTCGCAGTATTCGACGATGGGGCAGCGTTCGCAGAGGGGGTCGCGGGGGCGGCAGAGGGCGCGGCCGTGGCGGATGAGGTTGACGTGGAAGGAGTAGAACTTCCCCGTCGGGACGAGGGCGTTCATGATCTCGTGGGCGCGGCGGTCGGTGCATTTTTGGGGGATGAGGCCGACGCGGCGCAGGATGCGGAAGATGTGCGTGTCGAGGGGAAAGACCTCGATGCGGCAGGCGAAGAGAAGCGTGCAGGCGATGGTCTTGGGGCCGATGCCGCGAAATTGCGAGAGGTATCGAACCGCCCCGGCGGGCGTGAGTTCGTGTAGGAAGGCGAGGTCGAGCGCGCCGCGTTCCTGTTTGAGCTGGCGGAGGAGACTCTTGATCACGGCGGCTTTCTGGTTGGCGAGGCCGCCGGATTGGATGGTCGTGGCGATGGTTGATTCGCGTGCGCGCAGGGCGGCGTCCCAGTCGGGGAAGCGACGTTTGAGGGCGGCGAAGGTGCGGTGGCTGTTGGTGTCGCTGGTGGCCTGCGAGAGGATGATGCGGATGAGCATGTCGAGCGGGTCGGAGGAGCGTGAGTTCTCCGGCACGCCGTAAGCGCGTTCGAGGTTTTGGATGATGTAGCGAAGCGGCCGCGGTTCGTCGGGCGGCGACGATGATGCGGCGTCTTCGTCAGCGCGGGGAGGCGGCGAGGATGCGCTCATAAAATTCGACGTACTGCGGGATGACGCGATCGGTGTTGTAACGCGCGAGCGCGGACTCGCGGGCGCGGCGTCCCATCGCGCGGCGGCCGGGGGCGTCGGCGAGGAGGGCGGCGGCGTCCGCGCCCATCTTATCCACGTCGCCGACCGCGCTCAGGCAGCCCGTCTCGCCGTCCGTGACCACTTCGGGGATGCCGCCGACGCGCGAGGCGACGACCGGCACTTCGCAAGCCATCGCTTCGAGCGCGGCCAGTCCGAAAGACTCCTGCTCCGAGGGCAGGAGCAGCACGTCGGCGATGGAGAGATAATCGACGATGCGCGGCTGCTTGCCGACGAACGTGCAGAACTTTTCCAGGCCGAGACAACGCGCGCGATGTTCCGCCCGCCCGCGCTCGCTGCCGTCGCCCACCATCGCAAGCCGGGCGTCGATGCCCCGCCCGCGCACGCGCGCCAGTATCTCCACGCAATCCACGGGACGCTTGACGGGACGGAAGTTCGAGACGTGAACCAACAGCGGCTCGCCCGCAGGCGACAACTCGGCGCGCAGTTCGGGGCGCGGCTGGCGCGTGTATTCCGAGCCGCAGACGAAGTTCGGGATCACTTCAACGTCAGAGTAGCCGAAGGTCTCTTCGGTCTCGCGCTTGAGGTAGTGTGAGATGGCGGTCACGCCGTCTGACTGTGCGATGCCGTAGCGCGTGATGGGGAGGTATGAGCGATCCGCGCCGACGAGCGTGATGTCCGTGCCGTGCAAAGTGGTGATGACGGGCAGACGCCGCTGCGGCTTCAAAGACTCGCGCGCGAGGATCGCGCTGATCGAGTGCGGGATGGCGTAGTGAACGTGCAGGAGATCGAGTTGTTCCGTCTCGGCGACGGTCGCCATCTTCGTGGCGAGCGCGAGCGTGTAGGGCTGGTGCTCGAACAAGGGGTAAGACATCATTTCGACCTCGTGGAAACGCACGCGGTCGTTCAGTTCGGTGAGACGCGTCGGGAGCGCGGACGCGATGAAGTGGACGGTGTGGCCGCGCCGCGCGAGTTCCTTGCCGAGTTCGGAGCCGACGATGCCGCTCCCGCCGTAAGTCGGATAAACCGTGATGCCGATGTTCATAACTAAACTAAAAGAGGTCAGAGGTGGGAGGTCGGAGATCAGTTAAAGAGCGAACTGATTTTACTAACCTCCAGCCTCTGACCTCTGGCCTCTAAAAAATAGCAAGAGGCAGAAAGCCCTCGCTACTCTCTGCCTCTCGTCTCAGCTTGTCTGCACCTGTAAAAGGGGACAAGCGAGGAACTTGAATATAGACCCTTCCGCCCGATTTGACAATGGTTCTTTTAATAAATTTGCGCGCACTTAAGCCTAATCTCCGGCGCGCCGCAACAAAGTCGGAACCCGCGCCTTTTCCCCCGTCTTTTTGTGAGTATTCACGCAGCTTTCGCGGGTATGGGTCGCACCCCGAAAGGAAGTATAATGCGAGGCGCGATTAATCTTTCAGACGGAGTTTTTGGTGGCCGCCTCGCGCGCGTGCGCCGCATCTAAATCGAGACTGAACGAAGCAATTATATTTGGAGAATTGAGAATGCCCAAGATCGACAATATCGAAGAGACGCCCAATCCGAACGCCGTCAAGTTCCTCTTGAAAGAACCCGTGACGACCGGCGCGGCGCGCTCATTCCTCGGCGCGTCGCTGGCGAAAGACGACGCGCTCGCGCGCTCCCTGTTCGAGGTGGAGGGAGTCGTCTCCGTCTTCTACATGGATCGCATGATCACGGTCGAGAAAGCGGAGACGGAAGACTGGGACGACCTCCTGCCGAAACTCGCCGTGCCCATCCGCGCGGCCGAAGCCGCGCAGGGCGGCGCGGCGGTGGCTTCGGCCGCTGCCGGAGCGGGCGCACTCGGCGGCGCGCTCGGCGCGTTGATGAGCGACGACCCGCGCCTCCTGCGCATCAACGAAATACTCGACGAGAAGATTCGCCCCGCGCTCGCGGGCGACGGCGGCTGGCTCGAAATCGTCAGCCTCAAAGAGGACACGCTCACGATCAAATATCAAGGGGCGTGCGGCAGTTGCCCCAGTTCCATCTCCGGCACGCTGATGGCTATCGAGAGCATGGTGCAGCAGGAAGTTGACCCCGCGCTGGAAGTCGTCGCGGTTTAAGCTGAAGCGCGTTGGAAAAATTTCAGGGGCAGCGGACGCGTCCGCTGCCCCTGAAATTTTATCGCGCGCGGCGGAATCCACGCGCCTGTAAATTCTAACCTTTCCCGTTGCGGCCTGCGATGTATCGGTCAACGGTTTCGGTCAACCGATCCACTCGCACGGTCAAACGGTCAACGTTCTCGGTCAACCGATCCACACGCACGGTCAATCGTGTGAGTGCTTCGTCGGTACGATCTTGCGCACTAGTCAGTTTAGCGATCGCCTCGTCGTTACGATCTTGCGCGCTGGTTAGTTTGGTGATGGCCTCGTCGGTACGAATCTGGGCATCAACTAAAGCAGCGATGCGCTGATCCACGTCCGACTGTGCCGCGCGCCCTTCGTCCAGCCGCTCGTCGTGCCTGTGTAAGAGTTCGATGACG
Source organism: Pyrinomonadaceae bacterium (assembly GCA_036386515.1). Lineage (GTDB taxonomy): Bacteria > Acidobacteriota > Blastocatellia > Pyrinomonadales > Pyrinomonadaceae > JAIVJZ01. Next base: position 19,025 of record DASVVO010000069.1, read on the forward strand.
GTCTGAAAACTTTGACTGAGTTCGGCATGTCTCGCGTCCTGGCGGACGACTATCTCCGACAGCATTTTGAAATACTGCTCAAGGTCTGAGACCCGCGCTTCCAGCTTATCCGCGCTCATTTCTTACCGCCTTTCTTCTTACTCGCCTTTGCATCCGTCTCAGCTTTAGCCTTTGCTGGTCTGCCTACTTTGCGCTCTTGCACAAGCTCAAGGTCTGCCTCTCGTACCACGTAATATGCGCCTACCTTTTCTGCCGGTAATCGCTTTGATTCAATTAACTGTTGAACTCTTTGCCGACTAACGCCTAGAGCGGCGGCAGCTTGTTTGACGCTTAGAAGTTTTGTTTCGTCTGCACTCATGCTCGTAAACTCTAGGCAAGCTACTACCGTTTTAGTTGACATACAATAGTCAACCTGCTAGAGTTTCGGCGCGACGATAAACAAAAAGGCGAGGACTTACCAAGACAGCGAACCTAGGTAAGCTCTCATACACCAGTATCACAGTTGAAGGAGCTGCTGATGCGAAAAAATAATAATACGCCGACGACTCTTGCGCCGCGAGAGCCGGATTTCGGCGAGCCGCTGCGGCGTTGGTCAACCTTGCCCGTCACGCAGGAGAGGGCGTCCGAGTTGGTTGATGCCTTCACGTGCTATGACGACGGCGACATGATCGACGCCTTGATCCGGTTGATTTGCGGTCTGGCTCCGCCGCCAAAACCTGACGAGCAGCAGGATTTGGACGAGCGGCGTTTGGCGGGAACGGCTGCGCTGGAGCGCGCTTTCACTTACACGCGGCGGGCGCATAACGAACTCGGCGCGTATGTCGTGGAATTGAAGTGCGGCGCGTAGGAATAAGTTAAGGGCGGGCGGCGTTTGAACTTTTTACATTCTTAACATCATTTTTCCGAACCGTGGGGCGGGTTGGGCGTATAATTCGCCGTAACAGATTCACCGTTAGGACGCGCACCGCGTCGCAAGTCAGGAGAAAAAACATGAGTTCTCGTTTCCGCTCGCCAGGCGCGGCCGCTGTAGTTTGCTTGTTGTCGCTGCTTCCGCCCGCGCCCGCCGCACACGCGCAAACCACCGCCGCACAACCGAAGAAGCCTGCCGCCGCCACGGCGACCAAAACGCGCGCGCTGGGCGCGGCCGACCCGCTGGCCGCCGAGCGACGCGCGAACGCCATCTCCCTGCTCAACACGCTCGCGGACGAGTCGCGCGGCTTCCGCGACCAGACGCTCCGGGCGCGCGTGCAGATGCAGGCGGCCGACGCGCTCTGGGAGACCGACCGCGAACGCGCGCGCGCACTCTTCCGCCGCGCGTGGGATGCGGCCGAGATGGCCGACGCGGAGAACACGCGTCGCGGCGAGGAGCAGAACCGCGCGGCCGGACGCGCCTCCACGAGGGGTCTCAATCTCCCGAACCTGCGCGGCGAAGTGTTGCGCCTCGCCGCGAAACGCGAACGCGCGCTCGGCGAGGAGTTTCTCGGCAAGATGGAGGAGACGCGCAAACGCGAGACGAGCGAACTGAACAACGCTTCCGCCAACCTCCCGCCGGGCGCGGGAACGACGGGCGCGCCTCCCGCCGGTGAAGGAAAACCACAACCGCCCGCGCGGCGCGACCCCGATGCCGTTCCGGCCGACGTGGCGCGTCGCCTGCGCCTCGCCATGCAGTTTCTCGAAGACGGCGACACGGCGCGTGCTTTGGAATTCGCCGACCCGGCCTTGAACAGCGTCAACCCTTCGTCCGTCGAGTTTCTCGTCATGCTGCGCGAGCGGAACGCGGCGGAAGCCGACCGACGCTACAACGCGCTGCTCTCAGGCGTCGCGCTCTCACCCGCCTCCGACGCGGGCGACATCCTCCTGCTCTCGTCCTACGTGCTCACGCCGCATCTCTACATGACCATCGGGCAGGGCGGGCAGGGCATCTCTTCGAGCCAGCGTCGGGGTGAGATCACGACGCCCGATCTGCCCGCCGCGCTCCGCGTCGGCTTCGCGCGCGCCGCCTCGCAGGTGCTCCTGCGCCCGCTGCCGCAAGCGGATCAGGACGCGACGGCCACGGGGCGCGTCGGCACGTTCTTCGTCATCTCGCGCCTCATGCCCTTCTTCGAGCAGGTCATCCCCGATGGCGTGCCCGCGCTGCGCGCACGCCTCGCCGCGCTCAACCCCGACATCCCCGAAGCGTCGCGCGACAATCTGAGCGACGACCTGACGCGCGGCCTCCTGCCCGAAGGCGCGCAGGGCGACCCCGTGCAGGAATCGCTCGACCGCGCCGAGCGCGCCGCCAACCCGCGCGAACGCGATTTAGCCTATGTGCGCGCCGCGCACGCCGCCGCCTCCAAAGGCGACGCACGCGCGCGCGACTTCGCCGACAAGATCGAGGAGGCGGACTTGCGCCGCCAGGTGCGCGGCTTCATCGACTTCACGCTCGTCAATCGCGCGGTGACGGATAAGAAGGATGGGCTGGAAGTTTTGCGCCTGCTCGCGGCGTCGAGCGACCTGACGCCCGTGCAGCGCACCTGGGCTTATACAGAGGCCGCGCGCCTGCTCGCCAAAGACGACCGCACGCGCGCCCTCGAAGCCCTGGAATCGGCGGCCGCCTCGGCGAAAGGCATTGACGCCGCCGACCCCGACCGCGTGCGCTCGACCGTGGGCGTCGCCACGCGCTTCTTCGAGTTCGACCGCAACCGCGCCTGGGAGATCATGGCCGAGGCCGTCAAGGCGGCGAACGCCGCGCCCGAGTTTACCGGCGCGGATGCCGGACTCTCCTCGCGCATCCGCACCGGCGGCATGAGCATGACGATGAACTTCTCCGCCCCCGTCTTCGACCTCACGGGCGTTTTTCAAACGCTCGCCCGAGACGACATGAGCCGCGCCGTCGCGCTCGCCCAAACGTTCACGGGCGAATCGCCGCGCGCCGTCGCCACGCTCGCCATCGCCCGCGCCGTGCTCGACGGCGACAAAACGAAGGCGCGGCCTTGAGCGTTTAAAAAGCTGTGTGAAAACTAAAGCTGTGTGAAAACTAAAGCTGTGCTTGTCCCGGAGGGACATTTGGTAATAGCCCAGCCATTGATGGCTGGGATGGTGACCGTGCCCTTGACAGAGAGTCCCGGAGGGACGATTGAATGTTCCGCACCATTCAATCGTCCCTCCGGGACTCAATACTTTATCCGGCTACCTGATGCCCGGCGATAAATCGCCGGGCTATTAGCAATCGTCCCTGACGGGACTCGTGCAAACAGCTTCTAAAAGTTCAAACGCCCGCCGACGAGCGTGAGGGCGAGGACGACCGCATGCATCAACAATCCGACGAGCAGCCCCGCGCGACGGCCGCGCCGGGTGAGAGTCGGTCGGAGGTAAACGAGCGTCAACGCGCCGAGCGGCAGCCAGAGCAGCAAACCTGAGAGCAGGCCGGGCGAGTAAGAGAGCGTGTAGAGGCTCGCGGCAAGGTGTGAGAGCGCGTTGAGCAGGAAGGCGACGCCGTAGGCGAGCAGCAGCCAGCGCAGAGTTCTGAAGCGCAACGTGAGGGCGACGCCCAGCGTCATCGACAGCAGGGCGAGCGCGTTCCAGTTGAGAAACTGACGCGCCGCGAGTTCGATGCCCGCGACGCGCGCGAGCCAACCGGTAAAACCCTCGCCGCCCCATAATTCTTCCAACAGGTGAATCGCATACGTCGCCGGGTACGCCCAAGCCCACGCCGCCGGCCACACCTGCCAATCAAAACGTGTCTCCCTCTGCATCCGCATCACGAACTTCGCTCTCACCAACCGTCGCCCGTCAGTCTCTCGCGCCGCGTCGCTCACGAATAAATATTCATGGGCTGCGTGAGCAGTTTGACGGGGTCTTCGACGTTCAACGCCTCGCGGACGTAGAAGGCTTCTCCGGCGGCGACGTTGATGAGCGAGCCGTAGTAGCTCATGCGGTGTTCGATCTGCGTGAGGAAATTCTTGTCGCTGATGCGCGTCTCCGGCTCGTCCGCGCCCTCGCGGTAAAACTGCGACGTGTGCGCCCGGATCGCGCTCATTTTCTCCGCGACGAAATCCGACACGTCCACAACGAACGACGGCACGACGAGCCGCGAGTAGACGGCGTGCGCGAGCGCGGGCATGGGCACGTGCGCCTGCCCGTATTCCTCGTCGTAGCGGCGCATGCTGGCGAGCCGCGCCGCTTCGCGCACGATGCGCGCCGTGGCGGCGTGGTCGGGGTGCGGGTCGTCCCAGTGCGAGGTGAGAACGACGCGCGGGCGCACGCGGCGGAAGACGCGCACCATCGCGCGGCGCGCCTCGTCCGTCAGCGCGACGTGGCCGTCGGGCTGTTCGAGGTTGAGGCGCGCGTCGAGTTGCATGATGCGCGCCGCCTCGCGCGCCTCTTCCGCGCGTCCTTCGGGTGTGCCGCGCGTGCCCATCTCGCCGCGCGTCATGTCGAGCACGCCCGTCCGGTAGCCAAGAGATTTCAACTTGAGAAGCGTGCCCGCCACCGTCAACTCGGCGTCGTCCGGGTGCGAAAAGACGCCGAGCGCGTCGAGTGGTTGATGCTCTGTGCTCATAAGTTTCGTCGAGTTCGTCCGCCTGAGTTGGGATGAAGTTTAATTTAACACGGGGCGGCGCGGCGCGGCGAGTTTGACGCTTCCGGCGCGCGCTTGTTAGCCTGCATCGTGCAGCAGAAGGAGGCCACGGCGCAGAAATGAAACTCGTTGTCCTGGGGTCTGGCACGTCCGTCCCGCACCCCGCGCGCGCTTCGTCAGCCCACTGGTTGGAGACCAGCGGCGGCACGCTCCTGCTCGACATCAGCGCATCGGCCGTGCATCGCATGGCGCAGGAAAACCTGAACTGGGTCGATCTCGACGCTATCTGGGTCAGCCATTTTCACCTCGACCACCTCGGCGGCCTCTTCCCTTTCCTCTTCGGCACGAAGCATGCCCCCCAGACGCAGGGGCGGCGCAAACCGCTCACCATCTACGCCCCGCGCGGCTTGCGGAAAATCTTTCGCGCCTTCGACACGGCCGGCGGTTACGACCTGCTCAAGCAGCCCTTCCCCGTCGAAATCCGCGAGGTTGCGCCGCGCGCGAGTTTCGACATTCTCCCAGACCTGCGCGCCGAAACTTTCTCGACGCCGCACACCAGCGAGAGCCTCGCCGTTAAATTGATCGACCGCGACAACGCCTCGCTCGCCTTCACCTCCGACACGGGCTACACCGACGCGCTCGCCTCCTTCGGCCAGGGCGTTTCGCTCTTTCTCATGGAATGCTCCTTCTTCCGCGACAAGCCCGTCGAACTGCACCTCGAACTCGCCGAAGCGATGCGACTCGCCGAACGCTCCAGCGCGCGCCGCGTGATGCTCGCTCATCTCTACCCCGAATGGGACGGCCTCGACCTCGTCGCCGAAGCGAAAAAGTTCTGGAGCGGCGAAACCATCGAGGCGCGCGACGGCCTGCGCCTGGAAATATGAAGTTTGTCCGTCGCCAGTGGTCAGTGGTCAGTGGTCAGTTGTCCGTGGTTGACGAGCGGCGGACTAAAGATAAAGATTCAGCTTGAGCAAGAAACAAACAACTGACAACTGCCCACTGCCCACTGCCCATTTATGAAATCACGCCTGATCATCAATCCCGTCTCCGGCACCGACAGCGCGCCGGATCACTTGCAGACCATCAACACGGCCTTGCGCGCCGCCTTCGGCGAGATGGACATCGTGATGACCGTCGGCGCGAATGATGCGGCCGAGGCGGGGGAAGCGGCGGCGCGGGCGGGCGTCTATGACAAGTTGTTCGTGGCGGGCGGCGACGGCACTTTGAACGAAGTCGTCAACGGCGTGGCGCGCGTCTCCGGCGCGTTCGAGCGGATCACGTTCGGCCTCATCCCGCTCGGCACGGGCAACGATTTCGCGAGCGCGCTCGGCCTGCCCGAAGAGATCGAGGCGGCCATCGAGATTTTACTGGCGGGGCGCACGGTCTTGGCCGACGTGGGCAACTTGAACGGTCGCCGCTTCGTCAACGTCTCGGCGGGCGGCTTCATCGCCGAAGTCTCGGACGCGGTCAACCCGCAACTCAAGACGGTGGCCGGCAAACTCGCCTATCTCGTCGGCGGCGCGCAAGTGCTGCTCGATTACGAACCCGTGCGCGCGGCCGTGCGCTTCGACGGAGACGACGGGCGCACCATCGAGCGCGCGCTCGACGTGCAGATGTTCGCCGTCTGCAACTCGCGCATGGTCGGCGGCGGGCGTCTCATCGCGCCGCACGCCCTGATCGACGACGGCCTCCTGGACGTGTGCCTCGTCGAGGCGATGCCCACGCTCGAATTCATCGGACTTCTCACGAGCGTCTCGGCCGGTGGGCATCTCGCGGACGAACGCGTCAGCTATTTCCGCGCGCGCGAACTCGAACTCAGTTTCGCGCGCCCGATCAAAGTCAACACCGATGGGGAAGTGTTGGAAACAGACCGCTGCCGCTACACGCTCGAACCGCGCGCCGCGCGCTTCCTCGCCGGAGATGCGCCGTTCGCGGAGGCGGCGAGCAGTAATCAGTAAAATTCACGGGCGGAGGAGAGGATGGACATCTCGACGGGCGTTCGCACCAGGCACGACTCGGCCACCGGGGCGCGATCCGTGCATCGCGCTTTTTACCGCTTGCTGCTCATCGCTTACTGCTCAACGCTCCTCCTGCTCCTCCCCCCGGCCGCCCGCGCGCAAAGGGTGACGAGCGCGGACGCTCTCGCGGCCTCGGCGGCGGCGGTCGCTCGCGGAGACGACGCGCGCCTGCTCGAAGTCGGGCGGGCGGACAAGTCCGGCGACGGCGCGCCGCCCGCGCCGCTTCCGCCGGAGATCAAGATCGTCAGTTACAACATGCGCTGGCGCGGCGGCGACGATCTGCGGAAGCTCATCGAAGCCCTGCGCCGCGACGCCGTGATCGGCGGCGCGTCCGTGATCGGCTTACAGGAGGCCGACCGACACCGCGAGCGCAGCGGCAACGTCAACACCGCCAAGCTCATCGCCGACGAACTCGGCATGCATTACGCGTGGGCTGCGCCGCCCCCGGCGAAAGACGACAAAGGCGCGGAGGATGAGACCGGCGTCGCGCTTCTCAGCCTCTACCCGCTCGCCGACGTGGAGCGGATCGTCCTGCCGCACGAAGGCCCCGGCGGTCGCCGCCGCGTCGCCCTCGGCGCAACCGTCCAACTCGACAAGACGCGGCGCATGCGCGTCTACACCATCCACGCCGAGACGCGCCTCGCCATCGCCCGCAAGACCGAGCAGTGGCGCGCCGTGCTCGACTCGCTGCGCGCGAAACTCCCGCCGGAAGCGCCCGCCATCGTGCTCGGAGATTTCAACAGCATCAAGGACAAAGACGTGCGCGCCGCCCGCCGCCTCTTCGACGAGGCGCAATTCTCCACTCCCTTCCCCGACGACGCCTCGACGTGGAAGACCCTCTTCGTCAAACTCAAACTCGACTGGCTCTGGCTGCGCGGCCTCGACGCGACCGGCCACGGCATCGCCCGCCACATCAAGTTCTCCGATCACTGGCCGCTGTGGGTGAAGGTGAAGTTGTAAAGGAATGTCAGTTGTCCGTGGTCAGTTGTCAGTTGCATGTGGTTATCACACAAGTTGCTAAAGACGGACTTGAACAACTGACCACGGACAACTGACGACTGACAACTGACCACTGACCACCGAATAGCGAAGAGGGCAGCGCTGTCCTTAGACGCTGCCCTCTTCTCTGCGTGCGTTGACGGGGAACGGTCAGCGCACGCGAACCTGCACCTGATTGGCTTCGAGCGAGTTGCCGGTGGCGCGTTGCAGTTCGGCGGCGGCCTTGTTGAGTTCCGTCTGGGCGCGCAGTTCGTTGCCGCGCGCGGCGGCGAGCGCGTTCTGGCGTTCGAGGACGAGGAAGAAGGTTGATTGACCGGAGTCGAACTTGCGCTGCTCGCTCTGATACTGCTGCTCGCTCGCGCTGCGCTGGATGGCCGCCGCGCGCAGGCGCGACTCGGCCGTGCGCGTGACCTGCAGGGCGTTGCGCACGTCCACCTGGATCAACTGTTCGAGTTGTTCGCGCTGCACGCCGAGGCGTTCGCGCTCGACGAGCGTGCGGCCGAGTTGCGCCTCCGCCGTGCGGTTGCGCAAGGGGAGATTGAGTTGGACGCCGACGCGGAAGTTGTTGAAGCGGTTCGCGCCGAGGTTGGCGATCGACTGGCCGTAGCCGCCGACGAGCGTGCCGGGTATGGTCTGCTGCGGCGGCTCGGGCAGCGGGTCGAGGCCGTTCGTCAGGGAGAGTTGGTTGATGCGCGCGCGCAGTTGGTCGTTCGCCGCGCTGAACGGGTTGATGCTCGTCGCCGGGTCGAACGCGCCCGCGAGGCCGACCGCGCCGTAAGTGCCGACGAGGTCAACCTGCGGCTTCGTCGCTTCGCGCGCGAGGCGTTCGTCGAGCGCGTTGATCTCGCGCTGCACGTCTGACTGTTGCAGTTCGGGGCGCGTCGAGAGCGCGGCCTGCATCGCGTCTTCGAGCGCGACCGTGGGCGGCTGCACGTCAACCGTGTCCGTGGGCACGAGCGCGACCCGCCACACTTCCGCCTGCCGGTTCTCCGCGATCAAATTCTTCAGCGCGTTCTCCGCGCGCCCCACTTCGTCGAGCGCGGCGTAGACGTTCTGCTCGAAGTTCGCCACCTGCGCTTCGGCCGCCACGATGTCGATGGGCGCGAGTTGTCCTTCGGCGACGAGGCGGCGATTGTGTTCGAGTTGGGTGCGCGCATCGCGCGCCGAGTCGCGCTGGATTTGCAGGTTGCGCAGCGTGAACACCAAATCCCAATAGGCGCGCTGCACGCCCGTGATCGTTTCGATGGCGCGCTGGCGAAATTGCGCGTCGGTCAGGGAGAGATTCTTCTTGGCGATCTCGATCTGGCGGCGCGTGGCGTCGAATTGCAAGCCACGAAGGAGCGGCTGCGCGTAGGTTAAAGAGAAGGCCGTCGGGTATTGCGGGTTGAGCGCGTTGAAGAGGCTGTTGGTCGTCTGGCGGCTGCTCGAAAAGTCGAAGCGGTAGTTGCCGCCGCCCCGCGGGTTGAGACCCTCGAAGCGCATCGTGCCGCCGAACCCGGAGGACGTGACCGCGCCGCCCTCGCCGCCGCTCAGGAAACTGGCGACGGGCGTTTTGCTGCGTTCGTAAAAAGTCGAGGTGTTGAGGCGCGGGTCGTATGCGCCGCGCGCGGCCGTCAGGTCGAACTCGGCGGCGCGCACGTTGGTGCGCGCCACTTCGATGTCCTTGCCGTTCTGCAAGGCGAGTTCGATGGCCTCGCGCAAGGCGAGCGGCCGCTGCTCGGCCATGTTGACGCCCACGCGTTCGAGCGCGGGAAGCGTTGCGCCGAGCGTCGCGCGATAATCCGGCGCGACCGACGGCACGTCCAGAGACGACTCGGCCGGAGCGTTCGACTGAACGACGACCGGCTGCTGCTGCTGCGGCTGCGACGGCTGCTGCGACACGGTTTGCCCTTCGCCCGCCGACGGGGTCGCAACCGGCGACGGCGGCGTCAACAAGAGGGGCGGCGCCGGCGACGGCGCGAGTATCAATTGCGGCGACGGCGAAACGGCCGTCGGCGGCGTCGGCTGCGGCGCGAGGTTCGGCGGCGGTGTCGGCGCGACGACCGGCAGCGGCGTCGGCGCAGGCGTCTGAGCCGGAGCGGGCGGCGACAGGAGCGGCGCGCCCGTCTGAGTTTGCCGCGACGCGGGCGCGCCCGCGAGCGTAGCCATCAGGGGCACGTCCGACGATTGCACTTGCCCGGAGGCGGGCTGCGCGCGGGCGGCCTCGGTCGAATGTTGCCGCGCGCCCGCCGTCTGCCCCTGCGCCGACTCGGTGGCGGCCGTCAGGCCGCAGGCGAGCAGGAGCGTGAGCGCGAAAAACTTTTTCGTCAGTAGATGATTCATGTGTCCGAACCGCAAAGTTATCATTCCCGTTGTGCCTAAAACTTATTAGTGATCGTCCCGGCCGCCGCCGCCGTGCGTCGCCGCGCCCAGGCGAACGCGCCGCCGATGCGCCCGCCCGCCCGCGCGAACAGGCGTGCGCGGCCGAGGTCGTCGAACAGCGAATAGAAGACCGGCACGGCCAGGAGCGTCAACAGCAGACACAAACTTTGACCGCCGACGACGAGCACGCCGATGGAACGGTTCGTGCCCGAACCCGGCCCGCTGGAGATGACGAGCGGCATCATGCCCGCGACGAGCGCGATGGTCGTCATCAGAATGGGGCGCAGGCGGTCGCGGTTCGCCTGGATGATCGCGTCGAACCTGTCCAGGCCCTTCGCGCGCAGTTCGTTCGTGTGATCGATCTGCAAGATGGCGTTCTTCTTCACGACGCCGAACAGCAGGAGCAGGCCGAGGCCGGAGAAGATGTTGACGGTCTGCCCCGTCAGCAGGAGCGAGAGGATGCCGAACGGGATGGCGAGCGGCAGCGTCAGGAGGATCGTCACCGGGTGGATGAACGACTCGAACTGCGCCGCGAGCACCATGTACATGAAGATGAACGAGAGCGAGATGGCGAGCAGGAAGTAGCCGCCCGCGCGCCCCAACTCTTTCGAGCGGCCGACGAGGCCGGTCTGGTAGCCCGATTCGAGACTCATCCCACGGACGACGTTGTCCAACTCGCCGAGCACGGCCGACTGTGAGCCGCCCGGCGCGACGTTGGCCGTCAGCGTCACTTGCCGCTGCCGGTTCAGACGATCGATCGCCGACGGGCCGCTGCCCTCTTCGACGCGCACGACGTTGTCGAGACTGACGAGGCCGAGTTTCGATGAAGGCGCGAACAGGCGCGACAACTCCTCTTTGCTCGCGCGCGCTTCGCCGACGGCGCGCAGGCGCACGTCGTACTGATCCGTGCCCTGGTTGAACGTCGAAACCTTCTGCCCCGCCACCATCGTGTTCAAAGACTGCGCGATGTCGCCGACGCGCACGCCGAGGTCGGCCGCCCGCGCGCGGTCGATCTGGATACGCAGTTCCGGCTTGCCCGCGATGAGCGACGAGTCAACATCAACCACGCTGGGGATCGTGCGCATCCGTTTGAGCAGTTCCTCGGAATACTTCGTCAGAGTTTGCAGGTCGGGGCCTGCGATCATGTATTGAATGTCGGCGTTGCGCTGGCCGCCGCCGGAGATCGCCTGCACCTGCCCGATGTTCGTGCGCAACTCCGGCGGGTACTTCTGCAACAGTTCGCGCGCCTTGACCATCAACTCTTCTTGCGACAAGTCGCGCTCGGCGAGGTCGGCGAGCCTGACGTAGATGTTCGCGCTGTTGACGAGTTGCTGGCGGTCGCCGCCGATGGTGACGAGCGTGTCGCTCACGCCCGGCAAGGTGCGCACGTCCGTGGCGATGCGTTCGACGATGGTCGAGGTGGCGGCGAGCGTCGAGCCTTCCGGCGCGCGCATGTTGATCTCGAACTGCGATTGGTCGTCCACGGGCAGGAAGTTTTTGCCGACGAACATAAAGAGCGGCACGATGCTCAGGATGACCAGCAAGCACAAGCCGACGATCGCCCAGCGATGCGACATCGACCAGCGGAGCATCGCCGTGTAGGCGCGATCCACCGGGCGATAGAAACGCCCGTCCTTCGAGTTGTGCGCCTTCTTCGGTTCGCGCTCGTCTCCGGCATGGGCTTCCGCGTCGGCCGCGTGCGCGTGGGCAACCGCCGCAGGCGCGTGTTTCGCGTCGTCGCCTTCCATCCACTTGCCCAACTCTTCTTCGCGCGCCACCTCGTCGTGTGCCTGCCGCTCCGGCGCGCCCGCCACCACGCGCGACTCGTCGGCCAGGAGCGCGGACGCGTCGCCCTCGGAGGGCACGCTCCCGACGCCGGGCGAGACGCTTTGCGGCTTCTTGCGTTTGATGAAACGCGCGGCGAGCATCGGCGTCAGCGTGAATGAAACGATGAGCGAGACGGCGACGGCGAACGAGGCCGTCAGGCCGAACGAGGACATGAAGCGGCCGACGATGCCGCCCATGAAGCCGACCGGCAGAAACACCGCGAGCAAACTGAGCGTGGTCGCCATCACGGCCAGGCCGATCTCTTTCGTGCCCTCGATGGCCGCTTGAAACGGCGGCATCCCCTTCTCTTCGATGAAGCGATAGATGTTCTCTAAGACGACGATGGCGTCGTCGATCACGATGCCGACCATCAGCGTCAGCGCGAGCATCGTGATCATGTTGAGGGTGTAGCCGAGCGCGGCCATGAGGCCGAAGGTGGCGATGATCGAAGTCGGGATGGCGAGACCGGCGATGATCGTCGAGCGGAAGTTCCAGAGGAAGACGAAGACGACGATGGCCGCGAGGATGCTGCCCTCGATCAAGTGGGTCTGGATGGACTTGACCGCCGCCTTGATGAAGATGGACGAATCGCCGATGACCTGCATGCGGACGTTTGCCGGCAGCGTCGGCTTGATCTCTTCGAGCCGCGCCTTGATCTCGTCGGCGACGGCGACCGTGTTCGTGCCCGATTGCTTGGCGACGATGAGCGTCACGGCCGGTTCGCCGTTCAGGCGCGCGCTGGTGCGCAGTTCCTCGGAGCCGTCTTCGGCATAGCCGATGTCGCTGAGTTTGACCGGGTAGTTGCCGCGCGTCGAGATGGCGATGTGGTTGAAGTCGGACGGGGTCGTGATGCGCCCCAGAGTACGCACGGTCAGTTCGCGCGCGCCTTCGTCCACGCGCCCGCCGGGCACTTCGAGGTTTTGCTGGCGCACCGCCGCCGCCACTTCCGGCACGGTCACGCCAAAGGCGCGCATCTTGTCCGGGTCGAGTTTGAGTTGAATCTCGCGGCGCGAGCCGCCGACGATCTCGACGTTGCCGACGCCGTTGATGCTCTCGATGCGTTCCTTGATCCCCTTGTCGGCGATCTCCGTCACTTCGCGCAAACTGCGGGGCGCGCTGACGGCGATGCGAAGGACGGGCGCGGCGTCCGTGTCGAGCTTTTGGATGACCGGCTCCTCCGCCGTCTCCGGCAAGTCGGGCACGACGAGGTTCACCTTGTCGCGCACCTCCTGCGCCGCGATGTCGGCGTCCTTGTCCAGTAGGAACTGGACGAAGACCTGCGAGACGCCTTCGACGGAAGTCGAGCGCAGTTCGTCAATGCCGCTGATGGTGTTGACGGCGGCCTCGATCTTATCCGTCACCTCCGTCTCGATCTCGCGCGGGCTGGCGCCGGGATTGACGACCGAGATCGTGATCGTCGGGAAGTCGATCTTCGGAAACAGATCAACGCCGAGCGAGAAGAACGAGAAGATGCCCACCACCGTCAGAGACAGGATCAACATCGTCGCGAAGACGGGGCGGCGGACGCATATTTCAGCTAACTTTTGCATGGCTACTAAGTTTCAAGTTTCAGGTTTCAAGTTTCAGGACTGAGGTTTGAGGTCTTTAACTTGAACCCTGAAACCTGCAACCTGAAACTTGAAACTTACTACTGCCTGACGGCCGCGCCGTCCTTCAAAACTTCGACGTTGGAGGTGGCGACCAACTCGTCCGTGGCGATTCCGTTCCTGACCTCGACGAGTTCGCCTTCGACCTGCCCGAGTTGCACGACACGCTCCTGCACGCGCCCGTCTTTGACGACGAAAACGCGGCTCACGTCCTGTTCCGTCCGCACGGCGCGCGCCGGGATGAGCACGGCGGGCGCGCCCGCCGGTTGCGAGATGCGCACGGTCGCAAACTGGCCGGGCTTCAACAGACCCTCGCCGTTTTCCACCTGCGCTTCGACGGTCAGCGTGCGCGAGGCGGCCGTCACGTTCGGCGAGATGCGCGCGATCCGTCCGGCGAACGCCCGATCCGCATACGCGCTCGTCAAGACCGAGACGCCCTGCCCCGGCGCGACCGAGCTGATCAACTGTTCGGGAATGTCTATGCGCAGCCGCAGCGGGTTCGTGCGCACGATGGTCGCCACCTTCGAGGCGGGCGTGACGTACTCGCCCAGGTCAGCCGGGCGATCGGCAACGTAACCGCTGATCGGCGCGTAGACGACGACATCGGCAATGGCCTTGCGCGCCTGCGCCACCTGCGCCTCGGCGGCGTTGGCGGCGGCGCGCGCCGTCGCAATACCGGCGTAGTTCTGCCGCGCGGCCGAGAGCGCGGCCTCGTATTGTTGCTGCAACTGATCGCGCTGCGCCCGCTGCTGATCGTAGGAGGCGCGCGACACGTCGCCCGATTCGATGAGCCGCTCGAAGCGGCGCAACTGCTTCTCCGCCAGTTCGAGCGCAACGCGCGCCGCGCCGACTTCGGCCACGCGCGTCACGTCGAACGCCTGATTCGGTCTGAGGCCGATGCGCGCTTCCGCCTGCCTGACGCCCGACTGCGCCTGCGCGGCCTGCGCCTGCAACTGCGTGAGGCGCAAACGCGCGTCCGCGTCGTCGAGACGAACGAGCACCGCGCCGCGTTGCACGTAGCTGCCGAGGTCAACGCCGACGGCCACGACGCGACCGGAAACGTTCGGCGCCACGTCCGTCTGTTCGTCGGCGGCGAGGCTGCCCGTCGCTTCCGTATAGCGCGGGAGTTCGCGCGTGATGGCGGCGGCGGTCGAAACCTGCACGGCTTCCGGCGTCGCGCTGGCGGCGGCGGCCTGTTTGTTTTTCGACTCGGCCGATCTGCCGCACCCGCTCGCCAACAGGCTCAAGGCCGCGACGAGCAGCGCGACGGCGGGGAGGGTGAATTTGTTTCGAGAGGTCATGTCAACTGCTTCTTCTTTCCACACAAGCTGGCTCTTTCATGATTCGACGGCGCAAGTCTTAACTTACGCAAGTTACGCAAAAACCGTTTCCGATATAACTGTCTGCCGCGCGTTTATTTCTTCTTCCTGCCGCGCGCCGGGGCTGCTACTACTGCGCCCTGCCTGCGCGTCTCGCCGTGGCCGACGCCGCGCGGCGCGGACGCCGGGTGTGCGGCGGCGGCGGCGACGCCCCTGAGCAATAGCTCCGTAAACTCCTCCGCGGCGCGCTCGTTGGTAATGTCGAGCAGGCGGCGACGCTTGTCCCAGAGCAGGTTGTTGAGCGAGTGATGGATGACCATGCCGAGGAAGCCGCGCACGACGATGGCCGGATCAACGTCGCGCATCGCGCCGTCGCGCTGGCGGTCGCGGATGTAAGAGCCGAGGAAGTCGTACAAGCCGCGCACGTTGCGATCCCAAAACATGTGCGCGAGTTCGTGGCCTTCGAGCGCGGAGTGGGTTAAGAGACGCAGGAATTCCGTGTCGTGATCGTGGTGGCGCATCATGGCGAGCGCGAGACCTGTGAAGACGGCGCGGTCGTCTTTGCGCGCGAGCGCGTCGGGCACGATGTCGGCCGGGCACTGGAGATTGTCGGCGCACGCCTTGTGGTCGAGGATCGCGCTGTAGAGTTCTTCCTTGTTGGCGAAGTGGCGAAAGACCATCGCCTCGGAGACGCCGGCCGCCTGCGCGATCTCTTTGGTGGTCGTGCCGCGAAAGCCGCGCTGCGAAAAGAGCCGCATCGCCACCTGCAAAATCTGCTTGCGGCGATCTTCCCCGGCCATCCGCCCGCCGGGGGCTACCGCCGCCGTCGTCGTCGCTTCCGCCGCTTCTCCGCCGCCTGCGGGCGTTGACGGCGCGCCGCCCGTCGCGCCGCCGCCGCCGCTCGCACCCTTCGTCTCAAAGCCTCGACTCATTCGCTCATTGCCTTTCACGTCGCCCGTCTCGATTCAAAGTAAGTACTTACTTACCAAAGTACGTGTGCGCTGTCAAGTTCGTTTCAGGGAATTTTCGGAGTGAGAAATTTTGCCGCGCGCCTGTATTGTTCTAGACCTTCGCGCTATAATGCCGCGTACCTTTTCACAACAAAGTGAATGTCAGCCCTCGCGTCTGGAACCTCGCGCACTGGCGTGTCTGGGCGGCTTATGACATCGCCGCCGGTTTTAACCTCGTCGGCACGTTGTTTGCTCGCTCGACACTGGAAAGGCAAGAGATATGCGGGCGTTACCGAGTTCACGCGCACGCAGTAATTTAAAGAACGACTATCAATCGAAAGCTAAGGAGATAAGGAACATGTCACAAAACTTCGGAAACAACGATCCGCAAAACACGGGCGGCGCCAAGGGCACGACGGGCGGCAGCGGCATTTCAGCCGGCTCGGGCAGAACCGATGAAGGCACCACGCGCGACACCGGGACGACCGGCGGCGGCGGCAGCACGGGCGGGGGCGGCGCGACGGGCGGAGGCGCACTGTCCACGACGGGCGGCGCGGCTGGCGGCGGCGCGACGGGCGGCGCGGGCACGGCCACCGCACGCGAGGGACTGGCGGGCACGGCGCAGGAGTACGGCCAGAAGATCACGGATGCGGCCTCGACCGCCAAAGACTACGTGAGCGACAAAATCTCCGTGGCGGGCGACAAACTCAAAGACTTGCAGAACGTGGACTACCGGCAGGTGGCGGAAGACGCCAAGAACTACGCGCGCGAGAAGCCGGGGCAGGCTCTCTTGATCTCGGCGGCGGCGGGCTTCCTGATCGGGCTGCTGCTCAAGAGTTCGAACCGCCGTTAATTCGGTTTCGGGTTTCAAGTTTCAGGTTACAGATTAAAAGCACATTTCAGCCACAAACCTGAAACTTGAAACTCTCATTTTGCTACATCAACGGCGAGGAGGGGTGAAAGATGGCTGAATTAGAGAGGCGTGCGACGGCTGCCGCGCCCGCGACGGCGCAGCAGGCGGACATCGAAGGGCTGCCGGCGATGCTCGGGCGGCTCAGCGATCAGGTGATGACGCTGGTTGACGCCAAGATCGGTCTGGTCAAAGTCGAATTGAAAGAGGAGGCGGCCGCCTACGGCAGCAAGGTCGCGATGATCGCGGTGGGCGGCGTGCTCGCCGCCATCGGGTTCGCGCTCTTGAACGTGGCGGTCGCGTTCTTTATGGCGCGCCTCTTCTTCTACTCTTTCACCCCGCCGATCAGCTACGCGCTCGGCTTCGTCGTGACGGGCGTGTTGTATCTCGTCATCGGTGGCATCCTCGTTGTCATGATGAAGAATCGTCTGGCCGCGCTCAACCCCGCGCCGGAGAGAACCCTCGAAGAATTCAGAAAGGATAAACAATGGCTGAAGAAAGAACTTTAGGCACCGCGCGCGCGCCTGAAACAACCGATATCGCCGACGACGACCTGACCAAGGCAGACCTTCAGCGTCGCATGGAAGAGGCGCGCGAATCAATCACGCAAACCGTTACGGAGATCAAGGACACGGTGACAACTCAATACCAGAACGTGAGGGAATCCATTTCGCAATCGCTCGACTGGCGCGAGCAGTATCGCCGCCGCCCCGTCGAGTTCACGGTCGCCGCGCTCGGCCTCGGCCTTCTCGTCGGCTACAGCGTCGGCGGCGTGTTCGGCCGCGACTCGGATATGCCCGAGCGTTTCTACGAGTCCGAGGGCGACGATTACGATTTGGACGAAAGCCACGTCCGCACGCCCACCGAGCGCACCTTCGCCCCGCAGGCCATCCTCGGCGGCGCATACGGCTCGACGGCCTACTCGCAAACGCAGCAGCCGTCGTCGTCGTCCGCCGGTCGCGGCTACGAAGAGCAATCTTCCGCCTCCGCCTCCGCGGCCGAGGCGCGTCCGTCTTACAGCAGCGGCTACGAGGCCGCGCCCGCCGCGAACGAACCGCAGAAGCCCGGCATCTTCGATCGTTTCAAAGAGACGCCGGCCTACGACCGCTTGCAGGCGGAAGCGGCGACGCTCGGCAATCGTTTCGTCGAAGAGTTGTCTAAGACGGCGCAGGCCGTCGTGCTGCCCGCGCTGCTCGGCAAACTCAAAGACCTGATCGGCATCGACCTCTCGACGCAACGCGAAGTCGCGCAACGGAGCAAGCTCGAACATCAAGCTGCCTCCTCGGGCGCGGCCACCGGCCGCGAGACGCAAACCGGCGGCTCGGTTTAATGAGGCAGCGGTCGGGAGCGGCGCGCCCGGCGCGCCGCTCCCGACCGTGGTCGAAGTTTGCCGCCGGGCTGTGTGCGGCATCAGGCAAGCAGGGTTAAGCGAGGAAGGGCGAGCGGCGCGAGTGGCTCGCCCTTCCCTTTATTCAACCCGGAATGTTATTCAGCGAGACCAAACCACGCACCCCACGGATGCGGAGCGCACGCCGAAGGGCGCAACGTTAAGACGTTTCAAATTTGAGATTTGAGATTTCAAATTTGAGATTATTTCAGATTTGAGATTTCAAATTTCAGATTTTAAATTTGGGATGCCGGATTTCCGGTTCGAGATTTCAGAGTGCGAGTTTGAGATGTCGGATTGGGGAGCGCACATGATTTCGCCTCCGCACGAGTTTCACCGATTTGGCTCCGCGTCCGGGGCGGCGCGGCTTAACGTTGACGCACTAAACGTTCTTTGCCGACGGCGAGAATAACGATGGCTCTTGAACCGGCAGCGCAATTGACGGTCAGCCCGAACGCGGCGGGTGAGACGGCGGGGGGCGTGGCAACCGCTTCCGCGCCCACGCGCGTCGAGATCATCTTGAACGCGTCGGCCGGGAGCGGCGATCAAGAGGCGGCGCAGGAAACGCTCGCGGAGATTTTCGCGGCTCACGACCGTTGGGACGCGCATGTCTCGCTCGCCCGCGACGGCGCGCAGATCGTGGAACTCGCGCGGCAGGCCGCATCCGACGGCGACGTGCGGATCGTCGTCGCGGGCGGCGGCGATGGGACGGTCAACGCCGTCGCCTCGGAACTCGTCGGCACGGACAAGACGCTCGGCGTGCTCCCGCTCGGCACGCTCAACCATTTCGCCAAAGATTTGGGCATTCCGCTCGACCTCGAAGGCGCGGCGCGCAACATCGTCACGGGCGAGACGATGAAAGTTGACGTGGGCGAAGTCAACGGGCGCATCTTCATCAACAATTCGAGTCTCGGCCTCTACCCGTCGATCGTGCGTCACCGCGAGAAACAGCAGGAGCGTCTGGGGCGCGGGAAATGGTTCGCCGCCTTCTGGGCGACGCTCGAAATCTTTCGCCGCTATCCGCTGTTCGGCGTGCGGCTCAGCGCGGACGGGCAAGAGTTCCGACGCCGCACGCCCTTCGTCTTCATCGGCAACAACGAATACCAGATGGACGCCTTCAACCTCGGCGCGCGCTCCTGCCTCGACGCGGGGCATCTCAGCCTGCACCTGACGCGCGACATCGGCCGCTGGGGACTCGTGCGCCTCGCCGCGAGCGCGCTCTTCGGGCGGCTGCGCGAGTCGAAAGATTTCGACGCGCTTTGCGCCAAAGAGGTTTGGATCGAGACGCGCCGCGCGCGCCTGCGCGTCGCCACGGACGGCGAAGTCACCATCATGCGCTCGCCGCTCTACTACGCAGTCCGACCCGGCGCGCTGCGGGTCATAGCACCCAAAAGAAAGGATGAGGGATGAGGGATGAGGGATGAAAGGGACATTTGAGAGCCTCAACGCTTTTCTGATTCATCCCTCATCCCTCATCCCTCATCCCTTCGCAGTATGCGAACCATCGTACATCTCTCCGATCTGCATTTCGGGCGAATCGATCAGGCGATCATCGAGCCGCTGGCGACGACGGTGGCGGAGATCAAGCCGGACGTGGTGGTCGTGTCGGGCGACCTGACGCAGCGCGCGCGCACGGAACAGTTTCAGGAGGCGCGCGAGTTTCTGGACGAGTTGCCGCACCCGCAGATCATCGTGCCCGGCAATCACGACGTGCCGCTCTACAACGTCTTCCAGCGTTTCCTCGAACCGCTCGACAAGTATCGTCGCTACATCACGGACGACCTCGAACCGTTTCACGCGGACGAGGAGATCGCCGTGCTCGGCGTCAACACGGCGCGCTCTCTGACCATCAAGGACGGGCGCGTCAACGAGGAACAGGTGGCGCGCATCCGCGAACGGCTGTGCCCCTACGCCGACGACGTGACGAAGTTCATCGTGACGCATCATCCCTTCGACATCCCGGAAGGCCACGAACGCGAGGCCGACCTCGTCGGGCGCGCGCAGATGGCGATGGAGGCTCTGGCGACGTGCGGCGCGGACGTGTTGCTCTCCGGCCACCTGCACGTCAGCCACACGGGGCACACCGCCAAGCGTTACAAGATCAGCGGCTACTCCGCGCTCGTCGTCCAGGCGGGCACGGCCACCTCCACGCGCGTGCGCGGCGAAGTCAATTCCTTCAACGTCATCCGCGTCGAGCACCCATACATCGAGGTCAAACGCCTCGCGTGGCAGCCCGACCGCGCCGCCTTCTCGACGGCCTCGACCGAAAACTTCGTCCACACGCCCGAAGGCTGGGCGCGCCTCGCCGACGGCGCGGAATCGGGGATCAATACGTGAGGGGAACGGGGTAAGGGGGAAAGGGGAAGGGGTAAAGGGTAAAGGAAACGGCGAGGGCGAGATGCTATGCCCCGCCGCCGCCCCTTCAACCGGCGCGATTGCCCATGCTTCAATCTTTCATTTGCTTTCGCCTTCCCCCCTTTAACCTTTCCCCTTTACCCCTTTCCCCCTTCACCCTTCCCCTTCTCATTGACACTCACCTCGCCCGTCCTTAGACTCGCTACTCCCCGGCCGAGTTTGTGCGAAACAATTTCTCAACCTTCTGTTAAGGAGCAGTACATGCTTGCAACTCAACCACGCGTGCGTCGCCGGTCGCGCGCCGTTCCGGTCGCCGTCTTCTTCATGCTCGTGTTGCTCGCGGGCATCGCGCCGCCCGTTCTCTTCGCGCAGGGCGCGGCCAACTTCGAGGCGGAGAAACGCCGCGCCATCCAACTCATCGAAAACTCGAACGCGACGGAAGCCCTGCCCATTCTGGAGCGACTCTCGAACAGCAACCCCGAAGACGGCCAGGTGATGTTCTACTTCGGCTTCGCCCTGCTCGCCAACTCGAACACGCTCAAGGAGGCGAGCGCGCGCAAGCAATCACGCATCCGCGCCCGCGCCGCGATGCTCAAAGCGCGCGAGTCCGGCTACCGGAGTCCGCTCCTTGACTCGATCCTCGAAGACATCCCGGCCGACGGCGGCGAGGAGGCTAAATACTCCGCCAACAAGGAAGCCGACGCGGCGATGCACGAGGGCGAGGCGGCCTTCGTCAAGGGCAACCTCGACGCCGCGCTCGCCGCCTACCAGCGCGCCCTCGCGCTCGACCCGAAACTCTACACGGCCGCTCTCTTCGCGGGCGACATGTACTTCAAAAAAGGCCAGCCCTTCAAAGCCGCCGAGTGGTATGAGCGCGCCATCTCGATCGACCCCGACCGCGAGACGGCCTACCGCTATTCGGCCAGTCCCTTGATGGAGGCGGGCAAAATCGAGGAGGCGCGCGCGCGCTACGTCGAGGCGTTCATCGCAGAGCCTTTCAACCGCCTCGCGCGCGCCGGGTTAGTACGCTGGGCGGAGGCGGCCGGCGTCCAACTCGCGCACCCCGACATCGTGGTGCCGACAAACGTCACGCCGCTCAAAGACAACAAGCTGACGATCAACATAGACCCCGGCGCGGGCGAGCGTGCCGACGGCTCAATCGCGTGGCTGACTTACGGCATCTCGCGCGCGGCGTGGGCGACGGGCAAGTTTGCCAAAGAGTTTCCGAACGAGAAAGAGTATCGCCATACCCTGCGCGAAGAGGCCGACGCGCTGCGCCTGGTGGTCGAATCGGTCAAGACGCAGATGAAGGAGAACAAGGTCAAGACGCTCGACCCCTCGCTCGCGCGTCTCGTCAAACTGCACGAGGCAGGTCTGCTCGAAGCCTACATTCTCTACGCCCGTGTCGATCAGGGCATCGCGCAGGACTACGCCGAATACCGCAAAACCAACCGCGACAAGTTGCGCCGTTATTTGATGGAGTACGTGACGGCGAAGAAGAAGTAAGCAGGGGCGAAGGGTAAAGGGTAAAGGGTAAGGGGTAAAGGGGAAGACGGAGAGCCTGAGTGCCTTCCGTCTTCCCCTTTCACCTTTACCCCTTACCCCTTACCCTTTACCCTTCTTTATTGCCTCGGCGGCGCGGGTTTGCGCGGGAGCTTCTGGTCGCTCATGGCGGTTTGATAAGCGAAGGCGGCCATGATGATGGCGGCCTGTTTCATGTCGTCGGCCTGGATACGGTCGAAGACATCCTGGTTCGAGTGGTGCGTGCGCGTGTCGTACTCCACTTCGTCCTGGATGAACTGGAAGCCGGGCAGCCCGATGGCGTCGAAGGCGAGATGATCCGTGCCGCCCGTGTTGGAGATGGAGAGCGTCTGCGCGCCCATGTCGCCGAAGGGCATGAGCCACGAACGGAAAAGCGGGCGGACGGCCTCGTTGCCTTGCAGGTAGACGCCGCGAATTTTGCCCGTCCCGTTGTCGAGATTGAAGTAGCCGGCGAACTTGTCGTACTCCGGTTTGGTGACGAGGCGACCGCGCGGCGCGGGGGTCGGCGCGGCGGTGGGTCGGCCTTCGCCCGCGCCGGGCGGCGTGGGTTGCGGCGTCGGCGTGACGATCTCGCCGAAGTGCTCTTTGACGTAGGCGCGCGAGCCGAGCAAGCCCTGCTCCTCGCCGCTCCAGAGCGCGACGCGGATCGTGCGGCGGGGCTTGAGGTTCAAGGCCATCAGGATGCGCGCGGCCTCCATCGCCACGGCGCAGCCGGCCGCGTTGTCGGTCGCGCCCGTGCCGCCGTGCCACGAATCCATGTGGCCGCCGAGCATCACCACTTCGTCGCGCAGGTCGCTGCCGGGAATTTCGGCCACCGTGTTGTAGCCCATCAAGTCTTGATCCTGAAACTGCACTTCGAGGTTGACGTTCAGGCGCACCCGCTCGCCCGCCAGGATCATGCGCAGCATGCGATTGTAGTGCTCGCCGGAGACGACGACCTGCGGCGGAAACACGGGCGCGCTCTTGTCGTAAGCCGAGACGCCGCGGCGAAAGAAAGACTGGAAGGCCGACGCGTCGATCGTGTCGGGAATCGACTGCGGGGGCACGGTTGCGCCCTGCACGAAGATCGTGCCGCCGTCGCCCCGCCCCGGCTCCAGGATCATGGCCGCGCCTTCGTCGGCGATGAATTTCGTCTTCCGCAAATTCAGGATGAACTGCGCGATAAATTCGGGCGTCGCTTGAAACTGCGGGCGCGGCGGAGTTGAGGCCGGGTCGGGCGCGTTGGCGAGCGTGAGCAATTCTTTCTCGGTGAGACGCGTGCCGAGCGGGTCGAAGTGTGCGTCTATTTTGCGGATGGGAGCCAGCAACACGATCGCCCCTTTGAGCTTGCCGCGATATTTCTCCAAACCGGCCGCGTCGGCGGCGTCCACGTAGACGACCTCGCCGCTCAACTGGCCGTTCGTGCCGGGCGACCACGCCTTCGGGTAGGCGATGAGCGGGATGTTCAACGGCTCGACGACTTCGGCCGAGAAACGCTTCAACGTCCAGCCGCGCCCGAACGGCCCCCAGGCTTCGAGCTTCGCGTTCTGCATGCCCCACTTCGTCATCTGGTCGCGCGTCCACTCGTTGGCGCGCTTCATGCCGGGCGAGTTGGTCAGGCGCGGCCCGATCACGTCCGAGAGATAGCTCAGGGTTTGCATCACCTGCGAGCGGTTCAGTCCCTCGTCCCTGATGCGCGCGATTGGGTCGTTCGGGTCGGGCGTCCGCGCCGGGGCGGCGGCGGGCGTGGCGGCCGGTTGCTGCGCCATGATGGGCAGACTGTTCGCCAGCACTGAACAGGCCAGTAGCATAGCGACTGCCAGATTGCGTCGAGACATAAAATGGACTCCTAAAGTTGTTGCCTTAAAATTCAAACCTGCGAACAGGCGAGCGGAACTGCCCTTCAAGGGAAGTTGATTATACTCGCGCGCGGGCGGGAAAGTTTCAGCGCGGCCGCGTTTGAGCGCGAAACTTAAAGAGGACGAGCCTTGCGACTCGTCCTCCCGGTGCGAGATTGGAAATGCGCCTCAGCCTCAGCTCTTAGGAGCTGTTTGAACGAGTCCCGTGAGGGACGATTGCTAATAGCCCGGCGATTTATCGCCGGGGATCAGGTAGCGGGATAAAGTATGGAGTCCCGGTGGGGCGATTGTATGGTGATGAACATTCAATCGTCCCTCCGGGACTCTCTGTCAAAGGGCACGTTCGCACTCCCGGCCATCAATGGCCGGGCTATTAGCAATCGTCCCTCCGGGACAAACACAGCTTTACTTTTCGTACCGCCTTCTTAGCGCGCGAGGCGCGTATCGCGGCCGCTCCCGGCCGGTTCGGTCGCGGGCGGTACGGCGGCGGCGGGCGGCTCGGTCTTGTAGCCGCATTCCTCGTTGGCGCACGAGCGCGTCGTGCCCTTCTTCGTCGTCTTCTCCAGGAGGAACGGCGCGTGGCACTCCGGGCAAGGCTCGCCGATGGGCTTGTCCCAGTAAACCGCGTCGCACTTCGGATACTCCGAGCAGCCGTAGAAGACTTTGCCGCGCTTCGACTTCTTCACCACGATCTCGCCTTTGCATCCGGGGCGCGGGCAGGCGATGCCGGTCGTCTCGCGTTTGATGAACTTGCACGCCGGGTAGTTTGAGCAGGAGACGAACTCGCCGAAGCGTCCCTGCCGGCGGACGAGGTGCGCGCCGTCCACGGGGCACGTCTCGTCGAGCGGCACGGGCGCGGCGGCCACCACGCCCTTGCGGTCGATCTTGCGGATGTTGCGGCAGTCCGGATAGCCCGTGCAGCCGAGGAACTGGCCGAAGCGGCCGCGCTTCAAAGCCATCGGCTTCGCGCACAACTCGCACACTTCCGCCTCTTCGCCTTCCGCCGCGCCGCCCGCTTCGCCCGTTTTCGCCGCTCCTCCGGCCGCCGCCGTCGCTGCGGCATCGCCCGCCGCGCCGTCGCCCGTCGCAGGTTTCGCGATCTCGCGCGTCGTGCGACATTCGGGATAGTTCGAACAGGCGAGGAATTGACCGAAGCGGCCGAACTTGATGACCATCCCCGCGCCGCAATTTTCACACTTCTCGTCGGTCGGGATGGACTCCACTTTCTTCTTCTTCATCTCGACTTCGGCGATCTTCAAGTCCTTCGCAAACTTCCCGTAGAACTCCTGGAGCGCGGCCGTCCACTTCAATTTCCCCTCGCCGATCTCGTCGAGTTCTTCCTCCATCCGCGCCGTGTACGACTCGTTGAAGAGGTCGCCGAAACTGGCGACGAGCAGATCGTTGACGGTCGTGCCGAGCGCGGTCGGGTGGAAACGCGCCTCGTGTTTTTCGACGTACTCGCGGTCGAGAATGGTCGTCATGATGGCCGCGTAGGTCGAAGGCCGCCCGATGCCCTTCTCTTCGAGAGCCTTGACGAGCGTCGCCTCGCTATAGCGCGGCGGCGGTTCGGTGAAATGCTGTTCGGGCAGGATGGCGTTCAACTTCAAGGTCTCGCCCTGCTCCACGCGCGGCAGTTTGCGCGCCGCCTCTTCATCCTCCTCCGATTTTTCGTCGCGGCCTTCCTCGTAAACGCGCAGGAAGCCGTCGAACTTCAAGACCGACCCGCTCGCGCGGAACATGAAGCGACCCGCCTCGATGTCGATCGTCGTCTGGTCGAAGACGGCGGGCATCATCTGCGACGCCACGAACCGCTGCCAGATCAAGCGATACAGTTTCAACTCCTCGCTCGTCAGGAAGCGCGCGATGGAATCGGGCGTGCGCGACACGTCGGATGGGCGGATGGCCTCGTGCGCGTCTTGCGCGTCTTTCTTCGAGCGATAGTGGATCGCCTTCTCCGGCAGGTACTGTTCGCCGTACTGCGTGCCGACGAACGCGCGCACCTCGCCGAGAGCCGTCTCGGAGACGCGCGTCGAGTCCGTGCGCATGTAAGTGATCAGGCCGACCGCGCCTTCCGCGCCGATCTCGACGCCCTCGTAAAGTTTCTGCGCGACCATCATCGTCTTCTTCACCGCGAAGCCGAGTTTGCGCGCCGACTCCTGCTGCAACTTCGACGTGATGAAGGGCGGCACGGGGTTGCGCTTGCGCTCCTTCGTCGTCACGTCCGCGACGCGATACCCTTCCTGCGCCTGCGCCTCCGCGACGATCTCGGCGGCCTGCGCCTCAGTCCCGATCAGAATCTCGGTCTTCTTCACGTCCTGATCGAACGCGCCGGTCTTCACCGTCTGCTCGCCGACGCGGACGAGGCGCGCGTCGAACGCGGGCGGTGACGAGGCCGCGAGGTTCGCCGTCACCGTCCAGTATTCGGTCTTGAGAAATTTCTCGATCTCGCGTTCGCGCTCGACCACCATCCGCAGCGCGACCGATTGCACGCGCCCCGCGCTCAAACGCCCGCCGACCGTGCGGCACAG
This sequence comes from Pyrinomonadaceae bacterium, assembly GCA_036386515.1. Classification (GTDB taxonomy): domain Bacteria; phylum Acidobacteriota; class Blastocatellia; order Pyrinomonadales; family Pyrinomonadaceae; genus JAIVJZ01. The sequence goes on from DASVVO010000069.1 coordinate 45,224, forward strand.
GAGCGGCGAAACTTTGTAGCCGACGAGGCGGTCGAGCACGCGCCTGGCCTGTTGCGCGTCCACGAGATTTTCGTCGATCTGCTTCGGCTCTTTGAACGCCTCCTGCACGGCGCGCTTCGTGATCTCGTTGAACATCACGCGATAGGAAGGCTTCTTCGGCCGCTTCGGCACGATCTCCTCCGCGAGGTGCTGGCAGATGGCTTCGCCTTCGCGGTCGGGGTCGGCCGCGAGATAGATGGCGTCGGCTTCGCGCGCGGCCTTCTTCAAATCGGAGACGGTCTTCTTGTTGTTGCGTTTCTTGGTGTCGGGGATCACTTCGTAAGACGTGGCGAAATTGTTGTCCACGTCAACGCCGAGTCCCTTCGACGGTAAATCCTTGATGTGGCCGAGCGAGGCCATCACGCGGTAGTCCGCGCCGAGATATTTCCCGATGGTCTTGGCCTTCGCGGGCGACTCGACTATCACTAAATTCTTCGTCATTCCGTTCCCTTCAACTGACCGGGGCGTCGCAGCTAACGGACGCCGGAAAATGTCTCTACGTGTCCCTAAACTTGTCCTTAAATTCCCTCTGCCGTCACCGTTTAGATGCCGTGAAAAGCCGTTTTACTGGCTTGGGCATCCATCCCGTTTTTGCGCTTCGACGTTCGCGCTGCGGCCGAGGGGCTATGAAAATAGCACTGGTAGAGGTTCAAAAGTCAAATGAGCGGCGGGAGCATGGCCGCCGTGCGGGGCGTTTGGAAGTTGAATTCTAAGGGCTGTGCGACGCGTGGGCGGCGCGTCCGGCGCGCTTCATTTCGGAGGCGGTACTCAGACGCGCGGGAAGGCCAGCGTGAGCAGCGTGATGGCGATGGCGGTGACGAGCGCGCGCCGGTTTATCAGGCGCGATTTGGCGCGCAGTTGGGCGATGAGATGTTCATCGTCGAGGCTCTCTTCGCCCGTATCCAAATTGCACGTGCCGCGCGCGGCGAGCGCGATGCAGGTTCGCTCGCGCGCCTGCAACAACCCCAGACCGGCGATCCACACGGGGAAGAAAACGACGGCGCGCAGCACGCGCGGCGCGTCGTAAACCACGAGCAGGAAGGCCGCCGCCACGCCCACCGTCAAGGCCACGATGCCGAGCAGACGCCGCTTGCGCTGTTCGCCCGCGCCGATGTTGGAGACTTCGGTAACCATTGAGATCGAACCGCGGCCAGACGCCGCCGCTACTTTTAACTATGACGACGACTACTACTACTGCGCGGCGCGCAGCGTCGCCAGCGGTTGCCCGGCCGTAACGCGGTCGCCGACGCGCGCGCTGACCACGCTCACCGTCCCGGCGGAGGTGGCTTCGGCCGCGACGATCCGTTCCGCCGGGGCGACGGGCGTCGTGGCCGTACTTTGCGGTTGGCGGCGGGCGGCGACGAGGCCGGATTGCGCCTCCTGCGCCGCGCCCTGCGCTTCCTGCAAGCGACGCTGCGCGCGTTCGTACTCGGCGCGCGCGCCGTCGAGTTGCGCGGGCGGCACGTCGCCCGAAGCGACGAGCGGCGTCAGGCGTTGCACCTCCACTTCGGCGCGCACCGCCGCGGCTCTGGCCGCTTCGATCCCCGCCTGCGCCGCGCCGATGTTTCTCCCCGCGCGCGCCACCGGGTCGTCCGTCTTCGCCTGCGGCACGCTCTGCGCCTCCGTGCGGACGATGATCTCGACGATCGGCGCGCCCGCGTTCACGTCCATCCCCTCGCTCACGAGCACGCGCCGCACCTCGCCCGCCACCGGCGCATTGACGACGATGACGCCCCGGCTCGCTTTGTCCTGACCGCCGCCCGCGCAGGCGACTGACAGCGCGGCCAGCGCGACGAGCGCGCCACCATAGCGCACGACGAGCGCGCCACCATAGCGCACGACGAGCGCGCCATCGTAGCGCACGACGAGCGCGCCATCGTAGCGCGCGAAGCTGAACTCTCGCGCCCGCGCAGCCCGCCGTGCGAGTTTATTTCTCATTCGACCTGGACTCCGGCGTCGTCGCCGCCGTTGCTGCTGTTGCCGACGCCGCCGACGCGCCGCCCGCCGACACCGTGGCGACGCCGGCAGGTTGCGGCTTCGACCGCGCCGCCGTGGGCAAGACGACCGAGGTGTCGAAACCGGCCGTGGCTTCGGGGCGCAGTTGAAGTTCGCGCGCGCCGCGCACCATGACGTTGTTCGCGCCGAGCGTGTTGCCGGTGGCGCGCTGGAAGTCGGCGATGGCCTTGTTGAGGTCGGTCTGCGCCTGTAGTTCGCGGCCGCGCGCGGCCAGGAGTTCGTTCTGTCTTTGCAGGACGAGGAAGACGGTGGTCGTGCCCGCGCGGAACTGCCGCTGCTCGCTCTCGAACTGCAGTTCGGCCGACGAGCGCGTGGCGGCGGCCGAAGCGAGCCTGGCTTCCGCCGAGCGCAAACTCTGCGTGGCGTTGCGCACGTCGGCCTCGATCAATTGTTCGGCCTGCGCGCGCTGGTTCGTGATCCGGCGACCCTCTGCGAGCGAGCGGCCGAGGTTGGCCTGCGCCGTGCGATTGCGGAACGGGAGTTCGACGCGCACGCCGACGCGATAGGTCGGGTAGTCCTGCGCGAGCAGATTCGAGAGCGAGGTCGCGTAGCCGCCGACGAGGTTCGGGTTGACGTTGCTGCCCGTCGTGGTCGGGGGCGTTTCGAGCGGCACGAGTCCGGCGAGCGTGGAGAGTTGGTTGACGCGCTCGCGCAGGATCGCGGTCGCGCTCGTGTTGGCGTTCGTCCCCGGCGTGACGGCCGTGCCCGCGAGGCCGACGGTCGTGTAGGTGCCGATGAGGTCAACCTGCGGCTTCGACTGGTCGCGATAAAAGCGCGTGTCGATATTGTTGATCTCCGCGCTCGTCTGGAGTTGCGAGAGTTCCGGCCGGTTGTCGATGGCGGCGCGGACGGCCTGCTCCAGCGGCACGCGCGGCGGCTCCAGGCTGACGGGCGTGACGGGCGTGAGCGGGCGCGACCACAGCGCGGCCGTGCGCTCGGCGAGGATCAGGGTCTTGAGCGTGTTCTCGGCGCGCGTGACGGCCTCTTGCGCGGTGTAGACGTTCTGCTCGAAGGTCGTCACCTGCGTGTTGGCGGCGACAATGTCGATGGGCGCGAGCACGCCCTGCGCCACGAGCCGCTGGTTGCTCTCGACCTGCACGCGCGCCTGCCGCACGGCATCGATCTGCACCTGCAAATTCCGCAGCGAGAAAACCAAATCCCAGTAAGACTGTTCGACCTGCGAGATCACCTCGATGGCGCGCTGGCGAAACTGCGCGTCGGTCAAACTCAAATTCTTCTTCGCGATCTCGATGGTGCGACGGTTGTTGTCGAAGCGCAGGCCGCGCAGGAGCGGCTGCGCGTAGGTGAAGGTGAACGCCGTCGGGAACTGCGGGTTGAGCGTGGCGTTCTGGTTGGTGGTGAGCAGGCGTGTCGAAGAGAAGTCGAGTTGATAGTTGCCGCCCGCAAACGGCGTGAAGCCGCCGAAGCGCATCGCGCCCGTCAAATCCTTCTGCGTGACCGAGCCGTTCTGCCCGCCCGCGATGGTCGAACTCGTCGGCGTCGTGCGCGACTCGTAATAATTCTCCGACGAAAAGAGCGGGTCGTAGACGCCGCGCGCCGCGTTCAAATTGAACTCGGCGATCTCGACGTTGATGCGCGAGCCGTCAATGTCGTTGTTGTTCTGCAAGGCGAGCGCGATGGCCTCGTTGAGCGAGAGCGGCAATTGCTCGGACACGTCCACGCCGACGCGTTCGGCCGAAGGAAGCGGGCGCGAGGCGGCTTCGAAATTCGGCGCGACGGGCGGCGGCTCCGAAGGCAACTCGGCGGGCGCGATGCCGCCCGATGTGCCCACGTTCTGTCCCGGAGTTTGCCCCACGGCGGCCGCGCCGCCGGTGGCGGGCGCGCCGCCGGTCGGGTTCTGGGGCGCGTTCGTTCCGGCGGGCGTGGCCGTCTGCGTTTGGCCGGTGGCGGGCGCGCCCTGCTGCGAGGCGTTCGGCACCTGCGGCGAAGGCGGGCGCGGCCCCTGCGTCTCGGGCGTCGTCGCCTGCCGCTGCTGCTCCACTCCGGTCTGCGGCTGCGTGCTCTGTTGCGCCTCGCTGCCGGGACGCCCGACGGGCGCGGATGAAGAGTTGGGCGGCAGTTCGGTCGTCGCGGGCGGCAGCGCGCCGGGCGGGCGTTGCTGCGTCCGCGTACCGGCGGGCGGCGTCTGCTGCGTCGTTGACGAGGGCGGCTGTTGCTGAGTTTGATTTTGCGCGAACGCCGCCCACGGCGCGCACAACATCAACGCCGCGACGAACGATGCTCCCCACCTTTGCGCCTTTGCGCCTTTGCGTGAGTTAGCTTCTTTGGGAAACATAAGTTTCACGCAAAGGCGCAAAGGCGCAAAGGTAAAGACCCGAACTAAATTTTCCGACCCTCTCTTAATCACCTGAAACATTATCTGCATACCCATCCTTTGCGGCTTGCCGCGCGAGCGGTTTCGCCACCTTCGCCCCGGCCACCTTCGGGCGGCGCGCGAACGTTGCGGCCACGCCCGCGTAAGCGTCGGAGAAACGCCGACCCGCGCCCCCCTTGAAATTGTTGAAACGCGACCCGGCGTAACCCCACACGGGCGAGTCCTTCGCATCCTCGAACAGCGAATAGAAGACCGGCACGGCCAGCAGCGTCAGGAGTAAGCACATGCTCTGCCCGCCGACGACGAGCACGCCGATGGAACGGTTCGTGGCCGCGCCCGCGCCGCTGCCGATGATGAGCGGGATCATACCGGCGACGAGCGCGATGGTCGTCATCAGAATGGGGCGCAGGCGGTCGCGGTTGGCTTGCAGGATCGCGCTGTAGCGTTCCATGCCGTGCGAGCGCAACTCGTTCGTGTGGTCGATCTGGAGAATCGCGTTCTTCTTGACGATGCCGAACAGCAGCAGGATGCCGAGCGCGGAGAAGATGTTCAAACGCTGCCCGGCGATCAAGGTCGAGAGGAGCGCGAACGGGATCGAGAGCGGCAGCGTCAGGAGAATCGTCACCGGGTGGATGAACGACTCGAACTGCGCCGCGAGGATCAGGTACATGAAGACGAACGAGAGCGCGAAAGCCAGCATGAACGATTGGTTCGCGCGCTGCAATTCCTTCGACTGACCCGTGACGCCCGTGCGATAGCCCGCCTCCATGTTCAACTCCTGCGCGTAACGCTGCACGGCCACCAGCCCGTCGGCCTCGGAACCGTTCGGCGCGAGGCTCGCCGAGATCGTCACCTGCCGTTGCCGGTTCAGGCGGTCGATCGAGGCGGGACTCTCGCCCTCTTCGAGGCGCACGAGTTTCTCCAGGCCCACCGTGCCGCCGTTGGACGACGCGACGGTGAAGTTGCTCAAGTTTTCGCGCGTGCGCCGGAACTCCTCGCCCGCGCGCACGACCACGTCGTACTGATCCGAGCCTTCGCTATAAGTGGTAACGCGCGCCCCGGCGGCGAGCGTGTTCAAAGCCTGCGCCACGTCGCCCGCGCGGACGCCGAGGTCTGCGGCGCGCTGGCGGTCGATGATGATGCGCAGTTCGGGGCTGCTGAGTTGGAGCGAGCGGTCGGCGTCGCGGAAGTTATCGTCTTTCTTGATGCGTTCGACGAGTTTATTGGAATACTCGTCGAGCTTGGCAATGTCGGGGCCGCTGATGTAGAGGCCGAGCGAGGAGCCGCCGCGCCCGCCGCCGCCGATGGCCGCGCCGATGGACGACCCGCCCGACGCGTTGATGACGTACTCCTTCGGATATTTACGTTTGCGGATCATGTCGCGCGTGCGCTGAATCAACTCGGTCTGCGATAGCTCGCGCTCCTTGACGGGCAGCAGGCTGACCTGCACCGAACCCTGATTCGGCTGGCCGCCGCCGCCGAAGCCGCCCGCGTTGACGAGCGTGTTTTTGACGCCCGGAATCTGTTCGCGCACGTCGCGCGCGACCCGCTCCAGGACGGACTGCGTCGCCGGCAAACTCGTTCCCTGCGGCGCGCGCAGAGAGACCTGGAAGGCCGATTCGTCTTCGTCGGGCAGGAAGTTGTAACCGACATAGCGGTAGAGCGGCCAGATCGATGCCACCACCACCACGCAGAGCACGACGACCACCCAGCGGTGCGCCATCGACCAGCGGAGCATCCACATGTAAGCGCGATCCACCGGGCGATAAAAACGGCCGCCCTTCGACGAGTGGGCTTTCTCCGCGCGCGCTTCGGGCGCGACGCTCGCGTGCGCCGTCGCACCGGCAACAGCGTCGTGCCCGCCCGCGTCGCCGCCGCCATCGCCGCCGGTGACGGCAGGCTCTAAACCTTCGGGCGTGACGGACTCTTTCGGCGGCTTGATCCAGCGCGCGGCGAGCATCGGCGTGAGCGTGAACGAAACGATGAGCGAGACGGCGATGGCGGCGGCCGAGGTGAGTCCGAACGAGGACATGAAGCGGCCGACGATGCCGGTCATAAACCCGACGGGGATGAAGACGGCGAGCAGGCTGAGCGTGGTCGCCATCACGGCCAGACCGATCTCGCGCGTGCCTTCGATGGCCGCCTGATAGGGGTGCATCCCCTTCTCTTCCACGAAGCGGTAAATGTTTTCCAAAACGACGATGGCGTCGTCGATCACGATGCCGACCATCAGCGTGAGCGCGAGCATCGTCATCTGGTTGAGCGAGTAGCCGAGCGCGGCGATGATGGCGAAGGCCGAGATGATCGAGGTCGGGATGGCGAGCGCGGCGATGATCGTCGAGCGGAAGTTCCACAGGAAGAGGAAGACGATGAGGGCGGCGAGCAAGCCGCCGACCACCAGGTGTTCTTCGATGGCGTGGAGCGACGTTTCGATGAATTCCGATTGGTCGCGCGTGACGACGACGTTGAGGTCTTTCGGCAGGGTCGGCATGATCTCGGCCATGCGCTGCTTGACGCCGTTGATGACGGCGATGGTGTTCGCGCCCGATTGCTTGCGGATGCCGAGCGACACCGACGGCACGCCGTCCAGAGAGGCCGCCGATTGCGGATCGACGCCGCTGTCTTCGACGCGCCCGATGTCGCTGATCTTGACCGGGTAGTTGTTGCGCGTCGCCACGACGATCTGGTTGAAGTCTTCAACCTTTGTCACCTTCGAGAGCGTGCGCAGCGTCACGGTGCGCGCGCCTTCGTCGAGCCGCCCGCCGGGCAGTTCGAGATTCTGGGCGCGCAGCGCGTTCGACACTTCCGTCACCGACAGGTTGTAAGCGCGCAGGCGATCCGGTTCGACGTAGACTTTGATCTCGCGCGTGCGCCCGCCGAAGACGACCACTTCGCCGACGCCGTCGGCCGATTCGATCCGCTCTTGAATCTGCTTCTGGACGAGGTCGGTCAGTTCGATGGACGAGCGCGGCGCGCTGATCGCGTAGACGAGCACGGGCTGCGAGTCGGGGTCTGACTTGCGGACGATGGGCGGGTCGGCCGTTTCCGGCAGGCGGTTGATGACGGTGCTGATCTTGTCGCGCACCTCCTGCGTGGCGAGATCGGGGTCTTTCTCCAGGTTGAAGTTGATCGTGACGTTGGAGCGACCCTGCGCCGAACTGGAACGCATCTCGTCGATGCCGGGCACGGTGTTGACGACGCCCTCGATGATGTCCGTGATCTCGGTCTCGATCTCCTGCGGCGCGGCGCCGGGGTTGCTCGTCGAAACCGAGACGGTCGGAATATCGATCTTCGGAAAGCGGTCAACGCCGAGCGTGAAGAAAGAGAAACCGCCGACGACGGTCAGGATCAAAATGATGACGGTGGCGAAGACCGGGCGACGGACGCAAATTTCGGCTAGCTTCTGCATGATCTTAAAATCTCAGGTTTCCAGTAAGCGGGTTTCAAGTTTCAGGTTTCAGGTTTCAGGTTAAAGCAGGTTTCAGGCTTCGCGGTTTAGTGTTCAAGTTCAAGAGCAAGCAACTTTCAGACTTGAAACCTGAAACCTGAAACTTGAAACTTCTACTCCCTGATGCGCGCTCCCTCGAAAAGTTGTTGGAGGTTGCTGGTCGCCACCGTCTCGTCGGCGTTGACGCCGGAGAGTATCTGGATCGAGTCGCCTTCCTCCGTGCCGATTTGGACGACGCGCAGTTTCGCCGTGCCCTTATCGATCACGAAGACGCGATAGGACTGCGTGTTCTGATCGGAGAAGACGGCCGCGCGCGGCACATAGACGGTGCGGCTGCCGCCTTGCCTGACGATGCGCGCGGTGGCGAACATGCCGGAGCGCAGCGCGTTGTCGCCGTTCTCGACGGCCGCCTCGATGGTGGCCGCGCGCGAAACCGGGTCGATGGCGGGATTGACGGCCGACACGCGCCCGGCGAACTTCCGTTCCCGGTGCGCGTCAACTTCGAGCGAGACGCCCATCCCCGGCGTGATGAACGGCACCTCCGCCTCCGGCACTTGCAGTTGCAACTTGATCGGGTTGGTGCGCAACACGGTGGCGATGATCCCCGCCGGGGTGACGTACTCGCCGACGGCGATGGGGCGGTTGCTGACGTAACCGGCGTAGGGCGCGCGGATGGTCGCATCGGCCACGGCCTTCTGCGCGATGGCGACCTGCGCGCGCGCCGACGAAACGGCCGACTCGGCCGTCTGAATGGCCTGATTGCTCTGGCGCGCCGTGTTGAGCGCGGATTCGAGTTGCTGGCGGGCGGCGTTGACGCGCGCGCGCGCCGTGTCGCGCTGCGTGCGGAATTGATCGTAGGTGCTCACGGCCGTGTCGCCCGTTTCGACGAGCGCGCGGTAACGTCGCTCGTTCGCTTCGGCCAGACGCAACTCGGCCTGCGCTTGTTCGAGGTTCGCGCTCGCGGCGCGCGCTTCGGGAATGGAACTGGCGTCGAAGTTGCCGCCCGGCCGCAAGCCGAGGCGCGCCTCCGCTTGTCTCACGCCCGCGATGGCCTGCTGCACTCCGGCCTGCGCTTGTTGCAGACGCAGGCGGGCATCCCGGTCGTTGAGCCGCGCGAGCACGTCGCCCTGCCGGACGAACGCGCCGACTCCCACCGGCGTCGCCACGACCTGGCCGGAGGCTTGCGAGGCCACGTCCGAAATCTCTTCGGCGACGAGGCTGCCCGTCGATTGAATGTAAGACGGCACTTCGCGCGCCTCGGCCTTCGCCGTGGTGACGGCGATAGGCGCGGCCTCCGATGCGTTCGCCGCGCCGCCCTTCTCCGCGCCTTCCCCGGCGGGCGCGCCCGCCTTGGCGTCGGCCTTCGAGGCGGAACGCCCGCAGGAGGTCGCGCCGAAAAGCACGAGGGCGAGCAGCAGGCACGCGAGCGCGGCCGAGCGAGTGTGTGGGGAGATGAAAGAGACAGACATAGAATAGACCTTGATTAAACCTTCCGAGCTTTTAATAAAACTGACGAGTTTATTTGGATAAATACGTTTCGCCGCTTTGTGTAAAAACGTTTCGCCTCATTTTCCGGTTACAGAATTCTCGTCGCCTGACGAGGTTCAACGCATTTGGTGAATGAGATGTTTAAATTTACTCCCGCGCTTGCCGCGTCGGCGCGGGAAACTTAAGAATAAATGAATTACAGTAGTCGAAAATGTCACACGGGGAGAACGATTATATGTCTAACTGGCAGGAAGACCGAACCGGAAAGCTGCGCGAGTTTTTCCAGCTCGAAGCGGCGCGCGCGCTCGTCGCGCCGGATGCCGCGAAGTTCGAGTTGCGCCCGGAGATGGACGAGGGGCTGCGCCATTTCAACATCGAATGGCACGTTGTCCCGGCGGCCGAGGCCGTGCCGCTCGACGACGATTATCTCGCGCGCCTCTACCCTTCAGCCCCGCGCGATTTCTCGAAGACGCGCGAGCACGGCCACAACTATCGCCAACAACTCCTGAACGGCCACGCACGCCATCAGGGGCGCATCATCGGCGTCGAGACCACGACCAAACCGCGCTACCTGCCCGGCAACCGGCAGTTCTACGGCACCGCTTACGGCCACGATGCCACGGCCGACCCGTTCGTCGCCTACATGGGGCGCGCCGGGATGATGAACGGCATGCGCTACGCGCACAACTATCTCTCCCTGCGCACCTTCCTCAACGTCGTCAACGAAGACTGGCGCGCGCGTCGCCTGCTGCCGGCGGGCTATCGCGTCACGATCTGTCCGCCCGTCGTCTTCAACCTCGTCGGCACGATTTTTCATCCCGAATGGAGCGCGACCGAGACGCTCGAACTCGGCTTCTACCGCGATGAGCAGGGCAACGCCACCTGCTTCGCCGTCGGCTCGAACGCCTCCGGCGACTTCTCTTATATCAACGAAGTCGAGGGCGAAGCCGAGTGGTCGCTGATGGGCTTCCGCCTCGCCCTCGTGCCCGATTGAGAGTTTCAAGTTTCAGGTTTCAGGTTTCAAGTTAAAGACCGGAGAGCCGCATTCTTTAACTTGAAACCTGAAACCTGCAACCTGAAACTTACTTGTAACCGTCCGCCGGGAACGTTCGTCTTACATCTTGGTTGGCCGGATTGAGGCTTCATTCTCTCCTGTGTCCGATGCGGCTTCGGGAAATTCACTTAAAACATCATTGGAGATAAGGACAGATGCAACTAAATCGCACGAGGAAGATTATCGGCGGACTGGCGTTGGCCGGGACGATGGCGCTGTCGGGAATCGTCGGATTCGCGCAGCAGGGCACGACGCAGGGAACGCAGGGCGGCGATAAAGATCGCGGCGCGTGGGGTCGGGGCGAGCGCGGCGGCGGCCACAAAAAAGGCGGGCGCGGCATGCACGGCGGTGGTGGCGGCGGTTTCGCCGGTCGCTTCGCCGGAGAACTCAATTTGACGGACGCGCAGAAGGCGCAGATGGATCAGATCACCGCGCGCTATCGCGAGACGGCGAAAGCCGGACGGCAGCAGCGGCAGGGACGCGGCGAACGCCGGGGCGGCTTCGACGCTTTCAACGGCGGCACGTTCAACGAGGCCGAGGTGCGCGCGGCGGCGCAGGCGAGAGCCAATGCACAGGTCGAACGCGAAGTGGCGCACGCGCGCATGATGTCGGAACTGTACGCCGTGCTGACGGCCGAACAGAAAGCGCAACTTACCGCCCAACGCCAACAGCGCGAGCAGAAGCGGCAGGAACGGCGCACGCGCCGCAACGCCGACGGCGCAATCGCCCCGGCGAGCAGAACCTAACTTGAAACACAGGCGGGTCTCCCCACCCGTCGCCAAACTCTCCCCTTCAACATTTTCGATGGAGGGCAACAATGAAAAATAAACTCAAAGTGAGCTTGATGGTGTGTGCGCTGCTGGTCGGCACGGCGTTGACGGCCGCGGCGCAGACAACTTACCGGACGCGCAACGGGCGCACGGTGACGGTCTATCCGAACAACCGCCGCGTCGTGCGCACGCAGAACGGCCGCACCATCGTGCGCGGAGCGAACGGCCGCACGATCGTCCGCCGCCAGAACGGCCGCAGCGTGGTCGTCCTGCCGAACGGCAGGCGCGTCGTGCGTAGTTCGCGCAGCCGCCAGTCGTACCCGCAAGTCAATCGCGCGCGCACTTACCGCACGCGCGACGGCCGGGTCGTCACCGTCTTGCCGAACGGCCGGAGAATTTATCGTTAAGCGTTCAAGAGCAAGGAAGGGGTGAAGTATGAACCGGATACTGGGCGCAGCAGTGATGTGCCTCGTCTTGCTCGCGGGGGCGGCCAGCCCCGCGTGGGCGCAAACCTACCGCCGCGAGAACCGGCGCGCCAACTACGCGCGGCGTTATGACGACAACAGGCGTTACAATGATCGCTCGGTTTGGGAGCGCAGCCGCGACAAGCTGACGGTGGCGGGCGGCGCGGGCGCGGGCGCAGCCGTCGGCGGGTTGGTCGGCGGGCAAAAGGGCGCGATCATCGGCGCGCTCGTCGGCGCGGGCGGCTCGGCGTTGTACACTTACAAGCTGCGCGACCGCGATAACCGGCGCAGCCGTTACCGCCGCTAAGAACCACTGAGCATGTGCCGGTGCAAGACGAAGGGGCAGCTCTCGGGCGAGGGGGCTGTCCCTTCATTTTTCATTCAAGGCGCGCGCCGTTCCGGTTCTCCGCACCCGTGGGCGGTTGCGGGCGGTTGATACTTTATGGACGAGCAGGCAGACAACTCCGACCTCGACGCCGCGCGCGAGTCGGCGGGACACGCGCCCGCCGCCGACGCGTCGGACGTGGCACTCGTCGCCGCTGCGGGCGCGGGCGACGCCGACGCGTTTGAGGAACTCTTCAACCGGCATCGCCGCCGCGTCTCGCTCATCGCCGGCCGCTTCTTCCGCCAGCGCGAACAGATCGAGGAGATCGTGCAGGAGAGCTTTATGAAAGCCTACTTCGCGCTCCCGGACTTCGCCAACGGGCAGGAAAACTCTTTCGCCTCCTGGATCGCGCGCATCGCCTTCAACGCCTGCTACGACGAATTGCGACGGCAGAAGCGGCGACCCGAGAGCGCGACCGGCGACATGTCGGAAGAAGAGTCGGCCTGGTTGAAAGCGCAACTGCGAGCCGAGGGGGCGGGCACTGACGTGGAGGCCACCGCCATCGCGCGCGATCTGGCCGACAAGCTGCTCGCGCGACTCAGCCCCGAAGATCGCCTGCTGCTCGTCATGCTCGACGTGGAAGGAATGTCGGTCGCCGAGATCGGGGATGCGAACCGTTGGTCGATCTCGAAGGTCAAAGTTCGCGCGCACCGTGCGCGGGCGCACCTGCGGCGCGTGCTGGAGAGATTCGTGTAACCTGAAAGCGCGCGCGCGCGTTTTCAATAACGAAGCCGCCGGTGAGAGTCGGCGGCGGCAGAAGAGGGCGGGTACAACTACGATGATCGGCAATCACAAAAAGGGCGAATCGGACGAGCGGCTGGAACGCTTCGGGCGAGCCGTGGTGCGCGCCTCGGCGGCGAACGAAGCGGAAGCGGAAGCGGCCGCCGCGTCGCCCTTCCTGTACGCACGCCTGCGCACGCGCATCAAGACGGAAGAGGAACGGCGCGCGGGCGGCGAGACGTGGCTCACGCTCCTCGGCGTCGTCTGGCGTTCCGTGCCCGCGATGGCGCTCGTCGCACTCTTCGCCTTCATCCTGTTCTGGACTTCGAGCCTCGGCACGACGACCGTCTCGCCCGGCGTCCTCAGCGACGAGGCGTTTATGGAGGCGGGCGACGGCGGCGTCGAGAACGTCGTGTTCGCCGAGCGGCGGCCGCTCTCCAGCGACGACGTGCTGGCGACCATTCTCCAGGCAGACGACCGCGAGGTTTCCCGATGAACACCCCACGGCGCGGCTCGACCCGGCTCAAAATCCTGCTCGTGCTCCTCGGCGTCTTCCTGCTCGGCGGCGTGACCGGCGCGTCGCTCGCCAGTCTCTATCGCCTGCGCGGCGGCCACGAAAATTCAGGGCGGCGCGGCGGGCGCGGCAGCCGGGAGGACAAAATTTTCGAGAGCATGCGTCGCGACCTCAACCTGACCGAACAACAGGCCACCGAGATACGCGCCATCCTCGACCAGACGCGCAACGACTATCGCGCCCTGCGCGCAGAGGTGCGCCCGCGCTACGACTCCGTGCGCCAGAACGCACGCACACGCATCCGCGCCCTGCTCACGCCCGAACAACAAAAACTCTTCGACGCCCGTGCCGCCGAACGCGACGCCCGCCGCGACGACGACGACAAATAGAACGCGCGACCTTGAAGAACGATTAACCGCACCCGCGACGTGCGCCCGAAGAAATCTCTGAGGATTTAACTTCGCGCCCGCGTCGCCGGTGCGGTTAATTTTGTTCAGCCCCTTGAATCTTTATTCGAGGCGTTCCATCGTGTCCGCACGGCGCGGGGTTTCCGCACGGCGCGGGAAGGGATCACGCTCGCATCCGGCCGTCCTTCACAGTTTTCTCACGAAGCACTTCCCCGGCAGTTGTCGAATCAACTCTCGCATCTCAAGGCCGAGCAGGACGCCGGTTAAATCCGAAACGGGTAGACGGCTCGCTCCGACGAGCGCGTCGATGTGGACGGGTTCATCCGCCGACAACAGGCCGAAGACCGCGCGCTCGCCGTCCGAGAGGTCTGACGGGAGGATGGGTTGTTGCGTCACCGTCGCCGCCGCGCCCGCTTTCTTCTTCTTCGCCGGTTCGGGCGGCAAGAGGCGCGCGGCGATCTCCGGCGGCAGTTCGGCTGCTATGTCCTGCCACTGTTGCACGAGTTTCGCGCCCGCGCCTTTGATCAGGTAGTTCGTGCCGAACGAGTTGCGCGAGGTGACGTTGCCGGGGACGGCGAACACCTCGCGGTTCTGTTCGATCGCCAGCCGCGCCGTGATGAGACTCCCGCTGTTTTCCGCCGCCTCCACCAGCACGACGCCCAAACTCAGCCCGCTGATGATCCGGTTGCGATACGGGAAGTTCTCCGGGATGGGCGGCGTCCCCAACGGAAACTGCGAGACGAGCGCGCCGCCCCGCGCCAGAATCTCCTCCGCCAACTTTTTATGGTCGCGCGGGTAAACCTCGTCGATGCCCGTGCCGAGCACGCCGACCGTGCGCCCGCCCCCTTCGAGCGCGCCCCTGTGCGCGGCGGCGTCGATGCCGCGCGCCAGCCCCGACACGATAGTCACGCCGCGCGTCGCCAGTTCGCGCGCCAGCATCAAGGCCACGTTCTGCCCGTAGGTCGAACACCGCCGCGAGCCGACGATCGCCACGCACGGCGCATCGAGACAGGCCGCCCATTCGCCGCGCACGTAGAGCGTGACGGGCGGGTCGGCGATCTCGCCGAGGAGCGCGGGGTAACTTCCGTCGTCCAGAATCAACACGTCCGCGCCGAGCGCGCGCACGCGTTCGAGTTCAAGCTCCGCCTCCGCATGCCGGTCGCGCAGCACGATGCTCTCCAACGCTTCCGGGCGCAAGCGCAGACGCTCCAACTCCGAGCGCAACGCCGCGAACACGCCCTCCGCCGAACCGAAGCGTTCCAGCAAGCGCGCCGCCGCGCGCGGCCCGACGCCCGGCGTCATGTTCAAAGCGATCCATTCTTTCATCATTGGCTCATGTCGGAATGCGAGGTTCGGAACACGCATTGAAAAGCGACCCGCATTCAATCCGCATTCCCGTGATTGTGAGCATCAACGCGCCACGCCTGGCGTCGTATCTGGGCGGGAGCATACTTCTAAAGATGGATGTTTTACAACTGTCGTGGCGGGTCTTCTCAGAGAGTTGGAATCACAAGTTGGCGGGAAGTCCTAAGTGGAAGCTTGCGGTGACGGGCGAGACTCACATGCCTGAGTTTTGCACTCGCCTCGATGCCCTCGCCGTTCCCGTCACCGCTCAGAGACTAGGAGACGGCCGAACTTATTTTACCCTTCCGCGAGTTAGCGCAACATCTCACTCTCAAGGGTCGGGTTCAACTTCCGCTTATGTTTCTTGCGACCCTCACCGGACGCCTGCACGCGGCGTTGGCTAGCGTCGCATCCGAAGCGTGACGTTGACGAGCAAAGGATTGCCGGGGAGCGGCGCGAGGCGATAAATGGTTTGCGGTGTCGGTTCGTCAATCGTCAGTTGCCGCGCCCGGCTGGCTCCCGCCTCCTTCTCCGCTTCCGTGTACCGCGCGCCCGCGCCGCCTTCCAACTCGTACCGCTCGGAAGGCGCGCTCCATTGACTGAGCCACGCCGCGAGTTGATTCTTAGCGAAACGCACGGGTCGTCGTTCGAGCGGCACGCCGGGCAGCGGTTCGCTCGTGACGATCAGCGTGAGAAGTTCGCCGGTCTGCGTCTCCCGGCTGCGGCGCAAAGTGAAATATGGCGTCGGGTCTGTTTGCGACGGCACTTCGATCACCACTCCGGCGCGCACCCGGTTGTCGCCCTGGCTGGTGATGGCGAGCGGGAAAATCAGGTACGGATCGCCGAGCGTGCCGTCGGCGTATAGCTCGCGGTCGAAGATGTACAGGTAGCCGCTGCGGGGCGTTTGCACGCTCAGGCGCACGCGGTCGCCCTCCGCCAGCGGGCTTTCCGCGGCGACGCGCTCCGGCACCCATTGCACATCCGGCGCGCTGATGTCGAGCAGCCGCGCGCCGGGTTCCGTCGCCCCCGCGCGCCGCAAACGCCACACCGTGACCCCGATTTCCGCATCCCCGACCGCAACCAATCCGGCCACGGCCGCGGGCGTCTTTAATGTCCCCGCTTTACTTTTGTTGTTTTGCGGCTTGCGTCTCCCCGCCGTCTCCGGGCGCGGCGTGGTCTTGCGGAGCGGCGGCGTGACGCGCTGGTAAGTGCGGCGAGCGGCTGCCGCCCGCTTAACCTTCGCCGCAGGACGCCGCGTGTTCACCGTGAACGCGGTGTCGCCGATTGAACGCGAGTCTTGCTCCGCGTCCGCCGCCATCGTCGGCTTCTGCGCGGAGGCGACGACGGCGGACGCGGCGATCAAAGCCACCGCCACGAGAACCATGTTCAGGGAGAAACGGTGAGGTTTGTTTTTCGACATCGACGCGGTCTCCTTTAAGGTCGGCTGACTGTGGCTTGGTTGAACAAAGTACCTGCGATTCGTCGCCGTGAGGCGCTACGACTACGGGCGCGCCACCATTCAGGGCGCGCTCCTTGCTTTCTTCTTGCTGGTCGAGATTTCGTCGCCGTTTTTGTCGATGTAAAACTCCCTGTCACCTAATTTAACTTGCGCTCGTCCATTACGGAACGAGCGTGCAACATCGTATTGCAGCGGAATGACAACTTTGCCCGTCTTGTCAATGAACCCGTGCTTGCCATCTTGTCTAACCTCTCCTAAGCCCTCAGAGAAGGAGAACGCATAATCGTATTGAATGGGAACCACAACTTTGCCTGTCTTGTCGATGAAACCATACTTGCCACCCTGTTTCACTATAGCTAAACCTTCGCTGAACGAATCTGCATTATCGTATTTGACTGGAATGACAACTTCACCCCTCTTGCCGATGAAGCCGTACTTTTCGCCTTGTTTCACCATTGCTAAACCTTCCCTGAAAGTCCATGCATTATCATGGGTCGGCGCGATGATGATTGTGCCGCTGGCATCTTTGTAACCGTATTTGCCGTTTGCGGCTTCGAAATATTTCAGTTCGACGTTGCTTGCCGCGGTGGTCGCCGCTGCCGGCGTTGAAGTGCCGTTGCGTACGGTTCGCGGGGTCGGGCTGGGCAGCGGTTCAACGACTGCCGGTCTCGTCAGCTTTCTCAATTCGATACGCGCCGCCGACGCGTATTGGCCGTTTGGAAATTCGGTCAGATAACTTTGAATCTTCGCTTTATCTTTCGAGTTTTTGATCGATCCCCACGTCAGGCGGTCGAGTTTGATTCGCGCCGCCGCCGCATATTTGCTCGCCGGGTATTCTTCCAGGACGGCGCGAATCTCGCCCGCGTCCGCGCTGTTTTGAATATCGACGAACGCTTCGCGCTCGATGTCCGCCGCGTTGGCCGTGTTGCCGAAGTTCGGTTCGACGACTTCGGGCGCGGGTTGATTGTTGGCCGACTTTGCCGTCGCCGCCAACGCGCTCGCGACAAAATAAAAGTCTCCGGTTGACGAGCCTTCGCGCCACGGAAATTGTTTGCGCTTCGATCTCTCGGAAACGTCGCGCGTCAGGTTTTTCACCATCTGGTCAAGCTCGACGTTCGGGCGTTTGATCTGCTGCAAGAGCGATTCGGTGAACAGGCCGTTGCGCCCCGTCCCATCCGAAGCGACGCTGCCCGGCTGCGTGGCGTATAAAACGATCGTGCCTTGCGGCGGCGTGATGCGGGCTAAACCGTCCGCCTCGCCCGTATCGCGAAAGCCACGCCACGAACGCGCGAACGGATTGTTGCGGCAGGCGTCCAGAATCACGATGTTCAGGTCATTGCCCGCCGAGTTCATTTTGCTCAAGACCAGGTTCATCGGCACGGCTTGATACTGCACTTCGTCGGCTTCGGGGATTTCGGCGTCAACCGGCACGAGATAATTTTCTCCGTTCACTTGCAGCCCGTGCCCGGCGTAGTAAAAAAGCCCTGTGCCTTTGGTGACGGCGAGCCGCGTCCCGAACCGGCGAATCAAAGTTTCGAGTTGCCGCTTGTTCTGATTCATGCCGGATAAAACTTCAAACCCGAGCGCGTCCAAAGTCGCCGCCATGTCGGCGGCGTCGTTCGCCGGGTTGGCGAGCGGCTTCGCGTTCGTATAAGCGGCGTTGCCGATGACGAGCGCAATGCGCTTTTGCGTGGTTTGAGCATTGGTTTCTAAAGCGAGCTGGCGAGTTCTGGGTTGGGTGTGAGCCGCACCGGAAAAAGCCGTCAACGCCGCCACCGCACACAAAACATAAAGCATGGCTTTCATAATTTCGCTCCCTCGTCGGCGTTTCCGCCCCGCCCCGATGCGCAGGGAAAAGAATGATTCATTTCCGTTTACTGATGCTCCAACTCAACCGCATGCACGACCGTCGCGCCCTTCCCGCGAATCAACGTTTGCCGTTTCTGCCGGTCTCTCTCGGCGAGAGTCGGGTCGGTCGAGTTCTGCGTCAAAAACTTTTGCACGGCATCAACCTGTCGCGGGTCGCGGATGGCACGCACGCCGTTTGATTCCGCCCGCACGTTTTTCAAATCTTCAAAAGCCGCGAGCGGTTCTTTCGACCACACCATCCACATCTTTTCCGTTCCGCGCTCTCCGTCTTTCGCGCCCGTGAAGAAGTACCAACTCTCGGACGGGACGGTGACAATTTCGCCCGCCGGAAGTCGCGCGTCGCCCGCTTTGATTTTCGGCGACGGAAACAAGACCTGGTAACGCGGGGCATCGATCGCGCGGTCTTTGGCGGCCGGGGGTTCGTTGAGCAGGTAGAAATAGCCCGCGTCCTTTGCGGAGACGTTCATGCGGAATCGCCAGCCGTCGGTGAAAACGTCGCGCCCTTCGGATTGAAACGGCGCGCCGTCTTCCCTGCCGTCTTTCATCTTCTGCACGGTCAGCCAAAAATTGAGCGTGCGCTCGACCGGCGGAGCGGCCGCGACGTTCGCGTTCGCGTTGGCGTTTGAAGCAGCGGGAGTATCGGGCGGACGGCTCGACCAGAACAACGCGCCGACGACGACGGCACACAAGAGCAACGCGCCCGCGACGATAGCGGCCGTCGGCAGCCGTGGCTTATCTACGGGTATCGGGGAAGCCTGCTCCAACTCGAACCCGCTCCGCGAGATGAGCTTGGCGGGCGGCGCGGGATTTCCGGCCTCCTCCGTGTAGAGGTTGTAAAGGTGTATGCGCTCGCCGTGCTTGACTTCGGCTTCGCCGAGGTCGTGCAGGCGTTCCTGCCATTGGCTTAGTTGCCGCAATACTTCGGCGACCGTCTGCGACACCAAGATGTGCCCGGCATCGCCGCAATCCATCACCCGTTGCGCCAGGTTGATGCCGCCGCCCGCGACGTTGTTTTGCAGGTTGATGTCGGCGACGCGATAGACAGGCCCGGCGTGGACGCCCATCCGCACGGGCAGTTGGGCTTCGCCGCGCAACTGCCGCGCGATTTCGAGCGCGCACTCGACGGCGGGCAGCGGGCTGGAGGTGAAGAAGACGAGCGCCATGCCGTCGCCGCTCGGGAGCGTGATGAGTTGATCGGCGGCGTGCGCGGCGGCAAATTGTGGCGTGTGGCGGACGATGTTTTGCAGTTGGCGCAGCAGGCGCGGCTGTTGATCCATCGTCCGGCGCGAATAGCCGACGATGTCGGTGAACAGCACATAGGCCATCTCAAGCGTCAGAGACAAATCATCGTCCGCGCCGGGGGCGGCGACGGTTGGCGACGATGACGGCGACGCAGCCGAAGCGGACGGCCGGGTTGGCGGAAGATGCGGCGGCGGTTGTTGGGGCGGCCTGGCTGCTGCGGCGTTCGGGTCGTTCGCGCCTGCTTCGTCGAAGCGGCGCGTCCTGGCTTCGCTGGCAAACGCCACGTTGAGCGTTTGGGCGAGCGCGTCGCCGAAGTCGCGGGCGCGGGCATAGCGTCGTTCCGGCTCAAACTCCAGGGCTTTTAAGATCGCTTCCTGCGCGGCCGACGAAAGCGCGGGGCGTAGATCGCACGGCTTGACGCACACCCCGGCACGCTGCATCTCCAACAACTGGAATTGCGTTTCCGGGTTGAAGGGACGCCGCCCCGTGACCATCTCGTAAGCCATCACGCCGAGCGCGTAGATGTCGCTCGCGGCGGTGTAGGGTCTTCGCTCCAATTGTTCCGGCGACATGTAAGCGGTGGTTCCGGCGATGTTGGGCAGGACGGTTGAACGCGCGATGACGGAGTTTTTGATTTTGGCGATGCCGAAGTCGATCAGCTTGGCTTCTTCGTCGTCGCTCGCTCCGCTCTCCAGCATCACGTTCTCTGGTTTCAAATCGCGGTGCAGGATGCCTTTATCGTGCGCCGCGGAAAGCGCGCGGCCGATGCGGCGCATGATGTAAGCGACGTGCTCAAGCGGCAAACCCTCCGGCGTGAGCGCGGCGCGCAGCGTCGTGCCCTCGACGTACTGCATCACGATGTAGGGCTTGCCTTCGGGAGTTTCGCCCGCGTCGTACACCGCAACGATGCCGGGATGGTTGAGGCGCGTGAGGGCTTCGATCTCCTGGCGGAATTTTTGCAGCACCCACTCGTTCTCTAAAACTTCGTCCTGCATGACCTTGATGACGACGAGGCGATTCATCAACGCCGCGTCGCGGGCGAGATAGACGATGCCGATGCCGCCGCGACCGAGTTCGCGCATGATCACGTAACGGTTGCCGAAGGTCGTCGCCGGATGTTCCTGCGTGGCGTCGGGCGTCGTCGTCGCCGCTGCGGGAGGCGCGGCGTCGGGAAATTCGTTTGGAGGTAGCGGCTGTTCGTCGGAGTTCATGTGAGTCAAAAGAAGAAGCTGAACCTGAAAAAGATGATTTCCCGCGCGGACACCGAGACGCCGAACCGGACGGCGACGAGCGCGAGCATGAAGAACGGCAAATCGCGCGGTTGATTCGCCCCGACGACGAGATAGGTCAGCAGCGCGATGATCGGCGCTTGCCCGGAGATGATCGGCAGGTTGAACTTATCGCGGGTCGTAACTTCCGGATAGCGGCGCGCCGGAATCAACCATTGCCGCGCGCGGTCAACCGCCGTCGTGCGTCGCTGCGCGTGCGTGCATAGCGTTCGACGCCGTCAATCGGCCAGCTTCTCCGTCACGCTCCGGCGCGCGGGCAGGCTCGCGACGCTAACCGGCCACGACGCGGAAACCGAGTTTTTTCGTGGCGGCGGTGACCGCGGCTTTTCGCCGACCGGCCGAGCGGCAACTGTTCGCAATCGAGTCCCACGAACCGCCGCGGATGACGCGGTATGTGCGCGAGTCTTCGTCCGCCTCCGTCCACACGCTCCCGTCCGTGGGCGCGCCGTCGTAACCGTCGTGCCAGTTATCCGCGCACCACTCCCAGACGTTTCCGTGCATGTCGTAGAGGCCGAAGGCGTTGGCCGAGCCGCTTTGCCCGGCGGGCTGCGCGGCACGGCGGGAAGGTCTCGCCTCGGCCGCGCCGAAGGGGGCGATGCCGTTATAGTTGACTAACAGCGAGTTGACGGTCAGGCCGAAGGCGAACGGCGCGACGCTTCCCGCGCGACACGCATACTCCCATTCGGCTTCGCTCGGCAAGCGATAGAGCCGACCCGTCAGCCGCGATAGACGCGCGCAGAATTCTTCAACGTCGCGATAACCGACGTTCACCACCGGCAGGTCGTCGCCGCGCGATCTCCCTTCCAGGCGCGGCAAACTACCCATCACGGCCAACCATTGCGCCTGCGTGATCTCGTAGCGGCTCATGTAGAAGCCCTTCACGTTGACGTTGTGTTGCGGCATCTCGGCCGTCACCGTCTCCCGCGTCTCTTCCTCGTCGTAACGCTTGGCGTCCGCGTAAGCGGCCTCGGCGTCGGCGGCGTGCGACCCCATGGCGAATCTGCCGCCGGGGATTTCCACCATCTCCAGGCCGCTCGCTTGAGCCTCGACAAAAAACCTGGCGCGGCCGTTGAGCTGCGACGTGATGCGGCCGCTGCGATCGGTGACCGGCACGGCGAAGTCCGACTGTCGTAAACCGCCGAGCAGACCCTTCAGCAGTTGGTTACGCAGCGTTCCCTGATAGGCGAGGTTCGGCAGCGGCGTCGCGCTCAACGCGTCGGGAGTGAAATGAAAGACGGTCTTGATCGAGGAGTTCTCCCAAGGCACTTGCGCGCCGCCCGTGCTTTCATCCAACTCGATGCGCGTGTGGATAAAAACGTCTTCCAGACGCGATGGCCGCATCCGCAGGCTTCGCGCCAGAGCCGTACTGTAAGGACTGTTGTCGCCCGTGCCGTCGGCCGCCGTTTTGCCCGGAGAGGTCGAGTAAGCGACGAAGGTGCCGCCGGGCGTGTTCCTGATCTCGGCAAAGCCCGGCTTGTCAGCCGCCGTGAATCCTAATTTGATCGGCAGATTACGGCAGGCGTCCAGAATCAAAATGTTCAACCCTTGCTTGGCGGTCATAGCCTTCAACACTTCCTCCGCGTTCAGCAACTCGCTCTCCGCATCCTCCAGCGACTTTATGCGGCCGAAGCCGGTCGGCACTAAATAATTGCGCCCGTTCACCTGCACCCCATGCCCGGCATAATAGAAGAGACCGATGCCGCCGACCCCGAGCTTGCGGCCGAAGGAGTCCACCGCCTCGCGCATTTCCGCGCGCGACAAATTTTCCCCCTTGATCACTTCGAATCCGAGTTCGCGGAGCGTCTCCTCGATGAGGCGCGCATCGTTGATGGGGTTTTGGAGAGGGGCGTTGGCGTAAGCATTATTACCGATCACCAAGGCGAGCCGTCGCTGGTTGGCCGCCGCCGTGTTCACGACGACCGTGGGCGGCGCGCCCTGTTTTGTCTTGGCCGTCGGCGCGGGAGGGGGAAGCAAATCCAGTTGGCGGTCTTTGGGTTTAGCGGCCGGTCGCGCCGGTCGCTTCTGCTGCCGGGCGCGCGCTGTCCCGCCGAAGTCCGGCGTCAGGAGTGCGCCGCCCGCCGAGAGAAACACTATGAGCAGGGTTGAGAGGAGCACTTTTAAGTCGCGCATAAGTGGGTCGGGGCGGGCTGTCGGGCGGGCGAGGAGGCCGACGAGCCGTGTGCGGGCGTGTGCGTATCGGGCATCAAGGCGCGGGCGAAATGCTGCCTGCCCTAAACAAACGGCGGTATCGTGCCGGGGAACGGATTAAGGATTCGCGCTCTCCAACGACTTCACCAGGTCGCGCATCTTGACGCCGCGGCTGCCCGGAGTCAACGAGCCGATCGAGACGCCGTCTCTGACCTCTGTGATTTTAATCCTCCCGATCTCCGTCTCTTTCCGATCGAGCACTTCCTTCGTATCCGGGTCGGTCGTGATCTCCTCACGCACCACGACGAACGTGCTTCCCAACACGGTGCCTTGCAGCTTGCCGATGTTGATGGTGGCAACGTTGCCTTCCAGCTTAACGATTTTAGGCCGGCTTGACGAAGCGGTAACCGCCGTCGCCGGTTTGGACGCGGGAGCGAGCGAGGACGGCGACACGGAGGCGGCCGTCTCGCGCGCCTTTTCGGTCGCCGGGGCGGCATGAATCTTTTCCTGGATCAGTTTGTTGAGTTGGTTGACCGTCTTGTCAACCGCCTGGTTGGCGGCTTTGGTGAACAGGGTGACCTTCAAGTCCTCGTCGAGTTGCGCGCCTTTTTGCCAGAAGGGATTCGACTCTCCTTTTTCTTCGGCCGTCTCCTCAAGGTTGACGGCGTCGAGAACTTCGCCCGAACTGATATCGACGAGCCGGACGGCCAGCCCGAGTTTAGCCGTGTAGGATGATTTGGAGGCGATGCCGAAATTCTTACCCTTCTTCGTGGCCGTGAATTCGGTGATGTCGCCGAGAATGAGTGCATCGGCCTTCAAGAGTTTCCCGATTCGCACGAGCGGGTTTTCCTTATAACGATCCGTGTCCTCTTCCTTGTTGACCTGATTGGTCACTCGATCCAACTGCAAGCGTTCGACGACGATGAAGTCGCCTTGCTTGGTAAACGCGTTTGAAAGCAGGATGGCGAGTTGTCGCCCGAGGTTCTTCTTGAGGTCGGTGAGACTCGCGTCGCCGAAGTCGAGCACGGCGATGGTTCTGCGCTTGCCCTTGGCGACCGGGTTACTCACAGCTAAGGGCGACGAAATTGTCTGCGGCGGCGCGGCAACTTGCCCGTCTTTCGGTTTGTTCGCGGAGGCGGATTTGCTCTGAGCCGATTTGCCTTTCTCGCTCTGGCCGAGAGGCGGATTCAGCGCGGAGGCGGAACTCAGCCCTAAAGAAAAGACGATCAGCAGGATGGGGAGATAACTAAGAAGTTTTTTCATGAGGGGTCTCTATCAGCGGTCGGTTAGGGGTTAGAGGACGTAACGACGAGGGCGCATCATACATGAATGTCAATGATGCTTCAAGCTCGATAGTTAGTCAGTCATGTAAAACATTTTTACAACGCATCGGGTAAAGAGCGCGCCCCGGTTGATCGCTTTCGGGTTCTCGAAGCGGGGAGGAATTTCATTGATCGGGAGAACTCTCACGAGCGCGGGCGGCACAACCGGCAAGCGTTATTCAGTTCGCAGGAATCGGGGTTGTACGCTGAAGCGTGGAGGGACGTTGAGCGCAAGGGAAAAGCGGTTTGGCCGCGACGCGGCGACTTATAAACTTGCGCCGGGCGGCGCGGGACGTGCGGCGACCCACGCTCTCCAGGTGAGACTTGGGAGGTCGAAGTAAGAAGGGGCAAGGCCTGTGCCCTGCCCCTTACTTATTTAAGGTCGCCGTCGCCTCTTGAGTCCTGACCTCAACGATGAATCGTGATCGAAAACCTCGACGCTTATCTTTTAGCGAGCGGGTAAGCTGATGGCGATAAGGTCGGAATCAATAAGGTCATCGCCTCTTGGTTTTTCGCCGCTGCTGCTCGACCAGGTAGACAGTTCCCAACGCCCCGACAAGAGCAGTTGCTTTTATCTCTGTCCTAATGGCCGAGAGCCGTTCGACGCCATTGATGTCCGACTGGATACGACCCGCCAAATCATCAAGGCGAAGCGTGGGATTATTAGAGGGTGGGTCTTGCCCAAAACGTTTCCCGATCGCGGTTGCCATGTCGATGGCGTTCAAGCTCGTGAGCTTTCCGGTTGCGGCGGGAGATGATGGGTGAACATGGTCTGTCGCGTCACACGAAAGGTGAACCGCCAGTTTATTGTGTTTTTTTGCCAGCGCATCTATCTCCGCCAATGTTTGCGTGCTGCCGTCGGGAAAACGGAATTCACCATTGACGTTGTGACCGACCACCGCAAAAACCTTCTCCGGAGATTGTTCGATATAGGCTTCAAGCCCCTTCCTGGTTCTCGCATCCGGTTGAACTTTTAGACCGAATTTATCCAGTTGTGCGACCCTGCGCCGCGTTTCCAACATATCGACGACTTCATTGCGATTGGGCTTGACTTTATAAACCCTCTCGAACTCATTCCCATTCCTGGGCGTGGCAGCGACGACACCCACTTTATCGTTTCGCTGAATAACGATGAAACCCGCTCCGTCGTTTCGCGGGATAACGATGAAACTCGATCTATCGTTTCTCTGATTGACGCCGGCAGGCCTGCCCCCGAGATTAGGCTGCGCGAGAGCCACCCCCGGAATGAGCAGAAAAATCGCGAAGGTTAAAGTTGGCAACCATTTTCTATTGAGCATAGCAAGAACCTCTTTCATCTAAATTGGAAGTAATCCTTCCAGACCGGTCTATTGTTAGTCCCTTTATCGTGACCCCCGAGCGTTGGTTTTCCACTGGAGTCGAGAACCTTAACGACTCTTTTTAACAATAAAGTGAACGCTGCGCCGACAAGAAAATACTCACGCGGCGCGCGTGACATCTGTCCTGAATCTTCCATCCCATACCAAATCCAGGTGGCAACCCCCGAGCCGATAATAGCTCCTCCCACGATGAGCCAATACGCAGCGGAGCGGAACATCCTTCGATAGCGACGGTTTTCAAGATGATTCCGTAACTCATGCCAGTAAATCAACTCTAACATGGCGGCTCCGAAACTCGCTATCAAAATAATTTTAATATTCATTGGTCAGCGGCCTCTGATGTTTGCGCTTGAGGGCAAGAAATTTCAGCAAGAGCAGCCCACTTGTCGATTGTATGTGCGGTGGTATTTACCGCATACGATTAAGGCTTGCCGGGAGGCTTCGACTTACAGCCGGGGAAGGGGCAGGCCGCCAGGATTGGCAGAGGATGAAACCGCAAGGCGGACTAACGTCGTCCGCCCTGCGGTTTCAGCGAGCCGCTTTGATACACCGGCAGCGGGTGAGTCTTCTTACTGCCTTCTAAGCTAACTTTTGCGTCGCCGTCTCGCCGCGCACCCGCGCCGTCTCCGCCTCGAAGATGTAGGAGAGAGACTTGTGGATCAGCTTCGCGCACAGAAACGCCGACGCGCTGAAACCCTCGACGTAAGAATATTCGGTCATGTCCATGCCGACCACACGACGGTTGCGCGCGAGCGTGCGGATGAGTCCCAACACCTCATACCAACCCAGGCCGCCCGGCTCCGGCGTGCCCGTCTGCGCCACGAGCGAGGGGTCTAGGCCGTCAACGTCAATCGTCAGGTAGACATTCTCGGTCAGCCCCGACACGGCATCGTCCCACCAATCGGTGCGCCCCGCGATGTCTTTCGCCCAGAAGATGCGCGTCGGCAAACTGTCGATGGCGCGCGCCTCGTCCACCGAAATCGAGCGGATGCCGACCTGCACCGCCGGCAGCTTCAAGTCTTTCACGACGCGCGCCATGATCGAAGCGTGTGAATGCGGCGTGCCGTCATAGGTATCGCGCAAATCGGCGTGCGCGTCGATTTGCAGCACGGATAAATTCTCGTAGGCCTCGGCGTGCGCCTGAATCACCGGCCCGCTCACCGAGTGCTCGCCGCCGATCATGCAGACGAGCTTGCCCGTCGCGACGAGTTCACGGGCGCGCTCCAGCAACGCCTTCATCATCGCCTCCGGCGGCTCGACCGGCTGCGTCACCTCTGTGGTGTGTATGCCGAGGCGATAAACTTCGGCGTCCGTCTCCTCGTCGTACAACTCCATGTTGCGCGACGCGTCGATGATCGCCGACGCGCCCGCGCCCGTTCCCGTCCCGTAAGAGACCGTGCCCTCATAAGAGACAGGCCACACGACGATGCGCGCCTGCTCGAAACTCGACAACTCTTCGTCTTCGATGCCGCCGAAATTCATCGGCAAGTTTGCTGATTCAGACATGCGGACAGTTTAAAATCGGCGGCGACGCATGACAAGCGAGAACCTGCGGCGGGAGAGAGCTTTTCCGTTGAAGTGTGTTTTAACAAACGCACGATCCGCGGCCTGGATTCGCGCGTGACTTAACCCATAACCTGGCGGCGGCTGGAAGCATGAGTTGGCGGAAAGTATAAAATGGAAGCATACGGTGGCGGCAAGTATGATCACAGAGTTAATATTTTTATTGACAAGGCGAGGCCGCAGCTTTAGGCTTGGCGCGTCTGACAATCTCTGTGCCTATACCTCCGGCGCGCAGCGCAGGCTTTCTCGCGGGCAATCATTCCTCGCCAGCTTCACTTCAGCCACTTAACCTATACTTAAGAGGCTCTGCCTGATTGTTCCGCCTTATTCTTCGCATCGGACTCAACCGTAGTTTCCGCACTTCCAATACTACGCTCTAAGAGGAAAAAAAATATGCCGTTACCTAATGACTTCGACACCGTTCTCGCGACGATCCAAGATCGCGGAATTATCGACGAAGATGAAGAGATGATTGACAAGCGCCTGACGCTCGCCGTCCAGAGCGCGACGATAAGGGGCGGACAGTATGATCTGAGCGCCTTGCACGTCGGCGATTCGATCCTGGGAACGGTGGGGAAACTCAAGGCGGCGCTCCACCAGGAGATGTGCAATGTGGAGAAGAAGGAGTTGAAGGAGGATTACAAAGACCTCATCGACAAGGCCCTGTCTCCCGAGGGGATTACGGCGGTCGGGGTAGTCATTACAGGCATCATTGCCACTATTAACCCCGCTCTAGCCGTCTCAAACGTGATCGTCTTCCTTGCCATCTGGCTGCTGCGGCGCGGCCTGAACCGCTGGTGCAGCCTGCCGTCCTGAAGCCACGTAAGGGAGTTCCTGCCATGGGCATAGAAATATTCCACCTCACGATCAAACAGGTTGGGGACGTTACTGACGGCCGTTTCCACGTTTACGCCGGGGATGCCGAGAGCGAGGCGGAGGAGGTAATCTTCACGCGGGATGAGGAGCTGAGCGGCCTCATGGACAAGTTGCACGAGCGGAAAAACCTGGCCTACGGATTCCTGAACTTCTTCGAGCAAGAGACTGGTTGCGCCAAAATCGGGGCGAAACTCTTCAAGGACTTCTTCGTCGGCCACGCGCTGCAAAAGTATAAAGACTATCGCGCGAAAATTTCCGACAGCGCGCCGCGGATAGCCGTCCACATCCCTCCAACCCTCTACTACCTGCCGTGGGAAGTCTTGCGCGAGTCCGAGGAACCCACCGGGCAGTTCCTGTCCATCGAGGGATCGGTTATACGTTATTCCTCAGATTCACCGCAGCTAGACGTGAGACTACACGCCGACCGCCCGGACATCTCCAAGTTGCTGTTCATGTTGGCAAGCCCCGAGGAAAATCCCCTGATCGGAAATTACGAGCCGGAGGACATGAGTTCTTTACAGTTCTTCCGCGTAGACCCGGCGAGTTATAACAACTTCAGGAAGATGCTGGCCGACGTTCAACCCTTCGGGCTGGCCTTTTTCGGGCACGGCGAGATCGACGCGGAAGGTAATAGCTACCTCGTCTTCGTTGAAGAAGTGAGGTCGTTGAAAGGCAGACGCTTGCTGCGCGATCTTAAGGCGGGATACAGTTTCGGCAATGAGTTGAAGGCCGCCCGGAAGATGAGGGTCGCCTGTATCCTCGCCTGCGAGAGCGCGTGGGTGGGCGACAAGGTCACGTTCCAGAACAGCATCGCCGGCTCCATCCTGCTGTATACCCGGATTGACTTCGTCATTGGAGCGCAAACACCGATTGACTTCTTCGCGGCGCAGGAGTTTCTCATCAATACGCTGGCCGGGCTGGCCGAGCACATGCCGCTCGATCTCGCGCTGACCCAGGGCAGAAAAGCGATCCGCGACATTATCCCCCTTGGTGTGCGGAAGGAGAGTTGGAGAGATTGGTGGGTACCCGTTCTCTACGCGCGGACGACGGACTTCGAGTTGTTCCCCCGGCCTAACCCAATCCCTTTGCCCGGCACGGTCGTGGAGCGAGCAACGCCGTCAGGGTCAAGGTTTTTCAGCGCGGTGAAGAGTCTGCTCAACCGTGAATTGTTCGCCGATAGCAAAGCACCAACGGACATATTGGGTGGGTGAAGAGATCGAACGACCTCCAAAAGGGAGAGATAACCGCATCGTGAACACCCCAGCAAACCAGCAAGACCCGCTCGGCCAAGTGCTCTGCTTCGTGAGCGCGAAAGGGGGAACCGGTAAGACGGTGCTCTCCGCCACCACCGCGTACACACTGCTTCAGTCGGGGATGAGTGTCGTCGCCATCGACGCCGACTTCTCGACACGCGGCCTGTCGCTCTACCTCCTCGGCAGCGTCCTCGATTCGAGCGAACTCAACGTCCAGAGCAAGAACTGCCTGGCCGACGCGATCCTTGACAAGGTGGAGATCAGGGACGTAACCCCGCTGCCAGTCATCAACGGGGGGGTGGAATACAACCTTATCATCTCCAACAAGGAGGTGTGGCGAGGGGGCGTACCCGACGAGCGGTTCCTTGGCGGCAACTTGCAGGAGCAGACGACCACCACCCCGGAGCAGTATTTCCACTTCCTGCGGGAGCTGTGCGAGAGGCTCCGGCGCGAGTTCGATTACATCATCATAGACACGCGCGGCGGGTACGACTTCACCAGCGCGGCCCCGGCCGCGGTCGCCGATGGCTACGTCCTTGTCCTGGAGGCCGACAAGGTCTCCATCGAGCAGGTCGGCGCGTTCAAGAAGAAGGTGGACGAGTTCGCCGAATCGCTGTCGGCGCACGAGGGGCAGAGGATCGTAGCCTCACTCAAGGGCTTCATCGTCAACAAGGCGCTCTTCTCGGCGGACGAGGAGGTATTCCCGGAGGTGCTGGCGCGCCTGTACGAGTCAAAGACCTTCGGTGTGGTGCCCGCCGACAACGACGTGATCAGGTCTTACCAGCGCAAGAACATTCCCCTCGAAAAGTATCCGGCGTCGGATTTCTCCTACTACAGCCTCCAGGCGATTGAGCGCATCGTTTCGCCCTCGGTCAACTGGCAATCGCCCGCGTGCAGAAAGAAATTCCGGAGTTTCCAGTCTTCCGTTCGGGCGGCGTGGGTCGCCAGGCGGAGCGTCGAGAGGCTCCAAGGGTGGATTCCCGCGCTGCTCATAGCCCTGGCCGCCTCCTCGATCATCTTCTACCTCCTCTTCAAAGAAGGTGCCTTCGAGAAGGCATTGCAGACCTTCTATGTGGCGCTGGCCGTCTTTATGCTTTTCGCCGTGGCGAGTTCGATGCTGCGCTTCATATCCTTCCTTCAAAAAGAGGGCGCGGCGCGGGGGTGGCGATATTTTGTGGCGGCGTCCTCGCTGGCCGTCATGTTAGGTCTCGTATACCTGACGGCTTACGACATCCCGAAGACCTTTTCGCAAGACTCCCTGCTTGAAGCGATCAAGGAGCGGGACACAATTGTTGCCCGCCAGAGCGCCGAGAACAAATCCATCGAGATAGAGATGAAGAAGGCCATTGAAGAAGCACAGATTCTCATCTCTGACAAGCAGCAGGCCTTACAGATGGTTAGCGATCAGAACACGCAGCTCACTGACTTGCAGAACCAGTTGACCCAGGCCAGGGCGCTGACCTCCGCGACGAGAAGGGATTTGAATACTGCCAGGAACAATTTGCTCAGTGTTCAGCAACAGCTCGAATTCTGCAAGCAACTCCTGGAAAGGTGTGAGAGCAAAACCAGGTGACCAGCGGCTCGTCGGGCTTTGCCCCGCGGACAACTCCCGCAGTACACCCACCCGCGGCTTTGTGTGGTACGGTCGCGGGCAGAATACGCAGTTTCCGAACTCCGTAAGCAGGGGATATATCCTTCAAGGAAACAGGTAGCTAATTTCTTAGGCAAACCTAATTACCTAAATGTCCGTGCCATGCCGCCTATCCTGCGTAAAGCTCTGGGACAGCAATAATAGCTTATCTCTGGTGGAATCTTAATTCCGTTAATTCCTGGAGTGCAGAGAAGCATAAGTTGGCGAATCGTGACTGGAAGCATAAGTTGGCGGATTCCGCCAACTTATGCTTCCAGTCACGTCGCGCGCGATCCGATCCTAAGGGGCTGATGGCGGAGGCGTGTGGGAATCGAACCCACCTGAGCCTGTTCTCACAGTCTCACAGACGGTTTTGAAGACCGAGCCATTCACCAGAACAGATGCGCCTCCGTGAGGTTTGAAACGCTTGAAACCCTACGCGCGGCGGGCGTCCGCTGTCAAGCGCGCGCCCGCCGCGCCTCGTCCTGGTCAACCCCCCTCGAAAACTCGTGGCGTGAGCGGCGCGCAACACTGACCCTCGCACCGCTCGCGCCGTCGCCTCTTCAGTCCTTGACCGGCCGGCCGGAGAGCGTTAAAATCGCAAATTCGAACGAGCGTTCGAAAAATGGAAAAATAACTTTGACGGCCGGACGAGCCGACGCGAAAGCTCGAACCCTGATTCGACTTCGGGCGTGCGGCCGCGCGAACAACCTGGTTGGAGTTCTGTTATCCGATGATTAATTTCGAGACGACACCCGAATCATACAAGCACTGGAAACTGGCTATAGACGGCGCGGTCGCCACGCTCACGATGGACGTGCAGGAAGACGAGACGCTGGCCGATGGCTACAAATTGAAGCTCAACTCCTACGACCTCGGCGTTGACATCGAACTCGCCGACGCCGTGCAGCGTCTGCGCTTCGAGCACCCGGAAGTTCAGGTGGTGATGGTGACGAGCCTCAAGCCGCGTATCTTTTGCGCGGGCGCGAACATCTACATGCTCGGCACTTCGTCACACGCCTTCAAGGTCAACTTCTGCAAGTTCACCAACGAGACGCGCTGCGCCATCGAAGACGCCTCCGCCAACTCCGGCCAACGCTACGTGGCCGCCTTGAACGGCACGGCTTCCGGCGGCGGCTACGAACTCGCCATCGCCTGCGACGAAATCTATCTCGTGGACGACGGCAACTCCGCCGTCTCGCTCCCCGAAGTTCCCCTGCTCGGCGTGCTGCCCGGCACGGGCGGACTCACGCGGCTCGTGGACAAGCGCAAAATCCGGCGCGACCGCGCCGACGTTTTCTCAACCCTGGCCGAAGGGTTGAAGGGCAAGCGCGCGAAAGAGTGGGGGCTGATCGACGGTTATTTTCCGACGAGCAAATTTCAGGAGGCGATGGCCGCGCACGTCCACGGCCTCGTGCGCGACGACGGCGCGAAGGGCGCGTCGCCGAAAGGGATCAAGCTCAACCCGCTGCGCGTCGAGGCGACGAGCGAGGGGCGCGAGTATAAGTACGTCAGCGTGAAACTGAATCGCGAGAAGCGTTACGCCGACTTGACGGTGCGCGCGCCGCAGGAGGGCGAGCAGCCCACGACCATCGAAGAGATCGAACGACTCGGAGACGCTTACTGGCCGCTCCAAGTCTATCGCGAACTCGACGACGCGCTCCTGCACCTGCGCATGAACGAACTGGAGATCGGCCTCGTCTGCACGCGCACCGAGGGAGACATCCAGGCCGTGCTGGCCGCCGACCGCACGCTCCTCGCCCACAAAGACCACTGGCTCGCGCGCGAGATCATCCTCTACATGGCGCGCGTGCTGCGTCGTCTCGATCTCACGGCCAAGAGTTTCTTCGCGCTCATCGAACCGGGCAGTTGCTTCGCCGGGAACTTGCTCGAACTCGCCCTCTCGGCCGACCGCACTTATATGCTGAACGACCCGGAGACGCCGGTGGAGGTCGCCACGAGCGAGTTCAACGCGGGCGCGCTCCCGATGTCGAACGGGCTGACGCGCCTCCAGTCGCGCTTCCTCGCCGCGCCCGAGCACGCCGGTGAAATTCTCGCACACGAGGGCGCGTTCGACGCCGAAGCCGCCGAGGAGGCCGGCCTCGTCACCTTCGCGCCCGACGACCTCGACTGGGAAGACAAGATTCGCGTGGACATCGAGGAGCGCACCTCGCTCTCGCCGGACGCGCTGACGGGCATGGAAGCATCCCTGCGCTTCGCCGGGCAGGAAACGATGGACACCAAGATTTTCGGGCGGCTGACCGCCTGGCAGAACTGGATTTTCCAACGCCCGAACGCCGTCGGCCCCGAAGGCGCGCTGACCAACTACGGCAAACCGACGCAGGCGCAGTTCGACTATAAGAGAACTTAAAAGCGGTGACGGGTGACGGGTGACAAGTTAAAAGCAGAACTTGTTCTTTCCTGTCACCCGTCACCTGTCACCCGTCACGAGGGTTAATTATGAGCATGAATTTAAACGAACGCATCCCGAACAACGTGAACCTGTCGGAAGACAAGCGGCTTCAGCGCGCGCTCGAAAAGTGGCTGCCCGACTATCTCAAATGGTGGAAAGATATGGGGCCGGAAGGCTTTCACAATCAGGAAGTTTATCTCCGCACGGCCACCAGCGTGCATCCCGACGGGTGGGCGAACTTCGACTACGTGAAGATGCCCGATTATAAATGGGGCATCTTCCTGAAGCCCGCCGACGAGAACGCGAAGGTCGGCTTCGGCGATAATCTCGGCATGCCGGTATATCAGGAAGTGCCCGGCGAATTTCGCAACGCCCTGCGCCGCATCATCGTCACGCAGGGCGACACCGAACCGGCCTCCGTCGAACAGCAGCGCGAACTCGGCAAGACCTGCCCCTCGCTCTACGACCTGCGCAATCTCTTTCAGGTCAACGTCGAAGAAGGGCGTCACCTCTGGGCGATGGTCTACCTGCTCCAACGCTACTTCGGACAGGACGGCCGCGACGAGGCCGACGAACTTTTGCAGCGGCGCAGCGGCAACCCCGACAAGCCGCGCATCCTCGAAGCCTTCAACCAGCCCTGCGACGACTGGCTCAACTTTTTCTGCTTCACGATGTTCACCGACCGCGACGGCAAGTTCCAACTCGCCGCGCTCGCCGAGTCGGGCTTCGAGCCGCTGGCGCGCACCTGCCAGTTCATGCTGACGGAAGAGGCGCATCACCTCTTCGTCGGCGAAACGGGCGTCGGGCGCGTGGTCAAGCGCACCGCGCAGTTGATGCGCGAACACCCGGACGCCGACGTGCGCGAGCACAACGCGATCCCGCTCAGCATCCTGCAACGCTACATCAACTTCTGGTTCTCCTACTCGCTCGATCTCTTCGGCGGCGAGATCAGTTCCAACTCCGCGGACTTTTTCGCCGCCGGTCTCAAAGGCCGCTACAAGGAGCGCGACAACTACACCGAGCACACGGCGGCGAACGAATCCTTCATGCTCACGGTCATCGAAGAAGGCCAACTCAAGCAGCGCGAAGTTCCTTTGCGCAACGCGCTCAACGAAGTGCTGCGCGGCGAGTACGTCAAGGATTGCGAGCGCGCGCTCACGCGCTGGAATAAGTATATCCGCGACGCGGGCGTCGCGGCCGAACTCTACCTGCCGAGCACGCGCTTCCATCGCCACGTCGGCGAGTTCGCCGGGCACGCCTTCGACGTGCGCGGCAATCTCATCACCCGGGAAGAGTTCGAGCGCAACCGCGCCGAATGGCTGCCCTCGCTGGCCGACCGCGAGTTCGTCCGCAGCCTCATGCGCCCCGTGACCGAACCCGGCAAGATGGCCGACTGGATCGCCCCGCCCGCCGCGGGCATCAAGGGCAAGCCGCTCGATTTCGAGTACGTCCGGCTGTAGGAATTCAATCATTGCTTCATTGGTTCATTGCTTCACCGGCGCGCTGCTGCTGCTGCAATGAGCCAATGAACTAATGAACCGATGAAGCAATTGGACTCATGAATCAACCGCTCGATTTCTCGCGTTACGATCAGAAGTTGGAGTTCATCCTGCGAACCGCGGCGCGCATTTTCGCCGAGAAGGGCTATCACCCGACCTCGATGCGCGACATTTCGCGCGCCACCGAAGTGAGCCTCGCCGGGCTGTACTACTACTGCAAGTCGAAAGAAGAACTGCTCTTTTTAATTCAGGACAACTGTTTCGGGCGCGTTCACGAACGCCTGCTCGAACGCTTGCGGGAGACGGCCGACCCGGTCGCCAAGTTGCGGCTCGTCATCGAGAACCACCTCTCTTTCTTCGCCGCCAACATGGCGGAGATGAAAGTGCTCTCGCACGAGGCCGAATCGCTCGCGGGCGAGATGCGCGCGCACGTCACGGGGCGCAAGCAGCAATACACGCGCCTCGTCCGCCGCATCCTCTCCGAGGTGCAACAGCAGGCGCGCGCCGGACACGACGGCGACGGCGGCGCGCCGAAGCCCGACCTCACCGTCTCAACCTATGCCCTCTTCGGCATGATGAACTGGATTTACAACTGGTACGACCCGCGCGGCAAACTCTCCGTGGGCGACCTGGTGGACAACCTCGCGCGCCTCTTCCTCTCCGGCTTCCTTGCCGGAAACCCCGGCGACGAACTACAGTTCACCCCGAAGACGGCCAAGACCGAACGCCTCAGCGTCTGGCGCGCGCCGTAAGCTTAAAAGTCGGGAAGGAAGCAGAGGATGACACGCACCTTAAC
Organism: Pyrinomonadaceae bacterium; assembly: GCA_036386515.1. GTDB lineage: Bacteria > Acidobacteriota > Blastocatellia > Pyrinomonadales > Pyrinomonadaceae > JAIVJZ01. The sequence goes on from DASVVO010000069.1 coordinate 80,925, forward strand.
CGCAACCGTCCGCCGCGAGAATGATGGGTTCGTCGCGCTCTGTCCCGAGTTGGACATTGCCAGTCAGGGCGATTCGCTTGAAGAGGCGCGCGCCAATTTGAAAGAAGCGGTCGAGTTGTTCCTAGAGAGCGCGCACCCCAACGAGGTGAACGAACGGCTCAACACCGAAGTTTACGTGACAACTCTGGAGGTCTCCTTTGGGGAGGCTGCGTAGGCTGTCAGGGCGCGCTGTCTGCGCCATCCTGACCCGGCATGGCTTTGCCGAGGTACGCCGGAAAGGAAGTCACGCGGTCATGCAAAAGGCCACCGGGGATTCGACGATCACCGTCCCTGTCCCTTTGCATGCGGAGTTACGCATCGGAACACTACAGGCTATCATCCGGCAATCAGGTGTTCCGCGAGTTGAGTTCGAGTCATAATTTATTAAACGGAGCGAAGCGAAATGGCTGAAGCGGAAGCGAAGGTTCAAGAGACGGAAACGGGCGGCAAGCTCGTGCGGTACGCGGCCGAGGGCGGCATCGCGGTGTTGACGCTGAACGATCCGCCGGCGAACACGTACAGCTACGAGATGATGGCGGAACTCGACCGCGCCATCCTCGCGGCGCGAATGGACGAGAGCGTACAGGTCATCGTCATCACGGGGAGCGGCGAGAAGTTTTTCTGCGCGGGCGCGAATATCGCGATGCTGCAAAGCGTGACGCCTACCTTCAAATACTATTTCTGCCTCCACGCGAACGAGACGCTGTCGCGGCTGGAGCAGACGCCGAAACTCGTCATCGCGGCCATCAACGGCCACTGCGTCGGCGGCGGGCTGGAAGTGGCGATGGCGGCCGACATCCGCATCGCGCGCAAGGGCGCGGGCAAGATGGGCTTGCCGGAAGTTTCCCTGGGCGTGCTGCCGGGCACGGGCGGCACGCAAAGACTCGTGCGCATGGTGGGCAAGTCGCGCGCCATCGAGTTGATGACGACGGGCGAGCTTTTCGATTTTGAGCGCGGCGCGGAACTCGGCCTCGTGAACCACGTCTACGAAGCGGAGACGGGCGAGGCGTTCATGCGGCAGGCGCTCGGCTACGCCGCGAAATTCACCACCCCGGACAAAGCCGCGCACGCCGTCGGGCGCATCAAGCGCGCCGTGCAGACGGGCGCGGAGATTCCCTTCGAATCCGCGCTCGCGCTCGAACGCGAACTCCAACAACAACTCTTCCAATCCGCGGACGCGCGCGAAGGACTCGACGCCTACGTCGGCAAGCGGAAGCCGCAGTTCAAAGGGGAATAAGTTTCAGGTTTCAAGTTTCAGGACTGAGGTTTAATGGTTCTTTAACTTGAAACTTGAAACTTGAAACCTGAAACCTGAAACTCTCATGGAGCAATTCATCAAAGTCCGCGTGCGCGAGCGCATCCTGACGATTACGCTGGATCGCGCCGACAAGTTGAACGCCCTGGCCGGGCACATGCGGCGCGATCTGGGTGAGACGTTGGAGCGCGCGGGCAGCGACGACGATGTGCGCGTGGTGGTGATCACGGGCGCGGGGCGCGCCTTCTGCGCGGGCGGCGACGTGGCGGCGATGGACGAGATGATGGGACGCGACGACGCGGACGAGTTCGCGCGCATGCTCGGCGCGGGGCGGCGCGTGGTGACGACGATCCGCGAGATGGTCAAACCCGTCGTCGCTTCGATTAACGGCGCGGCCGCCGGGGCGGGGTTCAATCTTGCGCTCGCGTGCGACCTGCGCATCGCGGCCGAGTCGGCGAAGTTCAGCCAGTCGTTCGTGAAGATGGGGCTGCACCCGGATTGGGGCGGAACCTATTTCCTGCCGCGCATCGTGCCCTCGAACGTCGCCTGCGAGATGTTCTTCCTCGGCGACGCGATCGACTCGACGCGCGCCCTCGCGCTCGGACTCGTCAACCGCGTCGTGCCCGACGACGAACTCGCGGCCGAGACGCAGAGCCTCGCCGAACGCCTGCGCGACGCGCCGCCCGAGTCCATCGCCGCCGCCAAGCACGCCGTCTACCTGAGCCAACACGCCGAACTCGAAGAGATGTTGCAGTACGAAACCGAGGCGCAACTCCGCTGCTTCCAAACGACCGAGGCGCGCGAGCGCGTCCGCGCCTTCGTCGAGAAACGCACCCCGCGCCCGCAACGGTAGAGAGTTTCAAGTTGAAGGTTTCAAGTTTCAAGTTAAAGAACCGGAGAACTTCAGACTTGAAAGTTGAAATTTGAAATTTGAAACCTGAAACTTGAAACCTGAAACTTGAAACCTGAAACTTGAAATTAACCCTTGAAGCTGGAAGGTAAAATCGCACTTGTGACGGGCGGCGGACGCGGCATCGGCCGCGCCATCGCGTTCGCGTTCGCGCGCGAGGGCGCGAAGGTCGCCCTGTGCTCGCGCACGGGCGTCGAAGTTGAACGGGTGGCGGATGAAATCCGCCGGGAGTGCGGCGTGGAAGTACACCACGGCGTGTGCGACGTGTCAGACCCGCTGGCGGTCAAGGAGTTTTTCCTCTCCGCCGACAACGCCTTCGGGCGCGGCGCGGACATTCTCGTCAACAACGCGGGCATCGCCGAGAGCGCGCCCGTCACGCGCACGGACGACGCGCACTGGCGGCGACATCTCGCCGTCAATCTCGACGGCGCATTCTATTGCACGCGCGCCGCGCTCCCCCGGATGCTTGAGCGCGGCTGGGGACGCATCATCAACGTCGCCTCCATCGCGGGCAAGACGGGCGCGCCCTACATCGCGGCCTATGCGGCGTCGAAGCACGGCGTCCTCGGCCTCACGCGTTCCGTCGCGCTCGAAGTGGCGTCGAAGGGCGTGACGGTCAATGCCATCTGCCCCGGCTACGTCGATACCGACATGACGACGCACGCCGTCGAACAGATTGAAGCGAAGACCGGCCGCACGGCCGCCGACGCGCTTGAAGCCCTCAAGCGCATGAGTCCGCAACATCGTCTCATCACGCCGGAAGAGGTGGCCGCGCTCGCGCTCCTCCTGGCCTCCGAAGATGGGCGCGGCATCAACGGGCAGGCCATCAACGTTGACGGCGGCAGCGTGTTGTTTTAATCCGCCCGTTGATTCATTCACTCGTCGAATCAACGAACCGATGAACCGATGAACAAACCCCTGACGCTCATCAACCCCGCATCGCTCGGACGCCCGCGCGGCTATGCGAACGGCGTGCTCGCCCCGGCGGGCGGCGCGTGCTTGTTCATCGCCGGGCAGATCGGTTGGGACGAGGAGCAGAAACTCGTCGGCGCGGATTTCGTCGCGCAGTTCGAGCGCGCGCTGGCAAACGTCGTCGCGGTCGTCCGCGAGGCGGGCGGCACGCCCGAACAGATCGCGCGCCTCGTCATCTACGTCACCGACAAAGCGGAGTACCGCGCGCGACAAAGCGAGATCGGGGCGTCGTGGCGTCAGCTCATGGGGCGACACTTCCCGGCCATGGCGCTCGTCGAGGTCAAGGGGTTGCTCGAAGACGGCGCGCAAGTGGAGATTGAAGGCATCGCGGTGCTATAAACCCTCGTCATAATGAGGAGACCGAAATGCAGCATGCCACCTCACGAACACCGAAGATAGTTCCCGGTTTAATCGGTCTGGCGGTCGGCGGAGTTATCGGGTTTCTTCTCCGTCCTTCGGCTTTTCTCGTCGGTCAACTTTCTTTCGGCGTTGTCATCACGCGCGGCGAGTACCTGAGCGGGATCGACCGGCTGTATAAACAGACCGCGGAACTGTCGTTTAATTACGTGCTGGTCGGAGCCATCGCGGGGGTCGTGCTCGGGGTAGTTTTAGGCTATTTCATTCCGAAGGAAAGAAGCTGAGTTTTTACAGCATGTTTGAGCCGAAAAGTTTTCTCTACGAAGTGAGCGACGAAGGGGTGGCGTGGATCACGCTCAACCGCCTGGAGCGTCTGAACGCGCTGACGTTTGAAGTCTATCGTGAGTTGACCGACGCGTTCGCCGCGTTGCAGGACGAGCGCGCGGTGCGTGCGGTCGTGATCACGGGCGCGGGGCGCGCGTTCTGTTCGGGCGGCGACGTGCGCGACATCATCGCCGACCTCCAGAAGCTCGACGTTCAGGAACATCTCCAATTCACCCGTCTCACCTGCCAACTCATCCGCAACATGCGAAACTTGCGTAAGCCCGTCATCGCCAGTTTGAACGGCACGGCGGCGGGCGCGGGCGCGGTCATCGCGCTCGCCTGCGACCTGCGCATCGCGGCGGAAGAGGCGCGCATCGCGTTTCTCTTCGTGCGCGTCGGGCTGTCGGGCGCGGACATGGGCGCGGCCTATTTATTGCCCCGCTACGTCGGGCTGGCGAAGGCGACGGAATTGCTCTACACGGGCGATTTTCTCTCCGCGCGGGAGGCCGAACGGATCGGACTCTATAATCGCGTCGTCGCGGCCGCGGAACTCGAAGCGGAGACGCGCGCGCTCGCCCTCCGGCTCGCGCGCGGCCCTTCGTTCGCGCTCGCCATGACCAAAGAAATGCTCAACCGCGAGTTGCACGTTGACCTCGACACCGCGCTCGAATGGGAGGCGCAGGCGCAATCCGTCTGCCTGCAACACCCGGACTTCCGCGAAGCCCACGAAGCCTTCAACGCGAAGCGCGAGCCGGTGTTCAACCAAAACCGCGAATCGTGAATCGTCAATCGTGAAGAGAAGGAAGACGGCTTTTCTCTATTTACGATTCACGCTTCACGATTTACGATGCGCCTATGGATCGCTTTATCGAAGAGACGCCGTTTTTCACCGCCGACCATTTGCGGCTGGCGGCAAGTGTCGCCAGTTTCGTGTGGCGCGAGATCGAGCCGCGCGCCGGGGGCGCGGAGGATGAGGCCGACCGCGAGAAGTCCGACGAGCGGTTTCGCGAATTGGTCGCGCTGCTGGCGCAGGCCGAATTGCTGCGCTATGCGGTGGCGCGGCCGCAAGCTCCGTTCGACGTGCGCGCCCTCTGCCTGATCCGTGAGGAACTGTCTTACTCGTCGCCGCTGGCCGACCTCGCCTTCGTGATGCAGGGTCTCGGCACGCACGCGATCAGCCTCGCCGCGCCCGCGCATGTGCGCGACTTCTGGCTGGCGCGCGCCATCGAAGGGCGCGCCGTCGCCGCCTTCGCGCTGACCGAACCGGAAGTCGGCTCGGACGTGTCCGCCATCCAAACCACCGCGCGCCGCGACGGCGACGGCTACGTGCTCGACGGCCGCAAGCGTTTCATCTCCAACGCCGGGCTGGCCGACTTCTACACGGTCTTCGCGCGCACGGGCACCCGCGCCGACGGACGCGCGGAGATTTCCGCTTTCGTCGTGGGCGCGCGGATGCAAGGGTTCCACGTGCGCGAACGCACGCGCCTCATCTCGCCGCACCCGATCGGCGAGATCGAGTTCGATGGATTGCGCGTGCCCGCAGAGGATCGCGTCGGGGAGGAAGGCGCGGGCTTCGGACTGGCGATGCAAACGCTCGGCACGTTTCGCGCCTCGGTCGGCGCGGCCGCCTGCGGCATGGCGCGGCGCGCGCTCGACGAAGCCGTGACTTACGCCAAACGACGACGCCAATTCGGTCAGACGCTCGCCGCCCACCAGTTGATCCAGGAGAAACTCGCGGACATGTCCACGGAACTCGACGCCGCGCGCCTGCTCGTCTACCGCGCCGCTTACCTGCGCGACACCTACGGCGCGGACGATTCATACGCCCCCACGCTCACGCGCGCCTCCAGCACGGCCAAGCTCTACGCCACCGAAGCCGCGCAGCGCATCATCGATCAAGCCCTCCAGATACACGGCGGCGCGGGGCTGGTTCACGGTCATCTCGTCGAACGCCTCTACCGCGACATCCGCGCCCTACGCATCTACGAAGGCACGTCGGAGATTCAGAAGTTAGTCATCGCGCGCGAGTTGCTGAAGGAATAACTGTCAGTAGTCACTTGTCCGTTGTCCGTTGCATGTGAGTTCTATGGTTGAATAGCAACCTTGTCACTCGCCTTCAAGGAACGAGAAACAACTGACTACTGGCTACTTACTACTGACACCCTATGAGAATCGTTTGCATCGGCGGCGGCCCCGCCGGGTTGTACTTCGCGCTCCTGATGAAGAAGCAGTGGCCTTCGCACGAGGTCACGGTCTGGGAGCGCAACGCGCCCGGCGACACGTTCGGCTGGGGCGTGGTCTTCTCGGACAAGACGCTCTCCTACCTGCGCGACACGGACGAGGAGACTTACACGGAGATCACGCGGAGCTTCGCGACGTGGGACAACGTTGACGTGGTGCATCGCGGCGAGCGTGTGACCATTCGCGGCAACAAGTTTTCCGGCATCGCGCGTCTCAAGTTGCTCAACATCTTGCAGGAGCGTTGCCGCGCGCTCGGCGTCGATTTGCGCTTCGGGGCTGAGGTAGCGAACCTCGACGATTTTGCCGCTTATGATCTGATCGTCGGCGCGGACGGCGTGAACAGCACGGTGCGCGCGCGATACCGCGAGGCGTTCGCGCCGTCGCTCGGCGTGCGGAGCAACAAGTATATCTGGTACGGCACGCATCAACTCTTTCACGGTTTGACGCTCACCTTCCGCGAGTCCGAGGCCGGTGTCTTCGCCGCTCACTCTTACAAGTTCGATGCGGAGACGAGCACCTTCATCGTCGAGTGCGACGCGGAGACGTGGGCGGCCGCGAATTTCGCGGGGATGTCCGACGAGACGACCCGTGCCTATCTCGGCGAGGTGTTCGGGCGGGATTTGGGCGGGCACGCGCTCCTGTCGAACAACTCGAAGTGGATCAATTTCCTGCTGGTGAAGAACCGGCGTTGGCATCACGAAAACGTCGTGTTGCTCGGCGACGCGCTGCACACGGCGCATTTCTCCATCGGCTCGGGGACGAAGCTCGCCCTCGAAGACGCCATCGCGCTTTATCGTTGTTTCGCTGCGGGCGCGAGCGTGGCGGATGCGCTCGCGGAATTCGAGCGCGTGCGCAAGCCAGTCATCGAAGAGTATCAACAGGCCGCCTACGAAAGTCTCGTCTGGTTCGAGCGCGCGCGCGACTACATGCACCTCGCGCCCCTTCCCTTCGCCTACAGCTTGATGACGCGCAGCAAGAAGATCGATTACGAGAATTTGCGGCGGCGCGACCCCGCGTTCATCGCCGCTTACGATGAATACGTAAGCGGGGTAAAGGGGAAAGGGTAAGGGGGAAAGGTAAAAATTGTTCGTTGCGGGAGTTTCGCTTTCACCCTTTCCCCTTTACCCTTTACCCCTTCCCCTTTACCCTTTCCCCCTTCCCCTCTTCAGCCCCTTCCGCATTCCAATCGGGCGGCAACAATCTCCGGCGGCCGTCGTGGCTGAGAGATAGGTTCTCGTCGCCTAGTTGCAGGCGATCCCAGAGTTTGCAGGTCACTTGTTTGTGCGTCTGGTCTAAGCCCTCGCAGTAGTTCGTGTAGGTGCAGCGGCGCACCTCAGTGCCCCGGCCGAGCCGCGTTTTGAGAAACCAGTCGGGGTCGGCGAGCGTCTGTCGCGCCGCGCCGATGATGTCGGCCTCATTGCGCCTGAGAATTTCCTCGGCCTGCTCGAAGGTACAGATGCCGCCGGCGGCGACGACGGGCGTGCGGAAGCCTTGCTCGCCCAGGGCGCGCTTGACGGCCGAGGCGAGCGGCACGTTGCGGCCGAACGGGCCGCGCTCGTCCGAACGCACCGTCGGCATACATTCGTAGCCGCTCTCGCCCGTGTACGGATAGACGGCCTGGCCGACCTTCGGCTGCGCCGCATCCTCAAACTTCCCGCCCTTCGAGAGCGAGAGAAAATCGAACCCCGCCCGCGCAAATTCCCCGGCGAAATAGATCGCGTCTTCCAGGCGGCTGCCGCCCGCGATCACTTCGTCGCCGAGGAAGCGCGCGCCGACCGCGTAAGCGTCGCCGACGCGCTCGCGCACCGCCCGGTAAACTTCCAGAGGCAGACGCACGCGCGCCTCGCGCGAGCCGCCGTAGCCGTCGGCGCGCGTGTTGAGCGCGGAGAGGAAAGAGGCCATCGTGTAGGCGTGCGCGTAGTGGAGTTCGACGCCGTCGAAACCGGCCTCGCGGGCGCGCCCCGCGGCGTCGGCGAAGATGCCGGGAAGCACGCGCGGCAACTCTTCGACGTGCGCCAGGTGCGTGTCCGTGACGCGCTCGCGGTAGCCCTGCCGTAAGGATTCCAGTTCGCGCTCGTCCAGAACCTGTTCGACCAGTGCGGCGGGCGCGTCCGCGAGAAACGCGCGCACGGCCGGTTCCGGGGCAGCGAGCCAGCCGTCGTCGCCGGTCGCCGCCGAGAGAGCGCGGCGGTGGCGTTCGTCGAGATGCAAAAAGCGCGCGAAGTATTTCGCGGGTTCGGGGCGGCGTTTGACGGAGAGGAAATCTATGATCTGTATGAAGAGGCGCGTGTGGCCGTCGCTCGCGCGGCGGACGGTTTCGACGAGTTCGCAGAGGCCGGGCAGAAAGCGTTCGTGGCCGATGCGCAGGAGCGGCCCCGAAGGGATGTCGCGCACGCCCGTCGCCTCGACGACGATTGCGCCCGGTCGCCCTTTGGCGAAACGCCCGTACCATTCGAGGTTATCGCGCGTCACGAAACCGTCGTCGGTCGCGCGCCACGGCACCATCGCCGGAACCCACGTGCGCTGTTCGAGCGTGAGCGAGTTGATCCGCACGGGTTGGAACAGGCGCGCCCCGGCGGCCTCGGCGCGGGTCGGCCAGCGCGTCTCCGGGATGGGGTGACGGATCGGGTTTGCGGGATGCCAGGTCATGCGCGTCTCAGGCGAGCAGTGTAGCAGTTCCCGCCGAGCGCGCGGAAACACGCCGACGCGCTAGACGTGAGAACGTCCGGCGCATATCATTGTCCGCATACGGGAGGAACCACACGTTTGACTGACGAGCTACTCGAATGGCGCGCCGAGTTTCCGATTCTCGACGAGACGACTTACCTGATCTCGCACAGCCTCGGCGCGATGCCGCGCGCGACCTTCAACAACCTACAGGCTTACGCCGACGCGTGGGCGACGCGCGGCGTGCGCGCGTGGGGCGAAGGCTGGTGGGAGATGCCGCTCACGGTGGGCGACGAGGTGGCGCGGATCATCGGCGCGCCGCCCGCGTCGGTCGTCATGCACCAGAACGTCTCCGTCTGCCAGTCGCTCATCCTCTCCTGCTTCGAGCCTGACGCGCGGCGGAACAAGATCGTCTATTCCGATCTCGAATTCCCCTCCGTCATGTACGTCTACGAGGCGCACGCGCGCTCCGGTGCTTTCCGCGTCGAACGCATCGCGTCGGACGACGGGATGACCGTCTCGCTCGAACGCATGCTCGCCGCCATCGACGAAGAGACGCTCATCGTGCCCATCTCGCACGTCCTGTTCAAGAGCGCGTTCCTGCAAGACGCGCGCGCCATCACGGAGCGGGCGCACGAAGTCGGCGCGCTCGTCGTGCTGGACACCTACCAATCGGCGGGCACGGTTCCCTTCTCCGTCACCGACCTCGACGTTGATTTCTGCACGGGCGGCTCCGTCAAGTGGCTCTGCGGCGGCCCCGGCGCGGGCTATCTCTACGTCCACCCGCGCCTCCACGCCGAACTCCAGCCCAAAGTTACCGGCTGGATGGCGCACGAACATCCGTTCGCCTTCGAGGGCGGCATGACTTACGCCCCGAGCATCGCGCGCTTCCTGCACGGCTCGCCCTCCGTGCCCGCGCTCTATGCGGCGCGCGGCGGTTATGAAATCATCAACCGCATCGGCGTCGAGCAAATTCGCGCCAAGAGCGTGCGGCAGACCACGAAGCTGATCGAGATCGCGGAAGCCGCGGGCTTCCAGATCACCAGCCCGCGCGACGCTTCGCAGCGCGGCGGCACGGTCGCGGTCAACGTCGAGCACGCCGCCGCCGTCACGCGCGAACTCATCCGCCGCGAGATCATCGTGGACTTTCGCCCCGGCGCGGGCATTCGCATCTCCCCGCACTTCTATACCAGGGACGAAGAACTCGACATCGTCGTCCGCGAGATGCGCCGCATCATCGACACGCGCGCTTACGAAGCGCACGAGGCCACGGGCGCGGCATATTAGAAAGGGACGAGGGCGGAGGGATGAGGGATGAAGCAGGAAAACTACTCAAGCGAGTTAAGGATTGTTTTCATCCCTCATCCCTCATCCCTCATCCTTTTGTTCCACCCTTCGTCAGTTAAAAATTATGTCTAAGAACTACGGCGAGAACGCGCCGCTCTCATACAACAAGTACTTGCGCGTGGCGGATTTGATCGCCTTGCAGGATTGTCTCTCCGAACCGGCGCATCACGACGAACTCCTGTTCATCACCATCCATCAAACTTACGAACTCTGGTTCAAACAGGTGTTGCACGAGATCGACGCGAGCATCGCTTTGATGGACGAGGATCGTCCCTTCGTCGCGGCGCGCGCGCTGGCGCGGGTCGTCGAAATCGAGAAGGTGCTCGTCAACCAGATTCACATCATCGAGACGATGACGCCGATCAGCTTTCTCGGCTTCCGCGACGGACTCAACCCGGCGAGCGGTTTTCAGTCCATGCAGTTTCGTGAGATCGAAATCGCCTCCGGCCTCAAAGAGCAGAAGACGCTCGACAATTTCAGCGAAGACGAATTTGCGCACGCGCGCCTGCTCGCCCGCTTTCAAGCCCCGACGCTCGCCGACGCCTTCTACGCGCTCCTGCGACGCCGCGGCCTCGACGCTCCCGCCCTCGACCCGGCGCTCGCCGAAGAGGAACGCACGCGCCGTTATCACGCGCGCGCCCGCGCCGTGCTCGAAGTGCTCACGCATTTCGAGCAGCGTTCCGAAGAGTTCGGGCTGGCGGAGATGCTCATCGCGCACGACGAGTATTTCTCTTTGTGGCGTTCGCACCACGTCAAGATGGTCGAGCGCATGGTGGGAACGAAGCGCGGCACGGGCGGCTCGGAGGGCGTCGGCTACCTGCGCACCACGCTCAACCAACGCTTCTTCCCCGAACTCTGGGAAGCCCGCACCTATCTCGACACCAAACACACGGGCGCGGGCTGCCCCTTCGCCGGGCACCACTAGAGATGAACGAATACCTGGAAAACAACCGCTCGCTCTGGAACGGCTGGACGCGCCTGCACAAACGCTCGCGCTTCTACGACGTGGACTCGTTCAAGGCCGGCAAGTCTTCTCTGAAGCCGCCGGAACTCGCGGAGGTCGGCGACGTGGCGGGCAAGTCGCTGCTCCACCTGCAATGCCACTTCGGCATGGACACGCTCTCGTGGGCGCGGCGCGGGGCGCGCGTGACGGGCGCGGACTTCTCCGAGGAAGCGATCACCTTCGCCCGCTCGCTCGCGTCGGAATTGGGCATCCCGGCCGAATTCGTCCACGCGAACGTCTACGATCTGCCCGCCGCGCTCGAAGGCCGATTCGACATCGTCTACACCTCCTACGGCGTGCTCTCTTGGCTGCCCGAACTCGACCCCTGGGGCGCGGTCGTCGCACACTTCCTCAAGCCCGGCGGTTTCTTCTACATCGCTGAATATCACCCCTTCGTCTTCATGCTCGGCGAAGACAACCGCACTTTCGAGTATCCCTACTTCCACACGCCCGAACCCATCAAACTCCTCTCGACCGGCTCTTATGCCGTGCCCGAAGCGACCGGCTTCTCGCACACCGAGTACAACTGGTCGCACAGTTTGGCCGACGTGGTCAACGCCCTCCTGCGCGCCGGGCTGCGCCTGGAGTTCCTGCACGAGTTTCCCTACTGGCACAATAATCCCTACGCTGCGGAACTGTTGGAGGAAGGCGAGACGCGACTCGACGGCTGGCCGGTCGAAATCCCGCACATGTTCTCGCTGCGCGCGCGGCGCGAGCACGAATAGTCGAAAGTTTTGCGCGGGCTGTCGCGCCCGTCATATGTTGCCTCGATAGTTCGCCGTCTCACCTTGAATAGTTGGTTGCGCCGCTTATGAACATCGAATTCCCCGAACGCTTCAACATGGCCGACTACTTCCTCTATCACAACGTGGAGGCGGGGCGCGACGGCAAGGTGTGTCTCTACTTCGAGGACGAGCGATACACCTACGGCGACGCCGTGCGGCTGTCGAACCGCGCGGGCAACGCGCTCGTCAGGGAGTGCGGCCTGCGCGTGGAAGACCGCGTGCTGATCGTGCTGCCCGATTGCCCGGAGTTTGCGTGGGTCTGGTTTGGGGCGAGCCGCGCGGGCGCGGTGATCACGATGGTCAACCCGCTGCTGCCCGCCGCCGATTACGTCTATTACCTCGAATACACGCGGGCGCGCGTGGCCGTCATCCACGAGTCGCTGTTGGAAACTTTCGCCGAAGCTGCGCGCGGGGCGAAACATTTGCAGAAGGTTCTCGTCGTCGGTCGCGAGCGCGGGGAGTTCGCGTCGTTCGCCGAAGTGACGGCGGCGATGCCCGACGAACTCACGCCCGCCGACACGCACCGCGACGACATCGCCATCTGGCTGTTCACCTCCGGCTCGACCGGCCGACCGAAAGGCGCGGTGCATTTGCACCACGACCTGCCCTTCAACACGGAGTGCTACGCCAAGCGCGTGCTCGGCCTCAACGAACACGACCTCACCGTGTCCGTGCCGAAATTGTTCTTCGGCTACGCGACGGGGACGAACCTCTTGTTCCCGTTCGCCGTCGGCGGCGCGACCGCGCTCTTTGCGGAGCGTTCGACCCCGGAGAAGTTGTTCGAGGTGATCGCGCGCTTCCGCCCGACGGTCTTGACGAGTGTGCCCACGATGATCAACGCCATGCTCAATCTCGAAGGCGCGGGGCGCGAGCGCGACCTGTCGAGCCTGCGCTTCTGCCTCTCGGCGGGCGAGGCTCTGCCCGTCGAATTATACGAGCGTTGGGTGAAAACTTTCGGCGTGGAGATTCTGGACGGCATCGGCTCCGCCGAGATGTTCCACATCTACATCACGAACCGCTTGGGCGACGTGCGCCCCGGCAGCCTGGGGCGCATCGTCGAGGGCTACGAGGCGCAGGTGATCGACGCCGAGGGGCGCGAAGTGGCGACGGGCGAGATGGGGACGCTGCGCATCCGCGGCGACTCGGCGGCCTTGTGCTATTGGCAGGCGCACGAGAAATCGAAGGAGACTTTCGCGGGCGACTCCTGCACGACCGGCGACCAGTTCCACGTTGACGCCGAAGGCTACTATTGGTATCACGGCCGCACGGACGACATGTTGAAAGTGTCCGGCGTCTACGTCGCGCCCGTCGAGATCGAGGGCTGCCTGTTGCAGCACGAAGCGGTGCTCGAATGCGCCGTCGTCGGGCACGACGCGGGCGACCATCTCGTCAAACCGAAAGCCTTCATCGTGCCGCGCGATGGTTTCGCGCCCACGGAGGAATTGGCCGACGCGCTCAAAGAGTTCGTCAAGTCGCACCTGGCGCGCTACAAGTATCCGCGCTGGATCGAGTTCGTCACCTCGCTTCCGAAAAACGATCGCGGCAAGATCGATCGCAAGCAACTCAAGAATGCGTGAACCCTGCATGGTCGAGCGCGCATGGAACAACACGGTCTTCATCCATGCACGCTTAGACCATGCACGATTCGCTTTCCGCTCATGCCCTTCTCCACACGCATCACGGTGCGCTTCGGCGACACAGACCCGGCGGGGCTGGTCTATTACCCGAACATCTTTCACTATTTCCACATCGCCCTCGAAGAGTTTTTCGGGGCGCGCTGCGGCGTCAGCTACCAACGTCTGCTGGCCGACGAGCGCATCGGCTTTCCCACCGTCAAGACTGAGACCGAGTTTTTCGCGCCGCTCGTCTACGGCGACGAAGTGGAGTTGGAAATCCACGTCTCGCGCACGGGCTACAGTTCCGCCACCTTCGAATACGCCGCCCGGCGCGCGAGCGACCGGACGTTGTGCGCGCGCTCCACGCAGGTTCACGTGGCGATGAATCTCGACACGCGTCGCCCCGTCGCCATCCCCGAAAAATACCGCCTCGCCTTCGCCGCCAGCGCGCTCTGATAAAGCGTCCACCCCGGACGTTCTCCCCCGCAATTTTTTTACGCCGATTTTTTTGCGGAAAAAACGGCCGACTCGGTCTTTACTTCAGGTGCGACAGAGAAACAATCAAGTCTCTCAATCGCCTGCACACCCCAACCATTTCCAGATGCAGGCCAGGTCGTAGTCCGTCTAAATTCAAATTAGTTAAGTTGCCGCAGGAGGTTCAACCCGTCGTGAAAAAGCTACTCATCGGTCTGGCCGCACTCGCTGTTTTCAGTTTGCCCGGGGTGGCGTCGGCAGACACCATCGTCTTCACCGCGCCCGTCACCGCGGGCAATACCAATTCGAGCACCAGCAATCCGAATAACAGCAGCTACGCGGGCGGCGCGAACCAGTTCGACCTCGATCATCACCGCGCGTACACGTGGCAGATCAACAACGTCAGCAATCGCCTGCCCGCCGGTCAGAACATCACGGGCGCGACGCTCACCTTCTCCAACATGCGCAACTGGGACACGAACCCCAACCGCCTGTTCGTCCACTTGCTCGACACGTCGAACACCTACACGTCCGCGACCAGCACGCGCTCGGCGACCGTGAACGGCGTGACCTCCTTCGCGGACGCGACCGGCACGCCCGTCACGGACATCCGCGACGCCTTCGCCGGTTCACAACTCTCCTCCAACCCGCTCGTCGCCGCGGGCACGGGCAACACGTTTCTGTTCGACCGCTCCTTCTCCGGCACCGCGCAGGAGACTTACGTCTTCACCTTCAACCAGCAGCAGTTGGCCGCGCTCATCTCCTATATCGCCAACGGCAACAATCTCGCGCTCGGCTTCGACCCCGACTGCCACTTCTGGAACAACGGCATCTCGCTGACCATCACCACCGCCCCGGCGGCCGTGCCCGAACCCGCGACCATGACGCTGCTCGGCACGGGACTGGCCGGTCTCTACTATCGTCGCCGCCGCAAACAACAACAGCAGCAACAGGCGACTTAACCATTCGACAATTCGACCTGGCTTCTCTCTTGCACCCTTGGTCTCTCTTGCACCCGTTAGTCTCTCTTGCACCTTAAGTCTCTCTTGCACCCGTTAGTCTCGCTTACTCTCCCCATCGGCTGCGGCGCGGATTGGAATCATCCAATCCGCGCCGCGCCTTTTTGCGCGCGTGCGCTTCGGCGAACTCTCGATGCGGGCTTTTGACCTTACCTCCCGACTGGCCTAAGATTCATCTGCGCGAAGACCAACTTCGCGCTTCTCCCGGACAGGTCAGCCCGCCGCCTTCGAGTCGCGGGCAGGTTGCTCTCACGAAAGGATTTTGCCGCGTGCGTTTTTCTCAAGTCACACGTCTCGTCTGTGCCTGTGCGCTGGTCTTCTCTTCGCTGACGCCGCTCGGCGCTGCAAGCTCGGGCGGCGACGACCCGCGCGCCGCCTCAATGCACGCGCCCCGCTCAAACGATCAACCGGAAGCGCGCGTTGAACCGGCGGCGGAAGCCGCGCCCGAGGCGCAAGCGGCGAACTCGGCGGCGAAGAAACGCCCGAACCTTTTCGTACGCATCATCACCGCGCCCTTTCGCGGCCTCGCCAAACTTTTCGGCGGCGACAAAAGCGACCAGACCGCGCGCGTGAAAGCAAAAGAGAAGCAGAAGAAAGAAGCGCAAACCGCTGCCGCGAATCAACCGCCGGGCGCGCCACCCGTGGCGACGCGCGTCGAGCCGTCTCCTAACGCTTCGCAGCCCACAGCGTTGGCCGAGGCCGCCGCAGGCTCCGTGCGCGCGGGCGAGCAGGAGGGGTTGAGCGTGCCGCCGACCGCCGCCGCGACGAACCCGTCCACCACGCCGTCCGTCATCGCCGCGCCGCCGCCGCCGTCCGGCGCGGCGCAAGAGTCTTTCGCCTACGAGCCGCGCCCGTTCACGCCGTTCATCGAAGGCGTCGCGGGCGACCCGCTCTCACAGGGGCGCGCGCTGCTGGCAAACGGCTATACCAACGAGGCCATCTCGATGTTGTCCATTGCCGCCGTCACCGGCCCCGACCTCGTCGAGGCGAACAACCTGCTCGGCCTCGCCTACGACCGGCGCGGGCAGCACAAGCAGGCGCGCGAGTTTTACGAACGCGCCCTCTCGGTCGCGCCGCAGAACGCGCAAGTGATGAGCAACCTCGGCCACTCGCTCTATCTCGACGACCGCTACCCGGACGCGCTCGCGCGCCTCAAAGCGGCCGCGCGGCTCGCCCCCGCCGACACGCGCGTCGCGGGCAATCTCGCGCTCGTCTACGGGCGGCTCGGCAAGTACGACGAAGCCTTCAAACAGTTTCGGCGCGCGGGCAGCGAGTTTTACGCGCATACCAACACCGCCGCGCTTCTCGCCGCCGCCAGGCGCGACCGCGACGCCATCAAGCACTACGAGGCCGCGCGCAAACTCAACCCCGCCGCTTCGGACGTGCTGCGCCAACTCATCACGCTCTACGTCCGCACCGGCCAGCGCGACAAGGCCGAAGCCGCACAGCGCGCGCTCGACCAGCCCTCCCAGCCCTCAAAGAGCGGCGCATCCGCCAGTAGTTAAAGCGCGTTACCGCCGTATCAAACAATGAGCCGCGGCTGCACGCGGGCAAACGAGGTTTGGAACTTTTTTAAGTTCTCGTTTGTCCGCGTGCAGCCGCGGCTTCGTTGCGAGTTTACGTTGTAAGACTAACCGCGCCGCGTCAAATTGTAATCGCGCAGGCGCCGGTAGAGCGTGGAGGGCGAGATGCCGAGAATTTCCGCCGTCTTGCCGCGATGCCAGTTGGTCTGTTCGAGCGCGGAGACGATCTGTTGTCGCTCAACCTCTCGGAGCGGCGGTTGCACGACGGCGTTGCCGCCTTCGACCGGCGCGCTGCCGACGACCCCGGTTGCGCTCGCGTAGGCGGGCACGAATGCGGCGGCCGTGGGGTTGACGATTTCGGGCGGCAATTCGTTCGTCGTGATGCGCCCGTCGTTGGCGAGCAGCACGGCGCGCTCCAGGCAGTTGCGCAACTGGCGCACGTTGCCCGGCCACGGGTAGGCGGCGAGCGCGGCGAAGGCTTCCGGCGTGATCTCCGGCGGGTTCAGGCCGCCGAGTTGTTTGACGAGGTGCTGCGCGAGCGGTTCGATGTCCTCGGGGCGTTCGCGCAGGGGCGTGAGGCTGATCTGGAATCCGTTGATGCGGTAGAGCAGGTCGGCGCGGAAGCTGCCGTCGGCGACGGCCTGCGTCATGTCGCGGTTCGTCGCGGCGATGATGCGCACGTTGACCTGAACTTTACGCACCGCGCCGACGCGGTAGAACGTCTGCGTCTCGATGGCGCGCAGCAATTTCGACTGCAAAGGCGCGGGCAGTTCCGTCACCTCGTCGAGAAAGAGCGTGCCGTTGTCCGCGAGTTCGAAGAGACCGAGCTTGCGCCCCTTCGCGCCGGAGAACGCGCCCGCCTCGTAGCCGAAGAGTTCGGATTCGAGGAGCGACTCCTGAAACGCGGCGCAGTTGAGGTCGATGAACGAGGCGTCCTTGCGTTGCGACAGGCGGTGGATGGCGTGGGCGATCAACTCCTTGCCCGTGCCCGACTCGCCCGTGATCAGCACGGAGGCATCCGACGGCGCGACGCGCTCGACGAGACGCAGAGCCTCGCGCATCGCGTCCGAGACGTGGACGATCTCGGGCATCCCAGACTGGCGCGCGAGTTGCGCGCGCAGGCGTTGATTGTCCACCCGCAGCCGCCGCTTCTCCGCCGCGCGTTTGACGAGCGTGTCGAGTTCGTTGATGTGATAGGGCTTGGAGAGGTAGTCGTAGGCTCCGAGTTTCATCGCCTCGATGGCCGTCTCGACGGTGGCGTGCCCGGTCAACATGATCACTTCGGGCGGGTTCGGTCGCTGGTGGACGCGGCGCAACAGTTCAAGACCGTCCATGCGCGGCATGTTGATGTCGCAGAGCAGCACGTCAACGTTGCTCTCTTCGAGCAGGCGCAGCGCGGCCTCGCCATCGGGGGCGACGCGCACGTCGTGCCCCTGCCTTTGAAGTTCCTTTTGCAACACCAGCCGGAGGTTCGCTTCATCCTCGGCCACCAGAATTCTGCTCGGCTGCTCGTTACTCAACTCACTCGGCCTCCGTCTAAACGCTCCTCGCTGAACGAGGGCAATACCAGCGTGAAAGTCGTGCCGCGCCCGACCACCGAATCCACGGCGACGCGCCCGCCGTGCTCCGTCACAATACCATAACAGACGGCCAGCCCAAGACCCGTTCCCTGTCCGACCTCCTTCGTGGTGAAGAAGGGATCGAAGATGCGCGCCAGATTCTCCTGCGGAATCCCGACGCCCGTATCGCACACCTCCACGCGCACTCCCGCGCCTTCGTTCCGCGCGCGCAAAACGAGCGTCCCGCCCTGCGGCATCGCATCGATGGCGTTCTCGGCGAGGATGATCACGGCCTGCTGCAACTGCCCCGCGTCGCCCGACACGGCGGCCACTTCGGCGGGAGCGTCAATCTCGATCTCGACGTTGCGGCTGCGCTTCTGATGACGCAGCAGACGCGCCGCCGCGTCCAGCAACTCGCCCGGCTCGACCGGCGCGTGCCGCCCCGCCCGGTTACGACTGAAATCCAGCAGCCCGTTCGTGATCGTCTTACAACGAAAAGCCTCGCTGCGAATCAGCGATACGTACTCGCGCAGGTCTTCGACTTCCGCCGACTGTCCGAACGCGCCTTCCGCGACGCGCGTCTCCAAAGCCTCGGCGCACGCGGCGATGGTGGCGAGCGGGTTGTTGATCTCGTGGACGACCCCGGCGGCGAGGCGGCCGACGGCCGCGAGCTTTTCCGTCCGCGCCACGGCGCGATTCGCCTCCACGCGCGTCGTGATGTCTTCGCCCACCGTGATGACGTGTGAAACTTCGTCGCCGCCGACGCGCATCGGAACTTTGCTGACGAGCCAGTGTTTCGCCGTGCCGTCCTCGGCCACCGATTCCTGCTCGATGCGCTCCATCCGGCCGGACTCGAAAGCGCGGCTGAATTCGCGCTCCATAACGTCGCGCCGCTGGCGCGTCAGCACGTCGAAGATGTTGCGCCCGAGAGCTTCGCCGCGCGGGATGCCCTGCCCGCCGAGTTCGCGGTTGCGATTCCAGGCCACGATGCGATGATTGCGATCCACGGCGTAGAGCGAAACGGGCAGCGTGTCGATGATGGCTTCGGTGAAACGCCGCTGCGCTTCGGCTTCGGCGGTGCGGCGTTCGACTTCCTTCGCCAAACTCTCGGAAGAGGCGCGCGCCGCTTCGTACAGCGACGAGATGCGCGCCGCGAGCGCGGCCTGCTGCGCCGCCGCGTCTATCAAGCGGCTCTCGGTTTCGCCGCAGTCCTCCGCGCGGTCGAACGCGACGACGAGCGCGCCGAGCGCGTGCCCCTCGAACCTGAGCGGCGAGACGTACTCGATGCGGTGCGCCTCGTCGCGCAGGAAAAATTCCGCCCTGTCTTCCAGCCGTACGGAAGTGGCGGGGTCGGTGGCGAGCCAACGCCTGAGCTTCGCGCGGTCGATCAAAGCCCCGCCTTCCGCGCTGCCTTCGCGGTCAAACACGCAGGCCGCCGAATCGTTGAGCGAGGCCGCCCCCGCGCCGCCCTCTTCTTCGCGCGCCGGCTCGCCGTCGCCGATTTTTCGCGGCTCCAACGCGGCCGCGCAGAGGGTTGCGTTGGCGGCTTCGTAGGTTGCGCCCGCCACACGGCGGACGACTTGCAGGGGTTCGAGCGCGACGAGCAGGCCACGCCCGAGGTCGGCCAGAAAACCGAGTTCGCGATTGCTGCCGAGGAGCGCGCGCTCGCGCCGCGCCGCCTCGATCTGCGTGCCGACGCGCGAGAGGAGTTCGCGTCGCGTCGCCGGTTTGACGATGAAGTCGTCAGCCCCGGCGGCGAACGCGCCGACCTTGCGTTCCTCGTCGTCGTGCGCCGAGATGACGATGATCGGCAAACGCCGGGTCGCCTCCTGGGCACGCAGGAGGCGACAGAGGGCGAGGCCGTCAACGCCGGGCAGTTCGATGTCGAGGAGAATCAGATCGCACGGCTCGCGGTGCAGCGTGCGCAGCGCGGTCGGCGCATCGGCGGCGACTTTCACCTGATGCTGCGCGCTCTCGAACGTGTTCTGCAAAAAGGCGCGCGCCCGTTCGTCGTCGTCAACGATGAGCAGGGTGAAACTTTTCGCTGCCTGTATGGAAGAAACCGGCATGCTTTTGTAAGGGCTGCGCCGAACCACGGCGTCTCGCGGCGAACAATTGAAGACCTGACAGAAGCTGTCCCGGTTGCGGAATGCGCAAAGCAAAGACTCGTCTGACGAAGCGCATTCAAGCCGGCGACGCTTGCCGCAGCCCTGAGCCTCTCTAACGATTGAAAGCGATGACGGGCGGGTATGTCAAGAAGGTAGTCCGTGGTCAGTAGTGCGTGGTCAGTTGTTCGCGCCAATCACGCAAGTCGCTAAAGATTGGATTGAACAACTGACCACGGACTACTGACCACGGACGTTTTTAGTTGATCGCCGTCGTGGCGAGTTCGTCGGTGGGAGTTTCGACGATGGAGAGGGGCGCGGGCGGGTGGTGCCGGCGTCGCTGCTTGTGGACGGATTTGACGGAGTACATGGCCTGATCGGCGGCGATGAGCAGTTGGTTCAGCGTCTCGCCGTCCACGCCGAAACGCGCCGCGCCGACGCTGATGCCGACGCGCGCGCGCTTATCGGGCGGGACGCGCACGTAGAGTTGGCTGATGGCCGTCTCGATGCGCGCGCACAGATCGTCGGCCTGCGCGCGGGGCAGGTCTTGCACGACAGCGACGAACTCGTCGCCCGCGTAGCGCGCCAGGAAATCATACTCGCGCAGTTGCGCGTTCAACACGCGCGCCACCTCGCGCAGCATTTGATCGCCGATGCTGTGGCCGTAAGTGTCGTTGACGGATTTGAACTCGTCGAGGTCGAGCATGACGACCTGAAAGGACGTGCCGTTGCGGCGCGCGCGCGCTTCTTCTTCGGTGAAGCGGAGTTGGAGAGCGCGTGCGTTCGGCAAATTCGTGAGCGGGTCGGTGAGGGCGTTCGATTCCGCCTCGGCGTGATGGAGGGCTTTTGAGAAGGCGTCGGAGGCGAGCCGGGCGACCGTGTCGAGCAGGTGCAGGTGGTCGTCGGTGTAATAATCCGGCTGGAGCGAATAGACGGCGAGCACGCCGAGCAGGCGTTCGTCTTTGACGAGCGGGAGCGCGATCATGGAGCGATAACTTTGCCCCTCCGGCAGCGCGAAGGCGGTGAAATCCAGCATCGGGTCGAACCCGTTGGCCGGACGACGATTGGCGACGACGAAGCCGATCACGCCCTCGCCCGGCGCGACGCAGTGGCCGCCGAGAAGTTCGGCATGCAATCCGGTGACGTGCGCCACGGTCGCGTAATTCTTCAACTCGTCGAAGAGGTAGACGGCGGAAGTGTCGAACGGAATCATGTGCCCGACCTTATCGACGAGAATCTGGCTGAGGTCTTCGATCTGGAGCGACGCGCCGAAGGTGCTCGCGATTTCGTAGAGCGCGTACACCTCGCGGTGCGCGCTCTTGATCTGTTCGAGATAGGCGGGCACGGCGAAGTGTTTCGGGTTGCACCGCTGGCCGTCGGCGAGCAGAGCGGCCGGGGCGGCGGAGTCGGCGTTGCTGCTTGCGCCGCTCGCTTCGACGAGGGCGCGCGGCTCGGCCTCGCGGCTCGTAAAGCCGTGCTGGTCGAGTCCGAGTTCGACGATCTCGGCCTCGAACTGCGGCAGGTGTTTGAGGAACAGTTCGACCACTTTCGGATCGAAGTGCGTGCCCGCGCCGCGCAGGAGCATCGCGCTCGCCTCTTCGCACGTCAGGCCGCGGCGGTAGGGACGATCCTCGCGCACCGAGTCGAAGCAATCGACGACGGCGAAGATGCGCGCCGTCCAGGGTATCTCTTCGCCGCGCAGGCCGTCCGGGTAGCCGAGGCCATCCCAGCGTTCGTGGTGCGAGCGCACGATGGGAACGATCGGATAAGGATAATCAATGCGTTCGAGGATGCTCGCGCCGACGATGGTGTGAACCTTCATCCGCTCAAACTCGGCGGTGGTCAGTTTGCCCGGCTTGTTCAGGATGTGGTCGGGCACGGCGAGTTTGCCGATGTCGTGAAGCATCGCGCCCGCCCTGAGCGCCTCGATCTCGCTGTGGGTGAGTTTGAGCATTTCGCCGAGCCGCGCCGCGTAGAGTTGCACGCGCCGGACGTGGCAGTGGGTCGTTTGGTCTTTGGCGTCGATCGCCGTGGCGAGGGCTTCGACGGTGGCGAGGTGCAGGCGCGCGAGTTCCGCGTTGGCGCGCGATTTCTCGTTGATGCGCTCGAAATAGATTTTGTAAGACGCGAAGGTCGCGCCGATGACGGGAACGCTCAGGAGCACGTAGATGAGGCCGAAGTTTTGCATCGCCTGATAGAGCAAGGCCGTGACGATGGCGGCGGCGAAGAACGTGCAGGAAGTCCAGAGATAGCCGTCGCGCCAGAACTTCCAGATCGAGCTGCGCTCCTTCAAGGCGTGGAGGGTCGCGTTGAGCATGCCGTTGAAGAAGTATTGCAGGAGCGCCATCACGACGAGCGGCACGAGCAGTTGTTCAAACGAGAGCCGCGACATGCCGACGGGCTGGCGCGCGATGCCCGCGTAAGAGTCGAGCAGGAAATAAAAGGCGGTCGCCGAGACGAGCACCGTCAGCGACATCGTGGCGGGCGCGGCGAGCCAACTCGTCGCGCGGCGCGAGGTGCGCAGCGAACTGATGAGCGCGCCGGTCGCCCCGAGCACGAGCGCGGCCGGCACGTCGAGCAGGATCGCGCCGAGGAAGATGAAGGCATCGCCCGCCGTGATGCTGGCCGAGGTGTTGGGGATGCGGATGGGAAGCGCGCTGGCGAGGACGACGAAACTGGCGAGCGCGAGAAACTGCAAGCCCTGCGCCGGGGTGAACGAGAGACACTGCGAGAGCGCCCACGCGACGATGAGCGCGCCCGACGAGACGAGGGCGACCCAGTAGACTTTAGCCGCGCGGCTGTAATCCGACATGTCGATCATTCTTAACCTATCCTCCGCCGCCGGGTTTTCCCGACCCCCGTTTTAGCCGCAGGCCGCCCTTTAGCTAAAGACTTCACGATGCGCCGCCGCTTGCGGTTTCTCGCTCACGCTCAAAAGCGCGTCGCCGAAGACGTTTGACGGGAGCAAATCGTCTTTCGTCTTCGGCGACGGCGCGTGCAAGCGGCGAGTGCGTGGCACTCACTCGCCGCGTTCAGGGGTGAGAATCGCGTCCGTCAAGTGTCGCGTTCGCGAGTCGTCGAAACTGCCGAGGCAGAACTCACGTCAGCGATTCGTCCGGTTATCAAAAGTGGTGCGGCTTTTCGGACTCCGTGCGGTGAGTCCGGGAAGCGGGTTAACGCTTCAAGCCGCACCTGCTCCTTAAACAAGCCGCGTGCCGCGCCGCGCCCGTGCGCCACACGGCGCAAAACTCGCCAAAGCGCGCCCCCGCGCGACCCGGCTAAAAATTGGAAGTCGCTCGCTCGCGGTTTCCCGTCAACCTGACGCGTCAGGCTGACTTCACAGTCGCGCCCTGACCGAAGCGACGCGCGACGCAAAACCAAGCGCGGCGGCACTTCCAGTTTTTTTCCGCGCCCGCCCGCCTGCCGCGCGTTTGACAACTTTCACCCCACTGGCGCACTCTTCAAAAACAGCGACAGGTGACAGGTGACAGGTGACAAGTTGGAAACACGGAACCCGTTCCGGCTTGTCACCTGTCACCTGTCACCTGTCACCTGTCACTCTTCTTATGTCCGTCGGCTATCTCGAATTGCTGCGTGAGAATCGCGGCTTCCGGCAATTGTGGCTCGGCCAGGTGGTGAGCCAACTCGGCGATTGGTTCGACACCATCGCCGTGATGACGCTCGTGTTGAACTTGACGGGTTCGGGGCGCGACGTGGGGCTGATCATGGTGGCGCGTTTCCTGCCGAGCGTCATCGCCGGGCCGCTCTCCGGCGTCGTCGCCGACAGGTTCGACCGGCGTATGATCATGATCGTGTCCGACGTGTTGCGCGCCGTCGTCGTGCTCGGCTTCCTGTTCGTGCGCCGCCCCGATCAAATCTGGATCATCTACGCGCTGACCGTCTTGCAACTCACCTTCTCGACCTTCTTCGAGCCGGCGAAATCGGCCGCCATCCCTTCCATCGTGGCGAAAGACGAACTCGTCTCGGCCAACGCCATCTCGTCGGTCACGTGGTCGGCCATGCTCACGCTCGGCGCGGTGGCGGGCGGATTGGTGACGGGCGTGTTCGGCACGGACGCCGCGTTCGTCGTGGATTCCGCGACCTACCTCGTCTCCGCCGCGCTCATCTGGAGCGTGCGCTTTCCCCGCCGCGCGCCGCGCGAGAAAACCCGCCTCACCCTCGCCAAGGCGCTCGGCATCACCGACACGCTCGAAGGCATTCGCTACGTGCGCACGCGGCCGCGCGTGCTCGCCCTGCTGGCGGTGAAGCCCGCGTGGGGTCTGGGCGGCGGCATCCTCGTGCTGCTGGCGGTCTTCGGCGAGAAAATTTTCCCCGTCGGGCAGAGCGCGGCGACCGGCATCGGCGTGCTCTACGCCGCGCGCGGCATCGGCACGGCCATCGGCCCCGTCTTCGCGCGCCGCCTCGCGCGCGACTCGCGCGAGGCGATGCAAACCATCATCGGCCTCTCGTTCATCGTCGGCGGAGTTTTCTACGCGGCCTTCGGCGGCGCGACCAACTATCCGCTCGCGCTCCTCATGCTGCTCCTCGCGCACATGGGCGGCAGCATCCTCTGGGTCTTCTCCACGGTGCTGCTGCAACAGGGCGTCGAAGACAACTTCCGCGGGCGCGTCTTCGCCGCCGAACTCGCTCTACTCACGCTGGCGATGGCCGCTTCCAACTACGTCACGGGCGAACTGCTCGACCGCTTCAACTATTCGCCGCGCGTCGTTACCGTCGGCATCGGCATTCTCTTCCTCTTGCCCGGCCTGCTCTGGTTCGCCACCGCCCGCTGGTGGAACAGAGAGCGCAGCCCCTCGGCACATGCCGACGCGCCCACGGGCGAGCCTTCCGCCCTGAGCGACGCGCCGCTGCGCGAGGCCGCCGCGAAGATTCACCTCTCAAGCGATTAACAAGCAATGAAGCGTCAACTATCATCAGCGCGGGTGGAGG
Source organism: Pyrinomonadaceae bacterium (assembly GCA_036386515.1). Classification (GTDB taxonomy): domain Bacteria; phylum Acidobacteriota; class Blastocatellia; order Pyrinomonadales; family Pyrinomonadaceae; genus JAIVJZ01. Next base: position 106,071 of record DASVVO010000069.1, read on the forward strand.
CTTAAACGATGGACTTCGGATTGACGGGGCGCGTCGCGCTCGTGGCGGCGGCAAGCAAGGGGATCGGTTTTGCGTCGGCGCGCGAATTGGCGCGCGAGGGCGCGCATGTGTTCTTGTGTTCGCGCGACGAGGAGCGGGCACGCGAGGCCGCGCGGCGGATCGCCGAAGAGACGGGCGCGCCGTGCGAAGGCGTGCGCGCCGACGTGACGAACGAAGCGGACACGCGCGCCTTCGTCGAACTGGCGCGCGAGCGCGCCGGGCGCGTGGACATTCTCGTCACGAACGCGGGCGGGTCTCCGGCGGCGACATTTGAAAGCGCGGATTTGGAGATGTACCGCCGCGCGTTTGAACTGAACGCGCTCTCGGCGGTGCGGCTGGCGCAGTTGGTCGTGCCCGAGATGTGCGCGGCGGGTTGGGGGCGCGTGATTAACGTCACTTCGATCTCGGTCAAACAGCCGATCGAGGGGTTGCTGCTGTCGAACACGGTGCGCGCGGGCTTGACCGGCTGGGCGAAGACGCTCTCGACGGAGGTAGCCGCCGCAGGCGTGACGGTGAACAACGTCGCGCCCGGCTACACCTTGACGGAACGGCAGGACGAACTGGCCGCCGCGCGCGCGGGACAAAGCGGCAAGTCGAAGGAAGAATTGATCGAGATGTGGGCGGCGCAGGTTCCGATGCGGCGGCTCGCGGCGGCCGAAGAGATCGCGGCGGCCGTCGCCTTCCTCGCCTCGGAGCGCGCCTCATACATCACGGGCGTTACGTTGCAGGTGGACGGCGGCTGGGTGCGCGGGCTGTTTTAGATGCGAGGCGAACGCTGAATGACGACGACGGAGAACAACATCGTCGAAGCGCGGCGCGCGCGCGTCGGCGTCGGCGAACTCGACCACGCGGAGTGGGCGCGGGCGCGCCCCGCGAGGCTGGGGCATTATTGGTCGGGCGCGGCCGCGCCCGTCGCGCGTCAGGCCGAAGCGCGCCTCCTGTGGGACGAAGAGGCATTGTCGGTGCGCTTCGTTTGCGCGCAGCGCGAACCGCTCGTGGCGAGCGCGAGTCCGCAATGTGAGCGAAAGACGCTGGGGCTGTGGGAGCGAGACGTGTGCGAGATGTTCGTCGCGCCGTCAGCGTCCGACCCGGCGCGTTATTTTGAATTTGAAGTCGCGCCGACGGGCGAATGGCTCGACCTCGCCGTGCGGCTGACGGCCGCCGGGCGCGCCACCGAGTGGGACTTTGATTCGGGGATGACGGCGGCGGCGCGCCTCTCCGCCGATTCCTTCACGGTGGCGATGCGCGTGCCGTGGCGCGCCTTCGGCAACGGCGGCGCGCCGCCGCGCGCGGGCGAGCATTGGCGCGTGAACCTGTTTCGCTGCGTGGGCGCGGGCGAGACGCGCGGTTACGTCGCGTGGCAGCCGACGTTCACGCCCGCACCGAACTTCCACGTGCCCGAGAAATTCGGCCGTCTACGCTTCGCCGATTGAGCGTGTCTCACCTCGCCTCTCAAGCACGGCCGCCGCGCCCTTCCATGTAGCGTCCGGCCAAACTTCCCAAAAGCTCCCAAACTACACGGCCGCTCATCCTAATGAGAGACGACGACGCAAGGCGATGCCTTGACCTCGCCCCGCGTTCGACGTGGCGCGTTACGCGCCGAACAAATTTCGACGTGGCGCGTTACGCGCTGAATAAATTACGTGCTGAATAAATTACAGGCGATGCCGCTCAAGCCTGCCGTCTCAGGTAGTCTTCGAAGCGCGCGCGGTCGGCGTCGCTCATCTCTGCGATGCGGACGCCGATGAGATAACCGGCGGCCGCGCCTTCGTGTTCGAGTTGTTCGTAGCGCACGGGCGCGACGCGCAGTTCGGCGCGGCCGTCTGGAAGTTCGAGTATGAGGTGCAGGGTTTGATCGGGCGCGGTGAGATAGCGGTCGTTGATGCGGATGGCGGGGACGACGAGGCCGAGGCCGGTCGTGCTGAGGTCGCTGGTTGCGCCTTCGAGATAGGGCGCGTGTTCGAGTTGCTCGCGGCTCAGTTTCGGGTCGAAGATCGAGACGTTGAAGGATACGCTCAGGCGGTAACGCCGCGCGCGTCGGCGGTTGCCGATGTACACGCGCATGCGCGCGACCATGGAACGCATCAGTTCCGGCATAAGTTTTTAAGATGGGGAAAGGGGAAGGGGGAAAGGGTAAAGGGTAACAGCGGAAGCGCGACAGTTTGATCTTTTCCCTTCCCCTTTCCCCCTTTACCCCTTTCCCCTTCGACTTACTTCTTCACCTGCGGGTTAAGCGGCTTGCCGCCCGTGTCTTTCTGCTGCATGCCGCTCTGATCCATGTAGTAGGAGAGCAGGCCGGTGCGCCCGTAGCGGGTGGGTTCGGCGCGGACGCTGTAACTCTTCCCGTCGCGGCCGAGCGTGATCTGAAAAGCGTAGCCGAGCGTCCGCGCGCTTTCGACCTCTTCGCGCAGCGCGGGTTTGCCAGCGATGAGCGCGGGCATCTCCGCGAACCGCCCGCCGTTTTGCGCGCTGTAGGCCGCTTCGGCGTTCGCCAGTTTCAGGAGCAGAGCCTCCACCTCTTTGTGGTGCGTCTCGATGCGGGCTTTGAGAAAAAACTCCTTGCCGTCGCGTTTGACGATGGCCTCGTTTTCGGCGTCGCCGAAAATCCACGCCCCGTCCGCCCCACGCATCAGCGTGATCGCTTCGAGTTGCGCGCTCTCCCCGCCGACGCGCGCAAAGACCGTCGCCGTGTTGCCGCTGATCTGTTCGCCGCCAAACTCGATCTTCTCCGGCACCGCTCCGGCCAGTTTCTCAAACTCCGGCTGCAACTCGGCAAACTCCTCCGCGCTCAAACCTTCCAGCGCGGACTTGTAGATCGAGAGCGCGAAGGCTTCGCGGAAACGCCGCTCGCGCAGGGCTTTGTAAAATTCTGTCACGGTCTGGATCGGCGTGCGGGCTTGCGCCGCCGCGCTCGCGGTTTGCGCGCGCGCAGAGAGGCTCACGCCGGAACTCAAGACGAGGAGCAACAACGCCGGCACGAGCCAACGAGCGGAACGCGCGCGCATGCGGCGAGGCATGAACTCTTGCATGTCGGATATTTCCTTCGGACGGGTAAAATGTGTGCGACGCGCCCGTGCGACGTAGCAATCGCGGGGAGCGCGTCACACTAGATAGAG